>NZ_SELT01000015.1 GCF_004361065.1 Cognatilysobacter terrigena | reverse complement strand
CGCGAGCCAGCGGCTGTTCAGCGATGACGCTCCGCTCTCACGCCGCTTCGACGATTTCGCGCCAACACTGGCGCTCGATCCCCCGCAGGACTTCCGCCATGAGCACGCTGGACCGTCTCCCCGAACGCATGTTGGATCTCGCCAGCCAGGCCGGTGACCGCATCGGCAGCCTCGCCCCGCGCGCGAGCGAGTGGCTCGACGCGGGCGCCAAGCTGGGCGCGCTGAAGGGCGCGTCGAAGGTCGGCCTCAAGGTCGTTCGTCGCAACCCGGTGGTGTTCGGCGCGGCGCTGGCCGGCGCCGGCCTGCTCTGGTACGCCGCGCGTCGTCGCGCCAAGCGTGCCGAGAACGGCAACGACGGCGCGATCGAAGGCCGCTCGCGCCGCATCGAGGCGCGCAACGCCGACGAGGACAACACGACGCAGGGCCGCACGCGCACGCAGCGCCGCACCGGCACCCGCCGCGCGTCGACCAGCCGTGCGCGCAGCACGCGCGAGTCGCGCACCGAGCACTGAGTTCCAGAGGAGGTCGGCCCGGGCCGACCCGTCGATGCCGCCGGCCTCCGGCGGCATCTTCGTTTGTGCGGTGATGGGTTCGGCGCTCGACGCAGCGCGTCGAAGTGCGCTCAGGCGCTCTGCGGCAGCTCGATGACGAAGCGCGCGCCGCCGTTCTTGCGGTCTTCGTACCAGAGCTGGCCGCCGGCCTTCTGGATGATCTGCTTCGCCAGCGACAGGCCGAGACCGGATGAAATGCCGTCGTCGCCTTCGTGCAGGCGCACGAACGGCTTGAACAGTTCGCGCTGCTTCGCGGCCGGAATGCCCGGGCCGCGATCCTCGACCACCAGCTGCCAGTAACCGGGCGCGCCTGGACGGCCCGCGATGGTGAGTTCGCTTTCCGGCGCGTACTTCATCGCGTTGGTGACGAGGTTCTCGCTCACCTGGCGCAGCACGCGCTCGTCGATGCGCACGCACACGTCGTTCGCCGGGCGCTGCACGTCGACGCGGATGCCGCGCGCTTCCAGCTGGTATTCGTAACGCTGCACCAGCCAGTCGATCGTCGCGGTGAGCGACGCGCTCGCCGTCGCCGCACCGTCGTCGTCGCGACGCCCCGTGCTTTCGAGGTACTGACGGATGTAGCCGAGCGCGTCGGTCGCGCTCTCGTGGATCATCGTCATGTAGCGCGGCACGCGCTCGGGCTTCGTCGCGCCGGTGATCAGCATCTCGCTCGCGAACAGCACCGACGACAGCGGATTCTTCAGGTCGTGCGCGACGAGGTTGACGAGTTCCTGGCGTTCGCGCGCCACGCGTTCGAGGCGATCGCGCGTGAGCTTGAGGCCGACGTGCGCGGACACGCGCGCGAGCAGTTCCTCGGGAAGGAACGGCTTGGTGACGTAGTCGACCGCGCCCGCGTCGAACGCGCGCAGCAGCAGGTCGCGATCCTGCGCGGCGGTGACGAAGACGACGGGAAGGCTCGGCGGCGCGGCGCCCGCGCGCATCTCTTCCATGACCTGGAAGCCGTCCATTCCCGGCATCATCATGTCGAGCAGCACGAGGTCCGGCGGTTCGGTTTCGCAGATCTCCAGCGCCTTCGGCCCGCTGTCCGCGGTGACGACCTGGTAGCCCTGTCGCGAAAGGAGCATGCCGACGACACGAAGGTTCGCCGGTTGGTCGTCGACGACCAGGATTCTCGCGGCAGTGCCGGTATTGCTGACCATTCGCCCTCGCGGCGGAGCGCCCATCCGTGGCGCGTTCAGAAGCTATCGACGTTAACAGACGGTTGCGCTTTATGCCGCGCAACCTATTCAGGTTTGGTGAACGAGTTACGCCCGGCCGCGGCGCGTGTTCAACCGATGCGGCGCCACTCGCCGGGCGCGAGGCCGTCCAGCCGGTGCGGGCCGACGGCGATGCGCACCAGCCGCAGTGTCGGTAGGCCGACGGCGGCAGTCATGCGCCGCACCTGCCGGTTGCGGCCCTCGGTGATTTCGATTTCGAGCCAGGCGTCCGGCACGGTCTTGCGGAAGCGCACCGGTGGGTCGCGCGGCCACAGCGAGGGCGCGTCGATGCGCTGCGCCCGCGCGGGACGCGTCGGCCCGTCGTTCAAGTCGACGCCGCGACGCAGCATGTCGAGCTGCGCCGGCTGCGGATCGCCTTCGACCTGCACCCAGTAGGTCTTCGGCTGCTTGTGGCGGGGGTCAGTCAGGCGATGCGCGAGGCCGCCGTCGTCGGTGAGCAGCAGCAGGCCTTCGCTGTCGTGATCGAGTCGGCCGGCCGCGTAGACATCCGGCGGCAGGCCGAAGCCGGCGAGCGTCGGGCGCGGCGGCGTGCTGCGGTCGGTGAACTGGCAGAGCACGCCGTAGGGCTTGTTGAACGCGATCAGCACGATGCGCGATCGCCTGCGTCGGCACGCCACTGCATCAGGCGGCGCCCTCGACGCGGTTCTGTCGCCACACCGCGATCACCGCGACCGCATGCAGCAGCGCCATCGACGCCGGCACGGTGACGTTCGCGCGCATGGGCGCCCACGCCTGCAGGGCCGCGGCGACGATTGCCGCAGCGATGCCGAGCGCGACATACGCCGGTGCGCGATACAGCCAGCCGTAGGGCAGGAAGTGCGCGCCCAGCAGCGCCGCCAGCGCGAACGCGACGAGTTCGACGCGCCACGCGAGCAGCGCGACGATCAACGGCCAGCCGAGCATCTGCGCGACGGTGATCGCCCCGATCAGCCCGCGGAATTGGCTGCCCCTGGCGGTGAGGTCGCCGCCGAGCATGCGGTTGAGGCCCCAACCCAGCGGATACACCAGCGCGCCGCCGATCACGAGGAACAGCGCGAGGCGTGCGGGATCGAGGCCGGCGAACATCGCGACGCCCGCCATCGCCGCCCAGAACGCGGCGGTGGCGAGCGTCATGCCGACGCCGCGCCGGGCGATGCGCACGAGCCGCCAGCGCGCGTCGCCGAGCGGCGCGCGTGCGGCCCACGCCGGTGCGTCGTCAGGCACGCGGCTTCACGAAGCGCAGCGTCATGCGGTCGCTCTCGCCGATCGCCTTGTACTTGGCGTCGTCCTTCGCGTCGTGCGAATTGGTCGGCGGCAACGTCCACACGCCACCCGGATAGTCCTTGGTGTCGCGCGGGTTGGCGTTGACCTCGCTTGTGCCGTCGAGCACGAAGCCCGCGGCCTTGGCCATCGCGATGAGCTGCGCCTGGCCGACGTAGCCGGACTTGTCGGTGTCAGGCACGTCGGCCTTCGCACGATGCTCGACCACGCCGAGCACGCCGCCCGGCTTCAGCACGTCGAAGAAGCCCTTGAACATCTGCGGCGCGGTGCCGGCCATGCGCCAGTTGTGCACGTTGCGGAAGGTCAGCACGACGTCGGCCGAGTTCGCCGGGCCGAACACCGGGTTCTTCGGATCGAACGCGACGATCTTCGCGCGGTCGTAGTGCGCGGCGTCGGCATCGAACTTCTTCTGCAGGATGTCGCGGTTCTTCTTGTAGTAGTCGCGGTTCTTCTGCTCGGCCTGCGAGGCGGGATCGATCACCGCCGCGATGTACTGGCCGTTCTCGCGCAGGTAGGGCGCGAGGATCTCGCTGTACCAGCCCGGCGACGGCGTGATCTCGATGACCGTCTGGTCGCCGCGCACCTTGAAGAAGCTCAGCGTCTGCTTGGGATGGCGGTAGACGTCGCGGGCGACGTTCTTGGGGTCGCGCCAGGAACCGGCGATGGCGGCGTCGAGCGCGGCGCCCATGCCATTGGTGACCATCGACTTCGCCTCGGGCTTGGCCGCGACGGCGACAGCGGCGGTGGACGCGAGGACGGCGGCAAGCAGGATCGTGCGCATGGATCGCTCCGGCATGGGGGGAATGCGCGGAGCTTACCGGCCCGATGCGGCCGCCGCCGAACTGCAACGCCCGCGGCATCACCGTGTCACACCCCGGCGCGAGCCTGTGCGCGTTCCCGACACGGAGACCCGACGCCATGGACCTTTTCCGCAGCCCCGGCATCGCGCCGCCGGCGCTTCCGAATTTCACTTCGGGCTTGGCCTGGAGCCGCCGCTACGGCCACGTGCGCCACCTGCGCGAGCCGGACGTCGCGGCCGCCAACGAAGACGACGCCCCGCAGGGCGTCGACCAGGACTTCGAGGAATACGACTTCGAGTGAGGGCAGCGGCCGGGCGGAGCAGGGAAGACTCCGCCCGGCCGGGGGCGTCAGCCGCGCAGGCCGTCGATGACGGCGTTGAGCGTCGCGCTCGGGCGCATCGCCTTGGACAGCTTGCCCATGTCCGGCTGGTAGTAGCCGCCGATGTCGACCGGGTGGCCCTGCACCTCGACGAGTTCCTTGAGGATCTGCGACTCGCCCTCGGTCAGCGCCTTCGCCACCGGCGCGAAGCGCGCGGCGAGTTCGGCGTCCTGCGTCTGCGCCGCCAGCGCCTGCGCCCAGTACTGCGCCAGGTAGAAGTGGCTGCCGCGGTTGTCGAGCTCGCCGACCTTGCGCGCGGGCGAGCGGTTGTTGTCGAGGATCTGCGCGTTCGCGCGGTCCAGCGCATCGGCGAGGATCTGCGCGCGCGGGTTCTTCGCGAAGTTCGCGAGGTGCTCGAGCGACGCCGCGAGCGCCAGGAACTCGCCGAGCGAATCCCAGCGCAGGTAGTTTTCCTCGACGAACTGCTGCACGTGCTTCGGTGCCGAGCCGCCCGCGCCGGTCTCGAACAGGCCGCCGCCCGCCATCAGTGGCACGATCGACAGCATCTTCGCCGACGTGCCGAGTTCCATGATCGGGAACAGGTCGGTGAGGTAGTCGCGCAGCACGTTGCCGGTGACCGAGATCGTGTCCTGGCCCTTGCGGATGCGCTCGAGCGAGAACTTCATCGCCTCGACCGGCGAAAGGATGCGGATGTCGAGACCGCTGGTGTCGAAGTCCTTGAGGTAGGTTTCGACCTTCGCGATCAGCTGCGCGTCGTGCGCGCGGTTCGCATCGAGCCAGAACACCGCCGGCGTGTTCGACAGGCGCGCACGCGACACCGCCAGGCCCACCCAGTCGCGGATCGGCGCGTCCTTGGTCTGGCACATGCGGAAGATGTCACCCGCCTGCACGTTCTGCGACAGCAGCACGTTGCCGTCCGCATCGACCACGCGCACGGTGCCGGCGGCGTCGAGCTGGAAGGTCTTGTCGTGCGAGCCGTATTCCTCGGCCTTCTGCGCCATCAGGCCGACGTTCGGCACCGAGCCCATCGTCGCCGGATCGAACGCACCGTTGGCCTTGCAGTCCTCGATCACCGCTTGGTAGATGCCGGCGTACGAGCGGTCCGGGATCACCGCCTTCGCGTCCTGCAGCTTGCCCTCGGCATTCCACATGCCGCCGCTGTCGCGGATCATCGCGGGCATCGAGGCGTCGACGATCACGTCGCTCGGCACGTGCAGGTTGGTGATGCCCTTGTCGGAGTTCACCATCGCGACCGCCGGGCGGTTCGCGTAGACCGCGGCGATGTCGGCCTCGATCGCGGCGCGCGTGGCGTCGTCGAGCTGAGGCAGGCGCGCGTACAGGTCGCCGATGCCGTTGTTCGGGTTAAAGCCGATCTTCGCGAGCGCGTCGGCGTGCTTTTCCAGCGCCTCGCGATAGAAGCGCTGCACCGCGACGCCGAACAGGATCGGGTCGCTCACCTTCATCATCGTCGCCTTGAGGTGCAGCGAGAACAGCACGCCCTTCGCCTTCGCGTCCGCGATCTGCGCGTCGATGAATTGCGCCAGCTTCGACGTGCTCAGCGCGGCGCTGTCGATGACTTCACCGGCCTGCAGCTTGAGCGCGTCCTTGAGCACGCGCGTGCTGCCGTCGGCGCCGACGAACTCGATGCGCGCGGTGGTCGGCGTGTTGAGCGTCGTCGACGTCTCGCTGCCGTAGAAATCGCCGCCGTCCATGTGCGCGACGTGCGACTTCGAGTCCTTCGACCACTTGCCCATGCGATGCGGATGCTTGCGCGCATACGCCTTCACCGACGCCGGGGCGCGGCGATCCGAATTGCCCTCGCGCAGCACCGGGTTCACCGCCGAGCCCATCGCGCGGCCGTAGCGCGCCTTGATGTCGCGTTCGGCGTCGGTCGACGGCTCGTCCGGATAGTTCGGCAGCGCGTAGCCCTTGCCCTGCAGTTCCTTGATCGCGGCCTTGAGCTGCGGCACGGACGCCGAGATGTTCGGCAGCTTGATGATGTTCGCGTCCGGCGTGGTCGCGAGCTGGCCGAGTTCGGCGAGATCGTCGCTCACCTTTTTGTCGCCGAGCATGTCGGGGAACTGCGCGAGGATGCGGCCGGCGAGCGAGATGTCGCGCGTCTCCACCGCGATGCCGGCGCTGCGCGCGAAACCTTCGACGATCGGCAGCAGCGAGGCCGTGGCGAGGAAGGGCGCTTCGTCGGTGAGCGTGTAGAGGATCTTCGGGGTGTTCGACATGGAGGCACTCGCGGGATCGGGCACGCGCGACGCGTGCGGAGGCGATGCGGGCATCGCGGGACTGCGCATTGTCGCCTCCGCCGCCGGGTGCGGCAAAAGCCGTGCGGGCATGTCGAGCGAACCGCCGCTGCCCGTGCGAGGGCGTACGGCCGCTCAGTCAGGCGATGGCGGCGCCCCAGTCCGACGGCTGCAGCGGCGCCAGACCATGCGCCGCGCGCGCGCGATCGCAGTGGGCGTCGGCTTTGCCTTGCTCCCAGCTCGCGTTCACATCGCGACAGGGCGACGGCCGCTTCGCGTAGATCTCGCATGACGTACCGACGCCGACCTCGCCTCGGAGTGCGACGCACCGGATCGCGGTGTCACCCCACGTGCCGCGCAAGGCGACGCGGTGCGGATCGAGGGGCTCTGTCAGCGACCCCGGCGTCAGCCCGCCAGGCGCGGCATCGGTCTCCGACCAGTGGAAGGCGACGCGGAAGTGGGCGCAGCAGGCGCCGCAGGTCAGGCAGGGATGGGGCATGGCCGAGCAGGGAAAGAAGCACGGGGATTATCGCGTGCGGGCCGCGCGTCCGGCGGCGTCACGCTGAAACGCGCCCGCGCGAACCGCCGAACCACATGAGCGCCGGCCGCTCCTCCGGCTTTCGAGAAGGCGGCATGACCTTCCGCGGTGGCCCTGCGCCACCGCGGCATGCCTAGAATCGGCCCACGGCGCCGTTCGCCGGATCGGAGACGAAGAACATGGGCGTTCTGGATTTCATCAAGGGCCAGGCCCTCGAGATCATCGAGTGGACCGACGACTCGCGCGACACGCTGTCGTTCCGCTTCCCGGACGACGACAAGGAGATCAAGAACGGCGCGCAGCTGATCGTGCGCGACAGCCAGATGGTGCAGTTCGTCGCCGCCGGCCAGTTCGCGGATCTGTTCGGCCCCGGCAAGCACACGCTCAAGACCGAGAACATCCCGATCCTGTCGCGGATCCTCGGCTGGAAGTACGGTTTCGAGTCGCCGTTCAAGTGCGACGTCTACTACCTCAACACCCGCATCTTCACCGGCAACAAGTGGGGCACCGCGAACCCGGTGATGATGCGCGACGCCGACTTCGGCCTCGTCCGCCTGCGCGCGTTCGGCACCTACGACTTCCGAATCGTCGACGCGCCGAAGTTCCTGCGCGAGGTCGCCGGCACCGACCAGAATTTCCGCCTCGACGAGTTCGAAGGCACGATGCGTTCGCGCATCGTCAGCGTGTTCACCGAAGCGCTCGCCACCGCCAAGGTGCCCGCGCTCGACATCGCCACGCGCTACAGCGAGCTCGGTGACGCGCTGCTGCCGGTCGTCAACCCGATCATGCAGGGCAAGTACGGGCTGGAGATCGCGTCGTTCGTGGTCGAGAACGTGTCGGTGCCGCCGGAAGTCGAGCAGGCCATCGACAAGCGCTCGGGCATGGCCGCGGTCGGCAACCTCAACGACTACGTGAAGTTCCAGATGGCGTCGGCGATGGGCCAGGGCGGCGGCAGCGTCGCTGCGGCGCCGGCGGAAATGGCGATCGGTTTCGCGATGGCGCAGCAGATGGCGCAGGGTCTTGCGAACCCGGCAGGCGCCTCGACCGCCGCACCGAGCGCAACGCCGACGCTCGACGTGCTCACACCCGAACAGGCCGCGCAGGCACTCGGCGTGTCCGCCGAGGACGTGATCGCTGCGATCGAGAAAGGCGAACTCAAGGGCCGCAAGATCGGCAACGCCTACCGCATCGCGCGCGCGTCGCTCGACGAGTACCTGCGCGGCGCCTGATCGATGGCCGACGTGCAGCAACCCGCGGCGTCGGCGACGCTCGACAAGCGCGCCTGTCCGGAATGCGGCGGCGACCTCGAATGGAACGCCGCCAAGCAGGCACTCGTATGCCCGTACTGCGGCACCGTCGCGCCGTGGAAGCCGGATACGCCGACGCCGAACGCGATCGTCGAGCTCGACCTCGCGCAGGCGCTCGCGAAAGCCGATGACGGCGGACGCGGCTACGGCGGCGAGCGCCGCGAAGTGCAGTGCCAGAGCTGCAAGGCGATCAGCGTGTTCGACGCCGACAAGGTCGCCGATCGCTGCGCGTTCTGCGGCTCGCCGGCGATCGTGCCCTACACCGCGCTGAAGGACGCGATCACGCCGCAGAGCCTGCTGCCGTTCCGCGTGTCCGAATCGCAGGTGCGCGAGGCCATCCGTCGCTGGTACGGCACGCGCTGGTTCGCGCCCAACAAGCTCAAGCGCGCCGCACTCACCGACACGCTGCGCGGCCTCTACCTGCCGTACTGGACATTCGACGCGCACGTCCACGCATCGTGGACGGCCGAATCCGGCACCTACTACTACACGACCGAGACCTACACGCAGAACGGGCAGACGCGCACGCGGCAGGTGCGCCACGTGCGCTGGACGCCCGCCTCCGGCGAGCTCGACCACTTCTTCGACGACGACCTCGTCGCCGGCAGCGAAGGCGCGCATGCGGACCTGCTGGAGAAGATCGAACCAGTCCCCACCACCACCGACCTCGTCGCCTACGCACCCGAGTTCGTGCGCGGCTGGACGGTGGAGCGCTACCAAGTCGACCTGCGCCTCGCCGCCGATCTCAACATGACGCAGATGGAGCGCGACGTGCACGATCTCTGCGCGAAGGCGGTGCCGGGCGACACCTACCGCAACCTGCAGGTGCGATCGACCTATCACGGCCGCACCTTCAAGCACGTACTGATGCCGGTGTGGCTGGTCAGCTACACCTACGGGTCGCGCGCGTTCCAGCTGCTCGCCAACGGCTACACCGGCACGATCGCGGGGCAGCGTCCCTACAGCTGGATCAAGGTCACCCTCGCGGTGATCGCGGCGCTGATCGTGGCGATGGTCTTCTTCTGGCTCGAGGGGCAGAACTGAGCGGTGCAGTGCGCCGTCGCGGCTGCGGCGGCGGCTCGACACGAGGCATGCCATGACGATCCGCTGGTACTTCGACTTCATCTCGCCGTTCGCCTACCTGCAGCGCCCGCGCGTCCGCGCACTCGCGGCGACGTACGCGATCGAGTACCGCCCGATCCTGTTCGCCGGCCTGCTGCAGCGGCTGGATCACAAGGGTCCGGCCGAGATGCCGGACAAGCGCCGCTTTACCTATCGGCACGTCGTCTGGCGCGCGTCAAAGCTCGGCGTCCCGCTGCGGTTTCCGCCGGCGCATCCGTTCAATCCGCTTGCGGCGTTGCGCCTGTGCATCGCCGCCGGCTGCACCGACACCGCGATCGACGCGGTCTTCGATCACCTCTGGCGCGACGGCCTTCGCGGCGACGACGCGGAATCGCTCGCGCCCGTCGCCGAACGCCTCGGCCTCGACGCCGCGGCTGCGATCGCCGACGCGAACGTCAAGGCGCAGCTGCAGGCCAACTTCGACGCCGCCGTCGCCGACCACGTGTTCGGCGTCCCGACTTTTGCTGCCGATGGCGAGGTGTTCTGGGGCGAGGACGCCACCGCGATGTTCGAGGACTGGCTGCGCGACCGTGCGGCGTTCGAGTCCGGCGAGATGGCGCGCGTCGACACGCTGCCGATCGGCGTCGCGCGTCGCAGCGGCTGACTCGCCGCGACGCGCACGTGGCACCATCGACGCGTCCGTGCACGGAATGCCCGAGGTCGCCATGACCACGCCCGCCCGCGTCGCCCCGTTCTACGACCCCGACACCAGCACGTTCACCTACGTCGTCTACGACCGCGACGGCGGCAGCGCCGCGATCGTCGATCCGGTGCTCGACTACGACGTGGTCGCGGCGCGCGTGTCGACGCGCTCCGCCGATGCCGTCGCCGCGTTCGTCGATGCGCATGCATTGAAGGTCGAGTGGATCCTCGAGACGCATGCGCATGCCGACCATCTCACCGCCGCCGCGTGGTTCAAGGACCGCTACGGCGCGCCGGTCGCGATCGGTCGTGGCATCGTCGACGTGCAGCGTCGCTTCAAGACGCTGTTCGGTTTCGGCGACGAGTTCGTCGCGGATGGCCGCCAGTTCGACCGCCTCTTCGACGACGGCGACACCTTCCGCATCGGCGATCTCGATGCACGCGTGATCGCGACACCCGGCCACACCGGCGACTCCCTGAGCTACGTCATCGGCGACGCCGTGTTCGTCGGCGATACGGTGTTCGCACCGGAAACCGGCACCGCGCGCTGCGACTTCCCGGGCGGCGACGCCGCGCAACTGCGTGCGTCCATCGACCGCCTGCTCGCGTTGCCCGCAGGAATGCGCCTGTTCCTCTGCCACGACTATCCGAAGGATCGCGAGCCGCAGGGCGAGTGGTCGATCGATGCGCAGCGCGACGGCAACGTGCATCTCGCGGGCGTCGACGCCGCACGCTATGTCGAGATGCGCCGCGCGCGCGACGCCACCTTGCCGGTGCCGCGCCTGATCCTCCCTGCGTTGCAGGTCAACATCCGGGCGGGACGCCTTCCCGAACAGGATGCGAACGGCCTGCGTTACCTGCGCATGCCGATCGACGGGCTCGACACGCTGCGGTAATCCCGCAGTCACCGTGCAAACAAAAAGGCCGGCGTGATCGCCGGCCTTTCCGATGCAATGGTAGTGCCGCCCTTATTCGATCGGCTGATCGAGCATCAGCTCACGCACGAAACGCACCGGCGGCGCGCCGTAGCTCAGCACCTTGTCGTGGTACGCCTTGACGTCGAACGCCGCGCCTTCCTTCGCTTCCACCGCCTTGCGCGTGTCGTACTGCTCCTGCACGCCGACGAAGTAGGTCGGCAGCTGCGCGGAGCTGAGCTGCGCGCGCACCCACTTGCCCGCGGCCTCGCGTTCCTGCTGGAAGGTGTCGTGCATCATCAGGTGCATCGCCTGCTCGCGGCTCCAGCCGTCGACGTGCACACCCTGGTCGAGGATCGCGTTCCCGATCGTGCGCAGGTAGAACTTGAGCTGCACGAGGCGGAACAGCGGATCGTTGTTCATGTAACCCGACGTCGTCATCAGGTTTTCGGTGTAGACCGCCCAGCCTTCCGCGAACAGGCCCGAGCGCAGCACGCCGCGCAGCGTCGACGGATAACGCGCCGAATACGCGCCTTCGAGGTAATGCCCCGGCATCGCCTCGTGGATCGTGAGCAGGTGGATCATGCGCGAGTTGTATTCGCGCAGGAACGATTCGGCCTGCTCCTTGGTCCAGTCGTCCGGAATGGGCGAGATGGCGAAGTACGTCGCCTGGCCCTTGTCGAGCGGACCCGGCGAATCGCAGTACGCCACTGCGACGCCGCGCTGGAACTCCGGCATCAGGATCACGCGCACCGGATCGTTCGGCACGCTGACGAGGTTCTTGTCGCGCACGAACTGCGTCGCCTGCGCGAGCGCGGCCTTCGCGGCATCGACCACGCCGTCGCGGCTCGGATGTTCGCGATACGCGAGTTCCAGCGCGGCTTCGATCGCCTTCTGACGTTGCTCGTCGGTCGGATTCGCCGGCAGCGGCGGCGCGCCCTTCTTGCCTTTCAGCACGGTCTGCGCGATGCCGTACATCTCGCCGCGCACGCGCGCGAGTTCCGCCTTCGCGCGCTCGCCGATCTCCTGCCGCGACAGCGACGACATCAGCGCCATCTGCAGCTTCTGGTCGTAGAGCTTGGCGCCGATGCGGAAGTCGCCCTTCGCATTCGGCACCAGTGTCTTGTCCAGCCACGTCTGCTGCTCGGCGACGGCCGTCTTCAGATTGGCGACGGCCGCATCGAGGCGCGCCCGATCCGCGCCCGTCAGCTGGCCCGCGTTCGGCGTGATGAATTCATTGACGAGATCGAGCACGCCCGCGTTCTGCTTCGCGACCGTCTGCGCGTGGATCAGCGGCACGCGCGCGGGGTCGAGGTTGGCACGCATCTGCTCGAACAGCTTCGGCAGCTGCTCCATGCGCGCGGTCGCCGCCTTCAGGCGCTGCGGCATCGGCGCGAACTCGCGCGCCATCAGGTTGTAGATCGCGCCGCCGGCGAGGCCGTTGTAGACCTGCGGATCCCACGCCCACGACTGGAACGTCTCCATGTTCCAGATGTCGCTCTGCAGCTGGTTGCGCAGGATCAGCGCGTCGACCTGGTTCTCGCGCGAGAGCTTGCTGCGATCGATGGCATCGAGCTTCGTGATCAGCTGGCGGCTGAAATCGACGAGTTGCTGGCGGCCGGTCGCGGACAGATCGTCGAGGCGATCGTCGAAGCGGTGATCGCCCAGCTGCGTCGCGGCGACCGGGTTCAGCGCCATCCACTTGTCGAGCCATTCGTCCGCGACGGCCTTGAACGCGGCATCGGCGTTCTGCGCAGGCGCCGTGGCGGGCGCATCGGGCGTCGTCGCGACCGGCGCGGTCTGGCAACCGGCGAGGGCGAGGACGGTGGCAAGGGCGAGGATCGACGCGCGCATGGCGGCTCCGGCTGGCGGGAAAGGGCCAAGCATAAGCGGCGGGTGCGACGACGACGCATGCCGGTGCGCCGTCGATGGCGAACACCGCGGCGCATCTCGCGGGCCGATCCGCATCGCCGGCGTACCGCAGCGACGTAAACTGCAGGCGATCAGGAGCGTCGACCATGCGGGCAGCATTGCGTATCGCCGTCGTCGGCTACGGCACGGGCGGCCAGGCCGCTGCGGTGCTGCTGTCGCGCGATGGACATCGCGTCGACGTGTTCGAACGTGCGCCGGCGCTCGGACCGGTGGGAGCGGGCTTCCTGCTCCAGCCCGTCGGTCAGGCGGTGCTCTGGTCGATGGGCCTGCTCGACGATGCACTCCTGCATGGGGCGCGCATCGCGAGCCTGTATGGCGAGACCGTCGCGGGCCGGCCCGTCATGGACATGCGCTACGCCGAACTCGACGCGCGCATCTTCGGTCTGGGCATGCAGCGCGGCGCCCTGTTCCAGTTGCTGGATGCCGCGTGGACGGAGCACAGGACGCTGCACGTCGGGCAGCGCATCGTCGATGTGGACGTCGACCGCGGTGTCCTGACCGACGCGGCCGGGCGACGGCACGGCGGGTTCGACCTCGTGATCGTTGCCGATGGGGCCGCATCGGCGCTGCGCAGTCGCGTCGCCGACGCGATCCTCGATCGGCCCTACCCCTGGGGCGCGCAATGGTGCCTGGCACCCATGCAGGACTGGCCCTGGCGCAACGTGCTGCGCCAGCGCTATCGGGGTGCGCGGCGCATGGCGGGGATGCTGCCCGTCGGCACGCGGCCGGGCGATCCGGTGCCGCGGCTGAGTTTCTTCTGGAGCGTGCCGACCGCCGAGCTCGACCGCATCGACGTCGATCGCGACGCGTGGCGACGCGACGTTGCTGCGGTCTGGCCGGACGCACTCGACTGTCTGGCCGGCATCGAAGCACCGCACGCGCTGGCGCAGGCGCGCTATCGCGACACCGTGCACCGCAGCTGGCATCGCGGTCGTGCGGTATTGCTGGGTGATTCGGCCCACGCGATGAGCCCCCAGCTGGGGCAGGGCGTCAACATGGCGCTGCTCGATGCGCAGGCGCTGCGCGATGCATTGCGCGTCGAAGCCGTCGTGCCGGCGGCGTTGCAGCGCTACGAACGCGAGCGTCGTGCGCACCTCGCTGCGTATCACTTCTGGAGCCGCGCCCTCACGCCACTGTTCCAGTCGCATCGCGATGCCGCGGCGCGTGTCCGCGACCTCACGTTCCATCCGATGTCGCGCCTGCCCGTGGCGCGCGGAATGATGCTGCGTGTACTGACCGGTACGCGGCGCGGCTGGTTGTCGACGCATCCGCTGCCGGACGGCTTCGTCGACGCGCTGGGCCGTCTGCCGGCCAGTACGCCGCTACAACTATGTCCCACTGCGCACGACGACGAGGCGGTCGACGTGGCCTGACGCGCGATGGCCTTCGACGTTGTCCCGCTGTTCCAACAACCGACCGCCACGCGCAAGCGCGCGGCAGCCCCGATCCTGCTTATCCGCCGGTATTCGCCCCACAACACTTCTTGTACTTCTTCCCACTCCCGCACGGGCACGGCGCGTTGCGCTCCGGCGTTTCCGCGCGGCGGATCGGCTCGCGCGGCGTCAGCGCTTCGATGCGGTGGTGGTGCAGGTCGTTGAGCATGCCGGGCAGGCTGCCGATGATCTCGAGGCGTTCCTTGTAGGCGATCGGCGTACCGGGCTGCGTCGGGTCTTCGCCGACGATCTCGCCGCTGGCGAGGCGGTCGAGCAGGTCGAAGATCTCCTCGATCCAGTCGTTCTCGTCCAGCCACTTCTCCCACGCGGCTTCACGCAGTTCGACCGCGCGAAAAAAGCCCATCGCCCAGTCACGACCGACGTCGAGCTCGTCGTCGTCATGCTCGTCGAGGTTCTCGGGCAGCCACAGCAGCGGCGCATAGGTGTCGGGAAGGTCTTCGTCGCCGTAGCGCACGCGCTGTTCGGCGGTGGCCGCGTGCGTGGCGAGCAGTGCGCGGACATCGCGCGCTTCGTCCTCGTCGGCCCAGCGCGGCGTGCTGCCCCAGACCGGCGTCTCCCATTCCTCGAACGGAACGGTTTCCGGCGACAGCGCGAGCGCGGTGACGTAGCCATCGAGCGCCTCGAGGTTGAAGCCCTTGAAGGGCACGGCACGCTGGTCCAGCAGTTCGGACAGGCGCTCGATCTGCGCGTCGGTCAGCGGCGGGGCGACTTTCATGGCGACACTCGATACGGCGGAAGGCGCGACATGGTAGTCGCTGCCGCGCCGACGCACGAACAACGTGCGGTCACTGCCGCTCGTCGCGTGCGGCGGCCGGGGCCGGCGTGCCGGGCGTCGCGCGCCACGGGTTGATGTCGAGGCCGCCACGGCGCGTATAGCGCGCTTCGACCGACAGCATCGACGGCGCGGCGCGCGTGAGCAGGTCGACGTAGATGCGCTCGACGCACTGCTCGTGGAATTCGCAGTGGTCGCGGAACGAGATCAGGTAACGCAGCACGCTCGCATGGTCGAGCGCCGCGCCGCGATAGCTGATCGTCACGCGCGCCCAGTCGGGCTGGCCGGTGACCGGGCAGTTCGACTTGAGCAGTTCGCTGGTCAGCGTTTCCTCGACGTCGCCGCGCGTGGCGTCGACTTCGAGCAGCTTCGCGTTCGGCGGACCGTAGCAGGTGATGTCGGTCTCGAGCGTGTCGAGCAGGATCGCCGGGCCACGGCGATCCACCGGCGGCAGGCCGAAGGTCACCGCGACGTCGCCACCGGCGGCGTTCGACAGGTCGCGGATGATGCGGTCGCGCACGTCCTGGTAGCTGTCGAACGCCGTCGAGTTGAACGAGTTGAGGTAGAGCTTCAGCGACTTCGATTCGACCAGGTTCGGCGTATCCGCCGGCACGCAGATGGTGGCGGTGGCGACGTGCGGCTTGCCGCGGCCGTCGAGCCACGACAGTTCGTACGCATGCCAGCGGTCGTGCCCGATGAAGGGCAGCGGGGTCGTGATGCCGATTTCGCTGCGCCCGTTCGAGCGCGCGATCGGGACCAGCAGCGACGCGTCGTACGTTGTCGGGTAGTCGACGTGCCGGCCGAGCGGGATCGATACCTCGCTCATGCGCCCGCCTGCGGCGCGTTCAGGTAGTCGAGCGTGGCTTCCAGCATGGCGCGCATACCGATATCGAGGGACTGTTCGTCCAGCTTGAACTCGGGCGAGTGATTGCTGGGTGCGATCTGCGGATCGATGCCGGCGCTGGTCGCGCCGACGAAGAAGAACAGGCCCGGCACTTCCTTAGCGTAGTACGAGAAATCCTCGGCGCCCATCTGCAGCGGCGGTTCGATGACGTTGGCATCGCCGACCACGGCCTTGAGGCTCGGCAGCATCTTCTGCGTGAGCGAGGGATCGTTGTACGTGACCGGATTGCCCTGCGTGTCGGGCACGTTCGCGTCCACCGTCGCGCCGTTCGCGGCGGCGATGTGCTCGGCGACGTTCTTGAGATCGGCGAACACCTTCTGCCGCATGCCTTCGTCGAAGGTGCGGATGGTGCCGATCATCTTCACTTCGTCGGGAATGATGTTGTAGCGGATGCCGCCGTTGATCGCGCCGAAGCTCACCACAACCGGCAGCTTCGCGATGTCGGTGCGGCGCGCGACGATGGACTGCGCGCTCGTCACGATCTCGCTCGCGGTCACGATCGGATCGACGCCGCCCCATGGCCGCGAGCCGTGCGTCTGCCGACCCTTGACCGTGATGTTGAAGCGGTCGCTGGCCGCCATTTCCGGCCCGCTGCGCACGCCGATCTGGCCGACCGGAATCGTCGAGAACACGTGCATGCCGAACACGGCGTCGGGCTTGAAGTCCTTGAACAGGCCTTCCTTGAGCATCAGCGATGCACCGCCTTCCTCGCCGACCGGCGCGCCTTCCTCGCTGGGCTGGAAGATCAGCATCACCTGGCCCGGCAGGTCCTTGCGCATCTTCACCAGCGACTGCGCGATGCCGAGCAGCATCGCGGTGTGCGCGTCGTGGCCGCAGGCATGCATCACGCCGGTGGTCTGGCCGTTGAACGTGGTGGTGACCTTGGATGCGAACGGAAGATCCACGCGTTCGGCGACGGGCAGCGCGTCCATGTCGGCGCGCAGCGCGAGCTTCGGGCCCGGCTTGCCGCCTTCGATGATCGCGACCACGCCGTGGTGGGCGATGCCGGTGCGCGGGGTCAGGCCCATCTTCCTCAGCGCGTCGGCGACGACCTTGGCGGTGCGCTCCTCGCGGTTCGACAGTTCAGGATGCTGATGGAAGTCGCGACGCCACGCGACCACCTGCCCCTGCACGGCCTTCGCGGCGGCATCGACCTCGGGCCGCGCGGCGGCATGGGCCGTCGGAGCGGTGGTCGCGAGAACGGCGGCGAGGGCGGTGGCGAGAACGGCGAAGCGCATGCGGTGCATCCGGCGAAACGGGCCGTCGATGCTACTCCAGAGTTCCAGCGCGCCGGCTGCAATCGCGCGCGCGTCGTGCGACGCTCGCCGCACTTCCCGTCCCTGGGCCGACCATGTCGACCACTCCGTCCCGCTCCCTCGAAGGCGATGCCGCCCTCGTCCGTGCCATCGGCGTCTTCGCGCTCGCCGCGGCGATCATCAATTCCACCGTCGGCGGCGGCATCTTCCGCATGCCGGGCGCGCTCGCGACGCAGGTCGGCGCCGCCGCACCGTTGTCGTTGATCGTCGGTGCGATCGCGATCATTCCGATCGCGTTGTGCTTCGCCGCCGCGGGCAGTCGCGCGCACGCGACCGGCGGGCCGTACACCTACGTGTCCGTCGCGTTCGGGCCGTTCTTCGGCTTCGTCGCCGGCGCGCTGATGTGGATCAGTCACGTCGCGTCCAGCGCGGGCGTCGCCGCGTCGTTCGCGCAGCAGGTCGCGAAGCTCGCGCCCGCGATGGACGCACCCGGACCGCGCGCCGCACTCATCATCGGCACGTACGCCTTGCTGTTCCTGCTCAACGCATTCGGCGTGAAGCTCGGCGCGCGCGCGGTGGCGACGCTCGCGAGCGTCAAGCTCGCACCGCTCGCGCTGCTCGTGCTCGTCGGCATTCCGTTCGTGGACTGGAGCGCGGTGAGCTTCAATCCCGCCGACGTGCCGTCGATCGCCGCGCTCGGCGGATCGCTGGTGCTGGTGATGTTCGCGTACTCCGGCCTCGAAACCGCGCTGGTGCCGTCGGGCGAGTTCGACGATCCGTCGAAGACGGTGCCGCGCGCGACCGTCGTCGCGATCCTGCTGGTGGTCGCGCTGTATCTCGGCCTGCAGATCGTCGGCCAGGGCGTGCTCGGTCCCGCGCTCGCGACCAGCCCGGTGCCGATCGCCGACACCGCCGGCAAGCTGTTCAGCGCCGGCCGCACGTTGCTGCTGGCCACCGCCTGCGTGTCGATGGCGGGCTTCCTGCTCGGCAACCTGCTCGGCTCGTCGCGCCTGCTGTTCGCGCTCGGCCGTGACGGCTACCTGCCGTCGATCTACGGCCGGGTCAGCGCGTCGCATCGCGTACCGCTGCTCGGGTTGGCGACGCATGCCGGCATCGCCTGCTTCCTCGCCGTGCGCGGTTCGTTCGACGGCCTGGCCGCGGTTTCGGGTGGCGCGATCTGCGTGGTCTACGCGGTGGTCGCGCTCGCCGCGTGGCGCCTGCAGCACGCGAACATCAGCGAGCGCGGCACGCCGTTCCGCATGCCCGGCGGCCCGCTGATGCCCCTGATCGGCGCGGGCATCATGGGCGCGATCCTGTTCACGCTGAAGCCGGAGGAATGGCGCGCGATCATCATCTCGCTCGGCGCGCTGATCGCGATCTACATCGTGCTGCACCTGATGCGCCGCGGCCACGCGCCCGCGACGCCCTGATCGTCAGCGCAACGCGGCGGCGTGGTGGGCGATGTGCTCGCCGATGAAGCTCGCGATGAAGTAGTAGCTGTGATCAAAGCCCGGCCGCATGCGCAGCTCGAGCGGATGGCCCGCGGCATCACAGGCCTCGCGTAGCAGCTCCGGTTTCAGTTGCTGCGCGAGGAATTCGTCGGCCTCGCCCTGGTCGACGAGCAGCGGCAGGCGTTCGCGCGCGGTCGCGACGAGTTCGCAGGCATCCCATTCACGCCACGCGTCGCGATCGTCGCCGAGGTAGGTCGTGAACGCCTTCTCGCCCCACGGCACGCGTGAGGGCGCGACGATCGGCGAGAACGCCGACACGCTGCGATAGCGCCCGGGATTACGCAGCGCGATGACCAGCGCGCCGTGCCCGCCCATCGAATGCCCGCTGATGCCGCGCGCGTCGGTCGCGGGGAACTTCGCTTCGATCAACGCCGGCAGTTCACGCACCACGTAGTCGTGCATGCGGTAGTGCGCGTCCCATGGCGCTTGGGTGGCGTCGAGGTAGAAGCCCGCGCCAACGCCGAGGTCGTAGCCTTCGACATCCGGAATGCCCGGCCCGCGCGGACTCGTGTCGGGTGCGACGAGGATCAGACCGTGCTCCGCCGCATAACGCTGCGCGCCCGCCTTGGTGATGAAGTTCTGCTCGGTGCAGGTCAGGCCGGACAGCCAGTACAGCACCGGGCATGCGCGCTGCGACGCCTGCGGCGGCAGATACACGCCGATGCGCGTGTCGCAGTCGAGCGCATCCGAGCGCAGCTGCCAGACCTCCTGCGTACCGCCGAAACACGCATGCGATTCGACGCGCTGCATCAGAAGTGCACCACGCTGCGGATCGACTCGCCGGCGTGCATCAGGTCGAACGCGCGGTTGATGTCGGACAGCGGCATCGTGTGCGTGACGAACGGCGCGAGTTCGATGTCGCCGCGCATCGCGTCCTCGACCATGCCCGGCAGCTGGCTGCGGCCTTTGACGCCGCCGAACGCGGTGCCCATCCACTTGCGCCCGGTGACGAGCTGGAACGGCCGCGTGTGGATCTCCTGGCCTGCGCCGGCGACGCCGATGATCACGCTCTGGCCCCAACCGCGATGCGCGCATTCCAGCGCCGCGCGCATCACCTCGACGTTGCCGATGCATTCGAACGAATGGTCGACGCCCCAGCCGGTCATCTCGACGATCACCTGCTGGATCGGCTTGTCGTGATCGCGCGGATTGACGAAGTCGGTCGCGCCGAACTGCCGCGCCATGTCGAACTTCGACGGGTTCGTATCGATGGCGATGATGCGGCCCGCCTTCGCCTGTCGCGCGCCCTGCACCACCGCGAGCCCGATGCCGCCGAGCCCGAACACCGCGACCGAATCGCCCGGCTGCACCTTCGCCGTGTTGTGTACGGCGCCGAGGCCAGTGGTGACGCCGCAACCGAGCAGGCACACCTGCTCTGGATTCGCTTCGGGGTTGACCTTCGCCAAAGAGACTTCGGCGACGACGGTGTATTCGCTGAAGGTGCTGCAGCCCATGTAGTGATAGAGCGGCTGGCCCTCAAACGAGAAGCGCGACGTGCCGTCCGGCATCACGCCCTTGCCCTGCGTCGCGCGCACGGCCACGCAGAGATTGGTCTTGTTCGACTTGCAGAACAGGCACTGCCCGCATTCGGCGGTGTACAGCGGGATCACGTGGTCGCCGGGTTTCACCGACGTTACGCCCTCGCCGACCTCGACCACGATGCCTGCGCCTTCATGGCCCAGCACCACCGGGAACAGGCCTTCGGGATCGTCGCCCGACAGCGTGAACGCATCCGTGTGGCAGACGCCGGTGTGCGTGATGCGCACCAGCACTTCGCCTGCGCGCGGCGGCGCGACGTCGATCTCGACGATCTGCAGCGGTTGTCCGGGGGCGAAGGCGACGGCGGCACGGGACTTCATCGAACGACTCCGGCGAGGAAAGACGCGATCGTACAAACCGCGCGCGGCCGATGTGTTGCCCGTGCGTGACGCTCAGTCGCCCCAGCTCCACTCGACACCGAGCGTCAGCGCGCGTCCCGCGCCCGGCTCGAAGTAGCGCCCGTTCGCGTCGTTGACGATGACCGAGCCGATGTAGTCGCGATCGAGCAGGTTGGCGATGCCGGCGAACACGCGGCCGTGGCCGGCGTCGTTGCGCATGCGGTAGCCGACGCTCGCGTCCAGCAGCGTGTAGCCCTCGGTGCGCACGTCACCCGCCGTGGTCGCGGTGACGCCGCCGACGCGCTGCCCGGTCAACTGCGCCTGCCATCCGGTGTCGCCGCCGTAGCGCAGCGCAGCCACCGCCTGCGAGCGTGGCACGCCCGGCAACGGCGTGCCCGCCGGCACCGTCGCGACCGGCGCACGACATCCGGTGCCGGTGCAGGCGGGGAAGTCGGACCGGAATTCGGCGTCGAGCCACGTGCCGGACAGATCGAGCCGCCAGCGCTCGGCCAGCGGAATCGCGAGCGAACCTTCGACGCCGCGACGCCGCGTCGGCCCCGCATTGCGGAACGTCGTGCGCCCGCCGACGCTGGTGTTCACCACGAGTTCGTCGCGCGTGTCGCTGTCGAACAGCGCGAGCTCGCCGCGCACGCAGTCCGTAGCCCAACGCGCACCCAGTTCCGCGTTGCGCATGCGCATCGGCCGCAGCGCGAAGTTCAGGCCGCTGCCGCCATCGCTCCGGTAGCCGAGTTCGTTGAACGTCGGCGTCTCGAAGCCGCGGCCGACCGAGGCGTACATCGACCACGCGTTCGAGGGCCGCCACGTCACGCCGATCACCGGCGACGTCGCCGAATAGGTGACGCGGCCGCTGTCGTCGGGATTGCGTGCGGTGATGTAGGCGTCGCGGGAGTCGAAGGTCACGCGGCTCGCGCGCACGCCGCCGCTCACGCTCCATGTCGGCGTGAGGTCCCACGTCGCCTGCAGGTACGGGTCGACATTGCGCACGCGATCGCGCTGGTCCTGCCGCAACGCGCCGCGCACGCCGACCTGCGTGCCGACGAAGTTCTCGTAGCCGCGGCGATCCTGGCGTTGCTGTTCGACGTCGAGCCCGAGCACGACGTCGAGCGGGCGCGCGGCGAGGTCGCGTCGCCAGGTCATGCGCGCGTCGAGGCCGGCGAACGGCGAGTCGAGATCGATCCAGCCGCCGGCGCTCAACGGGCTCACCTGCGCCGACGGTGGCGTCGACAGCACCTGTTCGACGTGGCGTTGCCCGCCATAGCCGAGCACGCGCAGGTCGGTCGCGCCGAACGAGCGCTCGAACACGGCACCGAGCTGCACCTGGCGCGCACTCTTGCGTGTGTCGAACAACAACGCGCTCGGGCTCGCCTGGCGCGGATCGGCGTCGACCTGTGCGCGCGTCAGGCCCTGCGGATCCTGCGTGTCCGGCGAATCGAAGGCATTGCCCAGCAGCGTGAGCTCGCCGCCGGCGACATCGAATCGCAGCTTCGCGTCGATGCTTTCGCGCCGTGAACGGCTGTGGTCGCGCCAACCGCCCGCGGCGAAATGCGAGGCGCCGATGGCGTAGTCGACGTTACCCATCGCGCCGCGTGCATTCGCGCCGACGCGCCACGTATCGAAACTGCCGATGGATGCGTCGACGCCGACGCGATCCGGCTCGCCACCGTCGGCCGTGGTGAGCTGCACCACGCCGCCCGCACCATTGCCGTACAGCGCGGCGAACGGCCCGCGCAGCACTTCGATGCGCTGCGCGTCGCCGAGCGGGAAATGCGAGACCTGCCCTTGGCCGTCGGGCATCGTCGCGGGAATGCCGTCGACGTACAGGCGTACGCTGCGAATGCCGAAGCTCGCACGCGTCCCGAAGCCGCGGATCGAGATCTGTTCGTCCTGCGCCCAGTTCTGTCGCGTGCGCGCGAGCACCCCGGGCACACCGACGAGCTTCTCGGCGAGCGTCGCGCCGTTACCCGCGGTCTCGAGCGCGCTGCCGTCGAGCACGCTTACCGCGGCAGGCGTGCGATCGACCGCACGCGGCGCGCGCGTCGCGATCACCTGCACGCGGTCGAGCTGCACGGGTGTCGAAGGGGCGGACTGCGCCTGCGCAACGCCGACGACGGCGAGTAGGCAACCGGGGAGGGATCGCATAGGGCGCACAGGGTAGTGACCGGCGACGCGGTTCGCGTGACGAACGGCCGCTGAACGATGCGCGTCGTGACGTCGCGCTTTCACGAGTGCTTGAAATCCCCGTGCCTAGCGTCGAAGGCGACCTCCAGGGAGTCGCCACCATGCTCGCCACGCTCGCCACCACGCCGCAGTTGTCCAACCCGCGCCCGCTCACCGAGCGCATGATCGCGCGCGAAGCCACCGACCTTTACGAGTTCCGTCGCGTGAACTACGCCGACGGCTGGGACGGCGACGACGCCGATCTCGGCTGGGTCGACGAAGAGATCGTCAAGCGCCCGCGCCGCCGCGCCGCGCACTGACGCCGCGATCGGAGCACCGCCTAGCCGCGGTGCTCCAACGCCAGGTAGTCGGCCGACTGCATTTCGATCAGGCGCGACGCCGTGCGTTCGAACGCACCGGCGAGCTTCTCGCCGCGATACAGCTCAGTCGGCGCACCGTCGGCGGTGCAGACCAGGTTGACGTGGCGATCGTAGAGCTCGTCGATCAGGTGCACGAACCGGCGTGCGGGATCGGCGCGGGTGTCGTCGAGTTTCGGAATGCCGCCGACGAACACGGTGTGGTGTTCGGTCGCGATCTCGATGTAGTCGCTGGCCGCGCGTGGGCCCTCGCAGAGCGCAGCGAAATCGAACCAGACATGGCCGTCGCTGCAGCTGCGCACCGGGATTTCGCGGCCCTCGATGTGCAGCGGCGCATGCGGCGTTGCGGCATGACCGGTGAGTTCCTGCCAGCGCGATGCGAGCCAGGCGTCGGATTCCGCGTCGAGCGGTGCGTGGTACACCGGTGATTTGGTCAGCGCGCGCAGGCGGTAGTCGGTGGTGCTGTCGAGGTAGAGCACCTTGGTGTTCGCTTCCAGCAGCTTGATCGCAGGGAGGAAGCGGTCGCGCTGCAGGCCGTCCTTGTAGAGGTTCTTCGGCTCGGTGTTGGAGCTCGTCACCAGCGCGACACCTTCCGCGAACAGGCGCTCGAGCAGGCGGCCGAGCAGCATCGCGTCGCCGATGTCGTTGACGAAGAACTCGTCGAGCACGAGCACGCGCAGGTTCTCGCGCCATTCCTTCGCGATGATCGCCAGCGGATCGCTCGCGCCGGCATGGCGACGCAACGCCTCGTGGACCTCGCGCATGAAGCGGTGGAAGTGCGTGCGCTGCTTTTCCGCGAACGGCAGCGATTCGTAGAAGAGGTCGATCAGGAAGGTCTTGCCGCGACCGACGCCGCCCCAGAGGTAGAGGCCCTGCGGTGTCGGCGGGCGCTTGCCCGACAGGCGATCGAACAGGCCGAGCTTGGGCGGATCGAGCAGCGCGGCCTGCAGGCGGTCGAGTTCGGCGAGCGCGGGGCGCTGCGCCGGATCGGCCTGCCAGTCGCCGCGCGAAACGCCTTCGTCGTAGAGCCGGGACGGCGTGCGGACCTCGCTCATGCGGCCGGGCCGGCGTCGGGCGCGGTCGATGCGCCGGTCGACGTCGCTTCGGGCAGCACCGCGTGCACGCCGTCCTTCATCGCCTGCCGCAGGTCCATCAGCTTGCCGTGGAAGAAGTGGCTGGCGCCCGCGATGCGGAACACCTTCGGCGGTGCGCGCAGCTCGGACAGTCGATCGAGCCAGTCGTAGACGCGCTGCGGTTCGACGATCTCGTCGGCGTCGCCCTGGATGACGAACCATGGGCCGGTGTAGAGGCCCATGTTCTCGAAGTCCCACGCGCGGCCGGCCGGCGGGGCGATCGAGAACAGCAGCTCGGGCTGCAACTCGTCGGCCATGCGCAGCGACACGAACGCGCCGAAGCTGAAACCGCCGAGCCACAGCGCCGCACCCGGGCGTTCCCGACGCACCCAGTCGACCACTGCGCGCAGGTCGTCGGACTCGCCGACGCCGTTGTCGAACGTGCCTGCGCTCTTGCCGACGCAGCGGAAGTTGAAGCGCACCGTCGTCGCGCCGAGCTCGCGCAGGGCGCGCGCGGCCATGGTCACGACCTTGTTGGTCAGGCTGCCGCCTTCGGTCGACAGCGGGTGGCAGACGATCGCGACGACGTCGCGCGGGGCGACGTCCGCATCCGGCGCATCGACGACGGCTTCGATCGGGCCGGCCGGGCCGTCGAGCGTGAGGGCCTGGGTGCCACCGGGCGGCAGCTGGGGGACTGCGGGATTCGACATGCGCGGCAGCGTACGCGGCGGGGCGTGGAAACGACGACGCCGCCCGGAGGCGGCGTCGTGGCGGAAGGCGCGGGGCCTTACTTGAGGTTGGCCAGCATCCAGTCGACGGTGGCGATGACCTGCTCGTCCGTCAGCGCCGGGTTGCCGCCCTTGGCCGGCATCACGCCCGCCGCGCCCTGGAAGCCCTCGATCGCGTGCTTGTGCAGCGTGTCCTTGCCCTTGGCGAGGCGCGCATCCCAGTGCGAGTGGTCCAGCGTCGGCGCGCCGCCGGCGCCCGAGCCGTGGCAGCCCGAGCACAGGTTGCCGAAGATGACCGAGCCGTCCTTCGTGCCGCCGTAAGCGACCTGCGAGGCGGCAGCGGCTGCAGCGGCGGCGGACGCGGCGGCCTGCTGCGCGGCGCCGGTCTGGCCCGCGTAGACCGCGCCGGTCGGCGCGATGCGCTCGCCGGTGATGCGCACCACCGACGGATCGCGGTCGTGCGGCAGCGAGCCGTTGATGTAGAGCGCCGCGAGGATGAGGCTCAGCATGATCAGCACGAGGAAGCCGATCACCATCGAAAACTTCTTGAGGAACACCAGGTCGTAATTGCGCACGATCCACCTTGTGCGCGCTTGCGGGCGCGCGGGGCCGAAATTGGGTCGGAGCGGTGGACGTCGCGGGGCGCCGCCACCAGGCGCGGCAGTTTATCACCGGCCCCGTGGCGACGGACCTGCACGGTGCCTCAGGACATCGGATTCGCCGGCGGCGGCGGGTCCGGCGGCAGCGGGATGAACTCGCCGTCGTCGAGGTCCGGCAGCTTCATGCGCCCGGCGCGCCAGTCGGCCTTGGCCTCCTCGATGCGTTCCTTGCGCGAGGACACGAAGTTCCATTCGATGAATCGCGGCCCGACCGCCTCGCCGCCGAGCGCCATCACCGTGGCCGGCCCGCGTGCGACGACTTCGGCGGTTCGGCCCGGCGTCAGCACCGCCATCTGGCCGACGCCGAAGCGCTGGCCGTCGATCTCCGCCTCGCCCCGGGCGACATAGAACGCGCGTTCCGGATGATCGGGCGGCAGCACGAAGCGCGCGCCGTCCTCGAGGTCGAGGTGCAGGTAGAACAGCGGCGACGCCCCGGGCACCGGCGCGACCAGCCCCAGCGCCGTACCCGCGATCAGCCGCCCGCGCACGCCGGCCTCGTCGAACGCCGGCAGCTGCGCGGCGTCGACGTGCACGAAGCCGGGGTCGGTTTCTTCGAGATGGTCCGGCAGCGCGACCCACGCCTGCAGCCCGTCCAGCCGGTCGCCCTGCGCGCGCGCCTTCTCGAAGCGTTCCGAATGGGTGATGCCGCGCCCCGCCGTCATCCAGTTCACCTCGCCCGGGCGGATCGCCTGCTCGGAGCCGACGCTGTCGCGATGCATGATCTCGCCGTCGAGCAGGTAGGTGACCGTCGACAGCCCGATGTGGGGATGCGGGCGTACGTCGACGGTGCGCGGGATGCCCGGCGGGAAGTCGGCCGGCCCCATGTGGTCGAAGAAGATGAAGGGCCCGACCATGCGATGCAGCGGCGCGGGCAGCACGCGGCCGACCTCGAAGCCGCCGAGATCGCGACGGCGGGCGGGAATGACGAGCTGGATCATGGGCGCGGCTCCGGTGCGGACGTCGTCGTTATAGGCGCGATGCGCCGTGCCGGCGAGGTCGATGGATGGAACGGGCCGGTGCGGCATTACGACCGGCGGTTGCACGCGGGCGCGTCCGCTCCACAATCGCGTGACTACAGGGGAGCGGACATGATCGAGGTCGAAGGCCTGACCAAGCGCTACGGCGAGTTCACCGCCGTGGACCAGTTGTCGTTCGCGGTGCGCCCCGGCGAGGTGATGGGGCTGGTCGGCCCCAACGGCGCCGGCAAGACGACGACGCTGCGCTGCGTCGCCGGCATCATCCCCGCGTCGCTGGGCACGATCCGCCTCGGCGGCGTCGATCTCGCGAAGGATCCGGTTGGCGCCAAGCGCACGATGGCGTTCATTCCCGACGAACCGCGGCTGTTCGACTACCTCACCGTCGCGCAGCACCTCACCTTCGTCGCGCGGTTGTACGGCGTGGCCGACTACAAGGCGCGCGGCGACCAACTGCTGGCCGACCTCGAGATGGCCGACAAGCAGGACCTGCTGCCGACCGAACTCTCGCGCGGCATGAAGCAGAAGCTCGCGATCGCCTGCGGCCTGCTGCACGGGCCGAAGGCGGTGATCTTCGACGAACCGCTCACCGGCCTCGACCCGCGCGGCATGCGGCGCATGAAGGACATGATGCGCAGCCTCGCCGCGAGCGGCGCGTCGATCATCCTGAGCTCGCACCTGCTCGGCCTCGTCGAGGAAGTCTGCACGCACCTGCTCATCCTGAAGGACGGGCGTGCGATGGCGAATGGGCCAGTCGCCGACATTCGCGCGAAGTTCGCCGGCGACGGCGCCACGCTCGAAGACGTGTTCTTCCTCGCCACCGAAGACGCACCCGGCGCGACGCGCGCATGAACGGCGTCGTCCGTGCGTTGGCCTACATGCAGACGGTGTCGCTCGCCAACCGCGTGCGCCAGCGTGTTCGCCGGCTGAAGCAGCCGAAGTACCTGATCGGTGCGATCGCGGGCGTCGCGTATTTCTACGGCGTCGTGTTCCGCCACATGATCGGGCCGAACAGCAACCACGTGCGTTTCATGGCGATGCCGGACGGCATGGGCACCGTCATCGCTTCGCTCGCAGCGCTGGGCACGCTGCTGTTCATGTTGTCGGCGTGGATCTTCCCGAGCGATCGCGCGGTGCTGCGTTTCAACGAAGCCGAAGCCGCGTTCCTGTTTCCCGCGCCGATCTCGCGCACCGGCCTGATCCACTTCAGCGTGATCCGCTCGCAGCTGATGCTGTTCGTGTCGGTGTTCCTCCTGTCGCTGCTGCTGCAGCGCGGGCGGGCGATGGGCATCAACCCGTTCCAGTACGCGACCGCGCTGTGGGTCATCGTCGCGACGACACGCCTGCACTTCCTCGGCGCGTCGTTCACGCGCGAACGTCTGCTCGATCTCGGCGTGCGGCCGATCTGGCGTCGCATCGCGGGTGTCGCGCTGCTGGTCGCGCTCGTCGCCGTCTGCGTCGTCTGGGCGCGCGACCACGCACCGCTGCCGGGCAACCTCGAGGGGCCGCGCCAAGTGACGGCGTACGTCGCCTCGGTGCTCGACGCCGGCCCCGCGCACTCGGTGCTGATGCCGTTCCGTGCGCTGACCGCGCCGATGGTCGCGACGTCCACCGCCGCGTTCATGCGCGCGATGCCGTGGGCGCTGCTGCTGTTCGCGCTGCATTACGCGTGGGTCGTGCGTTCGCAGGTGTCGTTCGAAGAGGCGAGCATGGCGCTCGCGACGCGCCGCGCCGAATCGGCCGCAGCCAAGCGCGACGGTCGCAATGCGCTGCGTGCGCCGCCCAAGCGTGCGCGCAAGGCGCCGTTCAAGCTCGCGCCGCGCGGCTTCGCGCCGGTCGCGTTCCTGTGGAAAGGCCTGATTGCCGCGGGCCCGTTGTGGCGTGCGCGCTCGCTGCTCATCGCCGTCGTGGTTGTGCTCATCGCGACGCAGGCGTTGAGTGCGAATCCGGTCGGCGCGGCGTTCCTGAAGGTCATCGGCATCGTCAGCCTCGCGATCGCCGGGTGGAGCGCGATGGTCGGCCCGATGTTCGTGCAGGGCAGCCTGCGCACCACGCTCGACCAGCTCGACGTGCTGCGCGCGACGCCGCTGCGCGGCTGGCAGATCGCGCTCGGCCAGCTGCTCGCGCCGATCGCGATGCTGGTGCCGGTGCAGTGGCTGATGCTGCTCACCGCCGAACGCGCGTTCTCGAACGTCGCGTGGTTGACGCCCGGTCTCGTCGCCGCATTCGCGATCGCCGCGATCGTGCTCGCACCGGCGGTATGCGCGGTGATGCTATGCGTGCCGTTCGCGGGCCTGCTCGTCTTCCCGGGATGGAACCCCGGCGGCCGCGGCGGCGGCGTCGAGGTGATGGGCCAGCGCATGATCTTCGGCGGCGTCTACCTGATCACGCTCGCGATTTCGCTGGTGCCGGCGACCATCGTCGGCGGTGCGTTGCTGTGGGGCGTCAAGCTGGTCGCTGGCTGGCCGCCCGCGATCGCCGTGGCCGCGATTGCCGGTGCGGCGGTGCTCGGTGGCGAAGCGATGCTGATGGTGCGCTGGCTCGGCGGCCGCATCGAACGCTTCGACGTGTCGACCGAGCTGCGCTGAGCGATGTGTCCTCAGCGTCCGTCGTCGAGGCGTGCGTGCGTGAGTGAGGGTTTCGATTGCGCGGGCCAGTCGCGATCGTTCGCGACCTGCGCGTCCCGTCGGCTCGCGTCCAGCGCATCGACATCGAGATCCGCGATCGCCCACAGCGCATCGCCGCGCGTGCGCGCCACGATGCCGTCGGCCGGCAGGCCGCGATCCATCGGTGCGTAGAGCGTCGCTTCGCCCGTGTTGACGTCGAGCGCCGGGCTCCATGGCGCCTCGCCGGCCGTCACCGACTGCGCGACGAACATGCGGTTTTCCAGCGCACGCGCAAGGCAACCGACTTCGACGCGACGTGCGCCGGCATCGGTGTCGGTGCAGCTCGGCACCAGCAGCAAGCGGGCGCCGGCTTCGGCCTGCGCACGCACAGGCAACGGGAACTCGCTGTCGTAGCAGACCGCGATACCGGCCCGGACGCCGTCGACGTCGATCACGCGCAGCGCGTCGCCACCGTCGATCACACCGGTCTGCTTTTCGAACGCGGTGAGCTGCAACTTGTCCTGGAACCCGCGGCGACCGTCCGGCGCGAACCACCACGCACGGTTTCGATAACGCCCGTTGCCGATGTCCGTGAGAAACGTGCCGGGCTGGATGACGAGGTCGAGCTCGCGCGACAGCGCGGCGTAAAGATCGAGCCACGCATCGCGATAAGCCTGGATCGCGGCGAGCGATGCATGCAGGTCGCCGGCGATTGACGGTTCGAACGTCGCCGCGAGCTCGAGTGCGAGGTATTCGGGCAGCACGGCGATGCGTGCACCGCCGCGTGCTGCCTCCTCGAGTACCGCGCGCTGTCGTGCCACGAACACCTCGAAGTCGGCCGGCGTGCCGATCGGATACTTGGCGACGGCGACTTTCATGCGGCCTCCAGCGGGCGCAGCCAGAACGTCAGCGGCTTTTCGCTTTCGTGGTGGTCGCCGACTTCTTTCCACGACAGCCGCATCGTCATCTCCGGCTGGCGAACATAACCGCGCTTCGTCCAGAACCCCTCGTTGCCGCGATGGTCGCGGGGACGACGTGGGTCCGCCGCGTCGCGATCGACCGCCGCGAATGCGGTCCAGTCGAAGCGACCCAGCGCGCGCGCATGCGCTTCGCGCCGGTCGAAGAACGCATGGCCGAGCCCACGGCCGCGATACGCCGGCAGCAGCACCGACTCGCCGCAGTAGAAGACCTGCGACGCATCGATCCCGCGCTCTGCGAACGGCGCGAGGAATGCGGGTTCCTCGTCGGCGAGAGGCAGCCCCGTCGACGCACCGACGACGCGGTCGCCATCGACCGCCAGCACGAACACGCTGTCGGTGCTGCGCACGTACGTTGACAGGTACTGCGCCTCGTAGTCTTCGTCGCCGTCGTAGAGATACGGCCAGTCGCGGAAGACGGCGATGCGCAGGCGTGCGACGTCGGCCAGGCGGGCGCCGATATCCGGCCCGCGCACGGCCTCGACGCGCACGTCGCCGACGAACGTCATCAGCCGCCCACCTGCGCGATCCAGTCTTCCAGGTTGTAGTAGTTGGTGACGCGTGCGATGCGGCCGTCGCGGATGTCGAAGAACGCGCCGCCCGGCAGCACGTAGGTCTGGCCCGTCGCCTTCGGCAGGCCTTCGTCGTCCGCCTTGTAGGTGCCGTGCACGACGTACTCGGCGCCCGCGCGCGTGCCGTCGGCGTTCGCGAGCACAACGATGTCGGTCAACCGCTCGCTGTAGCTGCGGTCCATGCGCTGCATGAAGGCGCGGAACGCGTCGCGGCCCACTTCGCGCGCGCCCTGGTTGAGGTGGTGCACGACATCGTCGGTGAGCATGGCGAGCATGGCCTCGCGATCGCCGCGGTTGAACGCGTCGTAATAGGCGTGGATGAGGTCGACCGTCGTCATCGAAACGCTTCGCAGGGGAGACGCCGCAGTCTAGCCAGCACCGGCGTGCGCAGCGGCGACGATCCTGCGACGGCGCATTGCATGCGCGCGCCGGCTACAGTCGGCCTATCGCCCGCCGGAGCCGCGTCATGTCGACCGCCCACACCGACCTCACCGCGCACCGTTGGTTCGGCCGCGCCTATGCGGAGTTGCGCGAAAGCGAGCGACGCGTGATCGACCTGGCGACGGAGCGGCGCCTGCTCAGCGCGGACACGAACCTCGCCTTCGACGGCCGGCTGACGCTGGGCGACCGGCTCGCCGATCGCGTCGCGAAGTTCGGCGGCTCGTGGACCTTCATCATCATCTTCGCGTTGGTGCTCGTCGCCTGGGCCGCGCTCAACACGCGCATGCTCGCGCACCCCTTCGATCCCTACCCCTTCATCTTCCTCAACCTGATGCTGTCCATGCTCGCCGCCGTGCAGGCGCCGATCATCATGATGAGCCAGAACCGGCAGGCGTCGAAGGACCGGCTCGACGCCGCGCACGACTACGAGGTCAACCTCAAGTCGGAGATGGAGATCATGGCGCTGCACGAGAAGCTCGACGCGATGCGCGACGCGCAACTGGCCGATCTGCTGCGGCGTCAGGAGGAGCAGCTGGCGATGATCCGCGCGATCGTCGAACGACTGGACGCGCGCTGAGTCGTTCGCTCAGAACAGCCAGCGCACGTTCGCCTGCACCAGCAGTTCGCGCTGGTGCGGGTCGAGGCCGTCGAAGCGACGCTGGTTGCGCGTGCTGTCGATGTGCAGCACTTCGCCGGTCACGCGCCAGCGATCGTCGGGGCGCCAGTTGAGCGCGAGCGTCACCGCATGGCCGTGTTCGTCACGCGCCTGCGGGCCGCCGCCGGGCGTCTGCTTCGCCTGGAACAGGTCGAAGCGCGCCGCGGGCCGCCATCGCCCAACGTCGCGCGCCGCCAGCACGTAGCCGGCGGCGAAGTGCGTGTCCAACTGGAAGCCCGGCAACGGCTCGATGATCGTGCTGCCGCGCATGACCTGCGCGATGACGACGGTGTCGCCTACGCGATGCTGCGCGCCGACGTTCCAGAACCTCGTGCGCCAGCCGTACAGCTCGCGACCGGCGTAGTCGACTTCGCGCGCGGGATCGGCGCGGTTGTCGTAGACGATCGCAGTGACGCGACTCTGCGCCGGTGACTGCCAGTCCACCGCCGCATACGCGCCCAGGCGATGGTCGAGCTCCAGGTACGGACGGAAGCGGATCGGCGGCGCGGTGCCGAACACGGCCGCGACCGCGTCGGGCTCGCGCAGGCTGCCGTCGAGGCCGGAGACGATGTCGTGCATCGCCCAGCCGCGCGTGGCGAGCAGTTCGCCTGCGGGATCGTTCTTCTGGAACACCGCGAGACTCGCGCTCAACGTGCCGCGCGCGCCGCGATGTTCGACCTGCCCTTCGACGCCGAGCGTGCGCAGTTCTTCGCCCACCCAGGTGTTCACCGCGGACGGCGTGATCGTGTACGGGCTGGTCCAGCCGATCGCGTCGTTCTCCAGCGAGATCGGCGGGAAGAACATGCCGGCCTTGACCGAACCGCGCCATGCGCTCGTAGACACCGGCCGCCACCGCAGCCAGGCGTCGAGCACGTCGAACGGCTTGCGCGATTCCGGCGTGTAGCGCACTTCCGCGGAGGCCAGCAGCGTCGGCGCAAGTTGCCAGTCGGCGAGCAACGCACCATGCACGTCGAAGTGGCCGTCGTCTGCACCGAGGCGCGCCTTCCCGAAGCCGCCATCGAAGCCACTGGCGCTGTCGGACGTCGTGGCGCCGACGCGCGCATCGATCGCGCCCTGCACGTGGAACGACTGTGCGAGCGCTGCGGGGCCGAAGGCGCTCGCGAACACCAGCGCGGCGAGCGACAGCCGGCGCCGGCGAACGATGTGTCTTCCGAACCTCATGCCGACGCCCCCACCGCACGCGTCGCGACGAACGCATCGAACGCCGCCGCGTTCATCGGCCGCGCGATCAGAAAGCCCTGCGCGTGGTCGCAGCCGATGCCGGCGAGATAGTCGAGTGCCGTCGGATCTTCCACGCCTTCCGCGGTGACGTGATAGCCGAGCGCATGCGCGAGCTCGACGATCGACTTTACGATCATGCGGTCCTCGCGCGACTGCGCGAGCGGCGCGACGAACGCGCGGTCGATCTTCAGCTCGCGCACCGGCAGGCGGCGCAGGTAGGCGAACGACGACTGGCCGACGCCGAAGTCATCGATCGACAACGCGATGCCGGCGTCGGCGAGGCGATGCAGAACGGGCAACGCGGCGTCGGGATCGCGCATCAGCGCGCTTTCGGTGATTTCCAGCACGATGCGTTCGGCCGGGACCTGATGCGTCGCGAGCAACGCGGCGATGCGGCGCGGCAGTTCGGTGTCCTCGAGATCGCGCGCCGAGACGTTGATCGCCACGCGCACGGCATGGCCCGCGGCCTGCCAGCGACTGGCCTGCGCGATGCCGGCGTCGAGCACCCAGCGCGTGAGGCGACGGATGTTGCCGGTCTCTTCCGCGAGCCCGATGAACAGGTCCGGCGCGAGCGGGCCGCGGTCGGGATGCGACCAGCGCACCAGCCCTTCCGCACCGTCGATGCGGCCGCTCGCGAGATGCAGCTTCGGCTGGTAATGCAGTGCCAGCGAATCGCCGCCCAGCGCGCGTTGCAGATCGCCCATCAGCGACAGGCGTTCCGGGCGATGTGGATCCGTCGCGGCGTCGTACACGGCGACCGGTTCGTCCGCGCCGAGCGCCGCGATCAGCGCGACATCCGCACGACGCAACAGCGTCGCCGCATCGCGACCGTGCAACGGCGACAGCGCGATACCGACCGCGGGTGCGAGATCGAGCCGCAGTTCCGCTTCGCGATACGGATCCGACAGCACGTCGATCAGGCGCAGCGCGAGATGGTGGACGTCCCGGTGCGAAGCGTTCGGCAGGAACACCGCGAACTGACTGTCGGTGACGCGCGCGATGAGCGCGGCGCCCGCGGGCGCGCGCAGGCGCTGGCCGACGTCGTGCATCAGGCGGTCGCCGACGCCATGCCCGAGCGTCTTCACGATCGCCGGTGCGCGCTCGAGACCGATCATCAGCAGCGCGGCCTCGCCGCCGGCATCGTCGAGTGCGCGCTGGATCGACGCTTCCGCCGCGCTGCGATTGGCGAGGCCGGTGACGGGATCGTGCGTCGCCTGATGGACGATGTGCGCCTCGCGTTCGCGGATCGCCTGCGTCATCGAATCGAACGCCGCGGCGAGCGCGCCGATCTCGTCGTCGCGCGCCGGCGCATCGACCGGCGCGTAGTCGCCCGACTCGATGCGGCGTGCGGACGCGGCGAGGCGTTCGACCGGACGCGATACACCGCGTGCGATCAGCCAGGCGCCGGCAAGGCCGACCGCAAGACCGAAACCGAGCAGGCCGGCCCATGCGATCGCGACCGCGCGATACGGCTGCAAGGCGGCGTCGACCGAATAACCGAGCACGGCTGCGACCGCGGGACTGTCGCGCGAATGATCGAGTGCGACCGCCTGCACCACGTATTCGCGGCCGTCGAGCGTGGCGAGCTCGGGCGACGTCGGCAGCGTGTCGCCGTGCGCCGCGAGAGCGGGCGTCAGCGCACCTTCGCCGCTGCCGTGCGCGATCGTGCGCCAGCGTCCACCGTCGCGCGCGGCGAGTTCGACTTCCTTGGGCAGCGCCGACTGCGCCTGCAGTTTCGCGAGCAACGCGTCGTCGACCGGGATCGCCGCGGCGATGAAGCCCACGAGATCCGGCGCGAACACCGGCACCACCACCATCCAGCTCGCATGTCCGTTCGCTGCGACCACCGCGGATGCCGGCTGCTGCGGCGCGCGCGCGACGAGGTCGGCGTACGGAAATGGCGTGCCTTGGGCAAAGCGTCCCGCGGTGTCGGCTTCGACGCGGCCGTCGAGGCCGACCAGCAGCATCTGCGTCGCACCGACGCGGCGCCCGTGATTGCGCAGCGCGGACAGCACGGTGTCGCGATCGCGCTGCGCGATCGCCGAACGCAACGCGAAGTCGAGCGAAAGCACCTGCACGCTCGACGCGACGCGCGCCGACAGGTCGTCGAGCTGGCGGGCGAACGCACCGGACGCGATGTCGAGCTGGCGACGGCCTTCGTCGATCAGCGCGCGGCGCGTGACGCCGTAGACCAGCCCGGCGGTCAGCGCCTGCACCGCGATCAGGATCGCGACGAGGAACAGCGCGAGGCGCGTGCGGAAAGTCATCGGCTCAGTACCGCGTGCGCTCGCGGTCGAACTGGAAGCGCAGGTCGGGGAGCAGCGTCACCGTGAACGGCGCGCGGCGGCGATCGTCGGCAGCGAGCGCGACGTTGGCCTGCACGAGATCGGGTTTCGCGGGCGGCAGGCGCGGATGCCAGACGCGCACGTCGTAGGCGCCCGCGGGCAGGCCGTCGAACACCACGTGGCCGGTCGCATCGGTGCGCGCGGTCCACGGCGCATCGGTGACGTAGAGGTAGGCGATCATGCCGTCGTGGATGTTGCAGCCGATGGCGACCACGCCCGTGCGCGGCAGCTTCACCGCGGGCGCGCTCGCGTTCGGCGCGATCACGTATTCGAACTGCTTCACCGGCGAGAACGAATAGACGTGGTGGCGCGTCGTGTCGCTGTTGCGGAACACGACCGAATCGCCCGGCCGCGCGACCTCGACGTAGGGCCGGAACATCAGCTGCTTCTGGTCGATCGAATGCGTCGTCGACGCGCCCGGCTTCGGGCCGGCGCCGTCGCGACGCAGCAGCGTGACCACCGCATCGGCAACGGGCTTGCCCTGCCGATCCGCGACGTCCACCGTCAGTTGCGCTGCCATCGCCTGGCCGCCGGCGATCATCGCCAGCAACGCGCCCAGTCCCGCACGAATCCGCATGCCGTCCCCTCCGGCGTCGCTCGGGCCGCAGCCCGCGTCCAGCCTACACCCGCCTCCGGTGCGGCGACGGTTCTCGATCAGGCGTTATCGGCGCGTGGCGGCGAACCTTGATCACGCAAGCGATGCGACACGCGTCGCGGCCAACGCGTTCAGCCGAGGAGGGGCAGGCCCAGCGGGCGCCGGTTCGCGTCCATGCCGAGCCCGTACATCAGCGATCGCGCGATGCGCTGCGCATGCTCGACGAATCGATCCGCCTGCGCCGGCGTGAGTTCCTCGCGCGCGGTGGTCTCCCACAGCGCCAACCAGTCGGCGAAGTGCGACGCCTGGATCGGATGCGGTCGGTGCATCGCCATCGGCCGCCCGCGATAGCGCGAGGTCGTGAGTTCGATCGACGACCAGAAGTCGACCAGCGTCGCCTTGTGCGCGGGCCAGTCGTGGATCGCGGGATTGAACACGGCGCCGAGCGTCGGATGCGCCTGCACGCGCTCGTAGAAGCGGTCGACGAGCCGGGCGATGTCGGCTTCGGTGAGTGCGGTGTCGGTCATCCGGACAGTGTCGCCCGGCGCGGCTGCATCCGGGCTGGATCGAAGCGGCAGGCGAGGTGCGTGGGACATGCACATGCGTTCGACGAATCGAAAGCGGCGAATGCGCACGTGGGAATGGCGCGCCTGGAGGGATTCGAACCCCCGACCAACGGCTTCGGAAGCCGCTACTCTATCCGGCTGAGCTACAGGCGCACTGCGTGACCGCACGCGGCCGGGCCGCGCGGGACGGGCATTCTAGCTGCAATCGCCCGGGCCGGGGCCGCCCGCCGTGAATGCGACATACGCGCCTCGACGCTTACCCTGTCCTGCCGCGAGCGCGGCGTCGCGATGATCCGATGAGCGTGTCGTCTCCTGCCCGATCCGAGCCCACCGGCTGGCGCCGGAAGCTGTCGCTGTACTGGGCGCTGGTGCGTGGCGATCGCCCGATCGGCTGGCTGCTGCTGCTGTGGCCGACGTGGTGGGGCCTGTGGCTCGCGGCGCGTGGTTTGCCGCCGCTGTGGACGCTCGTGGTGTTCTCGCTCGGCGTCTGGCTCACGCGTTCGGCCGGCTGCGTGATCAACGACTACGCCGATCGCTGGCTCGATCCGCATGTCGAGCGCACGAAGAACCGTCCCCTCGCGACCGGCGAAGTGCGCGGTCGCGAAGCACTCGCGGTGTTCGCGGTGCTGATGCTCGTCGCGTTCGCGCTCGTGCTCACCATGAACGGGCTGACGATCGCGATGAGCATCGTCGGCGTCGTGCTCGCCGCGAGCTATCCGTATCTGAAGCGCTACACGTATTTCCCGCAGGTGTATCTCGGGATGGCGTTCGGCTGGGGCATTCCGATGGCGTTCGCGGCGATTCGCGGCCATGTGCCGACGGTCGCGTGGGTGCTGTACGCGGCGAACATCGTGTGGTCGACCGCCTACGACACCTGGTACGCGATGGTGGATCGCGAGGACGACCTGCGCATGGGCAGCAAGTCGACGGCGATCCTGTTCGGTCGGCACGACCTGCTCGCGCAGTCCATCCTGTATGCGCTGTTCTTCGTGCTGCTCGCGGCGGTCGGCGTGATGGGTGCGCTCGGGCCCGCCTACGTCATCGGGCTCGCCGTCGCGATCGCGCTGGTGGTGTGGGAATTCCGCATCGCGCGGCATCGCGAGCGCGACGCCTGCTTCCGCGCATTCCTGCACAACCACTGGGTCGGCCTCGCGGTCTTCGCGGGGCTCGCGCTCGATCTGGCGTCGCGCTGATCAGCCCCAGGTGACGCGCGAGGCGTCGCGATGCGTCGTGTCGACAGGCGCATCGACAGCGTCGTCGATCGTGGCGTCTTCCTCGTCTTCCCAGCTGTAGCGCACGCGCGGCGGCATCGGGTCGGCATGTCGTGCCCACAGTCCGCCGATCACGCCACCCACGGCGCCGCCGAGATGCGACTGCCACGAGATGCCCGGCTCGTGCGGCAGCACCGACATCAATGCGCCGCCAAACAGCGTGAGGCCGAGCATCGCCGCCGCGACGGCCGGACGATCGCGGCGCACGAGTCCGAGCGTCAGCACCATGAAGAGCAGGCCGTTGATCACGCCGCTCGCGCCCAGATGGAACGAGCCGGTCTCGCCCAGCCACCACGCGCCCAGCCCGGAGCCGATCCATGCCAGCGGCACCGTGCGCATCAGCGCACGCGGGTACTGCGCGATCGTCAGCGTGCCGAGCAGCAGCAAGGCGATCGCGTTGCTCGCGATGTGGTCGACCGACCCGTGCAGCAGCGGCGCGGTCAGCACGCCGCGCAGGCCGTCGACGACGTGCGGCCGCACGGTCCACGCGCCGACGTCGAACGTCGACTGCGCGGAATAGACCGCGAGAAGCGCCAGCACGGCCGCCAGCGATAGGTTGAAGGCCCGTCGCCAGCGGCGCCGGTCGAGCTGGCGTTGCTGCGCGGGGTCGACGGGCGGTGCAGGCGTGTGCAGGTGCATTCAGGCGACGTGGCGCCGCCGGCCGGGGTTTGCAAGGCCGGCGGCGCGCTCCGTCAGGCGGCAGGCGTGGAACGCTGTGGGCGCAGCAACGACAGCGCAACCGTCGCACCGATAATCGCGACGACCACGCCGAGCGACACCATCACCGGCAGGTGGATGACGTCGATCGCCAGCATCTTCGCGCCGATGAAGACCAGCACGACCGCGAGGCCATACGGCAGCAGGTGGAAGCGATCGGCGAGACCCGCAAGCAGGAAGAACATCGCGCGCAGGCCGAGCACGGCGAACACGTTCGACGTCAGCACCACGAACGGATCCTTGGTGATCGCGAAGATCGCCGGGATCGAGTCGACCGCGAAGATCACATCGGTCACCGCGATCAGCGCCATCACCACGAACAGCGGCGTGTAACGGCGGATGCCGCCTTCGCGCACGACGAATGCATCGCCGCGGTAGCCGTCGGTGAGCGCAAGGTGGCGGCGCATCCAGCGCAGCACCGGATTCGCCTCGAGGTCGGGCTGCTTGCCCGCGGCCGCCCACATCTTGAAGCCCGTGAGCAGCAGGAACGCGCCGAACACGTAGAGAATCCAGTGGAACTTCGCGAGCAGCACCGCGCCGGCGAAGATCATCACGCCGCGCAGCACGATCGCGCCGAGCACGCCCAGCACCAGCACCTTCTGCCGCTGCGGCTCGGGCACGGCGAAGTAGGTGAACAGCATCAGGAACACGAAGATGTTGTCGACCGCCAGCGACTTCTCGATGAGATAGCCGGTGAGGTATTCGAGCGCGATGCGCTGGCCTTCGGCGTCGCCGTAGCGCTGTGCGGCGATCCACCACAGCCAGCCGCCGAAGGCGAGCGCGACCGCCACCCAGCCGACGCTCCAGCCGAGCGCCTCCTTGAAGGTGACGCGATGCGGCCCGCCGTGGCGCATGAGCATCAGGTCGGCGAGCAGGGCGACGACGACGAGGCCGCCGAAGGCGGTCCACATCAGGGGGGAAGCAATGGTTTCCATGGCGAACTCCGGAACGCGGATCGGACCATGGCGAGGGAATCGACGGACGCACCTTCGCCACGATGGGCGAAGGTCTTGCTCACAGCCTGATGAGGCTGCCGCTGGACCGGAGCGGATGCTCGTATTGACGATCCAGGCGCGTGGGAGCTACTCCCCTTCGGCGCGAAGCATAACCCAACGGGATCAAAACCCGGTGACACCTACAATAGGCGGATGAACGAATTGCCCGTCGTCCGCCTCAAGAACGCGTGGAAGTCCACGCACCCGTGGATCTTCCAGCGCCTGGTCGACAAGCCGGCGCAGCGGCCCAAGCCGGGCGCCATCGTCGATGTGGTCGGCGTCGACGGCGAGTGGATCGGCCGTGGCTTCTACAACGGCCACTCGCGCATCGCGGTGCGCATCCTCGAGACGCATCCGGACGTCGCGGTCGACGAGGGCTGGTTCCGACGCAAGATCGCGGCGGCGGTGTCGCTGCGCCGCGACGTGCTCAAGCTCGACGACGTGAGCGACGCCTGGCGCGTCGTGCACAGCGAGGGCGATGGGCTCTCGGGCCTGGTCGTCGATCGCTATGCGGACCTGATCGTCGTCGAATTCTTCTCGGCCGGCATGTTCCGCCACCGCGAATGGATCTACGCCGCGCTCAGCGAACAGTTCCCCGGCTGCCGCTTCTTCTCGTTCGCCGACGAGCACGTGCAGAAGCAGGAGAGCTTCGACTTCCGCGTGCAGTCGGCGGTGCCGCCGGCGATCATCACCGAGCACGGCATCCGCTTCCGCGCCGATCCGTCCGGCGCGCACAAGACCGGCTTCTTCGCCGACCAGCGCGAAAACCGCCAGTGGCTGAGCCAGCACGTGCACGGCAAGACGGTGCTCGACCTCTGCTGCAACACCGGCGGCTTCGGCGTCTACGCTGCGGTGCGTGGCGCGAGCGAAGTCACCGGCGTCGACATCGACGACGACGTGCTCTCGATCGCGAAGGCGAACGCCAAGCTCAACGACCAGCGCATCAAGTTCGTGCAGGCCGACATCTTCCCGTGGCTGCGCGATGCCGGAAATCGCGGCGACGCGTACGACGTCGTCGTGCTCGATCCCGCGAAGATGACGCGCGATCGCGACCAGGTGATCCCGGCGCTCAAGAAGTACCTCGACATGAACAAGCTGGCGCTCGGCGTGACCAAGCCCGGCGGCCTGCTCGCGACGTTCTCGTGCACCGGCCTGGTCAGCGAGGAGCAGTTCCTCGACATGCTGCGTCGCGCAGCGTTCTACGCGAACCGCACCGTGCAGATCCTGCGCGTGTCGGGCGCCGGCGCGGACCACCCGGTGCTCGCAAGCGTGCAGGAGTCGCGCTACCTCAAAGCGGTGTTCTGTCGCGTGCTCGACTGAGCGGCGCGCTCACCACGCGAGAACCAGCGCGGCGGCCGACGCCAGCAACGCGAGCGAGGCCAGGGCGATCGACAGTCGCGCCATGCGCAGTGCGCGCCCGTTGTCGGCGTCCAGTCGCTCCTGCCTAGGCGCGGCGGCTTCCAGCGGCAGCATCACGTCGCCGCCGTCACGCAACAGCGCCAGCACGCGCGCGACCGTCGCCTCGTCGAAGCGGTACGGATCGAAGGTCGACAGCCCGCGCTCGGCGAGAAGCGCTCGCATCGGTGCGTCCAACGGAACGTATTTCATCGACCAGCTGGCGAATCCCGTGCGCTCGATCGGACGGCGCGACAGCACCTTGAGGTCGGTGTGCCGCGGGTCGTCGAGCAGAGCGGCATACAGGCGGTCGACGTCCGCCGCGCGGCCTTCCAGGCACTGGAAGAAGCAGCCGTCGCCGAAGTAGAGCGCGCCCACCAGCCCGCGTCGCGGATTGTTGATGCGCGACTGGGCGAGGATGCGCGCCACGCTGGGTTCGATGCCGCGCTCGGCGGGCATGACCGGAAAGGTCGAACGGCTGACATAGACGATCTGGATCAGGTCGGACACCGCGCATCTCCGCTTGCTACGCCATGGGCAGGACGACACGACGCGCCGGGCGCCGGGTCGATGACCTGCAACGACACGACGACCCGTCCGGATGCAGTCGGCGCCGGTGCGCGGCGCGGTTTCGTGACGACCTGCCCGATCCGCAGGCGGGCTATCGCCGCCGCGTGGGCGCAGATCACTCCTTTTCGCGCCTCTCGTACCAGAGCCGAAGGTGTTCGCGTGAGCGCAGCACGCGGCGGCCGCGCAGCGCGAGCCTGCCCAACAGCACGAGGTGTTCGCCCGGGCTGAAGGTCTCGAGCTTGCGGGCCGAGGTCCACACCGGCTCGCGCAGCAGGACGAAGCGACCGACCTTCGCGAGCGCGCGGCTCATCGCCACGTCCTCGCCCGCATACCAGCGTTCGTCGAAGCCGCCGGTGGCGACGAAGGCCTCGCGCGTGCAGAACAGGAAGCAGCCCGGCGCGATGCGTGTCAGGCGCACCAGCGCCAGCCCGGCAGCCAGCGCGATGCGGTGGCGCAGCGGCCGCCCGCCCTCGAACCGCACGCGTCCGCCACCACCCACGGCGCCATCGCCCACCGCGGCGAGTGCAGCCGCGACGGTGCCGGGCGGCACGAGGGTGTCCGCGTCGACGAAGACGAGCACCGGACCGCCCGCGGCACGGGCGCCCGCGTTGCGCGTCGCGGCGATGTGCCGGTGCTCTACCCGAACCACGTGCGCACCGCAGGCGCGTGCGACGTCGGCGGTCCCGTCGCGCGATGCGTCGTCGACCACGACGATCTCGTACGGCACGCCGCAGGCGACGGCCGCGGCATGCAGGGCCTCGAGCGTCGCGGGCAGCCGCGGCGCCTCGTCATGCGCGGGGACGACGAACGAGAGCATCGCGCCATGCTGTCAGAATCGCGGTGACGCGATGTCGGCACGGCCGCTCGCCACCCTGTCGCAGACCCGCGTGAACCGCCGTCTCGATGGGTGAGACCCGAAACGATCTACTGTGGCGCCGATCCGCGCCGTGCGAGCCCGCCATGACCGCTTCCGCCTTCGTCGTCATCGCCCTCGCCGCGCTCGCGCTGGCGTTCGTGGCCGTCGCCCTGTGGCGGCTCCAGTCGCGCGGCTTGCAGGACCCGCGCCTGCCCGCACTGCAGGCCGAGCGCGACCGCCTCGCAGTGGAACTGGGACAAGCGCAGGCGCGTGCGCGCGAAGATGGCGAGGCGCTCGGTGCGTTGCGTGCCGCAGTCGCCGCGCACGCGCGCGTCGAAACCGAACTCGTGCAGCTGCGCGAACAGCTGGAGTCCCTACGCGCCGCGCTGGAGGACGAACGCGTCGCGCGGTCCGCCGCCATCGCCGAACTCGACGATCGCAACGCGCAGCTCGAGGTCGCGCGCGCGCAGGCGCAGGCGGTCGACGCGCAGCTGGCGACGTTGCGTGGCGAACATGCGCAGGCCACCGCCCATCTCGAACACGCACGTCGCCAGCACGAGGAGATGCGCACGTTCGTCGACCAGGCGCAGGCCAAGCTGTCCGACGCGTTCGCGCAGATGGCCGGCAAGGTCTTTGCCGAGCGCGGCGAACAGTTCGAGAAGAACGTGCGCCACGCCACCGTGCAGTCGAAGGCCGACATCGAGACGCTGCTCAAGCCGTTCGCCGAGCAGCTCAACCAGTTCCGCCAGCGCGTCGACACCGTCTACAGCGAGGAGGCGCGCGAACGCGCGACGCTGGTCGGCGCGGTCAACGAACTGCGCACGCTCAACCAGGACATGGCCGCGCAGGCCGCCGCGCTCACCAAGGCGCTGCGCGGCAACGCCAAGGTGCGCGGCGACTGGGGCGAACTGATGCTCGAGAACGTGTTGCGTGGTTCGGGCCTTGAGGAAGGCGCGCATTACGAGCGCCAGAAGCAGGGCAGCGACGACGAAGGCCGCGTGCTGCGTCCCGACGTCGTCGTGCGCCTGCCGGGCGATCGCTGCGTGGTCGTCGACAGCAAGGTCAATCTCGTCGCCTGGGAAGAGGCGATGAACGCCGATACGCCGGAGGCACAGACCGATGCGATGCGTCGTCATGCCGTCGGCCTGCGTCAGCACGTGCGCGACCTCGCCGATCGCAACTATCCCAAGCTTATCGGCGAGAACGCGCTGGAAGTGACCATCGCGTTCGTGCCGATCGAGGGCGCGCTGTCGGCGGCGCTCGGTTTCGATTCCGCGCTGCAGTCCGAGGCGTTCGAGAAGGGCGTGGTGTTCGCGTCGCCGAACACGCTGATGGCGGTGCTGCGCGTGGTCGAACGCCTGTGGACGCGCGACCGCATCCAGAAGCAGGCGCGCGAGATCGGCGAAGCCGGCGGCCTGTTGCTCGACGCGCTCACGAGTTTCCTCGCCGAGTTCGACCGCGTCGGCAGCAAGCTCGACGACGCGAGCAAGGCCTACCTCGACGCCCGCAATCGCCTCAGCGACTCACGCCAGGCCGTCATCCCGCGCGCACGCCGCCTCGTCGCACTCGGCGCACGCGGCAAGCGCAAGGTGTCGGAGGAATTGCTGCCCGAACTCGACGAGATCGCGTTCGCGGCGGAGACCGATGCCGTGCGGCTGACGACGGACGAGCGCTGACTAGCGCGAAACGCGATCAGTTGCCCGGTCGCACCGGCATCGCGTTGACCGGAATGATCGGGGCGTCCTTGAGGTAATCCGGCAGGTTGTCGCCGGCCTCGCCGTTGATCTGGTACATGCGGCGCTGCATCCACGCGTCGCGCACCAGCGTGTAGTCGTCCTGCACGCCTTCGCGCAGCGCGTCGGTCGACATCAGCTGCGCGCGCAGGTCGACCAGTTGCAGGCCCTGCAGCGGCACGCGGATCTTGTCTTCCTCGAGCCCACGCATCGGAGACAGAGGCGCGTCGCCGACCATGCCGACGATGTCGCGGAACGTGCGCGGCCCGAACAGCGGCAGCTCGACATATCGCGAGCGCTTCCAGCCCCAGACGCCGAGCGACTGGCCGAAATCCTCGTTGCCGTTTTCGAGATGCGCGTCGGTGGCCGGATCGAAGAGGCCGCCGATGCCGAGCGTCGAGTTCAGCAGGAACCGGCCCGCCGCATGGGCGGCGAGCTTGGGCTTGCCCTGCAGCAGCGCATTCACCGCGGTGATCGGCTGGCCGAGATTGCTGAAAAAGTTGCTGACGCCGCTGCGCACCGGGCGTGGCACCGCTTTGACGTACGCCTTGGCGAGCGGATGCGCGACGTAGCGATCGACCGCGTTGTTGAGGCGATGGATCTTGCGGTTGTACGGCTCCCACGGATCCCACACGACGCCGGCCTGCCCGCGCGCGACGTCGGTGCTGCCGGTCGGGCCGTAGAGGTCGTTGAAGTCGCCTTCCGCGGCGGTCGCGTTCGTCTCGCTCTGCGCTTCGGCGTCCGCGGTCGCGCTCGCGTCCGTCGGTGGCGGCGTTTCGGTCGACACCGCCTCGCCGGTAGGCGGCGGTGTTTCTGTCGTTACAGTCGCGTCCGTCGCAACGGCATCCGTCGGTGTCGACTGCATCGTCACGTTGACGTCGGATGTCGGCTGCGTCGGCGCGACGTCCTGGGTCGTCGGCTCGCTCGCCGTCGTGTCCGTCGGCGGCGTCGCGGTCTGCATCGCCGCAGCTTCGCCGTTGGAAGTCGTTGGCGATGCCGACTGCGACGTCGCATTTTCCGATTGCGTCGATGTCGCGTCCTGCGCCCACGCCGACGCGGTCGCGACCATCAGGGCGACGGCAAGTACGGAGCGGGTCGGCGCGCCGATGCGGCGGCCGCTACGGAATGCGGGGCGGGTCATGCCGGCATTTTAACGGCGGGCCCGGAGCCTGAGGCCCCGGCCGCGTTCAGCCACTGAAACCGAGCGATCCATCGAGGCGATAAGCCGCGCGCAGGTCGGCCAGGCCGGCGGGCTCGCCGTGGACCGCGAGGCCCGAGGCTGCGAGGTCGGCAAGGAGCGCGACACCCGCGCTGTCCACGGACTCGACGCCGGTGACGTCGACCCGCGAGGCGCCGGTACGCTGCGTCTGCAACGCACGCCAGGTCGCAGCGACGGCCGCCCGGTCGAGGCGGCCGTCGATCTTGAGCACGTCGCCGTCGCGGCGGACGCGCGTCTCGCTCATCGCTTGGCCTGCGCCTGCAGCTTGCCGGCCTTGAGGTCGGCGGCGACCTGTGCGATCGACGCGCGCGACAGCGGGCCGTCGAACTGGCTGCGGAAGGTCTGCACGAAGCTCACGCCTTCGACGAGCACGTCGAACACCTTCCACTGGCCGTTGACCTGGTGCATCAGGTAGTCGACCGGCACCGGCTCGCCGCCCTGGCGCAGCATCTGCGTGGAGACGCGCGTGGCCTTGCCGTTCGCGATGCTGGTCTCCGACTTGATGCGCACGGTGAGGCGCGTGTTGAAGTCGAGCAGCGACGAACCGTAGCGCTGCATCAGGTTTTCGCTCAGCGCGTCGGCGAACGCCGAGACGTCGGCATTCGACGCACCGCGGCCGTGCGCGCCGAGCACGAGGCGGGCGGCGTAGTCGCGGTCGAACATCTGGTTGAACTCACCCGACACGAACTGCTTGAGCGCCGTGCGGTTCTTGGTGAATTCGGCGCGGCGCGATTCGAGCGTCGCGAGCACGCGCGTGCTGTTGTCGAGCACGAGCTTCGACGGCGTGCCGAGTTGCTGCGTCGCGGCGGGCGGCGCGGCGGTGGCCATGGCGATGGGCGCGACGGCGAACGCGGCGGACATCAGGACGAACAGGGCAGTGCGCTTCATGGTGTCACTCCTTGGGTGCGGCATCCGGGCCGCTCTCGCTGGCGGCGTCGGTCTTGCCCGCGCCACTGAACATGTACTTGCCGACGAGCTGGATCAGGTCGACGGCAGGTTGCGTGAGGTAGATCTCGTCACCGGGCTTGAGTGCGTCGGGCGCTCCGCCCGGCGTCAGGCCCACGTAACTTTCGCCGAGCAGGCCGTTGGTGAAGATGCCGGCGGCGGTGTCGGACGGCAGCTCCTTGTATTTCCCGTCGATGGAGAGCGTCACGACGGCATCGAATTTTGTGGGGTCCAGCTGAATGTCGGCCACCCGGCCCACGTTCACCCCGCCGATCTTCACTGGCGCATTCGGGCGCAACGCGCCGATCGCAGTGAAACGCGCTTTGATCGGATACGTGTCGCCATTGCCGCCCCAGCGGCCGTTGGTCGACGCGAACGCGAGCGTGAGCAGCGTGGCGAGCGCGAGCAGCAGGAAGGCGCCGACGGCGAATTCGATTCGTGGACTGCGCATGGATTGGGCTTCCGACGTTACGTGGCGCGCACGGCGCCGGATTCAAGGGGAGCAGGCGACCGCTTATCGAAACAGCAGCGCCGACAGCACGAAATTGAACATGAGCACCAGCAGCGAGGCATTGACCACGGCGCGCGTGGTCGCGAGCGAGGTGCCTTCGATGGTGGGTTCGGCGTGATAGCCGACGAACGCCGCGACCCACGCCGCGAGCGCACCGAACACCGTCGCCTTCTCCAGCGCGACGAGGAAATCGCCGTGGAAGTCGACCGCGTCGCGCATCACCTGCCAGAACGGGCCGGCTTCGAGGCCGATCACGTGCACCGCCTCGAAATAGCTGGCGACAATGCCGGCCGCGCAGAAGAAACCGGTGAGCAGCGGCACGCTCAGCACCGCCGCCCAGAAGCGTGGCGCGACCGCCTTGCCGACGGGGTCGATGCCCATCAGGCCGAGCGCGGTGATCTGGTCGGTGGCGCGCATCAGCCCGAGTTCGGCGGCGATCGAACTGCCGGCGCGGCCGATGAATAGCAGTGCGGTCAGCACCGGCGCGAGTTCGCGGTACATGCCGAGGCCGAGCAGCGCGCTGACCTGGTTCGCCGCGCCGTACGTCGTCAGCGCCTTGTAGCCGAGCAGCGTCAGCGACAGGCCGACGAAGGCGCCGCCGACCAAAATGATCGGCAGCGAACGCGCACCGATCTTGTAGACCTCGCGCACGAGTTCGCGCAGGAAGTCGGCGGTCGGCCGGCTCGCGCGCAGCACCGAGAACGAGAAGATCCCGGCCTGGCCGAGCGTGCGGATCGTCGTCGCGAGCATCAGGCGGCGGCTCCCGCCGCGCGCGGCGCGGCATCGAAGGCAATCGGGCCATCCGGCGCGCCGCGCAGGAACTGCTGCACGAACGGATCGTTGGACTGTTCGAGTTCCGCAGGCGTGCCGGCGAACACAATGCGGCCGTTGGCGATGACGAGCGCGCGGTCGGCGACCGGCAGCGTCTCGTGCACGTGGTGCGTGACCACGATCGACGTCAGGCCCAGCGTGTCGTTGAGGCGGCGCACCAGCGACATGACGACGCCTGACGCGATCGGGTCGAGGCCGGTCAGCGGTTCGTCGTAGATCATCAGCGGCGGATCGAGCGCGAGCGCGCGCGCCAGCGCGACGCGGCGCGCCATGCCACCGGAGAGCTCGCGCGGATACGCGTCGGCAGCGGCGCGCAGGCCGACCGCATGCAGTTTCATCTCGACGAGGCGACGGATGATCGCGTCGGGCAGGTCGGTATGCGTGCGCAGCGGCAGTGCGACGTTGTCGGCGACGGTCAGGTCGGTGAGCAGGCCGTTGCCCTGCAGCATCACGCCGATGCCGCGGCGTAGCTCGAGCAGTGCGCGGCCGCCGGTCGGCATCGGCCGGCCCAGCACCTCGACGGTGCCCGCGGCCGGCGCGAGTTCGCCGGTGAGCGCCGACAGCAGCGTCGACTTGCCGCAGCCCGACGGGCCGAGCACGGCGACGACCTCGCCGGGCGCGACCTCGAGGTTCACGTCGTGCAGGATCGTGCGTTCGCCGCGCGCGAGGCGCAGCCCGCGAAGGGCGACGATGGGCGAAGACTGGGTCATGGGGTCGGTCACGTGCACGCGCGCACGAAGGCGGCGCGAAGGCTACGGGCGCGCGGCTGAACAGGCCGGGAGTGCGCAGATTGTCGCAGGGCGGGCGCGGCCGCACCAATGCGGGCGGAACGGCGCGTCCCGCGTTCATCGGCAGACGCCGAATCTCCCGGCGCGTTGAGCCGCGCGTCGCACGGGTTGCGACGTCCTGCGGCAAGATGACGCGCATGGCCGCGGCCTCCGATTTCCGCCTGTACCACTCGAATTCGCTGGAAATCCTCGCCGGGCTGATGGCCGAGGAGCTCCGGCGGCCAGCGGCTGGGCAGGCCTTGCTGGCGCCGGACATCGTGGTGATCCCGCAGCCGTCGATGCGCCGCTGGCTGCAGGCGACGCTTGCGCAGGCGCACGGCATCGCCGCGAACATCGTCTTCCTGACCCCCGGCGAGCTGGTCGCGCAGATCCTCGATGCCAACGTCGATGGCGGCGCGGACGATCTCGACGCGGACGCCCTGCGCTGGCGCCTGTACGCGCTGCTGCAGGACGACCGCACGATGCGCGACCCGGTGCTGCGCCCGCTGCGCAGCTACCTGTCGCCGGAGGTGGGCGAGGTCGACGCGCTGAAGGCGTGGTCGCTGGCCGGCGCACTCGCCACCACCTTCGACCGCTACCAGGCGTGGCGCCGCGACTGGTTGCTTGCCTGGGACGCCGGCGAATCGCCGCGTGATCCGCAGGCCGCGCTGTGGCGTCGCCTCGGCGCCGATCGGCCGCATCGCGCGCGTCGCGTCCAGCGCTACCTCGAACGTTTCGGCGTCGACGGCGACGAAACGCCCGTCGGCCTGCCGCCGCGCCTGTTCGTGTTCGCCACGCTCAACGTCTCGCCCGACACGCTGCGCGTGATCGCCAGCGCCGCGCGCGTCGGGCCGTTGCACTTCTATCTGCCGTCGCCGGTCGCCGCGTACTGGGGCGACGTGCGCACGCTGCCGCATCGCCTGGAACTCGGCGACGCCGCCGCATTCGGCGACGTGCTCGACACCGACGACAACCCGCTGCTGCAGGCCTGGGGTGCGTCGGGCCGCGATTTCATGGCGGTGCTCGGCGGCTACGAGACCGTGCATCCCTCGTTCGACCTGCCGGCCTACGACGATCCGGAAGCGCGCGGCTTCGATGCGTCGAGCGAAACGCTGCTCGCGCGGATGAAGCGCGACCTGCTGCATCGTCGCCCCGTGCCGGCGACGCCGTGGCGCGCGACGCTCGACGTCACCGATCCGAGCCTGCAGGTGCACGCCGCGCCGACGCCGCTGCGCGAGGTGCAGGTGCTGCACGACCAGCTGCGCGCGCTACTGGAAGACCCGCGCTTCGATCCGCCGCTGGAGCCGCGCGACATCGCCGTGCTCGCGCCGGACATCGATCCCTACCTGCCGTACATCGAAGCCGTGTTCGGCGGCGTGCACGGTCGCACCGATTTCATTCCGTACACCGTCGCCGACGCGAGTCCGCTGGCCGACGAACCGCTCGCCGAAGTGTTCTCGCGCCTGCTCGCGTTGCCGACGTCGCGCCTGGGCCTGCACGAAGTGCTCGACCTGCTCGCGACGCCGGCGATCGCGCAGCATGCAGGCCTCGATCCTGCATCGCTCGATCGCCTGCGCGACTGGCTGCAGGCCGCGGGTGCGTGCTGGGGTCTCGACGGCACGCATCGCGCGAAGCATGGCGCGCCGGACGATGCAATCTACACCTGGCAGTTCGCACTCGATCGCCTGTTGATCGGCCACGCGACCGGGTCGGACGCGCTGCTCGGCGACGTCGCCGGATTTCCCGAACTCGAAGGCGGCGACCTCGCCGCGCTGGACACGCTGATCGGCCTGGTGCGCGTGCTCACGCGCTACGAGCGCGTGCTGTCGAACGCGATGACGGCCGAGCAATGGCGCGAACGCCTGCTCGCATTGCTCGCCGCGGTGCTGCCCGAACGCCCGCGCGACGTCGGCGATGAACGCGCGCTCGATCGCCTGCGCACGCTGATCGATGAATTCGCCGACGCCGCGCAGCGCGCGCAGCTCGCGACGCCGATCGAACCGGAGGTCGTGCGCGCGCATTTCGACGCAAAACTCGCCGAGGCCGACACGCGCGCGCCATTGATGGGCGGCGGCGTCAGCTTCGGCCGCATGGTGCCGATGCGCCTGCTGCCGTTCCGCGCGATCTGCATCCTCGGCCTCAACGACGGCGATTTCCCGCGTCGCGATCCCGGCGGCGGCCTCGACCAGCGCCTGCGCGAACTCGAAGGCCCGCATCGGCGTCGCGGCGACCGCACGCTGCGCGACGACGACCGCTTCATGTTCCTGCAGTTGCTCGCGTCTGCGAACGACATCTTCTACCTGAGCTATCTCGGCGCCGATCCGCACGACGGCAGCGCGCGCGAGCCGTCGGTGCTCGTGCACGAACTGCTCGACGTCGCCGCCGGCTATCACGCGAATCCCGGCGAGACGCGTAAGCGCCTCGTCGTGCGTCATCCGTTGCAGCCGTTCTGCGCGGAGGCGTTTGGCGTGGACGGCGACGGTATCGAGCCGCGGCGCTTCAGTTATCGCGGCGAATGGCAGCAGGCCGCACGCACGTCGCCGTTGCGACGTCGCGAGCTGCCGCCGTGGGTCGGTGCGCCGTTGCCGCCGCCGGAGCCGGCATCGCGCGAGGTCGCGCTCACCGAGCTCGCCGCGTTCCTGCGCAGCCCACCCGACGCGTTCCTCCGCCAGCGCCTGCAACTGCGCCTGCCCGATGCCGGCGCACCGCTGATCGACGTCGAACCGCTGGTGCTCGAACATCGCGCGGCCGACCGGCTGCGCGAAGCGGTGTTCGACGCGCAGGTGACGGGCCGCACGCACCAGCTCGCGCGCCGGCTGCGCGCGCAGGGCCTGCTACCGGCGGGCGTGTACGGCCAGCGCGTACTCGACGAGGTTGTCGATGAAGTGCGTCCGTTCGCGGACCTGTTCACCGGCTGGCGCGGCGATGCGGGTGCCGATGATGTCGGCGTCGACCTGGAACTCGATGCGTTGCGCCTGCACGGGCGGCTGCGCGAGGTGCATCCGCATGGCGTCGCGCGCTTGCGCTTCGGCGAATTGAACGGCCCGGCGCAGATCGCGCACGGGCTCGACTGGCTCGCGGCGTGCGCGCTCGAGCGCGCGCTGCCGCTGATGCAGTTCGCGGTGCACGACGGGCGCGTCGCCGTCGTCGAACGCGCGCCGGTGCCCGCGGCGCAGGCGCGAAAGATCCTGTCGATGCTGCTCGCGCTGCGCGACGCCGGGCTCGCCGAGCCGCTGCCGTTCGGCGCGTATGCAGGCTGGGCCTGGTACGACGGCCAGGACGATCGTGCATGGAAAGCCGCGCGCGAGCGCTGGCTCAACGTGCGCGGCTGGGCCGAAGGCGGTACGCCCGCGGTGCAGCTGGTGCTGCGCGGTCGTGATCCTTTCGCGCGCGAGGATGCCGCCGCGCAGTTCCAGGCGCTCGCGCGTCGCGTGTTCGACGCCGTGCTGCATGCGCGCGCGGAGATCGACGCATGAGCATCGTCGAGCTGCCGCCGCCCGCGCTCGATACGCACGACGAGGTCGACGCGTTCCTGGAGATGCCGCTCACCGGCGTACGCCTGATCGAGGCGAGTGCCGGCACGGGCAAGACGTTCACGCTGGCGACGATCGTCACGCGGCTCATCGTCGAGCGTGGACTGCGCATCGGCCAGATCCTCGCGGTGACGTTCACGGAAGCCGCGACGCAGGAACTGCGCGAACGCCTGCGGCGTCGACTGCAACTGCTGGCGCGTGTCGCCGCGGGCGCGGTCGTCGACGGCGATGCATCGGAGATCGCGCTCTGCCGCATGCTGATCGAACGCCAGCAGCGCGTGGAAGATCCGGCCGCGCTGCGTCGTCGCCTGCAGGAGGCCGCCGCCGAGATCGACGCCGCCGCGGTGCACACCATCCACGGCTTCTGCACGCGCGTGCTCGCCGACCACGCACTCGAGACGGGTGCGTCGTTCCACGATGCGGGCACGCCTGGCGACGACCGCCTCCTGCTCGACACCGTCGCGCACGATCTCTGGCGAACGCTCGCGGCGAATGCGGACGATGCCGATCTGCTCGCCACGTGGTGGACCTCACCGGAGGCACTGGCGGCCGACCTCGGCGAGCTGGTGCGCGCGGTCGCGCTGCGGCCGGACGCGCCCGAGATCGGTGAGTCGCCGCTGCCTGCACTCAGCGCCGCTGCGCACGCGTTGCGCGAGGCGTGGCAGTCGCGCGGCGGCGACGTGCGTGCGGCGATCGACGCCGCGCTCGCCGGCAAGGTGCTGAGCGCGACCAGTTACAAAGCGCCGACGCTCACCGCGCTGTACGACGCGATGGCCGCATGGCGCGACGGCGCCGCGGCGCCCGCGAAGATCGAGTTGCTCTCGACCGCCAAGCTCGCCGCGTGCACGAACAAGGGCAAGGACCCGCAGCGCCCGCAATCGCCGCTGTTCGCGCGTGTCGACACCTACCTCGCGCGGCTCGCCGACCACGACGCCTGGATCGACGCGCGCCGTATCGCCCTGCTGCATCGCGTGCGCACGCTGGCCGTGCGTCGCCTCGCCCAGGTCAAGCGCCAGCTGCGCGCGCGCAGCTTCGACGACCTCATCGACGATGTCGCGCGCGCACTCGACGGCCACCACGGCCGAACGCTCACCGCGCAGCTGCGCCGCCAGTACCACGCCGCGCTCGTCGACGAATTCCAGGACACCGACCCGCGCCAGTGGTCCATCTTCCGTCGCGTTTTCGCCGACGAAGGCGCGAGCGCACCGCTGCTGCTCGACGACGAGGTGCGCGCCGCGCCGTTCCTCGCGCTGATCGGCGACCCCAAGCAGGCGATCTACGGCTTCCGCGGTGGCGACGTGCACACCTACCTGCGCGCTCGCGACGTCGCGCAGCCGGCGCCGTCGCTGCTGCGCAACTTCCGGTCGCGGCCGTGCGTACTGCGCGCGATCGATCGCCTCTACGCCAACGCCGGTGAAGGCGCATTCGTCGACGCGCGCATCCGCTTCCAGCGCGTCGAAGCCGGCGGTCGTCGTGCGGATGATGCTTGCCTGCGCGACGGCGTTCCGGCGCCTGCGCTCGTCGTGCATCGCCTGCCGACGACGCCGGACGGCAAGGCGCTCGACGCCGATGCATCGCGGCGCGAGGCCACCACCGCCTGCGCACTGGCCATCCACGATGCACTGGCACGCGGCGCCGACGGCGCGTTCACCGTCGACGGTCGCGCGGTCGAGCCCGGCGACATCGCGGTTCTCGTCCGCAAGCACGACGAGGCGCTGCGCATGCAGCGCGCGCTTGCGTCGCTCGGCATTCCCGCGGTCACCGCCGGGCGCACCAGCCTGTTCGCGACCGCGCAGGCGATGGAGCTGCTCGCGATCTTCGACGCGCTGCTCGCGCCGGCCGACGTGCCGCGGCTCAACGCCGCGCTCGCGACCGTGCTGCTGGGCTTCGACGCGGCGCGCATCGACGCGCTGGCGCGCGACGACGTCGCCCGTGCGCGCGAACTTGCGCGTGCACTCACATGGCGGGAACGGTGGCTGCGTTCCGGCCCGCTCGCGCTGGTCAACGAACTCTGCGCCGCGAACGCGCCGCGTCTGCTCGAACTGGTCGACGGCGAGCGTCGGCTGTCGGATTTCATGCAGCTCGGCGAGGCGCTGCAGGATGCCGCGCAACGCGCGATCGGCCCGCAGGGCCTGGTCGACTGGCTGCGCGCGCGCATCGCGGGCGCCGACGAACGCGATCCCGAGCAGCAGCTTCGGCTCGAATCCGACGCGCGCCGCGTGCAGATCCTCACCGTGCACAAGAGCAAGGGCCTCGAGTTTCCGCTGGTGTTCCTGCCGTTCGCCGCGATCGGCAGCCAAACGAAATCGCCGCGCTGGTGCAGCGTGCACGACGGCGACACGCGTGTGCTCGACGTGCAACCCGACGACGCCTGCAAGCAGCGATGGCGCGAGGACGACGCGGCCGAGGACGCGCGCCTGCTGTACGTCGCGCTGACCCGCGCCGAGCACGCGCTCTGGCTCTGCACCGGGCCCCTTTACGCGCACACGTCGACGCCGCTCGCGAAGCTGCTCGGTGAGGTCGACGCGCTCGCCTGCGCCGACATCGTGATCGACGATCGCGTTCGCGAGCCGGTCGAACGCCGCGCCCTTCGCATCGAGGCACCGACGCAGCCGGCGCGCGCGCGCACGGCCAAGCGCCTGCTCACGCGCGACTGGTCGATCTATTCTTTCAGCGCCCTCGCGCGCCTCGGCAGTGGCAGCGTCGAAACGCTGCTGCCGCGCGGCGAGCGCGAGGACGTCGCCGACGAACCGCTGGTGCCGGGCGCGCCGCTCGACGTCGCAGCGGAACTCGTCGCTGCGGTCGCGACCGATCCACGCTTCGGCGGCGCGCGCTTCGGCGACGTCGTGCACGCCGCGTTCGAGACGGTCGACTTCGCCGCCTGGCGCGACTGGCGTGACGGTGCGCCGCCGGCAGGCCAGCAGCCTGCGCTGGTCGCGGCCTTCCGCGGCGAAGGCTACTCGCAGACGGACACCGACGACGGCCTTCCGCTGCTCGCTGCGTTGGTTGGCCACACACTCACCGTCGCGATGCCCGAGGGCGCGCGCCTGTGCGATGTACCGGACGCGGCGCGCCGCGCCGAAATGGAATTCCACTTCGCGCTCGATCGCGTCGGCGTCGATGCGCTGCTCTCGACCGTGCAGGCGCACGGGCTGCTCACCGCGCGCGAAGGCTTCGGCGCGCGTCGCACGCTCGACGGCCTGATGACCGGCAAGATCGACCTGATCTACGCGCACGACGGCCAGTACTTCGTGCTCGACTACAAGACCAATCGCCTGCCGGACTACGCGCCGGCGACGCTCGCGCGCGCCATGCACGAAGGCGAGTACACGCTGCAGGCGGCGATCTACACGCTTGCGCTGCATCGCTGGCTGCGGTTCCGCCTCGGCGCAGCATACGACTACGAACGCGACATCGGCGGCATCCGTTACGTGTTCTGTCGCGGCGTCGATGCGCGTCGCGCGCCGTCGCCGGGCATCCATGCCGATCGCCTGCCGTTCGCGCTGGTCGACGCGCTCGATCGCTTGTTCGGAGGGGCCGCATGAGCCTGCTCGACGCGCTCCAGCGCAGCGGCACGTTGCGCCCGATCGATCTCGCACTCGCGCATGCGTTGCAGCGGGTTGATGACGCCGTGGCGGAGCCGGTGCTGGTCGCCGCGGCGCTGGCGTCGTATGCGGTGGCGCAGGGGCATGCGGCGTTCGACATCGCGGCGGCGCAGGAGCTTGTCGAAGCGCCCATCGAATGGCCCGACGGCGCGGCATGGCGCGAGGCCTTTGACGCCTGCGCGTGGATCGCGCGGCCTAACGCCGATGCCGAGAGCGATGGCGCATCGCCGCTCGTGGTCGAAGACGGCCGCGTCTACCTGCGCCGCTACCGCGAATACGAACGCCGTCTCGCATTGGCGCTGATGCGTCTCTGCGATGCGCCGGTTCCCGCGATGCACGCGGACGTCGACGCGATGCACGCACGGCTGTTTCCAGGTCGCGACGAAGGCGATGCGCAGGCGGCCGCGGCGCGACGCGCGCTCGACGCGCCCGTGCTGCTCGTCACCGGCGGCCCCGGCACCGGCAAGACCACCACCATTGCGCGCGTGCTCGTGCTGCTCGCCGCGCAGGCGCGCGTGAACGCGCTGCCGATGCCGCGCATCGCACTCGCCGCGCCGACCGGTCGCGCCGCCGATCGCATGGCGGGCAGCGTGCGTCGCATCGCCGACGAGCTGCGCGATGCGGGCATCGATGGCGAGTTGTGCAGTGCGTTGCCGACCAGCGCCTCCACGCTGCATCGCCTGCTCGGTCTCGTACCCGGTCAGACACGCGCGCGCTTCGATGCGAAGCAACCGCTCAAGTTCGACGTGCTGGTCGTCGACGAAGCCTCGATGGTCGACCTGCCGCTGATGTGCAAGCTCGCCGAAGCGTTGCCGCCCGGTGCGCGCCTGCTGCTGCTCGGCGATCGCGATCAGCTGCCGTCGGTGGAGGCGGGCGACGTGCTCGCCGCGCTTGCGGATGCCTGCGACGCCACGCCGTCGTCGCGCGCGCCGCTCGCGGGGCGCCGCGCGCATCTCGATCGCGGCTATCGCCAGACCGATGCGCTCGCGCTCGAGCCGGTGGCCGACGCCGTGCGGCGTGGCGATGTGGACGCCACGCTCGCCGGCCTGCGCGCCGGCCACGCAGGTGTGCAGTTCCACGAGGACGCGCTCGACCCGTTTGCGCCCGGCCTGCGCGAACCGCTGCTCGCGCATTGGCGCGCATTGCGCGACTGCAGCGACCCACGCGATGCGCTGTCGCGCGTCAACCGCGTGCGCCTGTTGACCGCGCTGCGCGACGGTCCGCAGGGCGCGAACGTGCTGAATGCGCGCATCGAAACCGCGCTCGCCGGAACGCAGCGCGACACCTACTTTCCCGGCCGCTTGCTGATGGTCACCGAGAACAGCGCGCGGCACGGGCTATTCAACGGCGACGTCGGCATCTGCCTGCGCGATGTCGACGGCACGTTGCTCGCCTGGTTCGAAGGCGCCGACGGCTTGCGCGCGTTTCCGCCCGGCGCATTGCCCGCGCACACCGGCGCGTTCGCGATGACCGTGCACAAGGCGCAGGGTTCGGAGTTCGACAGCGTCTGGCTGCAACTGCCGGCGGTCGATACGCGCGTGTTGTCGCGCGAATTGCTCTACACCGGAATCACCCGCGCGCGCAGTGCGTTGCATGTGCTCGGTCCGGCAACGTCGATCGCATCCGCGCTCTCGCGTCATGCACGTCGCGTGTCGGGGCTCGCGCGTCGCCTCGGCGCATAACGACGCGATCCGCTTCGCATCAAGGTCGCGTCAACGCGAACGCACGCGCGTGAGCGTTAAGCGGCCATTGTCGAATTCGTCCGGTTTCTTCACTCGCGTTGTACCCGCCGCTGCCCAGAGTCGGCTCACCGCTGCCGGCCGGTCGCCGGCTTCCCCACGAAGAACAATCGGAGTCCAACGATGAGCGACGTCAAGAAAGACCATAACCTCGGGTCCGGCACGGGTGCCGTTGCAGGCGCCGTCACCGGTGCGGCGATCGGCTCGGCCGCAGGCCCGGTCGGCAGCCTCGTCGGCGCCGTGGCGGGTGGCATCGTGGGCTCGAAGGCCGGTGACTCGATCGCCGAAGCCGTGAACCCGACGACGTACGAGAGCCACTTCAAGGACAACTACACCAAGACCGATTACTACAACAGCTCGCGCGACTGGAACGACTACCAGCCGGCGTACCGCTACGGCTACGAGACCTACGGCAACTACCGCGGCAAGGACTTCGACTCGGTCGAGCCGGAACTGCGTTCGGGCTGGGAAACCTCGAAGGCCGACTCGCGCCTGGCGTGGGACGAAGCCCGCGGCGCCGTGCGTGACGGCTGGCATCACATCGAACGCGCCATCCCGGGCGACGCGGACCGCGATGGGCGTTAAGACGCTGCTTGCGCGGCATTGCCGCGCAGCGTCTTAACGCGCGGCGCGCACTGCGCGCCGCCGGAGTTCGAGCCATTGCCGTCGCGATACGAATCATCGAAACGAAATATTCGTCCTCGCGACCGCCCCCTCGAACGCCCCATCCCGTAGCACCCGCACACCGCCGCACGCGCCACGCGCGACGGTGTGCACCTCCACCGCTGCGATTGCTACCCGCAGCACGAAGGCCGGCGTCCGCGTCGGCCTTCTTCTTTGTTGCGAGCCCGCGGGACGCGGCATTCCGCAGGCCTTGCGCGTCACGCACGGCCGCTCGGGTACGATGCGCGCGTTCACGAGCAGGAATGCGCCATGGCCGACATCGAAAAGCCCTCCCGCGAAGAAGCCGAAGCGGCGGTCCGCACGCTGCTGCGCTGGGCGGGCGACGATCCGGATCGCGAGGGCCTGCTCGATACGCCGCGTCGCGTGGTCAAGGCCTATGGCGACTGGTTCAGCGGCTACGACAGCTGCCCGCGGACCTACCTCGAGCGCACGTTCGAGGAAGTCGCCGGCTACGACGAGATGGTCGTGCTGCGCGACATCGAGTTCGAAAGCCATTGCGAACACCACATGGCGCCCATCATCGGTCGCGCGCACGTCGGCTACCTGCCGAACGGCAAGGTCGTCGGCATCAGCAAGCTCGCGCGCGTGGTCGAGAGCTTCGCCCGCCGCTTCCAGGTGCAGGAGAAGATGACCGCGCAGATCGCCGAGGTCATCGATCGCGTGCTGCAGCCCAAGGGCGTCGCCGTCGTCGTGGAAGCCACGCACGAATGCATGACCACGCGCGGCGTCCACAAGCGCGGCGTGAGCATGGCGACGTCGACCATGCTTGGCGCGTTCCGCGACGACGCGCGCACCCGAGCCGAGTTCCTGCAGTTCATCCGTAGCGGCGCGTCGCACCGCTGACGTCGCCGCGGGGCTCCGGTCGCCGCTGAGCCCGCCCGCACCCCGCGTTCACCGCCGGCCGTGTGCACTGGCGCTCCCCATCGGAGCGCGCCATGGACGATCGACCGCCATCCGAGCAGAAGACCGTGCCGACCGCCGGCGAGACGGCGCGCGACATCCGGCGTCGGCAGCCGGATCCGTCACTCGATCGCGAGGCCTTTCGCGAACGCTTCCGCGCGATGTTCGACGACCCGGCGTTCGAGAAGGACTCCGACGCCTTCGCGCGCTTCGAAGCCATCGCCTGGGACGGTTTCCACGAGTACCGCAAATCCCCGCGCACCGCGAAGGCGGGGCCCGGGTTCGCCGATCCCGACTACGACCTGTCCACCGAATGGCGTGCGACCCGCGATGAACTGCTGGAAATCGGGCGCACGCAACGCGACCCGTCGACACCGCGCCGCATCCTGCTGATCTGCGCATCCCCCCGCAGCGAGCACACGTGCCCCGGCGAGACGTCGAAGACGTGGCGTCTGCTCGAGGCCACGCGCGACGTCGTGCGCGATGCGGGCTTCGATGTCGACGTGCTCGAACTCAACCGCCTCACGTCCGAGTACGGCAAGCGCATCTTTCCGTGCAAGGGCTGCGTGTCGACCGCCATGCCGCTCTGCCACTGGCCGTGCTCGTGTTATCCGAACCACGCAATGGCGCAGGCGCCGGACTGGATGGGCGACATCTACAAGCTGTGGATGGCGGCGCACGGCGTGGTCATCGTCACACCGGTGCATTGGAACCAGATGCCGACGGTGCTGAAGCTGATGGTCGACCGCCTGGTCTGCGCCGATGGCGGCAATCCCGATCCGACGCGCACGCAGGGCAAGCAGCCCGCGCTGGCCAAGCAGATCGAACTCGACGGCTGGGACTATCCGAAGCACCTCGCCGGCCGCGCCTACGGGCTCATCGTGCACGGCGACGCGGAAGGCACGAAGGGCGTGCGCCATGCGCTGTCGGACTGGCTGGGCGCGATGGGCCTCGTCGACGCGGGTTCGGCGTCGCAGCTCGATCGCTACATCGGCTACTACGAACCGTATGCGACCAGCCATCGTGCGCTGGATGCGGACGAAGCGGTCGTCGAGGAAGCGCGCAACGTCGCGCGTGCGGTGGTGAGGCGCGTGCTCCAGTTGCGCGACGGCATCGACGAAGCCGACACCGGCCTCGAATCGCCACGCATGAAGTGAGACTCAGCGCGCAGCGATGATCGCGTCGGCCACGCGATCGATGTCAGCCTCGTCGATATGCAGGTGTGGCGCGAGGCGGAACACGCGGTCGCGTTCGATGCAGACCACGCCCGCTGCGGCAAACGATGCCCGGACGGCGTCGACGCGATCGTGCGCGGGCGCCAGGCCGAGCAGATGCGGCGACGAGGGTTCGACGCACCAGGACGCGATGCCGACGTCCGCGAGGCGCTGCTTCAATCGCTCCAGCAACGCGCCGAGTCGCGTTGAAATCGCCCGCGGCGTCCACGCGAGCACGTCGTCCAGCCCCGCGCTCGCGATCGCAAGGCGCAACGGGTCGGCGATCTCGCCGCCGTCGAACCGACGCGCACCGGTGCGGTACGGCGGGGCGTGTTCGCTGTCGAAGCGCCACGCCTGCGCGGGTGAGCGGCCCTGCCAATGCTGTTCTAGCGGGACGAGGCGTTCGCGCCACTCGGGCGACACCCAGAACGCGCAATGGCCCTTGTGCCCCAGCCACCACTTGTAGCCGACGCTCATCGCGAACGCGGGCGTCCAGCGCTCGACGTCGCACGGCAGCACGCCGAGGCTCTGGCTCAGATCGAGCACGACCGGCACGCCGCGCGCCTTCGCCGCCATCGCGACGCGGTCGAGATCGAGCAGGCGGCCATCGCGCCAGTGCGAATTCGACAGCACGAGCACCGAGGGCGAACCGAGTTCGATGAGGTCGAGAAACCCCTGCGTCGCGTTGTCGCGCGGTACCGCATGCAGGCGGGCGCCGGTCGCGATGCAGCGCGCCTGCCACGGCAGCAAGGCCGAGGGAAATTCGCCGTCGACGATACCGACGACGTCATCCGCCTGCAGCGGCCAGCCCGACGCCACGGTCGACATGGCGTGCGCGATCGACGGGACGATCGCGACGGCGTCCGGATCGGGTGAGAGGTCGATGCGGAACAGCTGCGACGCCTGGGTGCGCAGGTGCTCGACGTCGGCCTCCCAGTCGGCGAACGACAGCCGCCACGGCGCGGCCTGTTCGTCCCAGGCGCGGCGCAGCGCGGCGTCGACGCGGCGGGTTCGCGGCGCGTTCGAGGCGGTATCGAGGTAGATCGCGCCTTCGGGGATCAGGAAGGCGTCGCGGACGTCGGAGGGCAGGCTCATGCGCCTACTTTAGATGCGCGGCGAGGCGGGCACCGTCGCGGTCGCCTGCTCGTCACCCGGCCGTCGCGATGGCTTCGTAGGCTTTCCGGATGGGAACGCCGACCGACCTGTCGCCTGCCGCCCGGCAGGCCGCCGGAGTCTGCACCGCCGATGCGCTGGCGGCGCGCTACCGGAGCGTGCGCGAGCGCAGCATCGAGCTGGCGTCGCCGGTGTCGGCCGAGGACGCGATGGTGCAGTCGATGCCCGACGCGAGTCCGACCAAGTGGCACCTCGCGCATACGACCTGGTTCTTCGAGACCTTCGTGCTGGCGACGCTGCCCGGCTATCGCGTCGTCGACGAGGCGTGGCAGGTGCTGTTCAACAGCTACTACCAGAGCGTCGGCCCGCAGCACTCGCGGCCGATGCGTGGCGTGCTGTCGCGGCCGTCGCTCGCGCAGGTGCTCGACTACCGCGCACGCGTCGACGCCCGCATCGCCGACGCGTTCGCGCGCGACGAGTTGGACGTCGCGCTGCGCCAGCGCATCGAGCTCGGGCTGCACCATGAGCAGCAACACCAGGAATTGCTGCTCACTGACATCCTGCATGCGTTCTCGTGCAACCCGCTGCGGCCGGCGTATCGCGACGATCTTCCGGTGTCGCACACCGCGGCCGGCGCGCAGGACTGGCGACGTTTCGACGAGGCGATCGTCGACATCGGCATCGATCGCTGGCCCGAGCAGCCGGCGTTCGCGTTCGACCTCGAATCGCCGCGTCACCGCGCCCTCGTCGGCGCGTTCGCGATCGCGACGCGCCCGGTGACGTGCGGCGAGTACCGTGACTTCATCCGCGACGGCGGCTATCGCACGTCCACGCTGTGGCTCAGCGAAGGCTGGGCGGCCGTGCAGGCCAACGACTGGCAGCGCCCGGCGTACTGGCGCGACGACGAGCGCGCGTTCGGCCTCGGCGGCGTGCGTGCGATCGACGACAGCGCGCCGGTGTCGCAACTGAGCTATTACGAAGCCGACGCGTTCGCGCGCTGGGCCGACGCGCGCCTGCCGACCGAATTCGAATGGGAACGTGCCGCGCAGGGGGTCGAGGTCGACGGTAACTTCGTCGAATCCGGTCGCCTGCAACCCGCCGGTGATGCGCGCGACGGCTTGCGCCAGATGTTCGGCGACGTCTGGGAATGGACGTCGTCGTCGTTCCTGCCGTATCCGGGCTTCCGCCCGTGGGACGGCGCGCTCGGCGAATACAACGGCAAGTTCATGGTCGGCCAGCAGGTGTTGCGCGGCGGCAGCTGCGCGAGCCCGCGGGACCACCTGCGTGCCAGCTATCGCAACTTCTTCCCGCCGCACGCGCGCTGGCAATTCAGCGGACTGCGCCTCGCGAAGGATCTCGCATGAACCTCCTCGATACCCGTCTGCATCGCCTGGCATTCGCACCGACGCTGCTCGACCTCTCGCCGACACCGGACGACCTGCACGGCGACGTGCTCGCCGGCCTGTCGTCGGCCCCGAAGACGCTGTCGTCGAAATACTTCTACGACGAGCGCGGTTCGCAGCTGTTCGAGGCGATCACGCGCCAGCCGGAATACGACCTCACGCGCACCGAAATCGCGCTGTTGCAGCACGTGATGCCACAAGTTCGCGACGCGGTCGGCAGCGATGCGCACGTCGTCGAATACGGCAGCGGCAGCGGACGCAAGACGCAGCTGCTGCTCGCGGGGCTCGATTCTCCGGTCGCGTACACGCCGGTCGAGATCTCGCGCGAGATGCTGCTCGACGCCACGCATCGACTCGCGACGGCATTTCCCGAGGTGCAGATGCTGCCGGTCTGCGCCGATTTCACCAAGCCCGTGCCCGTGCCGCCATCGCTGATGCCCGCGGCACGTTCGCTGGTGTTCTTCCCCGGTTCGACGCTGGGGAATTTCGACGATGCGCAATCGCTCGACCTTCTTCGCGCGATGCGCGAAACCATGGGCGACGACGGCGCTGCGCTGATCGGCCTGGATCTCGTCAAGGATGTCGCGGAGATGGAGGCCGCGTACAACGATGCGGCCGGCGTCACCGCCGAATTCACGCTCAACCTGCTCGCGCGGCTCAACCGCGAGCTCGATGCGGACTTCGACCTCGAGGCGTTCGCGCATCGCGCGGTGTGGTCGCCGGACAACAGCCGCATCGAAACCGCGATCGTGAGCCGTCGCGCGCAGGTGGTGCGCGTCGTGGGCCGTCGCTTCGCGTTCGATGCGGATGAAGCCATCCACGTCGAGATTTCGCACAAGTACACCGACGCCTATTTCGATGAACTCGCACGTCGTGCGGGGCTGCGCGTCGTGCGTCGCTGGAACGCGCCGGCCGACCGCTTTGGCCTGCGCCTGCTCGAGGTGGCATGAACGAACCGAACGATGTCCTCGACTGCCTGATCATCGGCGCGGGCCCCGGCGGGCTCACTGCAGCGACGTATCTGGTGCGCTACCACCGGCGCATCCTCGTGGTCGATGCCGGCAAGAGCCGCGCGCGATGGATTCCGACCAGTCACAACTGCCCCGGCTTCCCGCGCGGCGTCGCGGGCACCACGTTGCTGCAGCAGCAACGCACGCAGGCCGAAGGCTACGGTGCGACCATCGAGGACGGTTGCATCGTGCAACTGCGTCGCGACGGCGATGCGTTCGAAGCGACGGCGGCCGACGGTCGCCGCTGGCGCGCGCATTACGTGATCCTCGCGACCGGCATCGTCGACGTGATGCCGCCGCTGGACGACCTCGAGAACGCGGTCGCCGCCGGCGCCGTGCGGCTGTGCCCCGTCTGCGACGGCTACGAAGCCAGCGACTGCCGCGTCGCCGTGTACGGGCCGGTCGATTCGACCGTCAGCCATGCGCTGTTCCTGCGCACCTTCTCCGACGAGGTCACCGTGATCGCAAGTGACGATGCCGCCGGCGATGAGGAGGCACTCGACGCTGCGCGTCGCGCGGGCATTGCGGTGCAGCCGATGCCCGCCAAGCTCGCGTTCGACGGCAGCAAGAGCGTCGTGCGCTTCGACGACGGGCACGACGAAGCGTTCGACACGCTGTACCCAACGCTCGGCAGCACGCCGAACAACGACCTGGCCGTGCAGCTCGGACTGGAACTCGACGACTGCGGCGAGATCGTCGTCGGCGAGGACCAGCAGACCAGCGTCGACGGCGTGTACGCGGTCGGCGACGTGGTGAGTGCGCTCAACCAGATCGCCGTCGCCGTCGGCCACGCCGCGATTGCGGCGACGAAGATCCACAACCGGCTGCCGCGCAACTGGCGCGAGCGGCCGGAGCTGCAGGCGGAGACTGCGCAGGATCTTCCGTCGCCGCCGGGGACGATCGCCGCGGCCACGCCGAAGGCCTCGCGCGTCTGATAGCAGGACAGGTGCCGACCGCCAGGTCGGCCATGGTGGTCGCACTGCGGATCAGCGAAAAGGAGGGAGCGATGTCCAGCGCAATGAAGAAGCATCCGGTCGTCGGTCTGGTGGCGTGGCTGGTGGTCACGTTCATCGCGGCGGCCGTCGGTGCCGCGGCATCGGTCGATGCCGCGCCGTTCTATGCCTCGCTCGTGCGGCCCAGCTGGGCGCCGCCGTCGAGCGTGTTCGGCCCGGTGTGGACACTGCTGTACACGCTGATGGGTGTCGCCGCCTGGTGGGCGTGGCGACACGGCGCATCGCGTCGACTGCTCGTGCTGTACGTCGTGCAGCTGGTCGTGAACGCGCTCTGGAGCTGGCTGTTCTTCGCCTGGCATCGCGGCGCGCTTGCGGTCGTCGATATCGTCCTGCTGGCGTGCCTGATCGTGGCCACCCTCGTCGGCTTCTGGCGCGTCCGGCCGCTGTCGGGCGTGCTGCTGCTGCCTTATCTCGCGTGGGTCACGTTTGCGTCCGCGCTGAGCTGGGCGGTCTGGCAGCTCAATCCCGGCGTGCTCGGCGCTTAGCGCAGGCGTCGTGCGCCAGCGCTAGACTGCGCGGACCTTTCCGACCCGAACCGCCGTGGACGCCCAACCGTCGCCCGCGCGCCGCGCCGCGCTCGCCTTCATCTTCGTCACCGTGCTGATCGACGTGCTGTCGTTCGGGCTGATCATTCCCGTGCTGCCGCGACTCGTGAAGCAGCTCAGCGGCGGCGACCTCGAACACGCGGCCTATTGGGTCGGTCTCTTCAGCATGGTGTTCGCGGCGGTGCAGTTCCTGTCGTCGCCGATCCAGGGTGCGTTGTCGGATCGTTTCGGGCGTCGTCCCGTGATCCTGATCTCGTGCCTCGGCCTCGGGCTCGACTTCGTCTTCATGGCGCTCGCGCCGTCGCTCGCGTGGCTGATGGTCGGCCGCATCATTTCGGCGATCGCGTCGGCGAGCTTCACCACCGCGAACGCGTACATCGCGGACGTCACGCCGCCGGAGCAGCGCGGCAAGGCGTTCGGCATGATCGGCGCCGCATTCGGCCTCGGCTTCATCATCGGCCCGGTGATCGGCGGGCAGCTCAGCGACGTCAGCCTGCGCGCGCCGTTCTGGTGCGCGGCCTGCCTGTCGCTGATCAACTTCTGTTACGGCGCGTTCGTGTTGCCGGAGTCGCTGTCGCCCGAGAAGCGCGCCAAGCGGTTCGACTGGTCGCAGACGCGTCCGTTCGCGTCGCTGTCGATGATCCGCCGCTATCCGCAGATCACCGACCTGATCGTGATCGTGCTGCTCGCGGCGTCGACGCACTACGTCTACCAGAGCACCTTCGTGCTCTACGGCGACGTGCGTTACGGCTGGGGCCCGAAGGGCGTGTCGTATGTGCTCGCGGTGGTCGGCGTGCTGAGCGTGATCGTCAACGCTCTGCTGGTCGGCCGCATGATCAAGCGCTTCGGCGAACAGCGCGCGATGACGATCGGGCTCGCCTGCGGCGTGATCGGTTTTGCGATCTACGGTGCTGCGGCCAAGCCGTGGATGTTCTGGCTCGGCCTGCCGATCAGCGCTCTGTGGGCGGTGTCGCAGCCGGCGGCGCAGGCATTGATGACGCGCGAGGTCGGCCCGGATGCGCAGGGCCGTCTGCAGGGCGCGATCATGAGTCTCGTCAGCCTGATCGGCGTGGTGGCGCCGATGACGTACGCCGGCACGTTCGGTTTCTTCATCGGCAAGAGTGCGCCGGTGCACCTGCCGGGCGCTGCATTTTTCCTCGCGGCGATCGTGCTCAGCGTCGCGTGGATGATCGCCGTGCGCCATGCGCGCCGCCACGCGGCCGCTGCGGAACCCGCTACCGCCTGAACGCGCGCGACCGGTTGGCGCGTCCTTGACGGGGACGTGCCGATGCTCGGTCGTCATGAGTGTCCCCGCTTCCGCCGTCCCCGATGGCGCGCTCGCCGCGCGCCAGGCCGGGCTGGTCTACGTCAGCGATACGTGGCCTGGCATCCGTCGCCACAAGAAGGGCTACGGCTTCAGCTACACCGATGCCGACGGAAAGACCGTGCGCGACGAGACCACGCTTGCGCGCATCCGCTCGCTCGCCATCCCGCCGGCCTACACCGACGTGTGGATCTGTTCCGATCCGGATGGCCACCTGCAGGCGACCGGGCGCGACGCGCGCGGGCGCAAGCAGTACCGCTACCACCCCGACTGGGCGCTGGTGCGTGGCGACGGCAAGTTCGAACGGATCGTCGCATTCGGCGAAGCGCTGCCGAAGCTGCGTCGCCGGCTTTCCAAGGATCTGAAGCTGTCGGGCTTTCCGCGCGACAAGGTGCTGGCGATCGTCGTCTCGGTGATGGCGCGCACGCTGATCCGCGTCGGCAACGACTGCTACGCACGCAGTAATAAATCCTTTGGCCTGACCACGCTGCGCAACCGGCATGTCGGCTTCCTGCGCGGCGGTCGCGCGAAGTTCCAGTTCCGCGGCAAGTCGGGCCTCGACCACGAAATCGTGCTCGACGACGCGCAGCTGGTGAAGCTGGTGAAGTCCTGCCAGCAGCTGCCGGGGCAGTCGCTGTTCCAGTACATCGACGACGACGGGGCGACGCAACCGGTCGGCTCCGCGCAGGTCAACGACTACCTGCGCGATGCGCTCGGCGAGGCGTTCACCGCGAAGGACTTCCGCACCTGGGGCGGCACGCTCACCGCGATCGAGAAGCTCGCCGCGATCGAAGTGCCGGCCGAGGCCAGCGAACGCGAACTCGCGTCGATCGAGAAACAGGTCGCCTCCGAAGTGGCGGACGTGCTCGGCAATACGCCGTCGGTGTGTCGCAAGGCGTACATCGACCCGGCCGTATTCGCCGGTTGGCGCGACGGCCGGCTGCAGCAGATGACGACGGGCGCGCGCAGCGGCCGCAGCTGGGAGCTCGCGGCGCTGCGATTCCTGCGCGATGCGCGACGGCGCGCCGCGGCGGAATCGCGCGCGGCAAAGAAGGCGTTGCGCACGACGCGCCGTCGCACGCGTGCGGCTGCGGAGAATCCGCCGCTGCGAAAGCGCAGCCGGGTGCGCTCGCCGCAGGCGCCGGTCACGCAGGCGGTCGCGGCGCCGTCCGCATAGACATCTCGCTGCGCGCGCGTGCACTACAGGACGCCGCGCTCCAACGCTGTTCAAAAGACGCGGCGCCTCGCGACGCCGCGTCCATACCCGTCAACCGCAGGCGATCCGCGTAATGACGTTGGCCTTGTCGACGTAGACGTTCAACCGGCCTTCGCGGAATTCCATCGTCACCATCTGGTCGGGCTTGACCACGCGCGCGATCTCCGCGCCGGCGCGCTGGCGGGCGGCTTCGACGTTCTGCGGCGTTGCCGGCTGGCCGACATACGACTGCGCGGCGTCGGCATGGCACTGCGCGGCGGTGGGCGGCAACGGATCGGACATGGGCGGCGCCGTGGGCGTGGACGTGCACGCCGCGAGCGCGGCGACGAGGGACAGCGGAAGGATCGTACGGGCAGTGCGGCTCATGCGGGACTCCGGCGGTCGACGATGCCGCACAGACTGCCCGGTCGCGTCGAACGCCGCGTCAACGCGCGGCGGCCGCGTTCATCCGCAGGTGGTGCGCGTGATCAGCGCGCGCTGGTCGAGATAGAGGCTGAGGCGGTCTGCGCGCATGTCGCGGTCGGCCGATTCGTTCGGCATGACCAGTCGCACCTCGCGGCTGCCGCTCGACATGCGGGCCTGGTCGACGATTGCCGCGCTCGCTGCACGGCCGATCCACGCATCGGCATTGCCGGGGCGACAGACGCTGGCCGTGCCAGCATCCGCGGGCGGCATCGCGCTGCACGCAGCGACCGAGGCCAACAGCACCGAAATCGGCAGGAAGAGGCGCGACCACTCATTACGCAGTGAAGCATTGAACGGCATGCCGGGTCTCCCGACATCGTGGGATTTTCAGGCTCCGTTGCGCAGTGTCGTCATTACGTCAACGTCATTCATCGCATTCAGAGCTGTCGTCGCACAGACGCACGAGAAGTTGCGCGAGCGTCGCGACGTCCTGCCGGTTGTGTTCCGCGACACGGCGCAGGTTCGTCGATGCGCCACCACGCAGATATGTCAGCCATGCGGCGGGTGCCTGTGATCCGGGCAGATCATCCTCGCGCAGAATCCGCAGCGCTTCGCGTTCGATGGTCGCGAGCCGGCAGTTCTCCCAGCGGCCGCGCCAGCGACGCCGCGACGGATGCAGCAGGTCGAGATGATCGAGCCCGTGCAGCGGATCCTTCTGGCGCGCGAGCCGATAGCGCGTGCGCAACAGCGGCGCGTCGTAACTCCGGCCGTTGTAGCTTGCGAGCACGGTGTCGGGCGACAGCCACGACGCGAACGTGCGCAGCATCGCGCTCTCCGCCGCCATGTTCGCGATGAAGAGCTGACGCACGCGCAGTGCGCCGTCGAACCAGTCCGCCGCACCGATCATGAAGGCGCGCGTGCCGGTGCCGCCAGCGAGGCCCGTGGTCTCGGTATCGAAGAACAGTAGGTGGCCCGCGTCGACGTGGCCGTCCCGACGTGCGAACGCGAGCGGCAACGGCGCGTCCGGCCTCGGATGCGCGACCTGCGATTCGATCAGCCACAGGCCGTCGGCGATCTCGGTGCCGGGCAGGCCGCGATCGACGAAGCGCGGGCGCGGCGCGGGCGACGGCGCGCGTTCGCGCAGACCGAGCAGGCGGCGCAAGGCGTCGATATCGACGCCGCGGCGCGTGGGCGAGGTGTCGGGTGGCGCGAAAGCATCCGCCGACGTTGCGTCGACCGGCTGCGAGCTCGCTGGAGCAACAGGAGCGTCCGTATCCAACACGTCGGTCGATGGAATCGTCGCATCGGCATGTGCAACGGCGTCGAGCGACGCATCGTTGGCTGCCTTGCGTGTTGTCGCATCGTCCTGGAGCACCGCGTCCCAAGGCGCGACCGTGCGCGTCGCAACGTCGCGCACCGGCTCGCGCAGCGACGACGGCACCGATGACGCAGGCGGGGCGGGCGTATCCGTCGCACCGGCCTGTCGCTTCAGTGCGCGCAGCTTGTCGAGCGTGAGTGTCATGCGTCGCGCTCCAGCGCACGCGGTGCATCGGCGAATGCGATCGCATCGGACGGCTTGGCGAGCAGCGTGAGTACGCGACGCGCAAGCGCCTTGGGCGATGCCGACGCATCGCGTTCCTCGTCGGCGGCGAGCACCGGGCCGACGCAGGCCGGGCAGCCGGCGCGGCAGTCGCAGCGCTCGACGAGTTCGATCGCGCGTTCGACCAGCTCCTTCTGCCGCATCCACAGCGGCTCGGACAGGCCGACGCCGCCGGGGAAGTTGTCGTAGAGATAGATCGTCGGCACGAACTGCTGCAGCTCGAACGGCATCAGTTCCTCGCCTTCGACGCCGCGCACCTGGCCGCGGCCGTTGGCATCGGCGGTGGCGAACCATGCGCCATCGCCGTTGCCCACGGCCTTCTGCAGGTCGCGCGCCTCGGCCATGACCGCGAGCGTCGCGACCACGTGCAGCGCATAACCCGCGCCGAGGAAGCCGTCGAGCGCGTCCTGCCGCGACGCGAACCACGCCAGCAGCTGCGGCTGCGGCAGCTGCCACCACGCGGCGGTGGTGTGGAGTTCCTGGTCGGGCAGGTTCACCGGCCCGTAGCCGATGTTCTCGTGCGTGTAGTAGCGGATCTTCTTGTAGCCGGCGACGCGTCGCACGACGTGCACTTCGCCGTGGTGCGCGCTGCCGTCGCCGGCGATCGCACGATCGAACTCCGCGAGCACCTTGAGCTTGGTGTAGTCGATGGAGTCCGTGTAGTAGTCGACGAACGTGCGCGTGACGTAGGCCTTGCGGCCTTCCCAGTCGAGGCGTTCGACCTGGTACGGCGTGGACTGCACCATGTGGATCGCGCCTTCGTAAAGCGTCAGCGCAGCGGCGGAGTAATCCACCTCCGCGATGATCTGCTGGCGTCCGTCGGTGCGGTCGACCACGACGAAGTTGCCGTCGGCGACGCTGCGCAGCGACACCGCGTTCGCCGGATAGCTGTCGGCGATCCACTCCCAGCGGTCGCCCTCGCGATGCACGACGTCGGTTTCCGCCAGCGCCTCGAGATAGAGCTCGGGTTCGATCGGGCCGAAACGTTCGTCGGCCACGAAGGGCAGTTCGAACGCGGCGCAACGGATGTGGTCGAACAGGATCAGCGGCTGGTCGGGTGCGATGCGCGCGTGTTCGGGCGTCGCGTCGATGAAGAACTCGGGATGGCGCACGACGTACTGGTCGAGCGGCTGCGAATTCGCGACCAGCACGCCGAGCGACTGCTGCTGGCGTCGGCCCGCGCGACCGAAGCGCTGCCACGTGCCGGCCACGCTGCCGGGATAGCCGTTGAGGATCACGACGTCGAGCGAGCCGATGTCGACGCCGAGTTCCAGCGCCGACGTGCTGACGATGCCGTCGACGTTGCCGGCGCGCATCGAGCGCTCGACTTCACGGCGCTCGGTCGGCAGGTAACCGCCGCGGTACGCGCGGATGCGCGGCGGCTTACGGGGATCGTGATCGAACACGTCCTTCAGGTACTTGGTCAGCACCTCGACCATGAGACGCGTCTGCGCGAAGACCAGCGTCTTCAGGCCGGACTTGATCGCGATGCGCGCGATGCGGTTGCTCTGCGAACGCGCCGATGCGCGCAGGCCGAGGTCGGGATTCACCACCGGCGGATTCCACAGCAGCACGTGCTTGTCGCCGGTCGGCGCGCCGGATTCGGTGATCGCGGTGACGCCGGCCTCGATTAGCGCCTCCGCATGCTGCTTCGGGTTGCCGATGGTCGCGCTGCACAGGATGAACTTCGGGTTCGAGCTGTAGAACGCGCAGATGCGCTTGAGCCGGCGCAGCACGTTGGTGACGTGCGAGCCGAACACGCCGCGATAGGTGTGCACCTCGTCGATGACGACGTATTCGAGGTTCTCGAAGAACTGCGCCCACTTGGTGTGGTGCGGCAGGATGCCTTGATGCAGCATGTCGGGATTGCTGACCACGATGTCGCCGTGCAGGCGGATCGCCTGGCGCGCATCGCCGGGCGTGTCGCCGTCGAAGGTGAACGCCTTGAGGCCGAGATCGCCGGCGCGCGAAAGATCCAGCAGCTCGGCGACCTGGTCCTGCGCGAGCGCCTTGGTCGGGAACAGGTAGAGCGCCTTCGCGCCGCGCTGCATGGCCGCGGTGACGACGGGCAGCGTGTAGCAGAGCGACTTGCCGGAGGCGGTCGGCGTCACCACGACGGTGTGCTCGCCGCGCTGCGTCGCGGCCCAGGCCTCGGCCTGGTGCGAGTAGAGACGATCGATTCCGCGCGACTTCAGCGCTTCGATGAGCGCCGGCGGAAGGTCCGACGGCAGTTCGACGTAGCGGCCTTCGCGGCCCGGCACGGTGAAGTGACCGGTGATGCGGTCGCCGTAGCGTCGCGCAAGTGCTTGAGTCAGTTCGACGCCGCTACGTGACTGTGAGGCAGGAACGCCGATGTGGGCGGTCGAAAGAAGCGGCATGGCCTGTGACGTTCGGTGCTGGCGGCGTAGTCAACGCCGGTCCAGTCTCACAATTTGAGAAACGCGCTCACGCGCGAAGGTGCCGAGCGCGCTACGTTATGTGGTCCAAGATGGACGATATGCAAGCCAAGGCAACTCCTGATGTTTGGTGGCTGGGCTCGCTGAGCCACGATGGCTACCGCGCGTGGCGCACAGCGGGGCGCGCCGTGCGCGCGGCGCCCGCGATGTCGAGCGACGATCCCGTGGCGCTGTCGCCGTGGGACTGGCTCGCAGCCTGTCGCGAGCAGGCGGACGGCGCGAGTCCGCACGCGTGGACGCGCGCGATCCTTCGTTTCGTCCATCACATTGAGGCGGGGTCGATTGTAGTCGCGGGATCGGGCGATACGTACGCCGTCGGCAAGGTGCTGGACAGTGATGCGCGCTTCGACGGCGACACCTTGGTGCGCGACGTCGATTGGCAGCATGAGATTCCCGCGTTCCGGCTGGCGGCGGCGCGCCCCGAGCGATGGCGCGACTATGTGGCCCCGGAGCGACTCCACGCGTCGCACGCGCGCGTGGTGCTGGGGTGGGCACCCGTGCTGCCGGATCGCGTCGATCTAAGCGTGAATCGAAGAGAGCTGCGACTCGTCAAACCCGCCGAGCCCACGATTCCGATCCTGTTCCAGTCACCGTACGCGGAACGCATCCTGCGAGAGTTCCGCTGGCGCGAGTATCTGCACGCCAATCCGGATGTCGCGGCGACGGAGTACTCGGAGGCATTCGCGCGCAATCACTTTATCAATCAGGGATATTGCGAACGACGGATCTTCGATCCACAACGGATGCACGGATTCGACGCGCCGTTCTACCGGCAGCGATACCCCGAGCTGCAGCTGAATACCGACGCCGATGCTTGGGTCCATTACTGCTATGTGGGCTACTACGAGGACCGGATTGCCAATCGTGATACGGCGTGGTTCTACGATGCGCGGCTGCACATCTTCCAGATGGGCAAGGTCGCTTCCCACACGATCGCGCACGCGATTGAAGGTCGTTACAACGGCGGCGTCGTACATGCACATTGGGTGACCGACATTCCGGTCGCCTATCCGTCTACGCGGCTTCCGTATTCGCGCTTGCTGGTGCATCCGCGAGAACAGCCGGTGCAGGTGATTTCGGCGGCGCGAGAACTCGTGTCGTGGGCGCTCTCAGCGATCGCCCATTCCCACGCCGCGGCGTGCACGTCGTTCGACGAATTGATGAGCACGGTCGAAAACGAGTTCTGGACGCGATGCGGCCATGGTGCGCGCTGGTTCGACCATCGGTATTTCTGCGATCTCGACGTCACGCGCCACGCGTTCAATCATGTCGCAGGCTGCAGCCGCATCGCGCATCCAGGTATGGACCTGTTGATCTACCGGCAGGAGAATCTCGACCAACTTGCGCGGCCGCTCTCCGAGTTCCTCGGCATCACAATCGATCGGCTGGATGCACGCAACACCGCAGAATCCAAGCGTCACGGCGTCCTCTACCGAAAGGTCGTCGAAGAATTCAGCGTGCCGACGAACGATCTGGTGCGCCTCTACGAAACGCCATTCATGCGCACCTTCTACTCGGACGACGAACGTGGCGACTTCGTCCGGTTCTGGCGATCCGGTACTGTCCGGCGCAGCAATCGCAGCTGGCCAGTCGGCGGCCGGCGATCGCGTTCCGCGGCGCCGTCGGATTCGGGCGTGTATCGATCGTCCGATCAGGCAGGGATAGAGCGACCCCACGCCTTCAACTGAGAGCAGGTGGCGATGCCGATGCCCTTGGCCTTGCGATGCGTGTACAGCGTCACGTGCGCGGGCGGCACGGCGAGCTGGCGGCCCAGCAGGTCGCCGAGCCAGCGGTAGTACCAGTCGAGTGCGGGCAGGTCGACGAATTCGATGACGCTGGCGACGTTGCCGGGCTTGCCCTCGTCCGCGGTGTCGGTCCGTTCGATCAGGCGACGCTCGCCGGTGCGCGCAACGGTCCAGTCCAGCGCTTCGAACGCGGGACGGGTCGCGACGTCGAGGCGGTCGCCGAGCGCGCGCCGCAGTTCCGCGCCGAGCTCGCGGCCGACCAGAGTGACGTGCAACTCCTTCTTGGCATCGAAGTGCCGACCGTCGAGATCGAAACCCTTCGCGGGCGGTGTTTCGTCGAGCGGGAGCACGAGGGTGTTGTCGTTCGACCAGCCGGGCCACGTCGTCATCGCGATGCTCCGTCGAAGGGTGGAAGGAGTGGAGCACGAGCGCGTGTCGAAAGCGTGGCAAAAGCGGACACGCCTCGAACGTTCAGCCGACGTGTGGCGATCTGCACGAGCGATCAAGAAAACCCGCATTAAGGCGGCGAAATTGCACGCGGTATTAAGCGTGCAGCGGGAATGATCAAATCGACGCTGATCGGGCGCTCGATAGCGTGAGCCCCATGAACACTCCTGCCCTCGTTGCTCGCCGCCGCGCCTCGCGCGCCCTCCTTTCGATCGCCCTTGCGCTGGCCGCGTCGTCGGCCTTCGCCGCAAACGTCACTGCGTCGTCACCGGACTCGACCGCTTCGATCGCATCGCTCGACAACGAGTCGATGCTGAAGCCGGGCACGTTCGAATGGGCGGCCGACGCGGAATCGGGCACGGGTCCGGTCACGATCGTCGTGTCGTTGCCGGCGCAGATGGTGCACGTGTATCGCGGCGACACGCGCATCGCGCGGTCGACGATCAGCAGCGGTCGTCCCGGCTACGACACGCCGCCGGGCGTGTACGAGATCCTCGAGAAGGATCGGGTCCACCATTCGAACAAGTACGACAACGCGCCGATGCCGTACATGCAGCGCCTGACCTGGGACGGCGTGGCGCTGCACGCGGGCCACATTCCGGGCTATCCGGCCTCGCACGGCTGCGTGCGCCTTCCGATGGCCTTCGCCGAGCAGCTGTTCAAGATCACCGAAAAGGGCGGCCGCGTGATCGTCGCGGACGAGAGCAACTTCAGCGAGGCCGTGCTCTATCCGGGCGCGCGCGTGCCGGTCGATCCGTGGACCGGGCTGGAGCGTGGCGCGGAAACGACGGCGGACGTTGCGACGGTGAACAACGAGGTGTCGACGCCGGCCGTGTCGACCGAAGCCGGCGTCACGACGTCGGTAACGACCGCGACGGCGCCCGACACTGCGAACGCACCGGCGCTCGCCGGCAACTGACCGGCGAGCGCTTCGCGTCCGCTATTGCGTGACCGCGGGCGCGGTGGCGTTGACCGCCACCTTGCCCGGCGGCGCGAAGTCGACGCGGCGACGCTCGTGGATCGCGTCGCCATCGACACTGCCTTCCACGAGCTCGTAGCCCAGCAATGCGAACACGCGGTCGCCGAGGAAGATCGGCCGCGCATTGCCGTACCAGTCGACGCAACTGGCCTGGCAGGCGTCGTCCACGTTGCTCGCATGCGAATCCAGCGTCCCGAGCGCGGAGAGCGCGAGTGCGCGATTGCGCAGGTAGAGCACCGACGCGCCGGCACGCTCGCCGCCGTGCAGGATCGGCAGGCCGAGCACGCCGCTGTCGGCGTCCTGCGGGCGATAGAAGAAACCATGCGTGCGGTCGTCGCCCTGCGTCGCGTCGGGACGCCGGTAGCCGCCGTCGAGTGCCGCGGTGTCGCCGCGCAGGCGCAAGCCGGTGAACACGAGGTCGTTGTCGTCGTTGCCGACCAGCACGCCGTCGGCGCCCAGCGCGTCGATGCGATCGAGCCGGTGCACGAGCTTGAACGTCTGCACGGGTGACGTCGCCGCGTAGCGCAGCACGTGCACCTCCTGCTGGCGATCGCCCCAGACGCCGTCGCCGTAGACCAGCCAGTCGCCGATGAAGCGCTGGTGGAGGTTGTAGGCCGACGTGCCGGGCAGCACGCGGAAGTTGTCGCGCGTGGCTTTCGCGCGCAGATCGCCGAACGCGGTCAGCGGCACGCGCATCAGCGCGAGGTCGCCGCCTCCGCTCTCGCCGCGCCACATGCGGTCGCCATCGCCGTCGCGCGCCACCAGCACGTTGAGCCAGCCGTCGCGCTGCAGGAACGCCATCTGGTCGTTCGGGCTGCCCCAGGTGCGCAGCATGGACGGCGCGCCGCCGTCGAGCGGCATGCGCAACACGCTGGCCGACGGCGTGCCGCGGTCGTTGCGTGCGCCGGTCGTCCACACGTAGACGGCATCTTCCGACACGTAGAACGTGCCGCCGGATCCACCGAGCACCGCGGTCGCGTTGCAGTCCATCTCGGGCGTGGCGAGATCGCAGACCGAAACGGTGTGCAGCGCGACGTCGTCGTCGAGATCGTCGAGGCCGCGATAGATGCGTTCCGCCGGCAGCATGCGATGGAACGACGCGGGCGTCGCGCCCGGCGTCCAGCGCCGATACGCGGGTAGCGCGGCACGCCAGTCCGACCACGGATTGAGGTCGCTCGGCGTGTAGAACACGAGCTTGTGGCCGACGAGGCGGCTCGCGTAGTTGCGCGAGGAGTAGTAGTCGCTGCTGCGCAGCTGATACGTCGCGCGGTAGTGCAGGCCGCCGTCGCGCGCGAGATCGAACAGGCCGACTTCGGTGCCGCCGCGCGAATAGCTGTAGCCGATCACGGCAATGGTGTCGGCGCTGACGAGCATCTCGTCGTACCACGTGCCCGACGGATCGACGTCCGGCCCGAACGCGTTCGCGCTGGCGACGGGTTCGAGGTGGTCGTCGCCGACGCGTACGGTGAAGAGGCGTCCGCGTCGCAGCACGACCAACACGTCGCCGGCGCGCTTGACGATGTCGCCTTCGTCGACGCCCTGCACCTGGTTGTTGGTAATCGATTCGTTCGCAGGCGCCACTTTGGCCGGCGCTGGTGCGCTGTCGGCCATCTGCATGGGTGCCGACAGGACCGCCTGCGCCGCCGGGGCCGGCGCGGGCGGCGGTGGAATGGGCTGCTCGCGACGTCGCTTCTCGGCTTCGCGCAGCGCGCGTGCATGCCAGTGATCGAGCGTGCGCTCGAACTGAAGCTCGCTGCGGAACGGTTTGAGGGTGGCGGGTCGCCCGGCGGCGGGTGCGGCGCAGGCGACGAGAGAAACGACGAGCGTGGCAACGAGCGCAGTGCGGAGCGGGCGCGTCATGGCGGGGATCCCGGTGGCGGTGTGCACGGTCGAACGCGCGACCGCACCCGGCGGGGTTGGCCGCCGGCGGAGCATGCGCCAAAAAAAGAAGCCCCGCCGGAGCGGGGCTTCACATCGTCAGGCGAGCCGGATCAGGCGACCCGGACGAGCCGCAGCGGGTTGTCCCATTCGCGCAGCAGTTCGGCCTCGCGCGCCTTGGCCTTCTCGAGGTGCTGTTCCTTGACGTGCCCGTAGCCGCGGATGTGTTCCGGGATGGACGCGATCTGCGCCGCGAGGTCCACGTTGCCGGCGTCGAGGCTGCCGAGCAGGCCTTCGACGGTGCGCATGTAGTCGGCGATCAGCTGGCGCTCCGTGCGGCGCTCGTGCGTCTTTCCGAACACGTCGAGCGCGGTGCCGCGCAGGCCGCGCAGCTTCGCGAGCAGCTTGAACGCGGTGAAGACCCATGGGCCGTAGGCCTTCTTGACGCCGCGACCCTGCGCGTCCTTCTTCGACAGCATCGGCGGCGCGAGGTGGAAGCGCAGCTTGAAGTCGCCCTCGAACTGCTCGCGCACGCGACGCTCGAACTCGCCGCTGGTGTACAGGCGCGCGACTTCGTATTCGTCCTTGTAGGCCATCAGCTTGAAGGCGTAGCGGGCGACGGCTTCGGCGAGGTCGGTGCTACCCGGCGCCTTCGCTTCCTCGGCGCTGCGCACCTTCGCTACGAAATCGCTGTAGCGCTTCGCATACGCCGCGTTCTGGTACTCGGTGAGGAACTTCACGCGACGCGCGATGACTTCGTCCAGCGAACGCGACAGGCGCGCGTCGTCGAGCGGCATCGCGATGACGTTGTCGTCGCCGTGCGACGGCATGTGGCGCAGGTCGTCGTGGTCGCGCAGTGCGCGCGGCGCGGTGGTGCTGCCGAACTCATGGCCTTCCCACTGCGCGGGCGGCAGCATCGGCAGCGCGTGCGGCGTGGCTTCCGCCTGCGTGCGGCGATTGGTCTTGAGGCCCGCGGCCTCAGCGACCGCCGCCGGATCGATCGCGGCGAAACGGCCCCATGCAAACGCGGTCTTGTTCATCTCGACCGCCGCGCCGTTGAGTTCTACCGCGCGCATCAGCGCATCGAACGACACCGGCACCAGGCCCTGCTGCCAGGCGTAGCCGAGCATGAAGAGGTTGGTCGCGATGGCATCGCCCAGCAGCGCGGTGGCGAGCTGCGTCGCATCGACCACGTGCGGTTCCCCGCCGTCGAGCGCGCGACGCACGGCGTCGACGATGTCGGCGGCCGGGAAGTCCATGTCCGGGCGCGTGGTGAACGTGCCGGGCATCGCCTCGTAGCTGTTGAGCACGACCTGCGTGCGACCCGAGCGCACCTTCGACAGCGCCCAGTAGTCGTTGACGACGACCATGTCGCAGCCGAGCACGAGGTCTGCTTCGCCGGCGGCGATGCGCACGGCGTGGATGTCGGCGGGCCTGTTCGCGATGCGGATGTGCGTGGTGACGGCGCCGCCCTTCTGCGCGAGGCCGGTCTGGTCGAGCACCGACGCGCCCTTGCCTTCCAGGTGCCCGGCCATGCCGAGCAGCGCGCCGATCGTGACGACGCCGGTGCCACCGACACCGGTGATCAGGATGTTCCAGGGCTTGTCGAGCGCGGGCAGCTGCGGCATCGGCAGATCGGCGAGGCGATCCTTCGCGCTCGAACCCTTCTTCTTGCGCAGCGTGCCGCCTTCGACAGTGACGAAGCTCGGGCAGAAGCCCTCGACGCAGCTGAAGTCCTTGTTGCAGTTGCTCTGGTCGATCTCGCGCTTGCGGCCGAACTCGGTCTCCTTCGGCAGCACTGACACGCAGAACGACTTCTTGCCGCAATCGCCGCAGCCTTCGCAGACCAGCGAGTTCACGACGACGCGCTTGGCCGGATCGACCATCTTCCCGCGCTTGCGGCGACGACGCTTCTCGGTCGCGCAGGTCTGGTCGTAGATCAGCACCGTCACGCCCTTGATCTCGCGCAGGCGCTTCTGGACGTTGTCGAGTTCGCGGCGGTCGAGGAATTCGACCCCGGCCGGGAAGATCGAGTGGTCGCTCCACTTCTCGATGTCGTCGGACAGCAGCACGATCGTCTGCACGCCTTCTGACCGCAGCTGGTGCGCGATCTGCGGCACCGACAGCGTGCCGTCGACCGGCTGGCCGCCCGTCATCGCGACCGCGTCGTTGTAGAGGATCTTGTAGGTGATGTTGACGCCGGCGGCGATCGACTGGCGGATCGCCAGCGAACCGGAGTGGAAGTACGTGCCGTCGCCGAGGTTCTGGAACACGTGCGGCGTCTCGGTGAACGCGGCCTGGCCCGCCCACGTCACGCCTTCGCCGCCCATGTGCGTGAACGTGTCGGTGTTCCGATCCATCCACGTGACCATGTAGTGGCAGCCGATGCCCGCCATCGCGCGCGAGCCCTCCGGCACCACCGTCGAGGTGTTGTGCGGGCAGCCCGAGCAGTAGTGCGGCACGCGCGGGAACGCGGCGCGCGGCAGGGCGAGCTCGGATTCCTTCTGCTCCATCCACGCCAGCACGTCGCGGATGTGCGACGAGTCATGGAAGCGCTGGATGCGGCGCGCGATGACCTTGGCGATGCGCGCGGGCGTGAGTTCCGACGTCGACGGCAGGATCCACTCGCCGCTCTCGTCGTACTTGCCGACCACCGACGGGCGCTCGGCCCAGTTGTACATCTGCTCCTTCATCTGGCTCTCGATGAAGGACAGCTTCTCCTCGACGACGAGGATGTCGCTCAGGCCGCGCGCGAACGCACGCAGGCCGACGGGTTCGAGCGGCCACGTCATGCCGACCTTGTAGACGCGGATGCCGAGATCACGGCAGGCGCGCTCGTCGAGGCCGAGGTATTCCAGCGCCTGCAGCACGTCGAGATACGACTTGCCGGTGGTGATGATGCCTAGGCGCGCCTCCGGCGAATCGATGACCACGCGATCGAGGCGGTTCGCGCGCGCGAACGCCTGCGCCGCCTTGACCGCGTACTGGTGCAGGCGCATTTCCTGCTCCAGCGGCGGATCGGGCCAGCGGATGTTCAAGCCCGAGGGCGGCATCTCGAAGTCGTCGGGCGTGACGATGTTGAGCGCCAGCGGATTGGCGTCGACCGAGGCCGAGGACTCCACCGTCTCGGCGATCGTCTTGAAGCCGACCCAGCGGCCCGTGTAGCGGCTCATCGCCCAGCCCACGAGGCCCATGTCGAGGATGTCCTGCACGCCGGCCGGGTTCAGCACCGGCATCAGCGCACTGACGAATTCGTGCTCGGACCCGTGCGGTAGGGTCGAAGAGCGACACGCATGGTCATCTGCCGCCAGCGCGAGCACGCCGCCGTGCTTCGCGGTGCCGGCGGCGTTGGCGTGCTTGAACACGTCGCCGCAGCGGTCCACGCCCGGGCCCTTGCCGTACCACATGCCGAACACGCCATCGACCTTCGCGCCCGGAAACAGGCCGGTCTGCTGGGTGCCCCAGACCATGGTCGCGCCGAGGTCCTCGTTGAGGCCCGGGGTGAACTTCACGCCCGCGCCTTCGAGGTGCTTCTTGGCACGCCAGAGCTCGAGATCGAAACCGCCCAGCGGCGAGCCGCGGTAGCCGGACACGAAGCCGCCGGTGTTCAGGCCCGCGGCCTGGTCGCGCAGGCGCTGCATCAGGGGCAGGCGCACGAGGGCCTGCACGCCGGACAGATAGATGCGCCCGTCGACGCGGCTGTACTTATGGTCGAGGGTGTAGTCGGGGTCGACGACGGAACGCGTCAGGCCCGTGTCGGCCGAGGCGGGCGACGAAAGTTCGGCGGTGCTGGTCATGCAGGCGGCTCCGGCGCAGCCGGAAGGCCGCGGGGTGGCGTCGTGGGGAAGGGCCGGCGGAGAGGTTCGACGCGCCGGCAGCGGGCGAATTCTACCAGTGGCGCGGGTTTCACCCCGTTCGGCTGCGTACGGAGTCGGCGCGTCTGGCACCGGATTTGCTTGCCCCGGGCGCGGCCTTGCGCCGCTCCCCCGTTCGTTCCCGAAGGCCGCACCGCCCATGACCCGCACTCTTCTCGCCGCCGCGCTGCTCGCGCTGGCCGGCATTGCCTCTGCCCAAGCTCCGGGCCTGCCGCGCCAGGTCGAGTTCTATTTCGACGCCGACGCCTCGTCGCGGCGCCCCGTCCTCGAGTTGAAGGACCGCAGCCAGCCCGGCATCGACCGACTGACGCGTGCGATCGAGCGCAACGCCGAGCACACCCTCGAAGCCGCGCAGCTCGGCCACTACGCCATGCAGACCGGTCGCACCGACCTGGGTCGCAATCTCT
>NZ_SELT01000014.1 GCF_004361065.1 Cognatilysobacter terrigena | reverse complement strand
CCGCCCTTCTTGGCTGCGGTCTTGCGAGCGCCGCCCTTCTTGGCTGCGGTCTTGCGCGCGCCGCCCTTCTTGGCTGCGGTCTTGCGCGCGCCGCCCTTCTTAGCAGCGGTCTTGCGCGCGCCGCCCTTCTTGGCTGCGGTCTTGCGGGCGCCGCCCTTCTTCGCGGCGGTCTTGCGAGCGCCTGCCTTCTTGCCAGCGGCCTTCTTGGTCGCCTTCTTCGCGGTGGACTTCTTGGTTGCCTTCTTCGTGGCCATGGGGTGGCTCCTCGTTTAGTGGTCTATCGGGGTGTTGCCCAGTTCAAGACAACGTCGCGGGAACAGCCCAGCGACTGGCCGCTGCATCCTGGTACCGATGCGGCGGAAGCACCGGCGAACCGCTTTCGCGTCCGCCGAAATCGACAGCACCTGTCTGTTCTGCACGTTCGTCGCACACATGAAAAAGCCCGCCCCGCCAGCGGCGGATCGGGCTGCTTCGGAATGCTTCGAACGTTTTCGCGAGGGAAACGGATCCGGCGTCCACCGGTTTCGAGGTCCGGGCGGAGTTCCGTTTTGTGGTGCGCGTTGTCGCGTCGTTTTTTGCCACTCGCTTATGCAGGTTTCGCTGCTGGGGCGAAACCTAATCACGGTTTTTTGGTGTGTCAACAACTTGGGCGAATTTTTTTTCGGGGTTCTCCGCCGGTGCCGACCCACGACCGGACTCGCGACCGCGCGCATCGTCCGCACGACATCGATCGATCGACGACGCATCGAATCGCGCGTCGAAAAAAAATGTCTTGTTTAAAGGTGTTTTCTTTCGCGCGATGCGCGACGTGCATGCGATGCACGTGGCGTCGCGAGCCGCCGCGCGTACCCCAAACGGAAGCCGAACGGACGTCCGTGCGGGCGTGTGCGGGGCGCGAAGAAATCCGACAACTGGCGCGTCGCACAACCCCGATTGCGCGGATTTGCGCGAACTGTCGGCGCCCTCGATGGCGCGTTCGCAACCGTCGACGATGGTCGATCGCGGTGTCGCGATCGGTGTTCGACGCGTCGTCCGGTGGCATCGATCGAGGTCATCGCGGATCGATCAGAGGTGCATCCGACCACGACGATGCGGCGCCGATCGCATGTCGAGCGAGCCGACGATGGATCGGTCAGCACGTCGCGTCGCGACATCGCGGCGGTCGGTCGACCGCCGCGCACGCCATCGCGGCGCGTCACCCACGCAGTCGACGAGCGCGCTGTCGAGCAGACGTGCACTGCAATCGCCGCCGGAAAAAACGAAGAAGGCCGCGGACTTCCGCGGCCTTCCGGATATCGAACTTGAAATCGACTATCAGTGATCGTCTTCCAGCTGCTCGGCGTAGTCGTCGGGATCGAGCAGATCGTTGAGCTGCTCCGCGTCCTCGATCTCGAGCTGGTACAGCCAGCCTTCGCCGTAGGCGTCTTCGTTGATCGTCTCCGGCTTGTCGGTGAGCGCGGTGTTCACCGCGATGATCTTGCCGGTGACCGGCGCGTAGACGTCCGACGCCGCCTTGACCGATTCGACGACCGCGCAGGCGTTGCCCGCTTCGACGCGTTCGCCGACGTTCGGCAGCTCGACGTAGACGAGGTCGCCGAGCAGTCCCTGCGCGTGGTCGGAAATACCGACGGTGACTTTGCCGCCGCCTTCGACGCGGGCCCATTCGTGGGTCTTGAGGAACTTCAGGTCGCCAGGGATCTCGCTCATGGGGGCTCCGGATGCGTCGTGGGTCGCGTGGGGTGGATGCGATGCGCGGCTAGTTTAGCCAAGCGATGCGGACGCGACAGCCGCTCGTCCGCACGCGTTCGGGTCATGCGTCGGGGACGAGGTTCTGGCCTTCGCGCACGAACGGATATTTGACGACGCGCACCGGCACTTCGCGGCCGCGGATGTCGACGCGCACGTCGCCGAGTTCGCCGGCCGGTACGCGCGCAAGCGCGATCGCCTTGCCGATGGTGGGCGAGAACGTGCCCGAAAGAATTTCGCCCTCGCCCGCAGCGGTGAGCACCTTCTGTCCGTGGCGAAGCACGCCCTTCTCGTCCATCACGAGGCCGACGGTCTGACGCGCGTTGCCTTCGGCGAGCTGCTTCTCCAGCGCGGCGCGACCGATGAAGTCGCGGCCTTCGTCCATCGACACCGTCCACGCGAGGCCCGCCTCGTACGGCGACACGTCCTCGTCCATGTCCTGGCCGTAGAGATTCATGCCGGCTTCGAGGCGCAGCGTGTCGCGGGCGCCGAGGCCCGCTGGCTTGACGCCCGCTTCGACGAGTCGATCCCAGACGCGCACGGTCTGGTCGGCCGGCACCAGCACTTCGAATCCGTCCTCGCCGGTGTAGCCGGTGCGCGCGACGAACAGTTCGAGGCCATCGTCGGTGACGCCCGTCGCCGCGGCGAAGCGGCCGACCTTCTCGACCGCCGCGCGATCCGATTCGCGCAGCAGCCCGATCACCTTCGCGCGCGCGTTCGGGCCCTGCACCGCGATCATTCCGTAGTCGTCGCGCTCGGTGACGGTGACGCCGAACGCCACGGCCTGGTCGCGGATCCATGCGAGGTCCTTCTCGCGCGTCGCGGCGTTGACCACCAGCCGGAAGAACGACTCGTCGAGGAAGTAGACGATCAGGTCGTCGATGACGCCGCCGCGCGGGTTGAGCATGCAGGTGTACAGCGCCTTGCCCGGCTTCTTGAGCTTGTCGACCGAGTTGGCGACCAGCACGCGCAGGAACTCGCGCACGCGCGCGCCCTTGAGGTCGACCACCGTCATGTGCGAGACGTCGAACATGCCGGCGTCGCGACGCACCTGGTGGTGCTCGTCGATCTGCGAGCCGTAGTGGATGGGCATGTCCCATCCGCCGAAGTCGACCATCTTGGCGCCGTGGGCGCGGTGGGTCTCGTTGAGGACGGTCTTGTTCGTCATGGCGGGATCGCGGCGTGGGTGAGCCCGCGATTATCGCGGATCGCGACGCGTCGCGATGAAATGCATTGGCGATGGGGCCGGACGGGCCGCCATGCGCGCGCACGCCCGCTTCTGCTTATGGAGGACGACTGCCCGACACGGTCGCCTCGGTGACCGGTCGCGGCGGATGGATGTCGAGCGCATCCGCCGCGCTGTCGTCACTCCTGCGGGCGCACTTCCAGCGTCATGCCGCGCACACCGACCACCCGCACGCGCGCACCGACCGGCAGGTCAGGGCCTTCGACGTCCCAGAACGCGTCCGCGATCTGCACGCGACCGTGGCCGTCGACGATCGGCGCCATCAGCGGCACGACACGGCCGACGAGCTGCTCCGCGCGTCGATTGAGCGACGGACGATCGCTGTCACGTCCGCGCCCACGAAAGAACCGCACATAGATAAAGACGGAGAGGAGGCTCAGCAGCGCGAACGCGACCATCTGCCCGATGATCGCCATGCCCGGCATCGCGACGACCAGCACGACGGTGCCGGCGGCCGCGATGCCGAGCCAGAGCATGAACGCACCCGGCGCGATCACCTCCGCGGCGATCAGGACGAGGGCGACGATCGACCAGACGGTGGCGGCGAACGACCAGTGCATGGCGGCGCTCTCAGCGCGGCAGCGCCGGTGGCTTCGGCGCCGACGCGTTGTTCAGCGCTTCCTTCGCGAGCTCGACAATGCCGGCGATCGAACCGATTACGCCCGACGCCTCCATCGGCATCATCACGAACTTCTGGTTCGGCGCTTCGGCCAGCGACTTGAACGCCTCGATGTACTTCTGCGCGACGAAGTAGTTGATCGCCTGCACGTTGCCTTCGCTGATCGCATTCGAGACGAGCTCGGTCGCCTTCGCTTCCGCCTCGGCTAGTCGCTCGCGCGCTTCAGCCTGACGGAACGCCGCTTCGCGCTGGCCTTCGGCTTCGAGGATCACCGACTGCTTCTCGCCCTCGGCCTTGAGGATCGCCGCCTGGCGGAAACCCTCGGCTTCCAGGATGTTCGCGCGCTTCTCGCGCTCGGCCTTCATCTGTCGCGCCATCGAATCGACGAGGTCGCGCGGCGGCGCGATGTCCTTCAGTTCGATGCGGTTGACCTTGATGCCCCACGGATGCGTCGCCTGGTCGACGGCAACCAGCACCTTCGTATTGATCTCGTCGCGCTTGGACAGCGATTCGTCGAGGTCCATCGAGCCGATGGCGGTACGGATGTTGGTCATGACGAGGTTGAGGATCGCGATCTCCAGCGTCGCGACCTCGTACGCCGCCTTCGCCGCGTCGAGCACCTGGAAGAACACGATGCCGTCGACCTTCACGACGGCGTTGTCCTTGGTGATCACGTCCTGGCTGGGGACGTCGAGCACCTGCTCCATCATGTTGATCTTGCGGCCGACGCCGTAAACGATCGGGAACAAGAAGTGCAGGCCGGGCTCGAGCGTGTGGGTGTATTTGCCGAAGCGCTCGACGGTCCACTCGTAGCCCTGCGGAACCATGCGGACGGTCTTGAAGAGGATGATCACCGCGACGAACGCGAGTACCAGCCCGACCAACGAAATGCCCATGACACCCTCCCCTGGTGGATGCCGCGAGTATAGGCCCGGCGACCGGCTGCGACGGTTTGCCGACCTCGTGCATCGATAGGAGGGAATGACCGTCGCCATGACCGCCGTCGACCCCTTGCCTGCCGTTGCGCCGCGCCCGCGGAGCAGCTTCGCGATCGACGTGCCGGCCTCGTTGCTGGATCGTGCGCGCCGCGGCGAGCATGCGGCGTTCGAGCAGCTGTTCCGCTGGTTCGAGCGCCCCGTGTACACGCTTGCGATGCGCATGTGCGGCAGCCCGGACGACGCCGCCGACGTGCTGCAGGACACGATGCTCAAGGTGTTCGGCAACCTCGGCTCGTTCCGGGGCGGTAGCCCGTTCTGGGGCTGGCTGCGGCAGGTGGCGGTGAACGAAGCGCTGCAGAAGCTGCGCAAGCGTCGACTGCTTGACGACGAGTTGCCGATGGGCGAGCACGAATTCGAGGACTTCGCCCCACCGCCGGCCTCCGCCGCGGACGCCGCCGCGCTGTCGCGCGCAATGCAGAAGCTGCCGTCGTCGACGCGCAGCGTGCTGTGGCTCTACCACGCCGAGGGCTACACGCACGAGGAGATCGCCGACCTCATGCAGCGCACGCCCAGTTTCTCCAAATCGCAACTCGCACGCGGCAGCCGCCGGCTGCGCGCGCTGCTGGAAACACCGCAGGAGGCCGATCGTGGCTGATTCATCTAGATCCCGCCCGACGCCGCCGTCCGACTGGTCGCAGGCCTTCTCTTCATTGCCGCTGGAAGCGCCGCCGGCGGACGCGTGGTCGCGTGTGGCCATGGCGCTTCCGCACGGGAAGCCCGTGCGGCGTCGTTCGACGACAGGCTTGGCCGTCGCGGCGACGCTGGCCGTCGCCGCGGGTGGCGGCTGGCTCGTGATGTCGGCATTGCGCGAGGCGCCGACGGTGATTGCGCAACAGGATGCGGGACCGACGGTTACTCGTCCGACGCGTGAGGGATCGACCGCCATGAACCCCGGGCTGGCGCCGGCGGCGACCCAGGCCGCAGCGCCGAATGGTGCGCAGCCGGATACGGAGCTTGTGACGCCGGCTTCTGCGCCCGCGATGGCCGCCGCGATCACATCGCGTAACGGCACGTCGCCGCCGTTGGAAGTCCGGACCTCGTCGGGGACGTCCGCGCGCCTCGTCGCGACCGCTGCCGGAACGACCATGCCGTCCACAACGACTGCACGAAACCACGTTGCGTCGACCGTCGCATCGGCTACGGACGCGCCAACCGCAAGGTCATCGCTCGACGACCTCCGCGCCGAATCCGCGCGCCTCGAAGCGCTCGTCGCCTATGCCCGCGACGACAAGATGCAGAGCGCTGCCGCCGCGATGCTGACGGGCGACGTCGACGATCGCCTGCACGTCATCGATGCCGCGCTGTCGCAGGCCGGCCTCGGGGATGCGGAGCGACTCGATCTGTGGACCCGCCGCGTCGACGCATTGCGCGAGCTCGCGGGACTGGAAGGCACGCAACGTTGGCTTGCCGCGCACGGCGAGTCCTATGAGGACGCGCTCGCCCGCGTCGATTGATTTTTGAGAGAGGTGACCATGTACGCACGCATCGCAACACGTTCGACGCTCGCCGTCGCGCTCGCCGCCACCGTCGCCTTCGGCGCGTTCGCGCAGTCGACGGATCGCACACAGAAGGAAAAGGAACTCGCCGAGGCGCGCACGCGGCTGGAGCAGGACGCCAGGCGCGTCGCCGAGCTGTCGAAGGACCTCGGCGTGCCGGGGGGCGACATCGTGATGTTCCAGCATCGCGCGCTGCAGCGTCCGGTTCTCGGAGTGCTGCTCGATGGCGACGAGGCGCGCGGCGTACGCGTTAGCGGCGTGACACCGGGCAGCGGCGCCGCGAAGGCAGGCCTGCTTGCGGGCGACCGCATCCTCAGCATTGACGGCAAGACGGTCACGGGCACGGACGGTGACGCCCGACTCGCGATGCTTCGGTCGTCGTTGTCGACGATCAAGGCAGGAACGCCGGTCGCCGTCGGATACGAGCGCGACGGCAAGACCACGACAGTACGAGTGACGCCCGAGGAAGGTCCGCCCGTCATGCTGTTCGGTGGTGATGGCAGCATGGCCGGTTTCCACGGCGACGTTCGCTTCGCACGCGATAGTCACGGCAATCCGGCGATCGAGGCCGAACGCGTGGAGATCCGGACACGTCCTGGTGAACCGGTGGTAGTGCACCGGCTGGACGACCACGGCAAGGTGATCGAGCACCGTGTAATGCCGCCGATGGGCGTCGATCCGGGCATGCACCGCGAAATCGTCCGCATGGCGCGCGGCGGCGCGTGCAGGGACGGCGACAAGTGCGAGCATCTCGCGCTCGCCGAAGCGTTCCGCTGGAACGGGCTCAATCTCGCGTCGGTCGACGCGCAGCTCGGCCGCTACTTCGGGACCGATCGCGGCGTGCTGGTGGTCAGCGCGGGTCCGGACCTCGCCGGGCTGCAGGCGGGCGATGTGATCCGCAAGGTCGACGGCCGTGACGTGTCGACGCCACGCGACGTGATGGATGTGCTTCGCGCCAAACCGGAAGCCAGCAACGTGGCCGTCGAGTACCTGCGCGATCGCAAGAACGGCACGTCGCAGGTGAAGGTGCCGAAGCCGATGCGCTTCCCGATGCCGCCGATGGCGCCGCGCGATCCCGGCGCGCCCATGCCGCCGCCTCCGCCGCCGGCCCCGGAGGTCGGCATGCAGTTCGAAAGGGAGATGGCACCGATCGCGATGATCGCGCCGCCACCTCCGCCGCGTGTCGACTGACGCGCACACCGCTTTCCCAATCGGCGCCGGGCGACCGGCGCCTCTTTTTTAGGCGGCTGCGGCCTCGAGCTGCTGCCACTGCACTTCGTCGAGCGCATCGACGAGTTCCAGCGCAGCGAGGTTCTGCAGCAGCTGTTCGACGCGGCTCGCGCCGAGGATCACGCTCGAAACGTGCGGGTTGCGCAGGCACCACGCGATCGCGAGCGTCGCCGGCGGATGGCCGATCGTCTTCGCCGCTTCGGCAAAACGACGCGCGCGCTCCATGCGGTGCTCGCTCTCGTCACCGAGAACGATGCGCTTGAGCCACCCCAGTCCCTCGCGTTCGAGACGCGCGGGCTCGTCCTTGGATGCGTCCGCGTACTTGCCGGTGAGCAGGCCCGACGCAAGCGGCGAGAACGTCGTTGTCCCCAACCCGAGCTCCGCATACAGCGGTGCGTACTCGAGTTCCACGCGCTCGCGGTGCAGCAGGTTGTACTGCGGCTGTTCCATCTGCGGCGCATGCAGGTGGTGCGCCTTCGCGACGCGATGCGCTTCGCGGATCAGATGCGCCGGCCATTCCGACGTGCCCCAGTACAGCACCTTGCCCTGGCGGATCAGCGCGTCCATCGCCCAGACGGTTTCCTCGACCGGCGTGTCCGGATCGGGACGGTGACAATAGAAGAGGTCGAGTGCGTCGACGCGCAGCCGCTTGAGTGCGGCATGGCAGGCGTCGTGCACGTGCTTCTTCGACAGCCCGCGCTGCGTCGGACGCGGATCTTCTGCCGCACCGAAGAACACCTTGCTCGACACGCAGAAGCCGTCGCGCGGCAGGCGCAGGTCGGCAATGACGTCGCCCATCACCGACTCCGCATTGCCGTTCGCATAGCTCTCGGCGTTGTCGAAGAAGTTGACGCCGTGGTCCCACGCCGCGGCGACGAGGTTGCGGCACTCGCTGCGCGGCACCTGGTTGCCGAAGGTGAGCCACGCGCCGAACGACAGCGCGGACAGCTGCAGGCCGGAGGATCCGAGGCGGCGGTAATGCATGGGCGTCTCCGAGGTGAGCATCGCATCGTACCCGCGCGCGATGTGACGCCGGTCCGGTAATCGATTGCAACGCGCGCGTTCATCGCAATCGGGGCGCGCGCCAGTACAATGCGCGCTCCTCTCGGGGAGTAGTCCGCCGTCGCTTCGACGGCCCGTACGTCAACACACTTGGCCGGCTAGCCATGGCGTACGGAGGATCGCAACGCGATCCGGGGCAAGACCGAAGGCGTTGCGCGTCCTGCCGGGCCGTGCCTCGCCTTCGTGCATGCCCGGCATCGGACCTCCCATGAATGCACTCCTGATCTCGACCGGTACCGTCGCGCTCGCCGAAATCGGCGACAAGACGCAGCTTCTCGCCCTCATGCTCGCCGCGCGCTATCGGCGCCCGTGGCCGATCGTGGCCGGCATCGTCATCGCGACCGTGCTCAACCACGCACTCGCCGCCGCGCTCGGCGACTGGCTGTCGACCCTGCTCACGCCCGACGTGCTGCGCTGGATCGTCGCCGGCAGTTTCATCGCGGTCGCGCTTTGGACGCTCAAGCCCGACACGCTCGACGACGGCGACGACAAGCTGTCGAAGTACGGCGCGCTGGCGGCGACGACGATCGCCTTCTTCCTCGCCGAGATCGGCGACAAGACGCAGGTCGCGACCGTCCTGCTCGCCGCGCGCTTCCACGATTTCGTGCCGGTGGTGACGGGCACGACGCTGGGCATGCTGCTGGCGAACGTGCCGGTGGTGCTGCTCGGCAGCCGCTTCGCGGACCGCCTACCGCTGAAGGCCGCGCGCCTTACTGCCGCCGCCGTGTTCGCCGCGCTCGGCATCTGGGCGCTGGTCCGAGGGCTCGGCTAGTCAGCTTTCCGGCGGGCGGCCGGCTTCACCACGGCCGCTTTTGCCTCTACGCTGCGGCGACTTCCGCGCCCAGCAGGACCGCCTGTGAATCTCAAGCTCCGCCTCACGCTGATGAACTTCCTCCAGTTCTTCGTCTGGGGGGCGTGGCTGATCACCGTCGGCGCCTACTGGTTCCAGAACCGCCAGTGGTCGGGCACCAGCTTCGGCGCGATCTTCTCGACCATGGGCATCTCGGCATTGTTCATGCCGTCGCTGATGGGCATCGTCGCCGACCGCTGGATCAACGCCGAACGTCTCTACGGTGCGCTGCACATTCTCGGCGGCGTGTTCCTGTGCCTGCTGCCGCGCGCGGCGGATCCGAACCAGTTCTTCTGGCTGATCCTCGCGACGATGCTCTGCTACATGCCGACCATCTCGCTCGCGATCGCGGTGGCGTACAACGCGCTCAAGCAGCAGGGCATGGACGTGGTGCGCGACTACCCGCCCATCCGCGTCTGGGGCACCGTCGGCTTCATCGCCGCGACGTGGACCACGAGCTGGCTGGGCTTCGAGTCGTCGCCGGGCCAGTTCTACGTCGCGGCCGCCGGCTCGTTCCTGCTCGGCATTTACGGCTTCACTCTGCCCGCCGCGCCGCCGCGCCTCGGTCGCGACGAGAGCCGTTCGCTGATCGACGCGCTGGGCCTGACGTCGTTCCGCCTGTTCCGCGACCGCAACATGGCGGTGTTCTTCATCTTCGCGATGCTGCTGGGCGCCGCGCTGCAGCTCACCAACGCCTATGGCGTGACGTTCCTGAAGGACTTCGAGTCGCTGCCGCAGTTCAAGGATTCGTTCGGCGTCCGCCACGCGGCGGTGATCGTTTCGATCTCGCAGATCTCCGAAACGCTCTTCATCCTGACCATCCCGTTCTTCCTGAAGCGCTTCGGCATCAAGACAGTGATGACGATCTCCATGATCGCCTGGTTCCTGCGCTTCGGCCTGTTCGCCTACGGCGATCCGGGCCCGGGCCTGTGGATGATCGTGCTGAGCTGCATCGTCTACGGCATGGCGTTCGACTTCTTCAACATCTCTGGTTCCCTGTTCGTCGAGCAGCAGAGCGACCCGCGCATCCGCGCCTCGGCGCAGGGCCTCTTCATGCTGATGACGAACGGCATCGGTGCCGTGCTGGGCAGCTCGATCAGCGGCTGGATGATCGATCGGTTCTTCACCGGCCCGGGCGGCGCGAAGGACTGGCACGGCATCTGGACGACGTTCGCGCTCTACTCGCTCGCGATGGCGATCCTGTTCGTGCCGCTGTTCCGTCATCGCCACGGCGCCGGCGCGCGCGTGGCCGCCCACGGGGCGACGGATGTCGACGCCCCCTGACGATGTGCTCGCGGCGCTCATTGCCCGCGAGCCGCTCTTTCATCGCCCCGAAATCGGCACCTCGCGTGCCGACTTCGAGCGGATGGTCGCCGACGACTTCTGGGAAACCGGCGCGTCGGGCCGGCGCTACGACCGCGCGTTCGTGCTGGACGAACTCGACCGCCGCTATGCGAACGGCGCGTACGACGACGACTGGCGCTGCGAGGACTTCCGCTGCCGCGCGCTCGGCGTCGACATCTATCTATTGACCTACACGCTGCACCAGGGTCCGCGCGTCACCCGCCGCATGACGCTGTGGCGGCGCGACGCGGCCGACTGGCGCGCGGTGTACCACCAGGGCACGTTGGTCCAGGAGAACGCATGAGTCGGATCGTCGCCGTCGTCGGCAGCTTCAACGTCGACCATGTCTGGATGCTGGACGCGCTTCCGGTCGCGGGCGAAACACGCTCCGCCCGCTACATGAGCGGGCCGGGTGGCAAGGGCTTCAACCAGGCGGTCGCTGCCGCGCGTTCGGGTGCGGCGACGCGCTTCATCTGCGCGCTCGGTGAGGACGCGGGCGGTGCCTACGCGCGATCGCTCGCCGTTGCGGACGACATCGACCTGCGCGATGCACACAGCGATCTGCCGACCGGTTCGGCGGGCATCTTCGTCGATGCCAAGGGTCGCAATTCCATCGCCGTCGCCGGTGGCGCGAACGACACGCTGACCGCAGTGCACGTGCGTGGGACGTTGTCGGGCGACGTGCCGGCCGTCGTGCTCGCACAGCTCGAGACACCCAGCGAAGCCGCGATCGAAGCGTTCGCACTCGCACGTGCGAGCGGTGCGCTCACGATGCTCAATCCCGCGCCGGCGAACGTGCGTGTCGATGCCGCATTGCTTGCGGCCACCGACATCGTGACGCCGAACGAGACAGAATTCGCTGCGCTGGTGCGCACGCACCTGGGTCGCGAGCTCGATGCAGACGCGGTACGCGCGCTGGCCGATCCTGCGCTGCACGCGATCTGCCGGGAACTCGTGCCGAACGGCACCGTCGTCGTCACGCTCGGCTCCGCAGGTGCGTTCGTCTCGCATGCGGACTCGCGCCGCCGCGGTGACGACGCGTCGCACTACCGGATTCCCGCGCCGAAGGTCGCCGTCGTCGACACCACGGGCGCGGGCGATGCCTTCAACGGCGCGCTCGCCGCGTCCCTCGCGCTGCGGCCCGGCCAGGCTTTCGCGGCGAACATCCGCTACGCGATCGCTTACGCCAGCGTGTCGACCGAACAGCCCGGCGCAGCGCCGTCGATGCCGGCACGCGACGCCGTCCACACCCGCTTCCCGGACGCCGCGCTCCCCGCCTGACCGCGCCGCTTAGAATGGCGGCATGCGCATCGGCCCCTACGAGATCGCGCCGCGCGTGATCCTCGCGCCCATGGCGGGCGTTACCGACAAACCGTTCCGGCTGCTGTGCAAGCGGCTGGGCGCGGGGCTGTGCGTGTCGGAAATGACGACGTCGGACCCGCGCTTCTGGACGACCGCGAAGTCGCGCCACCGCATGGACCACGTCGACGAACCCGCGCCGATCAGCGTGCAGATCGCTGGCACGATCCCCGAGGCGATGGCCGACGCGGCGCGTCACAACGTCGAGCACGGCGCGCAGATCATCGACATCAACATGGGCTGCCCGGCCAAGAAGGTGTGCAACGCCTGGGCGGGCTCGGCGCTGATGCGCGACGAGGCGCTGGTCGGCCGCATCCTCGATGCCGTGGTCAACGCGGTCGACGTGCCGGTCACGCTGAAGATCCGCACCGGTTGGGCGGCGGACGCGAAGAACGCGCTGACCATCGCGCGCATCGCCGAAAGCGCGGGCATGGCCTCGCTCGCGATCCACGGCCGCACGCGCGACCAGCAGTACACCGGGTTCGCCGAGTACGACACGATCGCGATGGTCAAAGCGGCGCTGTCGATTCCGGTCGTCGCGAACGGCGATGTCGACTCCCCGCGCAAGGCCGCCGAGGTACTCGCCTACACCGGCTGCGACGCGGTGATGATCGGCCGCGCCGCGCAAGGCCGACCGTGGATCTTCCGCGAGGTCGCGCATTTCCTCGCGACGAGCGAAGAACTTGCACCGCCCTCGCTCGAGGAGGTGCGCGACGTCCTGCTTGGCCACCTCGAGGCGCTGCATGCGTTCTACGGCGGAGTCTCCGGCGTGCGCATCGCGCGCAAGCACCTGGGCTGGTACGCGAAGGACAGGCCGGAAAACGCGGCGTTCCGTGCCGTCGTCAACCGCGCGGAGACGGCCGACGCGCAGTTGCGCCTGACCCGCGACTATTTCGACGCCCTGATCGCCGGCACGCCGCTCGAACTCGCGGCCTGATCTACCCGCCGCGTTGCAGTCGCGCTCCCGCGACATCGTGTTCCAGCCGAAGCCGCCCGCTGCCGGTCGATGTCACGGACGCTTAGCGCGTCGCGTCCATGATGTGGCGCACGGAGGCCCACGATGACCGACCACGACGACACCGACCACGTCTACCTGCACGGCTTTTCGCGCACCGAGCAGGCCCGCCTGCTCAAGCAGGCGCGCATCGCCGAGTCGACGATCTTCTCGACGATCGACTACACCGGCGCGCGTCGCGTGCTCGAGGTCGGTAGCGGCGTCGGCGCGCAGACGGAGATCCTGCTGCGGCGCTTTCCCGACCTGCACGTCACCTGCATCGACCTGAGCGAGCCGCAGCTCGAAGCGGCGCGTGAGCATCTCGGCGGCAAGCCCTGGCTCGACGGCCGCTACGAACTGAAGCAGGCCGACGCCACCGACCTGCCCTTCGAGCCGCGCAGTTTCGACGGCGCGTTCCTGTGCTGGGTGCTCGAACACGTGCCGTCGCCCGCCCGCGTGCTCAACGAGGTGCGCCGCGTGCTCAATCCGGGCTCGCCGGTCTACATCACCGAGGTCATGAACTCCTCGTTCTTCCTCGACCCGTATTCGCCGAACGTCTGGCGCTACTGGATGGCGTTCAACGACTTCCAGCACGAACACGGCGGCGACCCGTTCGTGGGCGCGAAGCTCGGCAACCTGCTGCTCGCCGGTGGCTACCGCGACGTCTCGACGGAAGTGAAGACGTTCTACTTCGACAATCGCGAGCCGGCGCGTCGCAAGGTCATGATCGCGTTCTGGGAGGAACTGCTGCTGTCGGCCGCGGACAACCTGATCGAGGCCGGCGTCGTCACGCCCGACATCGTCGATGGGGTGCGCCGCGAGATGCACCAGGTCCAGAACGACCCGAACGCCGTGTTCTTCTATTCGTTCCTGCAGGCGCGGGCGACCGTGTTCTGAACCGCCGTTGACCCCTTCCGCGCGTGGGCCGGCGCAGAATGCACCGGCCGGGCCGAGCCTGTATCATGCGCGGCCATCTTTCTATCCGAATACAAGGATAAAGCCCGATGTCCAGCTACCTCTTCACCTCGGAATCGGTCTCGGAAGGCCATCCGGACAAGATCGCCGACCAGATCTCCGACGCCGTCCTCGACGCGATCCTCGCGCAGGACAAGCGCGCCCGCGTGGCCTGCGAGACGATGGTGAAGACCGGCGCCGCGATCGTCGCCGGCGAAGTCACGACGTCGGCGTGGGTCGACATCGAGTCGCTCGCGCGCAACGTGATCAACGCGATCGGCTACGACAACTCGAACGTCGGCTTCGACGGCCACACCTGCGCGATCATCAACATGCTCGGCAAGCAGTCGCCGGACATCGCCGCGGGCGTTGACCGCACGTCGCCGGAAGAACAGGGCGCGGGCGACCAGGGCCTGATGTTCGGCTATGCCTGCGATGAAGCCCCGGAGTTCATGCCGGCGCCGCTGTACTACAGCCACCGCCTCGTCGAGCAGCAGGCCAAGGTCCGCAAGAACGGCACGCTGAAGTGGCTGCGCCCGGATGCGAAGTCGCAGGTCACGCTGCGCTATGACAACAACCACAAGGTCGTCGGCCTCGACGCCGTGGTGCTGTCGACCCAGCACGATCCGGACATCGCGCAGAAGGACCTCGTCGAGGCCGTCTACGACGAAATCCTGAAGCCGGTGCTTCCGGCCGAGTGGCTGTCGTCGCTGCCGAAGCACAAGGTGCACATCAATCCGACCGGCATCTTCGTGATCGGCGGCCCGGTGGGCGACTGCGGCCTGACCGGTCGCAAGATCATCGTCGACAGCTACGGTGGCATGGCCCGCCACGGCGGCGGCGCGTTCTCGGGCAAGGATCCGTCGAAGGTCGACCGCTCGGCGGCGTATGCCGCGCGCTACGTCGCGAAGAACATCGTCGCGGCCGGCCTCGCCGAGCGCTGCGAGGTGCAGGTGTCGTACGCGATCGGCGTCGCCGAGCCGACCTCGATCTCGGTCACCACGTTCGGCACCGGCAAGATCTCCGACGAGAAGATCGAGCAGCTGATCCGCGCGCACTTCGACCTGCGCCCGTACGGCATCGTCAAGATGCTCGACCTGATCCACCCGGTGTACCAGCCGACGGCGGCTTACGGCCACTTCGGCCGTGCGCCCTACGAGCTGACCTACACGGGTCAGGACGGCAAGTCGGAAACCGCCACGGCGTTCTCGTGGGAGAAGACCGACCGCGCCGACGCGCTGCGCAAGGAAGCCGGGATCTAATCGGCTTCGCTTCATCGCCGGAGCGATCCGGCAAAGAAAAAGGGCCGCGAGATGCGGCCCTTTTTCATGGAACGACGGAATGTGTCGCTCGCGTCACTTCGCTGCGGCGCTCGCCGATGCGGACGGCGCAGTCGCCTTGGCATTCTTCACGTAACGCGTCAGCCAGTCGTCCGTTTCTGCGAGCATCGTCATGATCGACTCGCGCGCGCGGTAGCCGTGCGCTTCGCGCGGCAGCATCACCAGGCGCGCCGTGCCGCCGACGCCCTTGATCGCGGCGAACATGCGTTCGCTCTGGATCGGGACCGTGCCGGAGTTGTTGTCGTCTTCGCCGTGGATCATCAGGAGCGCGTCCTTGATGTCCTTGACGTAGTTGAACGGCGACATCGTCATGTACGTCTCGCGCGCGTCCCAGTAGTTGCGTTCCTCGGCCTGGAAGCCGAACGGCGTGAGCGTGCGGTTGTACGCGCCGCTGCGTGCGACGCCCGCCTTGAACAGGCGCGTGTGCGCGAGCAGGTTCGCCGTCATGAACGCGCCGTACGAATGCCCGCCCACGGCGATGCGATCGCGATCGGCGATGCCACGACGCACGACTTCGTCGACCGCCGCCTGCGCACTCGAGGTGAGCTGCTCGATGTAGGTGTCGTTCGGCTCGCGATCGCCCTCGCCCACGATCGGCATGGACGGATCGTCGAGCACCGCGAAGCCGCGCGCGAGGAACGGTAGCGGACCCCAGTAGCTCACCGCATTGAAGCGGTACGGCGAATCGGTGACCTGCGACGCCGCCGCGGCGGATTTGAACTCGGCCGGATACGCCCACATCAGCAGCGGCAGCGGCTTGTCCTTGCCCGGCCTGAAGCCCGGTGGCAGGTACAGCGTGCCGGTCAGCTCGACACCGTCCTTGCGCTTGTAGCGGATCTGCTCCTTGCGGATGTCCTTGAGCTGCGGTGTCGGATGCTTGAACGCGGTGAGCGCGCGCAACGCGCCCTTGTCGTCGCGCACGAAGTAGTTCGGCGGATTCGCGGGCGACTCCTGCGTCACCAGCAGGCGGTTGCCGGCATCGTCGAGCACCGCGACGGGTGCGGTGTAGTTCGGCGCCGCCGAACGGAACACGCGCGTCGTGGCGAAGTCCGCCAGGTTCACGCGATCGACGAACGGGCGGTCGCCCTCGGGCGATGCGCCGTCGCCGATGCGGAAGAACGCGCTGCCGTCCGCAGTGAACTGCAGACGCGGCAGGTAGCTGCCGTTGCGCGTGGTGACCGCGTTGCCCGGGTCGGCGTAGCGATCTTCGCTGGAGCCTTCGTGCACGAGGCGTGGCGCGATCGTCGGTGCATCGGGCGCGACCAGCCACTGCTTCTGCTGGCGCGTCTTCCACCAGAACTCGTCCACCAGCGCGACGTCGCCGCGACCCCACGTCGCGCCGGCGAAACGCGTGGCGAGTTTTGCGAGCACGGTCGGCGCCGCATCGAACGGTGCCGCCTGCTGGTAGACGACGTCGCGGATGTCGGCCGCCTTCGCGGGATCGCCGCCGTCCTGCGCTTCGGCCCAGACGAGCGTGGCCGGCGCGTCGCTGCGCCATTCGATGTCGCGCACGCCCGTCGGCACGGCGTCGTTGCCGTTCGGCAGGCCTTCGAACAATGGAAGCGTGGCGATGGTGTGTTCGGCGCGACCGTCGAGCCCGACCACCGCGATGCGCCGCGGGAAGTACGACAGCGGGACGATGTAGGAATACGGACGATCGATCGTCTGCACGAGCAGGTGGCGACCGTCCGGCGACGGTGCGACGTCGACGTAGCGCGCGGGTTCGCCGATCGTGCGGACTTCGCCATCGACCGACACCAGCGCGGGCTGCGCGGTGAGGTAGTGGTCGAGCACGCGCGCATCGGTCTCGCTGCGCAGCATGTCCTGGTAGGTGCGCAGCTGGCGCACGGTGCCGCTGCCCTGCGTTTCCTGCACGTTCGGGCCGGCGGGCGCGCTGTCGCCTGCGGGCGGCTCACCCTGCCCTGCGGGACGCAGGTTCACCAGCAGGTTGCGCGAATCAGGCATCCAGCGCGGCGCTTCCATCACGGTGTTCAGACCGGCCGCGACGCGACGCGCCTTGCGCGCCTGCACGTCGACCAGCCACACCTCGTTCGCGCCGCTCACCGGGTCCTGCTGGTTTAACGCGAGGAAGCGCTGGTCCGGCGACCACACCGCGCCCGCGACCGACAGGGGCTGCGGCAGGCCGTCGATCTTCGCGTTCTTGCCGGTGGCGACGTCCATCAGCCACAGGTCGCTGCCGAACGAGAATCGGCTCGGCGCATAGCTCCGCGCGTTGATGCGGATGCCGGCGAGCTTGAGTTCGGGCTGCGCGACCAGGCGGATCGACGGGAGCGGCGGCGTCTGCAGCATCGCGGCGACGTCGCGCTTCGGCCCGAGCAGCAGCTGCGGCGGCCGCGGGGCGTCGACGATGGCCTGCAACTCGGCGGCGGGCAGGCGGTAGCCGGCGTCGGCTTTCGCGGCGTTCGGCGTGGTGAGCGCCGCTGGCTGGCCGATCGCGACGCCGGCGCAGGCCAGCGACAGCAGGGTGGGAAGGAGAACGTGGCGCAACAGGTGGGCGTGACGGGGCACGTGGCGGTTCCGAAGCGGGCGAATCGCCATGCTTCGCATCCGGCCGCTGGACTGTCATGCGCCAGAAGGCATGGCGGACGCGACCGGAGTCGCGATCGCTGTGCCGTGCGGAACGAGGAATCGATCGCCCGCTATTCGCGTTCATGTGCGCACAGCCGCTGACAGGGGTCGCAATGCGAAAATGCCGCACCGCCCGCGGCCGGAGGCCGCCCCGGCTCCGCTCGACATCCTGCTCATGACCCCGAATCCCGCGGCGGCGGCCCCGCACGCCTCCCCGTCCGCTGATACCGCCCTGCTCGACCGCGTGCGCGATGCCACGGCGTTGCTGACGCAGGTCGCCACGGACCGTACCGTCCTCGACGCGTTGCCCGCCGAGGATCGCGCACGGCTGCATGCGTCGATCGCCGCCGCGTTCCATCCGGATCGCAAGGCGCGCAAGGAACGGCAAAAGAATCGCGAACGCGAGCGCAATGCCGAGAACGTGCGTCGCACCGAAGCGTTGCTCGACAGCACCGGCATCCGCGAGCTGCGCCGCAAGCCGGTGTTCACCACACCGAACTACCTGCCGCCGCGCGGGCCTGATCGCCTCGCGCTGGAAGCCCCCGCAGTGCATGTCGACACGCCGGAACGCGAGTCGCCGGAAGTGCTGACCTGCTACGTCTGCAAACAGAAGTACACGCAGGTCCATCACTTCTACGACCAGCTCTGCCCGCCGTGCGCGGACTTAAATTTCTTCAAGCGCGGCGAGCTGGCGGACCTGTCGGGGCGCGTTGCGCTGCTGACGGGTGGCCGCGTCAAAATCGGGTATCAGGCCGGCATCAAGCTGCTGCGCGCCGGCGCGCGTTTGATCGTGACGACACGTTTCCCGCGCGATTCCGCGATGCGTTACGCGCAGGAGCCGGACTTCGCGGAGTGGAGCGATCGCCTGGAAATCTTCGGCCTCGACCTGCGACACACGCCGAGCGTCGAAGCGTTCTGCAGCGAGATGCTGCGCACGCATGATCGGCTCGATTTCATCATCAACAATGCCTGCCAGACGGTGCGACGTCCGCCCGGCTTCTACGCGCACATGATGGCCGGCGAAACCGCGGCGCTGCATGACGCGCCTGAACAGATCCGTCGGCTCGTCGGTCGTTACGAAGGCCTGCGCGGCTACGCGATGCTGCCGGAAGGCGATACCGCGCAGTCGCTCATGTCGCACGGCGAAAGTGCGCTGCACGATGCCGCCGGTCTGACGCGCGCGGCGGAACTGTCGCAGGTGCCGCTCCTCGCCGACGAACTCCTCGGCCAGAAGCACCTCTTCCCCGAAGGCCAGCTCGACAAGGACCTGCAGCAGGTCGACCTGCGCGGTCGCAATTCATGGCGACTGCTGATGCACGAGGTGCCCGCGGTCGAGCTGCTGGAGACGCAGCTCGTCAATGCCGTCGCGCCCTTCATCATCAATGCGCGATTGAAGCCGCTGATGCTGCGCACGCCCGGTCGCGACAAGCACATCGTCAACGTGTCGGCGGTGGAAGGTCAGTTCTATCGCAACTTCAAGACGACGCGTCATCCGCATACGAACATGGCGAAAGCGGCGCTCAACATGATGACGCGCACGTCGGCCGCGGATTACCAGGCCGACGGCATCCACATGAATTCGGTCGACACCGGTTGGGTGACGGACGAGGATCCGGTGGAGATCGCAGCGCGCAAGGTCGTCGATGAGCGCTTCCATCCGCCGCTGGACATCGTCGACGGCGCGGCACGCATCGTCGATCCGATCATCCACGGCATCAACACCGGCGAACACGTCTGGGGTCAGTTCCTGAAGGACTATCGGCCCACGGATTGGTGACGCTCACTCGAGGCATCGTCACGCGAAGTCGCCGACTTCATACGCCGCCACCGTAGCGAGTGAGCGGCAGCACTCGCTCCAACGGCCGCTTCGCGGTGGACTAGCCGCGTAAGCCTCAAACCGACTGGCATCCCGACAGCGCCACGAGTGCCGCGGGCCGCCTCGCTGTACAATTCGCGGGCCCTGCCGAGGGGCGCTGCAAGTCCGGCCGCCGTCAGGCGTGGTGTCACACCGGAATCAGGCTCGGCACGGTTTTCCTGCAACGGCGCCCGTTTGACGCGAGTCCTTCTGGACTCCTGAACGGAGCAATCCATGAACGCACAGATCAAGACCTTTTCGACCGAGGGCGACTACAAGGTCGCCGACATCTCGCTCGCCGACTGGGGCCGCAAGGAACTCGACATCGCCGAGCAGGAAATGCCGGGCCTGATGTCGATCCGCCGCAAGTACGCGCCGAGCAAGCCGCTCGCCGGCGTGCGCGTCACCGGCTCGCTGCACATGACGATCCAGACCGGCGTGCTGATCGAGACGCTGAAGGACCTCGGCGCCGACGTGCGCTGGGCCTCGTGCAACATCTTTTCGACGCAGGACCACGCCGCGGCGGCGATCGCCGCATCGGGCACGCCGGTGTTCGCGTGGAAGGGCGAGTCGCTCGAGGAGTACTGGGACTGCACGCTCGACGCGCTGACCTTCCCGGGTGGCCTGGGCCCGCAGCTCGTCGTCGACGACGGCGGCGACGTCACCCTGCTGATCCACAAGGGCTACGAGCTCGAGAACGGTTCCGACTGGGTCAACTCCCCGTCCGGCTCCCACGAGGAGCAGGTCATCAAGAACCTGCTCAAGCGCGTCAAGGATGAGCGCCCGGGCTTCTGGCACAAGGTCGTCGCCGACTGGAAGGGCGTCTCGGAAGAGACCACCACCGGCGTGCACCGCCTCTACAAGCTCGCCGAGGAAGGCTCGCTGCTGGTGCCGGCGATCAACGTCAACGACTCGGTCACCAAGTCGAAGTTCGACAACCTCTACGGCTGCCGCGAGTCGCTGGCCGATGGCCTGAAGCGCGCGATGGACGTGATGCTCGCCGGCAAGGTCGCGGTGGTCTGCGGCTACGGCGACGTCGGCAAGGGTTCGGCGCACTCGCTGCGGGCCTACGGTGCGCGCGTGGTCGTCACCGAGATCGACCCGATCAACGCCCTGCAGGCCGCGATGGAAGGCTTCGAGGTCAACACCGTCGAGTCCACGCTCGGCCGCGGCGACATCTACGTGACGACGACCGGCAACAAGGACGTCATCACGCTCGAGCACATGTCGCGCATGAAGGACCAGGCGATCGTCTGCAACATCGGCCACTTCGACAACGAGATCCAGGTCGATGCGCTGAACACCTCGGGCGCGGTTCGCACCAACATCAAGCCGCAGGTCGACAAGTACACGTTCGCGAACGGCAACTCGATCTTCCTGCTGGCCGAAGGCCGCCTGGTGAACCTCGGCTGCGCCACCGGCCACCCGAGCTTCGTCATGTCGAACTCGTTCTCGAACCAGACGCTCGCGCAGCTCGATCTGTGGGCGAATAAGGACGAGTACGAGGCGAAGGTCTACATCCTGCCGAAGAAGCTCGACGAGGAAGTCGCTCGCCTGCACCTCGAGAAGATCGGCGTGAAGCTGACCGTGCTGACCGACGACCAGGCCGCGTACCTCGGCGTGGACAAGGAAGGCCCGTACAAGCCGGACCACTACCGCTACTGATCCAAGCGGCGGTATCGCAACACAGGGAAACGGGCGCTTCGGCGCCCGTTTTCCTTTGCGACGACCCAACGTGAAAGGGCGAGCGGCTTTAGAACGAGAAGCGGCCGTTCTTGTGCCGCCGCCAGCACGGTCGGCGTGATCGCGCCGTGAATCACTACCGTGAAATTGCGGACCCGCGCACATTCAGTTGCCGAGTTTTGGATTGTTTCGCGACGAACGGCACGGAGCGCCCCAACCATTGCGCGAGGATGAGGTCGGGGATTCCGAACCGAAGATGCATCCGTGAAGCGCTTTCTCGTCGTGGCGAACCTCGCCCTTCTGATGGCCGCAGGCACCGTGCGTGCCGCCGACGTACCCGATGTCGACGACGACAATGCGGCAGTCGAAGCCGTCCCGTCCGAGCACGCATTGCGGATCAGCGGCGTCATCGGCCGACGCTTCGAAGACGATGTCCGCGCCGCGCTGCAGAGCCATCCGGAGACGCAGCGCCTGATCGTCAGCGGACCGGGCGGCATGCGTGCGCAGGCGTTGCGCGTGGCGGAACTCGCGAACGCGCGCGGCCTCGCGGTGCGCGTGGCCGGTCGCTGCGCGAGTGCGTGCGCGCTCATGTGGGCGGCGGCGAACACGCGTGAGATGACGTTCGATTCGGGCCTCGGGTTGCACCGCAGCGCGCTCGATCCCTCGCTCGCCCTGCCGAATCTGGTGCGCGAGAAGATCATGGCGCGCAACGACCGCCAGACCGACGACGTGCTGCGCCATGCGGGCTTCCCGGAACGCGTGATCGCGGTCGGCGCGGCGACACCGGCGAGTGCGATGAGCTGGTTCAGCCCCTACGAGCTGAAAACCGGCGGCGTGCCGTTCCTGCTGCTCGATACCTCGGGGCACGCGGCGTCGCTCGATACGAATACGGGGCATATCCTGCACGGCAGCGCGCGCGCGGATACGGCGCGGACCTCGCAGTAACTGCGCCCAAGACGCGGCACACGCCGTCGCATTCGCGAGCCGGACCACCGACTCAGTTTCTATCCATCGCGATAGAGAGATAGAATGCGCCCACTTCTCCTCTGGGCGCGCCATGGTTCCCGTCAGCTTCGAGTTCTACCCGCCGAAGACGCCCGAGCAGCACGCCCAGCTCGACAAGACGGTCGCCAAGCTCAAGGCACACGGGCCGGAGTACGTCAGCGTCACCTTCGGCGCCGGCGGTTCGACGCTCAGCCATACCCCCGAGACAATCCAGAAGCTGCGCACCGACGGTTTCGATGCCGCGCCGCACCTCACCTGCATGGGCGGCTCGCGTGAGGAAATCCGCGGCCTGTTGAAGCTCTATCGCGCGCTCGGCGCCAAGCGGCTGGTGGCACTGCGTGGCGACCTGCCGTCGGGCACGGTCAGCGCCGGTGAGCTGCGCTACGCCGATGAGCTCGTGAGCTTCATCCGCGAGGAAACCGGCGACCATTTCCACATCGAGGTCGCCGCGTACCCGGAGATGCATCCGCAGGCGCGCGACGCGCAGGTCGACCTGAAGAACTTCATCGGCAAGGTGCGCGCGGGCGCGAACGGTGCGATCACGCAGTACTTCTACAACGCCGACGCCTACTTCCGCTTCGTCGACGACGTGCGTCGCGCCGGCATCGACATCCCCGTCGTGCCCGGTGTCATGCCCATCGCGAACTTCAGCCAGATCCGCCGCTTCTCCGAGCTCTGCGGTGCGGAGATTCCGCGGTGGATCGCACAGCGCATGCTCGCGTACGCGGACGACGCGGAAAGCGTCCGCGCGTTCGGCGCGGAAGTCGTCGCGCAGCTCTGCCGCCGCTTGATCGACGGCGGCGCACCGTCGCTTCACTTCTACACGTTGAATCTTTCGAAACCGACTCTGAACGTTCTCGGCCAATTGCGCTGAATGCGCCGGTTTGGTTCGCAACTGATTCAGTTAAGAGGCCTCCGTCACACTTCGCGTTGACGCGGTCGTTCCCAGCATTTCACGCACCGAAGTTCGCAGGTGCGTGCCATGAAAGTCCCGATGTCCGTTCTCACGTTCGCGCTGGGCCTCGGCCTGACGCTGCCGGCATCGCACGACGCACAGGCGGCGTTTACAGGCATCCAGCGTTGCCGCGCCGCCGATGGCACGTCGGTCTACACCGACAAGCCCTGCGCGATGTTCGGAGCGTCGCCTGAAGCGATGTCGCAGGATCTCGGCATGCGCCTCGCCAGCGAAGCGACGCGCGAGCCCGAGGCGTACGCCGATGCCAACCAGAGCAATGCGATCGCGAGTACGGCAGGTGTCGGCCGTCGCTCGCTTGCCGACGGTTGCGCCCGCACGCCCACGCAACTCGCGATGGACATCCAGGGTTCCATGGCGATGCGCGACGTGAACCGTCTCGCCGAGAGCTGGCAGTGGGCGGGCATGAGCAAGCAGCAGGCGATGCCGCTGATGGCGCGACTGGAAAAGCTCACGCATGAGCAACTCGTATCGACGCAGTACTTCGACGCGCAGATCGGCTTCGGCCTGCAGCTCGCGTCGAACGACAACTCGTCGGCGGATGGCCGCGCCGGCATCCTGCAGATGTCCGTCGTCGGCAAGAACGCGCCGCAGTCGCTCGAGCTGAACGTCGAGCGGTACGCGGGCTGCTATTTCGTCCGGTTCTGACCGCGACGGGGCGACGCCGACGCGCGCCGGCTTTAGGCTTGGCGGGTGCGACGTCGCCTCCTGCTCCTCCTCGCCCTCCTCCTCTGCACGCTCCCCTTAACGGTCGCGGCGCAGGTGCGCCACTGCACGCTGGCCGACGGCACCGTCGTCTACACCGACCGGCGCTGCGAGGCGATCGGCGCCCGGGAGCGGGCCGCGGCGCCCCCGGCCCCGAGCACCCCACAGCTGCGGTCCTATCGCCCTGCCTGCCCGCGCACGCTGCGCGACCTGGCCTACGAGGTGACCTCGGCGGTCGAGGCGCATGACGTGAACCGCCTCGCCGGCGTCTACCTCTGGGACGGGATCGGCACCCGCGAAGGCTATGCGTTGATGGACCGCCTCCAGGCCGTCGTCGACCGCCCCCTGGTGGACCTGCAGCCCGTCTGGCCGGGTAATCCGGACGATCCGTACCCCACCACCGTGCCGACGCGCCCACCGGTCGCCCTGCGGCTCGAGCAGACCTCCGCGCGCGGGAGCACGCCGATCCGCGCCGTATTCGGCCTGCGCAAGTATCTCGACTGCTGGTGGATCGTCGAGGGCGGCGCGCGCCGTGTTGCGCCGAAGCCGCAAGACAGCGTCCCGCCCGATACGCCGCCGGATCCACCGGTCTACTGACGGCGCACCGCCGCCTCGTGGGACAATGTGCGGTCTCCCTTCACCGGACCGCGCGCATGCACTACCCCGAATGGATCTGGCACAACGGCACGATCAAGCCGTGGGCCGAGGCCACCACCCACGTGATGTCGCATGCGCTGCATTACGGCTCGTCGGTGTTCGAGGGCATCCGCTGTTACCAGACGCCGAACGGTCCGGCGATCTTCCGTCTCACCGACCACAACCGTCGCCTGTTCGCGTCGGCGCGCATCTACGAGATGGACCTGCCGTACTCGCTCGACGAGATCAACGCGGCCTGCCGTGACGTGATCCTGCGCAACGGCCTGACGCGCGCCTACCTGCGTCCCCTCGCCTATCGCGGCCTCGGTGGTTTCGGCCTGTCGGCGGAGACGCCGGTCGACGTGTCGGTCGCCTCGTGGTTCATGGGCCCGTACCTCGGCGAGGGCGTGCTCGAACAGGGCATCGACGCCTGCGTCTCGAGCTGGCAGCGCTTCGCGCCGAACACGATTCCGGCCGGCGCGAAAGCCGGCGGCAATTACCTGTCGGGCCAGCTGATCGCGCGCGAAGCACGTCGCCTCGGCTTCGGCGAAGGCATCGCGCTCGCCTCGACCGGCCTGCTCAGCGAAGGCGCTGGCGAGAACCTGTTCCTCGTATTCGACGGCGCGCTGCACACCACGCCCGTCAGCGCCGCGCTGCTCAACGGCATCACGCGCAACACGATCATGACGCTCGCGCGCGAGGGCGGCATCACCGTCATCGAGCGCGACATCCCGCGCGAATACCTCTACCTCTGCGACGAACTCTTCATGTGCGGCACCGCGGCGGAGATCACGCCGATCCGCTCGGTCGACGGCCGCCAGGTCGGCGCCGGCAAGCCGGGCCCGGTGACCAAGCGCATCCAGGATCTGTTCTTCGGCCTGTTCGAAGGCACGACACCGGATCGCTACGGCTGGCTCGAGCCGCTGGCGGGCTAACTGTCCGATGTTGGAATGCAAGAAGGCCGACGTCATGTCGGCCTTTTTGCTTCGCATCGAAGCGGAACCCGAGCAGTACCGCACTAGGTCGACACGCGACGCCGATGCGTCTCTTGCTTGCGTCGATCGCGCTAGGCGGCGCAGTGAGCGCGCATACAACCAATCAGCCGAACGTCAGTGTCGCCACGACGCCGCGCTCCGCACCCGGCTTGACCTGCACGTCCCAACCGTAGAGTTCGCAGAGGCGCCGCACGATCGACAGGCCAATGCCGCCGCCCTGCGAATGGCCGGCGTGCGTGCCGCGGTAGCCGCGCTCGAACAGGCGCGCCGCATCCTCGGGACTGAGGCCCGGGCCGGAATCGATCACGTCCACCGCCAGCGGCTGGAGTCGCACCACGACTTCGCCCGACGCCGTGTACTTCACGGCATTGCCGATCAGGTTATTGAGCGCGACGGTCACCGCGGACTCGGGCGCATCGACGATCAGCCCGCGCTGCCCCTCGACGCGTAACGTCACCGGTTTGCCACCGAGCTGCGCGCGATGCGCCTCGATCAACTGCTCGGATACCTTCGCGACATCCGTACTGCCGGAGCCGCGCTCGTTGCGCGAGAGCAGCAACAACGCGCCGATGAGGTCGGTGCATTGCTGCTCCGAACGCTGGATGCGCAGCAGGCGGTTCCGGGTCTTCTCGTCGAAGTCCTGCCGCGCCAGCAGAAGCTCGATCGCACCGCGAATCACCGCGAGCGGCGTGCGCAGTTCGTGGCTGACGTCCGCATTGAATTCGCGATCGCGCTGCACGACATGCGTCAGGCGCGCGGAGTATTCGTCGAGCGCCGCGGCGAGCTGTCCGACTTCATCGTCCGCAAAGTCATTGGCAAGCGGCTCGGTCAAGCCGCTACGCGACCGCTTCAACCGCTTCGCGAGTTCGAGCACAGGGCTCATGACGCGAGAGGCGGACCACCATCCGAGAAGAAACGAAAGCAGCGTAAAGAACAGGATGACGCCGATCAGCAGCTGGTTGAAACGTCCTTTGCCGCGCTCGGACTCCGTGAGGTCCATCGCGAGGAAGAACCACGCCTGGTTCGTCTTGCGCACCGCGAGCCGGTAAGCGAACGGCGTGCCGTCATCGTTGACGCCCCGCACCGTGTGGATGCCATCGCCGAGCGCATACCACTCGGGTTGTTCGGCCTTGAGCTTGTCGAATTTCCCGGCCGGCACGACACGCGCGAAGAACTGCTGCACCGCGATGGCCGGCTGACGTGTCGGATCACGCGAGTACTGACGCGCCACCTCGTCGATGTTGCGATTCATCACATCGGTGACGAGTTCGTCCTCGACGGTGTCGCGCACCCAGTTGGTCGCGAACGCCAGCAGCAACGTCAACCCGAAGCCGAGCAACACGAAGCCGAGAATGATTCGGCTGCGCAGGCGTCGACGGTAGCGGGTGCGCGTGCGGGCGCGCGGGGTCTCGGCCGGGGCGGACGCCATGGTCGTCAGGGACGTACGGGATGCACGCAGTCTATGCGTTCGCGCGGCCGCTCACGAGGGCCGCGCGATGCCGGGATCGATCGGCTCAGGCGCCGCCGTCGGGCGCGGCGATGCGATAGCCGATGCCGTGGCGCGTCTGGATCAGCGGCGTGCCGAACGGCTTGTCGACGACCGAACGCAGGCCGTGGATGTGCACGCGCAGCGAGTCGGAGTCCGGAAGCTCCTCGCCCCAGACGCGCGTTTCGAGTTCCTGGCGCGTCACCACGGCCGGCGACGCTTCCATCAACGCCTGCAGGATCTTCAGCGCGGTCGGGTTGAGCTGCAGCAGCTTGCCCTGCCGGCGCACTTCGAGCGTATCGAGGTTGTATTCGAGGTCGGCGACGTTGAGCACGCGCGTCTGCACGCCGCGCCCGCGACGCGACAGCGCCGCGAGTCGCACTTCCACTTCCTGCAGCGCGAACGGCTTGATGAGGTAGTCGTCGGCGCCCGAGTCGAAACCCGCGAGCTTGTTGTCGAGCGAGTCGCGCGCGGTGAGCATCAGTACCGGCGTCTGCTTGCGCGCTTCGTTGCGCAGCTTGCGGCAGACCTCCAGGCCGTCGAGGCCCGGCAGGTTGAGGTCGAGCACGATCGCGTCGAAGTCGTGCACCACGGCGAGATGCAGGCCGGTGATGCCATCCGCCGCGAAGTCGACGGTGTGCCCGCGGTCCTCGAGGAAGTCGCCGAGGTTGGCCGCGATGTCGGGGTTGTCCTCGATCACAAGGATGCGCATGGAGGTTTCCTGGGGCTGGAGCCGGCTACCGCCCGCGGCCATCGGATGCGGGTTGTGTGCGCGGGGATCGGGGGTTCGTGTGTGCATGGTCTCGATTCTGTCAGACGGCTGTTCATGCTTCGTCTTCACATCCGACCGGCGGCACCAAAAAAAGTGCCCGGACGCATGCGCCCGGGCAAAAAGGTGTTACCCCGATTACCGCGGCCCGCCGAGGAGCCACCCCGGGATGAGCTGCGGTCGGGGCACGCTACGCCCGAAACCCTTAAACGATGGTTAAGGGCAGACCGGTTTTTTCGTTAGGAATCCGTTATTTCTTACGGACGGTTCGCGACGGCTTTTTCGGCGGGCACGCCTGTGCAACAAACCGCACGATTTCACCGGCAACGTCCTTTTTCGAGGCGCTTTCGATGCCTTCGAGGCCGGGTGAAGCGTTCACCTCCAGGACCAGCGGCCCCCGGTCGGAGCGGATCAGGTCGACGCCCGCGACCCCCAGGCCGAGTACCTGCGTCGCCCGGACGGCGACCTCGACCTCCGCCTTCGACGCCTTGACCCCGACCGCGCTGCCGCCGCGGTGCAGGTTCGACCGGAACTCGCCGGCCGGCGCCTGGCGGCGCATCGCCGCGATCACCTTGTCGCCGACGACGAAGCAGCGCAGGTCGGCGCCCTTCGCTTCGGCGATGAATTCCTGCACGAGGAAATTCGCGTACAGGCCGCGCAGCGCTTCGGTGATGCCGCGCGACGCCGACAGCTTCTCCGCGAGGATCACGCCCGCGCCCTGCGAACTCTCCGTGAGCTTGATGACGTGCGGCGACGGACCGAGCAGCTTGAGCAGGTCGCTGGTGTCGTCCGGGTTGTCGCCGAACACCGTCACCGGCATGCGGATGCCTTCCGCGGCCATCAACTGGTGCGCGCGCAGCTTGTCGCGCGCGCGCAGGATCGCGTCGGACGGATTCGGTGTGTACGTGCCCATCAGTTCGAACTGGCGAAGCACGGCCGAACCGTAGCGCGTGACCGATGCGCCGATGCGCGGCAGCACCGCGTCGAAGCCTGTCAGCGGCTTGCCCTTGTAATGCATGGCGAAGCCTTCCGACGCGATGCGCATGTAGCAGCGCAGCGGATCGAGCACGCGGACGACATGACCGGCTTCGCGCGCGGCCTCGACGAGCCGGCGCGTGGAGTACAGCGAACTGTTGCGCGAGAGGATCGCGAGTTTCATGGGAGCGCCGGGAGAGGCGACCGTCGCGGAGCGCGGCCGTGCAGGAAGGATCGTGACGGATCGACCGTAAAAATTCCGGAGAGTGCGGTGCGGCCGATCAGCATGGGAAAGCGCATGCCACGACGGTCGGCGAGGTTGACCTCAATATCCCGCTCCACGCTCGCCAGCCGCATGCGCATGCGGAGGAAGATTCGTGTGGTGCGATGACCGCCGGAGTCGACGACATCGCGTTCGTCGTGCACCGGCGCGGTGAGTTCGACCACCTGGCGGCCGCCGGGGCTGATGCGGAAACCGACCCAGGGCGCGCCGTCCTGCTCAAACCGCCACTGCGCGTCGACGTGCAGCGCCGACGTGCGGGCGCCGGTGTCGATCTTCGCGCGCAGTGCGGCGAGGCCGAGGTCCGGCAACGCCACGCGCTCACGCCAGCCGACCACGATGCGGGACGACGCGGTGTCCAATCGGTTCCCCTGGCGCAAAAGAAAACGGCGACCAGTGTGACGGGTCGCCGTTTCGAAAATGTGGAGCGGGTGATGGGAATCGAACCCACGCTAGCAGCTTGGGAAGCTGCAGTTCTACCATTGAACTACACCCGCGATGGGGCGAAGTCTAGGCCGCGCGCGCGCCGCTTGGCAACGCGCGCGGCCGGTCGATCAGAACCCGCTGCCGACGGTCAGGAACACCGACGCGTCGTTGCCACCCTTCTGCGTCGCGGTGAGGCTGGCGCCGATGTTGGCGTCGAGACCGAAGGTCTTGGTGCGCACGCCGAACGTCAGCGTCGAGTACGTGTCGTCGAGCATCACGCCCGGCACAGCGTAGTCACCCGTGGTGCCCAGCGACTGCGAACGCGCGAAGGCCTGCTCGGGCTGGTCCTCGAACTCCTTGTCGACGGTCAGGCGGGCGTACGGCATCACCGACGCGGCGTCGTAATGCGCCTGCCAGCCGACCTTGCCGATCAGCGAGTCGAACGACTGGTCCGGGTAGGCCAGCGAGGTCGACAGCGACGCCTGGTCTTCCTGGAAGCCGTCGATGTCGATGTGCTGCGACAGCACGCCGACCACCGGGCCGTGCTTGAACGCGCCCGTGCCGAACTCCCAACCGCCCTCGGCGCCGATCGTCAGCGTGTTGCCGTTGGTGTCGCCGCGATGGATGCGCTCGGCATTGCCCAGCCGCACGTGACGGTCGAGGTCGTAGTTGGTGCGCGTGTAGCTGATCTGGCCGTCGACCCATGCCGCGCCGCTGTGCCAGGCGATGTAGCCGCCGAGCGCGGCGTCACGCTGGTCGAACTCGCCGCCGCGCTGGCCCCAGTCGAACGACGCGCGACCGAAGCCGCCGAACGCGCCGTACACGAGGTTGCCCGACTTCCAGTCCACGCCGCCGGTGAGCGACGGACCGACGCCGTCGTACAGGTCGCCCTTGCCGTAGCGCTGGAAATCGCCGCGCGCGTTGATCCACCAGTGCATCGCGTCGCCATCGACCAGCGAACGCGCCAGCGCTTCACCGCCGACGACTTCCGAACGCGCACGGTTGATCACCGACGTGGTGTGCGTCAGCAGCTGCACCTGGCGCGGCGCCTCGAGGATCGAGATCGCGTAGTCGCCCATGATCTGGTGACCGGCAAGCGTCGGATGCACGCCGTCGGCGAACAGATAGGTGTACGGCGCATTGACGTTGACGTAGGTCGTCGGGTTGCAGGTCAGCGACTGCGCGGTGATCTGCGGCTGGCAGGCGGTGCCGTTGAGCGTCGTGGTGATTCCAAACTCGGCGGGGCTCGCGATCACCTCATTCAAGAGATGGAACGTGTCGAGCGGGATGACATGGAGGTTCGCAGCAGCGAGGCCCGAGAACAGCGCAGTGTTGTAATTCGTCGCAAGCTGGGTACCGCCTGCCTGTGCTGCCGGTCCCTTGGCCTTAGCCGCGGGGGTCTGGCCCAGATCAGGAATCGTCGGCACGAGGATGTAGCGCGCGCCGGCATCGGAAAGCTGTTTGATCAGAGCGACATCCGCCGCAGCTGCCGTAGGCACCGTGGTAGCTGGCGCTAAACCGTTAGCAACTGCGAAGAGATCATTCGCGCCACCCCACACCGTGTACAACGCGTTGGGGTCCGCGCGTCCACTGTTGGCATTGAGGTAAGCGGCGACCTGCGTCTTGAGCGACGGAACCGCCCCGAACGCACTCGGCACCGTGGTCGCAACAAATGCGCCGCCGACTGCGTAATCCGTCCCAGCAGGGTTCTGCACGGTGCTGTTCGCGCCGTAGTACGGGTTGGCCGAGGTGCCGTAGAAGTCGGCGAGGTACTCGGCCCAGATCAGCGCCGGGTTGGTGGTGAAGCGACCCGCGATCGCGGCGGACGGGCCGGCGGCCTGGACCAGCGCCGGACGGAACGCGCCGGTGTCGGTCAGCGAGTCGCCGAAGAAGATCGTCTGCGAATAGGTCTGCGCGAAGGCGGGCATCGCGGCGAGCGCAAGGGCGGCAGCCAGCGCGGTACGGACAGGTTTCATGCGTTGCGTCCTTGAAAACGTTGGGAAACCGCCGGCGTACGCGGGCGGATGGCCGGCATCGAAGCACGTGAACATCCCGTTACGCAAGCGCCGTCAGGCAGGGCGGACAAGCGGCAGCGGGGTGCACCAGGAGGCGCCGGCGGCGACAATGCGGGGATGGAATCGAGCCTCACCCTCCAGCTCAATGGCGAGACGCGGGTCGTCCCGGTCGGAACCCGTCTCCGCGATCTTCTCGACCTCGAAGGCCTGGGTCAGCGACGCGTTGCCGTGGAAATCAACGGCGAGATCGTGCCGCGCAGCCGCCACGCCGACTATGCGCTGCACGGGGGAGACCGCGTCGAGATCGTGCACGCGCTCGGTGGGGGCTGAGCCCGCCGTGACGATGCGATAATCCCGACATGACCGATTTCGCCTCGACCGACCCGCTCGTCATCGCGGGTGTTCGCTATTCGTCCCGCCTCCTCACCGGCACTGGCAAGTTCGCCGACCTCGAGCAGACCCGCGTCGCGACCGAAGCCGCCGGCGCGCAGATCGTCACCGTCGCGATCCGTCGCACGAACATCGGGCAGAACCCGGGCGAGCCGAACCTGCTCGACGTGCTGCCGCCCGAGCGATACACGATCCTGCCGAACACCGCCGGCTGCTACACCGCCGACGACGCGGTGCGCACCTGCCGCCTCGCGCGCGAGCTGCTCGAGGGCCACAAGCTGGTCAAGCTCGAAGTGCTCGGCGACCAGCGCACGCTGTATCCGGACGTCGTGCAGACGCTCGCCGCCGCCGAAACGCTGGTGCGCGACGGCTTCGACGTCATGGTCTACACGTCCGACGACCCGATCCTCTGCAAGCGCCTCGAGGAGATCGGCTGCGTCGCGGTGATGCCGCTGGCCGCGCCGATCGGTTCGGGCCTCGGTATCCAGAACCGGTACAACCTACTCGAGATCATCGAGCAGGCGAAGGTGCCGATCATCGTCGACGCGGGCGTCGGCACGGCGTCCGACGCGAGCATCGCGATGGAACTCGGCTGCGACGGCGTGCTGATGAATACCGCGATCGCCGGTGCGAAAGATCCGGTGCTGATGGCGCACGCGATGAAGCTGGCCGTCGAAGCTGGACGCACCGCATTCAAGGCCGGGCGCATTCCGCGCAAGCGCTTCGCCAGTGCCTCGTCTCCGGTGGACGGACTGATCGGCTGATGACCGAGCCTCACGCGCCGCACGCGAAGCCGTTCACCGTCGAGGAAGGCAACCGCCGCATCCGCAGCTTCGTGCTGCGGCAGGGGCGTTTCACCGACGCGCAGCAGCGCGCGTTCGACGAACTGTGGCCGCGCTACGGCCTCGACTACACGGGCGCGCCGCGGGAACTCGACGCCGCGTTCGGTCGCCACGCGCCGCGCGTCATGGAGATCGGGTTCGGCAATGGTGAGGCGCTGCGGTTCGCGTCGGCGAACGATCCAGCGCGCGACTACATCGGGATCGAAGTGCATGCGCCGGGCGTGGGTCGCTTCCTCAATGCACTCGCGGCGGACGGCACCCCGAACGTGCGCGTCTATCACCACGATGCCGTGGAAGTGCTCGAGAACGAGATCGCCGACGGCGCGCTGCAGGAAGTGCGCATCTACTTCGCTGATCCCTGGCACAAGAAGAAGCATCACAAGCGCCGCATCGTGCAGCCGGCGTTCGCGCAGATGCTCGTGCGCAAGCTCGCGCTGGGCGGCCTGCTCCATCTCGCGACGGACTGGGAAGGCTATGCGGAGCACATGTGGGACGTGCTCGATGCGACCCCTGGCCTCGCGAACAGCGCCGGCCCGCGCGGCCACGTGCCACGGCCGGAATGGCGACCGGAGACGCATTTCGAGAAACGCGGCCTGAAGCTCGGCCACGGCGTTTGGGACCTCGTGTACAACCGCATCGGATGACAGCGACGGTCGCCCTCGCCCCTCTCGCCACCCACGCGCATCGCGCGCCTGCGCGAGTCGGCTGAGCGATGGACGACACCGCACTCCCGCTGACGCAGGACATGGTCGTGGTGCTGGCGATCGCCGCCTTCACCATGGTGATGTTCCTGTTCGAACGGATCCGCGCGGATGTCGTCGCGCTGGTGGTGCTGGTGCTGCTGGGGCTCACCGGTCTCGTCGAACCGGAATCGCTGTTCAACGGGTTCGCCGGTAACGCGGTGATCAGCGTGATGGGCACGATGATCCTCGGTGCGGGCCTCGACCGCACGGGCGCGGTGAACCGCCTCGCTGCGTGGCTGCTGCGCCGCGCGCACGGCGACGAGCGACGCCTCATGCTGCTGACGACCGCCGCGGCCGGCATCAATTCGCCGCTGATGCAGAACCCGTCGGTGATGGCGCTGTACATGCCGGTCGCCGCACGCCTGTCGTCGCGCACCGGCCTGCCGCTGTCGAAGTTCCTGATGCCGATCGCCGCGGCGATCGTGATGGGCGGCGGGCTGACGATGGTGGGCAACTCGCCCCTGATCCTGCTCAACGACCTGCTGATCGCGGCGAATGCCAATCTGCCGTCGGGCGCGGCCACACTGCAGCCGTTGAAGATGTTCGCGCCGATGCCGATCGGCCTCGCGCTGCTGGCTGCGTCGATCGCCTACTTCCACTACTACGGCAGCCGTCGCCTGCCGGATACCGAAGGCAAGGGTGCGACGCCCGGTCGCACGCAGAGTTATTTCGCGGAGGCCTACGGCATCGCCGGAGACGTCTTCGAAGTCGAAGTGATGCCCGACAGCCCCCTCGCCGGGCTCACCGTCGGCGAAGCGGAAAAGCAGCTCGGCGCGCCGCACCTCCTCGCGCTGCGCAACGGCGAGGAAGGCCGCCTCGCGCCGCCCGCCGATTCGCGCATCAACGTCGGCAGCGTGCTGGGCGTGATGGGCACGGAACAGCAGGTGCGCGAATTCGCCGAGCGCAAGAAGCTGACGGTCGGCTCGCGACTGGAGTATTTCGCCGACACGTTCAATCCGTCGCGCTCGGGCATTTCCGAAGCGGTGGTGCCGGCGGTCTCGCGCTACATCGGCCGCACCGCCGGTGACCTTCAGCTGCGTCGGCGCTACGGCGTCAGCCTGCTCGCGATCAATCGCGACAAGGACGTGATCCGCGAGGACGTGCGCGACGTCGCGCTGCGCTCGGGCGACATGCTCGTGCTGCACAGCGTGTGGAGCGACCTGCCGCAGCTCACCGCGCAACGCGACCTCGTGGTGGTCACCGACTACCCGAAGGCGAAGACGCGCCCGCACAAGCTCAAGGCCGCGCTGGTGATCTTCGCGATCACGATGCTGCTCGCGCTGTCGTCGCGCCTGCCGGTGCCGATCGCGATGATGACGGGCGTCGCCGGCATGCTCATCGCCGGCGTCATCGACATCGACGAGGCCTACGCGGCGATCAGCTGGAAGACCGTCTTCCTGATGGCCTGTCTGATTCCGCTGGGCTGGGCCATGGATTCGAGCGGTGCAGCCGCGTGGTTGGCCGGGCATGCGATCGCGCTGCTGCCGGAGTGGCTGCCGGCGTGGGTGCTGCAGATCGTCATCGCGCTCGGCACCACCGCGTTCTCGATCGCCATCGGCAACGTCGGCGCGACGATCGTCGTCGTGCCGCTCGCGATCAACCTCGCGCTGGCCGCAGGCGGCAATCCGACCGCGTTCGCGCTGACCGTCGCGCTCGCGGCGTCGAACAACTTCCTGACGCCGTCGAACGCGATCATCCCCATGATCACCGGCCCCGCCGGCTACACGCCGCGCGATCTGTGGCGCGTTGGCGGCCCGTTGACGCTGATCTATACGGTCGTGACCGTCGTGATGGTCAACCTGCTCTTCTGACCGCCGCTTCGACCGTTCGTCGGCCGACGCCACGACGATGTCGAAATCGAGGTTCCCCGTTCGTCGTACCCCATGAAGGCCGGCAATGACGCCGGCCGACCGGAGAGACGACGATGCGCGTGATGGTGATCGTGAAGGCCAGCAAGGCCTCGGAAGCCGGCGAGATGCCGAACCTCGAACTGATTCAGGCCATGGATCGCTTCAACGACGAGCTGATCAAGGCCGGCGTGCTGCTGGCCGCCGAAGGCCTGAAGCCCTCGTCGCTGGGCTTCCGCCTGACGTTCGACGGCGACGCGCGCCGCCTGCACGCCGGCCCGTTCACCGAGACGCACGAGCTCGTGGCCGGCTTCTGGCTGTGGCAGGTGCGCTCGATGGACGAAGCGCTGGAGTGGGCGCGTCGCTGCCCCAAGCCGCATGCCGATGGCGGCATCCTGGAAATCCGCCCCGTCTGGGAGATGGCCGACTTCGATGCGGCGACCGACGAACTTCGCGACAGCGAAGCCCGCAAGCGCGCGCAGCTCGCGCAGAACTGATCCCGCCCACCCAAGGAAACTGACCATGCAACTGATTGCCTACCTCGCGTTCGACGGCAACTGCCGCGAAGCCTTCGAGTTCTATCGCGCCGCGCTCGGCGGCGAGTTCGTCTACGTGGCGACCTTCGGCGAATCGCCGATGGCCGCCGACATGCCGCCGGAGACGCACGACCGGCTCATGCACATCCATCTGCAGGTCGGTGGCGCGGCGCTGATGGGGTCCGACGGCGGTGGCGGTGAGGGCTGCGAAGCCAGCACCGCCGCGGGATCGACCACGGTGAACATCTCCGTCGACACCCCGGACGAGGCCGAGCGCATCTGGGCGAAGCTGTCCGAAGGCGCGCAGGTCACCATGCCGCTGGCACCGACGTTCTGGGCACAACGCTTCGGCATGCTGAAGGATCGCTTCGGCAAGCCGTGGATGGTCAACTGCCCGACCGCACAGCCGCCGCACTGAGGACACCGACATGAGTCATCCGCTCTATCTCAACCTGCCCGTCACCGACGTCGCGCGCACCAAGCGCTTCGTCGAAGCGCTGGGCCTCGATATCGATGCGAAGTTCAGCGGCGAACAGGCGGTCTGCGTGCCCCTCAACGAGGGCGTGCAGCTGATGTTCCTCGCGCGGCCGATGTTCCAGTCGTTCACGAAGAAGACCGCGGGCGACCCCATGACCTCGACGCAGCACTTCCTCACGCTGTCCTTCGATTCGCGCGAAGCCGTCGACGAGTTCCACCAGCGCGCCGTCGACGCGGGCGCCGTCACGGAGCACGACGCCGAGGACTCCGGCTTCATGTACCAGCGCGCGTTCAACGATCCGGAAGGCCATCAGTGGGGCTTGTTCTGGATGGACGCGTCGCAGATGCCGCCGGCGGCGTGAACCGATGACGAGCGACGCCGCGCGCCAGCTCGAAACCCTGTGGCGGATGGAATCGCCACGGCTGGTCGCGCGCGTCGCCCGCATGACCGGCGACGTCGGCGTCGCCGAAGAACTGGTGCAGGACGTGCTGGTGCAGGCGCTGCAGCGCTGGCCCGTCAACGGCGTGCCGGACAACCCCGCGGCGTGGCTGATGACTGCGTCGCGCCATCGCGCGGTCGACCACCTGCGCCAACGCGCACTGCATGGCGAACGCCAGCGGGAGTACGCCGTGGAACTCGACCTGCACGATGCCTCGCGCGACGGAGGCCCGGAGATGCACGCGCACGACGACATCGGCGACGACCTGCTGCGGTTGATGTTCGTCGCCTGCCATCCGGTGCTGCCGGTCGATGCGCGCGTCGCGCTGACGTTGCGACTGCTCGGCGGCCTCTCCGTCGAAGAGATCGCACGCGCGTTCCTCACACGCGACGCCACGATCTCGCAGCGCATCGTCCGCGCCAAGCAGAAGCTGCGGGAGGCGCACGTTCCGTTCGAAGTGCCGCGTCGCGATGAATTGCCGGAACGTCTCGACGCCGTGCTGCAGGTGATCTATCTCGTTTTCAACGAAGGCTATGCCGCGACGGCCGGCGACGATCTCGTGCGACCTGCGCTCTGCGAAGACGCGATGCGTCTGGGCCGTGTATTGGCTGGACTGATGCCGGATGAATCCGAAGTCCGCGGCCTGGTCGCGCTGATGGAGCTGCAGGCGTCGCGCCTCAATGCGCGCACCGATGCCGACGGCAACGCCATTCTCCTCGCCGATCAGGACCGCCGCCGCTGGGACCGCACGCTGATCCAGCATGGTCTCGCCGAACTCGATCGCGCGATCGCGCTCGGCGGCGCAGACCGTTCGTACACGTTGCAGGCGTCCATCGCGGCCTGCCACGCACGTGCGGCCTCGACCGACGCCACCGACTGGACGCGCATCGCGACGCTGTACGCGCAGTTGTCGGACGTGACGGGCTCGCCCGTCGTTGAACTCAATCGCGCGGTCGCGGAGTCGATGGCGTTCGGGCCGGAACGCGCGCTCACCCGCGTCGACCGTCTGATCGAGGACGGTGCGCTCGGCGATTACGCGCTGCTGCCCGCCGTGCGCGGCGATCTGCTGGACCGCCTGGGCCGCGCGGCCGAAGCGCGCATCGAGTTCGAACGCGCGGCGTCGCTCATCCGCAACGCGCGCGAGCGCCGCGTGCTGCTCGATCGCGCGGCACGCTGCGGGGCCGCGTGACAGCCGCCGTCCGCTCGCGCAGCATGTCGGTGACCGCCGCCCGGACGCCGCCCATGCAGTTCCTCCTGCTCGTGTACATCGACGACGAACGCCTGTCCGAACTCTCGGACGACGAATTTGATCGCCACATGCACCACTGCTTCGTCAATGCGGACGAACTGCGCACCGAAGGCCGGCTGCTGCAATCGCAACAGCTCGAGCCGCCGGCCAGCGCACGCACCGCGCGGCATCGCGACGGCGCGGCGCGCATCAGCGACGGCCCGTTCGCGGAAACGAAGGAATTCCTCGCCGGCTTCAACCTGATCGAAGCGGCGGACATCGACGAGGCGGTGCGCATCGCCGAATCGATGCCGTGGACGCGCTACGGCGCGATCGAAGTGCGCCCGGTGCGCGATATCGACGCCGTGCGTCGTCGCGTCGGCGCCTAGTCGGGCAGCCGCACCTCGCCGTCGTCGACCTGCACGTCGACGCGGCGCAGCGAATCGCCCTTGCACGGACCCGCGACGCATTCGCCCGACGGCAGCGAGAACGACGCGCCGTGCGCCGCGCAGACGAGCAGCCCCTCGCGCGTCAGGAGGAACTTCCCCGGCGCCCAGTCCAGCCGCCGGCCGGCATGCGGGCAGATGTTCAGGAAGGCGTCGACGCGGTCGCCCGTGCGCAGGACGATCAGCGACTCCGGCGCGCCATCGATCTGCGCTTCCGCCTCGGACGGTTGACCGTCGACGAGGGCGTCGAACGAAACGAGAACCTGGCTCATCGGATTAACGCTTCCCTCACACCCCACCGGAAGGAGCGCCGGATACTCCGTCGCTCGCAAGACCCGGTCAGTTTCTCATGCGCCTTTACACCCTGCTCCGCCTTTCCGACCTGCTCGGCCGCGCCGAACGCCCCGCACGCGGCGTGTTCCGTGCCGTGATCGAGCCGCGCAAGCCGCGTCATCGCCTGTTGCGCGTCGTGCTCGCGCTGTTCGGCCTCGCGCTGCTCGCGGCGTTCCTCGTCGTGGCGGTGGCCGTGGGCGCGGTGATGATCATCGGTGGGCTGGGCTGGAAGCTGCTGCACCGCACGCCCCGGGCGCCGCGCGATCCGCGCGTGCTCGACGGCACGTATCGCGTGGTCACGCGCCCGCTGCTCTCGCGCTGAGCATGGCCGACGTCGTTTCCGCCCCCGCCCCGGTCCGCATTCCGGTCGACGGCACCTCCGACCATTTTCCTGTCCGCCGCATCTACTGCGTCGGCCGCAACTTCGCCGACCACGCGCGCGAGATGGGCGCGGCGGTGCCGACGTCGAAGGCCGACCGCGGCACGCCGGTGTTCTTCCTCAAGCCGGCCGATGCGGTCGTGCTCGACGGCCAGGTGCCGTATCCCCCCGGCACGAACGACCTGCATCACGAGGTCGAACTCGTCGTTGCGCTCGGCAAGGACGCGCCCGCCGGCGAGATCGACCCCGCGAACGCGTTGGATCTCGTGTTCGGCTACGGCGTCGGCCTCGACCTGACGCGCCGCGACCTGCAGGGCAATGCGAAGGCGAAAGGCCTGCCGTGGGATATCGGCAAGGCGTTCGATCATTCCGCGCCGGTCAGCAAGCTTGTGCCCGCCGCACGCGTCGGTGACTACACGCAGCGCTCGATCTCGCTCGACATCAACGACCAGCGCCGCCAGCACGGCGCGCTGACCGACCTCGTGTGGACTGTCGAAGACATCCTCCACGAGCTGTCGAAGCTCTACGCGCTGAGAGCGGGCGACCTGATCTTCATGGGCACGCCCGCCGGTGTCGCCGCGCTGGTGCCGGGCGATGCGTTCCACGCCACGTTCGACGACCTCGCGGTGCTGGACGGCCGCATCCTGCCCGCCTGATTCCGGAGACCACCGCATGCGATTCCTCGACGAGTTCAAGGCCTTCATCGCACGCGGCAACGTCGTCGACCTCGCGGTCGGCGTGGTGATCGGCGCGGCGTTCGGCAAGATCGTCAGCGCCCTGGTCGACGGACTGGTGATGCCGGTCATCGCGATGGCCACCGGCGGCGTCCGCGTCGACCAGTGGAAGGTCGTGCTCAAGCCCGCGGTGCTCGATGCAGCGGGCAAGGTGGCGACGCCCGAAGTCGCCTTGAAGTACGGCGCGGTGCTGCAGGCTACGCTCGACTTCCTGATCATCGCGTTCGTCATCTTCCTTGTGCTGCGTGCGTACAACCGCCTGCGCAGGCCGTCCGAGGACGCGCCGGCCGCGCCGCCGGAAGACGTCCTGCTGCTGCGCGAGATCCGCGACGCGCTGAAAGCCAAACCGGTCACATCACCATGACGAACGTCACGGCCGCCAGCGACTGACGCATTGCTACGCTCCGGGGTTTCCCCGAGCAGGTTCGACGCAATGCGCACCCGGATGATCGTGGCGGCACTCTCCCTCGCCCTTGCGTCGCTGCCCGCGCTGGCCGCGGACGCCGCCAAACCGGTGCGCATCCCGGACGCCGCGATGGCGCAGGCTGCGAAGCTGCGCGAGGCCGCGTTGCAGAGCGATCTTGCCTACCGCATCACCGAATCGCTGACGACGGAAGTCGGCCCGCGCATGGCGGGCAGCGAAGCGGACCCGCGCGCCGTCGAATGGGCAAAGGCGAAGTTCAAGTCGCTGGGCTTCGACAAGGTCTGGACCGAGCCGGTGACGTTCCCGAAGTGGGAGCGCCGCAGCGAGAGCGGCATGATCCTCGGCGCGCACTCGCAGCCGATGAAGCTCACCGCGCTCGGGGGCAGCCCGGGCGGCACGGTCGAAGGCGACGTCGTGCGCTTCACCGACCTCGCCTCGCTCGAAGCGGCGCCCGCCGGTTCGCTCGTCGGCAAGATCGTCTTCATCGATTTCCAGATGATGCCCAAGCGCGGCGGCGACGATTACGGCATGGGCTCGCGCATCCGTTCGCGCGGCCCGAACGCCGCGGCGCAGCAGGGCGCGATCGGTTACGTCATGCATTCGGCGGGCACCGACTCGCACCGCATGCCGCACACCGGCATGACGCGCTTCGACGAGGGCGTCAAGCCGATCCCGGCTGCGGCGCTGTCGTCCCCCGATGCGCAGCAGCTGTCGCGCCTCGTCGCGATGGGCCCGCAGAAGATCCGCGTCGCACTCGACTGCGGCTGGAACGGCGAATACACCTCGTACAACGTGATCGGCGAAGTACGCGGCAGCTCGAAGCCGGACGAAGTCGTGGTCATCGGCGGGCATCTGGATTCGTGGGATCTCGGCACCGGTGCGATCGACGACGGTGCCGGCGTCGGCATTTCGATGGCGGCCGGCGCGATGATCGCGAAGCTTCCGAAGCATCCGGCGCGCACGATCCGGGTGGTCGCGTTCGCCAACGAGGAGCAGGGCCTGCTGGGCGGCCGCGCCTACGCGCAGAAGCACCTGCCCGACATCACCAAGCACCAGATCGGCGCGGAGAGCGACTTCGGCGCGGACCGCATCTACGGCTACGCCAGCAATCTCCCGGAGAACGCTCGCGAGGCCGACGAGCAGATCCTGTCGGCGCTTGCGCCGCTGGGCATCACGCGCCTGGAGAACGGCAAGGGCGAAGGCCCGGGCTCGGACATCGGCCCGTTCGCGCAGCTGGGCCTGGCGTGGGCGTCGCTCGCGCAGGACGGCACGCGCTACTTCGACCTGCACCACACGCCGGACGACACCTTCGACAAGATCGACCCGGCGCAGATCCAGCAGAACGCCGCGGCGTACGCGGTGTTCGCCTACCTCGCCGCGTCAGCGGACGGCAGCTTCGGCAGCGCGCCGAAGGCGCCCGAGACGCCCGCCGCCGGCCACTGAGCCCCGCCGCTTCGTTCGCGCGGGCGCTGCGAAGTGCCCGCGCGACCGCCTAGACTGCGGGCATGAGCCAACGCTACGACGAGTACGGCAGCGTCCCGGTCGATCCGGTGACCGGCATCTACCGCCTCGGCGCGAACGGCCCGGCGCTCGCCACCGCCATTGCCGCGGCCGCAGCGACGCGACGCAAGGTCGCGCTGCTGCACATCGACGTCGACATGTTCGGCTCGATCAACAGCAACATGGGCGAGACGGTGGGCGACCAGGTGCTCGCCGCCGTCGCCCAGCGCCTGCGCAACGCGATGCCGGCCGATGCGTGGCTGTGGCGTCGCGGCACCGACGAGTTCGTCGCGGGTATCGGTTATCGCGAAGGCGAGCCCGACGGTGAAGCGCTCGCCGAGCGCCTTCGCGACGCGTTCGAAGTGCCGCTGTCGATTCCGCCGTACACGTTGCCGATCACGATCTCGATCGGCATTGCCGTGTTCCCGGATCACGCGCAGAACGCCGCGGCGTTGCTCGCCACCGCCGAACACGCGCTGCGGCATGCGAAGCAGACGGGCCTCGACAACGTCGGCCTGTACTCGGGACGCCCCGACCGCGGCCCGATCAACGATGGCTTCGCGCAGCGCTTTGCGGACGCGTTCGACCGCGATGAATTCCGGCTGTTCTACCAGCCCTTCGTCAATGGCCACGACGGCTCGCTTGCCGGCTTCTCCGCGCTGCTGCGCTGGAATTCCGAGAGCAACGGGCTGCTGCGTCCGAACCGGTTCCTCGACATCGTCGAACGCGTCGGTCTGTCTGCGCGCCTCGGCTCGTGGGTGGTGGAAGCGGCGGCGCGACAGCTCGCGCAATGGCGCGACGAAGGCATCGACTACCTGACGATCTCGGTGCACCTGCCGACGACGCTGCTGTCGCAACCCGACTGCCGGGATCGCATCGGCGAACTTCTGCATCGACTGAACCTGCCCGGCCGCGCGCTCGAGTTCGAAGTACCGGAAGGCGCGCTGTCGCTCGATGCGCGACACACGTACGAAACGCTCGTCGGCCTGCGTGAGCTCGGCGCGTGCCTCACCGTGCAGGACTTCGGCCTCGGTGGCCTGTCGTTCGCGGCGCTCGCTCAATACCCGCTCGACCGCCTCAAGATCGATCGCAGCTTCATCCGCAACGTCACCAGCGATACGCGCTCGGCGGCGATCGTGCGCGGCATCATCGCGATGGGCCATCGCCTCGACATGAAGGTCTGCGCGAAGGGCGTGGAGAGCGAAGCGGAACTCGGCTTCCTGCGCCGCAACCACTGCGACTTCTTCCAGGGCTACATCTTCAGCGCGCCGCAGCCGGCGGAAGCGCTCGGCGAACTCATTCGCAAGCGCTTCCTGCTGCCCGAGGCGTTCGCGCAGACGCGCCCGGAGCGCACGCTGCTTCTGCTCGACGACGAGGAGAACGTGCTGCGTTCGCTCGTTCGCCTGTTCCGTCGCGACGGCTACCAGATCCTCACCGCGAACTCGGTGCGCGAAGCCTTCGACCTGCTCGCCGCGAACCGCGTGCAGGTGATCGTGTCCGACCAGCGCATGCCCGACATGAGCGGCACCGAATTCCTCGGCCGCGTGCGCGATCTCTATCCCGACACCGTGCGCATGGTGCTGTCGGGCTATACCGATCTCGCGACGATCACCGAAGCGGTGAACCAGGGCGCGATCTACCGTTTCCTCACGAAGCCGTGGAACGACGACGAGCTGCGCGAACACATCCAGGCCGCGTTCCGCGCCCACGAGCGGCGCGAAGCGGGCGAGCAAGTCGGCTTCTAGGCCGCTCACCTGCCTCTAACGGCGAGCCGGTAAGGTCGCGCGCTCCGCGTCCTGCCGCACGGAGCCATGGGTCAACGCCTCGCGCAATTGGCGGAACTGGTGTCGAGCGCCCGAACGGGTGAGGACCTCGTACGCCCGCTGCTGCGCCTCCTCGTCCATTCCACGGGCATGCAGACGGCATTGCTCACCGAGCCCGATGTCGAGCCGGGCATGCAACGCATCGCCTACGTGCACGACGAAGGCATGGGCATTCCCGAAGGCATGCGTCTTCGGTGGACGGACACGCTGTGCAAGCGCGCGTTCGACGAAGGCCGGCTCTACGTGCAGTGCGCCGGTACGCCGTTCGCGGATCTCTGGATCGCGCGCGAATACGGCATCCGCACGTTCATTTCGGTGCCCGTGCGCGTCGGTGACGAGATGCTCGGCACGTTGTGCGCGATAAGTCCGCACGAGGTGTCGATGACGACGAACGCGGTGTGGATGCCCGATGTCATCGCACGCCTGATCGGCGAGTTCGCCGCACGCGAGCGGCTGGTGCGCGAGTCCGAGGCAGCGCAGGAGCGCATGACCGCGCTCGTGCACAAGGATCCGCTCACGGGCCTGCCCAACCGCGAATACGTCCGCGAGACGCTCGCGCGCATGCTCGCGTGGGCGCAGCGCGACGGCGTGGTCCTGCTGGTCGGCTTCATCGATCTGGACGACTTCAAGGCCGTGAACGATCGCTACGGCCACCGCATCGGCGATCTGTTCCTCGTGGCGATGGCGGACCGTCTGCGCGCGTCGCTGCGGCGCGCCGACCTGCTCGGCCGCATCGGCGGCGACGAATTCATCGTGGTCGCGCCGGTGGCGAGCGGCTCGGGACCGCGTGCGCGCGACGTGCTGTGCAACTGGCTGACGCGGCGCGCGGTGGCGTCGTTCAACCTCGACGGCATCCCTGTGCGCAGCGGCGGCGCAAGCGTCGGGCTGGTACAGGCGAATCCGGAGGACGATGTCGATCAGGTCATCGCACGCGCGGACGCGGCGATGTACGAGGCCAAGCGTGCGCGCCGCGAACGCGCGGCGCCGGATGCCGACGAAGGCTCAGGCCGCTGACAGTTCGACGGGCTGCTTCACCGGCAGCACCACGCGGAACGTCGTGCCCTGCCCGACCGTGCTCTGCACTTCAAGGCGGCCGTTGTGCTTCTCGACGATGCGGTACGAAATCGCCAGCCCCAGGCCCGTGCCGCGCCCGATCGGCTTGGTGGTGAAGAACGGATCGAAGATCCGGCCCAGCGCTTCCTCGGGAATGCCGCAGCCCGTGTCGGCGATGCTCACCCACGCTTCGTCGTTTTCCTGGCCACAGGCGAGCGTGATCACGCCGCGCTCGGCGATGGCCTGCCCGGCGTTGATCAGCAGGTTCATGAAGACCTGGTTGATCTCGGAGGCATGGCATTCGACCAGCGGCATGTCGCCGTAGATCTTCTCGAGCTTGACCTTGTACTTGAGGTCGTTCCACACGATGTTGAGCGTGGATTCGAGGCCCTTGACGAGGTCGGACGGCCGCATCGTCTCGTTGCGGCCGACGTGCGAGAACTCCTTCAGGTCCTGCACGATGCGCGTGACACGCTCGATGCCTTCGCGCGATTCGTCGAGCAGCTGCGGCAGGTCGCCGAGGATGAAGTCGATGTCGAGCTTCTCGCGATGCGCGCGGATGTCGTTGCGATAGATCAGCGGATCGGGCGCGGCCAGCGCGCTCGCATACGTCTCGATCATCGCGAACAGCGCAGAGACATATTCGCGCAACGTGCCGAGGTTGCTGTGCACGTAGCCGATCGGGTTGTTGATCTCGTGCGCGACGCCCGCGGCGAGCTGGCCGATCGACGCCATCTTCTCCGACTGCAGCAACTGCTCCTGCGCGCCGGCGAGCGAGCGATAGGCGCGTTCGAGTTCGTCGTGCCGCTGCTGCAGCTCGCGCTCGCGCGCGCTGCGCGCGGAGATGTCGGTGATCGCGACGAAGCGCAGGCCGGCGTTCTCGCCGCTGCCGCAGAACACCTCGACCGCCAGCATCACGTCGTCGCGCACCTGCACGTCACGGCGGGCGTGGCCCTGCGTGCAGGCGATCGCCCAGTCGTCCTCGGTGGCGAGCGCGAGCAGACGCTTCAAGGCGTCGGGATTGTCGTTGGCGGTCGGTTCGAGCCGTGCGGCGAGGCGTCGCGCGCTGGCGTTCGCGTAGGCGAGTTCGCCGGTGGCATCGAGCAGAAGTACGGCCATCGGGGCGACGTCCGCCGCCCACCGCATCTGCGCGGTCCAGGAATGGGAAATTACGGGTGTCGAAGTCTCGTTCGCGCTCATCCCACGCCCAGGCATCGCGACTGCGGGCGAACGCCCGCCTGACCTCCGGCATCGTACACGCCGGAGCTCTCCACGCGACCCATGTGGCGCAGCGCCCACGACACCTCGCGGCGTCGACGGGCGAGCAGGATGCCGTTGGCGCGATTCAATTCGCTGAGCGCACTGACACGCGTGGCGTCGGCGTGGCCCGGCTGCATCGTTTCGGCGCGTCGCAGGGCCGCGATCTTGGCCTGCGTCGAGCGCAGCAGCGCGTCGGCGTCGTTCTCGAGCAATGCCTGCCGCTCCTCCTGCAGTGCACGCTCGAGCGCATCGAGCGCTTCACCCACGTGGGTGGACGGTGCATTGAAGGCGGCGGCGAGCATGGCTTATCCCCTCATCTGGCGCTCGAGCGCGACCAGTCGATTCGCGATTTCCTGCGGATTGATCTGGTAGCTGCCGTCGGCGAGCGCATCACGCACGGCATTGACCTTCGCCATGTCGAGCGGCGCAGCCTGGCCGAGCTTCGATTCCACGGCAGCCTGCAGGCTGGTGGCCTCACCGGTCAGGCGCACGCTGTCCGTCGCCGGCGCGGCGACAACAGGTTTCGAACGGTCGGTGCCCGCACGCGCCACGCTGGGCGACGCTGCGGTATCTACGACCCGGGCCGGGGGCGGGCTCAGGCCATCGATCTTGCTGGTCATGGCGAACTCCGGGATTGAGCGGTCAGGGCCGGTAACGGCGCCCGGGGATCGGACTTGAGGCCCGGTCCACATTTTTTTGGCCGCGGTTCAGACGAGCGGTCATTGCAGCACTTCCACCACTCCGTCCGCGACCAGCCGGCCCCGCACGATCCGCTTCGATTCCAGGTTCTCCACCGCGACCACCGCCCCGGCCACTGCGCCCCCCAGCGCGCGGCCGCCCATGCGGACCTCGATCCCCCCGGCCCGCGACACGATCACGACCGGATCCCCGCGCTTCAGCGTCCCGGCGCCGTCCGCGAGATCCCCCGCCGTCACGACCGACCCCGTCGGCAGGGCGCGGCGGGCGACATGCCCCGCGACCTGCGACGGATCCGACATCCCCACCCCACTTCCATTCGCGACGTCCCGGCGCTGCACGGCGAGCTGCGCGGCGTCGATCGTCGAACCCGCCTGGACCGGCGCCGTGAGCACCACGACGTCGGCATCGCGGCGTACGCGTGCCGGCACCGTCAGGCGCCAGCCGCCCGCATCCGGGCAACGCACCTCCGCCATGCGCGGCCCCATCGCCACGCCCTGCAGCGGCTGGCTGCAGGCGGGCATGCGCACGGCGCTGTCGACGCGCGCCTCGACCTGCGCACCGTTGCCACCCAGCGCGGCTTCGGCGGCACGCAGGATGTCGGCGACCGGGGTCACGCTGCCGGCCGCATGCGCGGCCTGCGCGACGAGCACGGCCGCCAGGAGCATGGCGAACACCGTGTAGCGCAGCAGCATCGACAGGAGCGGGGAACGTCTCATGCCCCGGTCGTAGCAATCCGCGTGCCGGAGCCGCGACGAGGCGCACGCCGGCCGCGCTCAAGGACACGCCGAACAGGCCGACAACGCGTGCATGAGCCGCGACCTTCTCGACCGCATCGACCAACGCACGCGCCTGGCCGGCCACAACCGCCTTGCGCTCCTGCTCTTCCGGCTGGGTTCGCGTCAGCTTTTTGGCGTGAACGTGTTCAAGGTGCAGGAGGTCATCCCGCGCCCGCCGCTGTTCACGCTGCCGCAGCTGCCCCCGGCCTTCGCCGGCGCCGCAGACGTCCGCGGCCGCACGGTGCCGGTGCTCGACCTCGCCCGCGCCGTCGGCCATGCCGCGCCGGCGGGCAGCCCGGAGCCGCCGTATCTGGTCGTCACCGAGTTCAACCGCACGGTGCAGGGCTTCCTGGTGTCGGGCGTCGAACGCATCGTCAACATCGCGGTCGAGGACATCCAGCCGCCGCCGGATCTCGGCGGCGAATGCCATTACCTCACCGGCGTCACCCGCTTCCACGGCGAGCTGATCCAGCTGCTGGACGTGGAAAGCGTGCTGGCCGAGTCCGCCCCGCGCGCCACCGAAATCGCCGGGGTGCAGCCGCTCGCCATCAGCGGCGACGTGCCGCGCGAAGTGCTGGTGGTCGACGATTCGCGCGTCGCCCGCAACCAGATCCGCCAGCTGCTCGACCAGCTGGGCCTCAACGCCACCCTGCTCTCCGACGGCCGCCAGGCCCTCGATCACCTCGTCCAGCTGGCCGAAAGCGGCACCCCGCCGGACCGCCGCTACGCCATGGTCATTTCCGACATCGAGATGCCGGCCATGGACGGCTACACCCTGACGACGGAAATCCGGCGCGCCCCGGCCCTGCGCGGCCTGCACGTGCTGCTGCACACCTCGCTGTCGGGCGTGTTCAACCACGCGATGGTGGAGCGGGTGGGGGCGGACGACTTTGTTCCGAAGTATTCGGAGCGGGAGCTGGCGAGCCGGATCGAGGCGAGGATTTCGGCGTTGCAGCGGGCGCGGGCTGCATAAGGTCCGCCCGCCGCGTGGCGCGCGCAAGTTGCTGAAGTACAAGCGTTTCGACCGCTGACGCGGTCGAGTTACTTTCTTTGCTGGTGCAAAGAAAGGTAACCAAAGAAAGCACCTTTCTCGACGGATCTACAGCCCGCGACGTGAGGGCTCCTCGCGATCGCCACACTCGGCATCCTTCGGCCCGCCGCAGCGCGGCGGGCGCTCACCGGCGCGCAAACCTACGGTTTGCAGGCAGCGCCGGATCGCCAAGTGGCGACGGCCGACGTCCTGTCGGCCGCCCCTTCGGGGTCTTCACGATTCGGGTCGCAGGGCCAGTCTTGCGGTAGCTGACGGCCGCTTTGCGGCGTACCGCCGCTACGGTTGCTCGCTGCCTCGTCCTTCAAGACCCGCACCTAGCGGGACGCGAGGTCACAAAAGGCTCCGGCCGCACTTAAACGACAGCTGCTGGATCTGGCGGCAGCCCTGAACGGCAATAACCGGCTGGAATCCGCTTTCGGTTGCGACCTCAACAGCTGACGGCAATCGGGAAGACCCCGAAGGGGCGGCGCGCAGGACGCGCGCCGTCGCCACTTGGCGATCCGGCGCTGCCTGCAAACCGTAGGTTTGCGCGCCGGTGAGCGCCCGCCGCGCTGCGGCGGGCCGAAGGATGCCGAGTGTGGCGATCTCGATGATGTCGCCCGCTCGCGAGCTGTAGATTCGTCGAGAAGGTGCTTTCTTTTGGTCACTTTTCTTTGCACCGGCAAAGAAAAGTGACCCGGTCGCGTGAGCGAACGGAACGCCCTTGCTGTCGCTTCAGCCTCAGGCGGCGAGCCGGAGCCGCCAGCCACATGATCTCGACCAAGCGGCAGTAACCCACTGCCCAGCGTCCACGGCTCGGCCCCCAAGCGGCCGCCAGAACCCGCTGGCACACCCCTTGCCTAATCCCCTCCGACATCCCGCCCCCGGAGGGGCACATGGCCACCGAATCCTTCCTCGGCATCCACGGCACCGCCCTCGCCCTGCGCGAGCAACGGCTGCAGCTGCTGTCCGCGAACATCGCGAACGCCGATACCCCGGGCTTCCGCGCCCAGGACATGGACTTCACCAAGGCGCTGACCGCCGCAATGGCGCCGGCCGCCGACGCCGTCGGGACCGATCCCATCAACGCCGCCGCGACCGGTGCGCAGTTCGATGCGCCCTCGTCGCAGCCCAGTCTCGACGGCAACACCGTCGACGGTGAGCGCGCGAAGGCCGCGTTCGCGCAGGCCTCGCTCGAGTACCGCGCGACGCTCAACTTCGTCGAATCGAAGGTGCGCACGATGCTCACCGCGATCACCGGGCAGTGAGGACGCATAAGCCATGAGCAACCTGCCCATCTTCGACGTCGCCGGCAGCGCCATGGGCGCGCAGCAGGTGCGCCTGTCGACCGTCGCCTCCAACCTCGCCAACGCCAACTCGGTGTCCGGCAAGGCCGAGGACACCTTCCGCGCCAAGATGCCTGTGTTCGAGGCGACGCCTGTCGAAGGCGATCCCGCACTCGCCGGCGTCAAGGTGCAGACCGTCACCGAATCCAACGCCGCGCCGCTCAAGCGCTACGAGCCGGGCAATCCGCTCGCCGACGACAAGGGCTACGTGTACGCGCCGGACATCGATCCGGTCGCGCAGATGGTCGACATGATCTCCGCCTCGCGCAGCTACCAGGCGAACGTCGAGGTCTTCAACACCGCGAAGGAGCTCGCGGTCGCAACCCTCAACCTCGGCCGATGAGCCGTAGAGGACTTTCCGCATGAGTACCGTGGGCTCCACCACCGACGCGTTGTCGTCATACGGCGTCACGCCGCTCAGCAAGAAGGAGACGCTCGGCCAGGCCGACTTCCTCAAGCTGATGACCGAACAGCTCAAGAACCAGGATCCGCTCAAGCCGCTCGACGGCACGCAGATGCTGGGCCAGCTCGCACAGTTCTCCACCGTGCAGGGCATCAACGGCATGCAGGACGCGCTGGGTTCCGTCGCGAATGTCATGGAGTCCGACCAGACGCTGCGCGCCGCATCGCTCGTCGGCCACGACGCGCTGATCGACACCGACACCGTGCAGCTCGATGCGGGCGCTGGCATGAGCGGCGAAGTCGTCGCGACGTCGTCCGGTCCGATCACGCTCGAGATCACCGACGCATCCGGCCAGATCGTCGACCGCGTGCCGATCGAAGCGAACGGCGCCGGCAGCGTCGCGTGGCAATGGGACGGCAAGACGTCGAGCGGCGCAACCGCGCCCGCCGGCACGTACACGATCAAGGCAACCACAGGCACCGGCGCGTCGACGCAGGCGCTGTCGACGCGCGTGTCGTCGCACGTCGACAGCGTGTCGATCGAAGCCAACGGCCTGATGCTCAACCTGCGCGGCATCGGCCCGCAACCGCTTTCCTCCGTCCGCCGCATCGGCTGACCCGACACGTCGCACGCATATCCAGGGGTGATTCCATGAGCTTCCGAGTTTCGCTGAGCGGCATGAACGCGGCCCAGTCCGACCTCAACGTCACGTCGAACAACATCGCCAACTCGAACACGACGGGCTTCAAGCAGTCGCGCGCCGAGTTCGCCGATGTGTATCCGACGTCGGCCTACGGCCTGTCGAAGAACACGATCGGCGCGGGCGTCCGCCTGCAGCGCGTGGCGCAGCAGTTCTCGCAGGGCACGATCGAGAACACCGGCAAGGCGCTCGATCTCGCCATCAACGGCAAGGGCTTCTTCACGCTGTCCGCGAACGGCACGACCGTCTACTCGCGCGCCGGCAACTTCGGCACCGACAAGGACGGCTTCGTCGTCAATCCGTCGGGCCAGCGCCTGCAGGTGTATCTGCCGGACGCCAGCGGCAGCGGTTTCGACATGGGCCGCATGTCCGACCTGCAGCTCGATTCCGGCGATTCGCCGCCGCTCGCGACGTCGAACGTCGCCGTCGGCACGAACCTGCCGGGCAACGCGAGCGTTCCGGTGACGGCGACGTTCAATCCGGCCGATCCGACCTCGTACAACTACACGACGTCGATGACCGTGTACGACTCGCTCGGCGCATCGCACAGCCAGTCGCTGTACTTCGTCAAGACGGCGAACCCGAACGAGTGGCAGGCGTACACGACGATCGACGGCACCGCCGTCGGCGGCGCGCAGACGCTGCAGTATTCGACCACCGGCACGCTGACTTCGCCGGTCGCGCCGGGCAACATCACGCTGCCCGCGTACACGCCGACCACCGGCGCCGCGCCGATGAACATCACGCTCAACGTCGGCAACTCGACGCAGTACGGCAGCAACTTCAGCGTCGCCGCACTGACGCAGGACGGCCACACGACCGGTCGCCTCACCGGCATCGAAGTCGGTTCGGACGGCGTGGTGCAGGCGCGCTACACCAACGGCGTGTCGACGCCGCTGGGCCAGGTGGTCGTCACCAACTTCTCGAATCCGCAGGGCATGCAGCCGCTCGGCGACAACGCGTGGGCGGAGACATCGGAATCCGGCCAGCCCATGCGCGGCGCGGCGGGTACGGCGGAATTCGGCAACGTGCAGGGCGGCGCGCTCGAGTCGTCGAACGTCGACCTCACCGAGCAGCTCGTGAACATGATTACCGCGCAGCGCAACTTCCAGGCGAACGCGCAGATGATCACGACGCAGGACCAGATCACGCAGACCGTGATCAACATCCGCTGATAAAGAGTTTCCTCGGGGGAGGAAATGGGATCGGCCGCCCGCGGTTTGGGGCGGCCCTTCTTTTTTTGATGGCCGCCGTGCAGCAACGCGCATTCGCGTTCGGACGTCGGCGACGCGGCGCGGCGCGGCGCATCCGCTCCATCACATCGTCCAAGCGGCCGTCGCACACCCGCTGGCACATCCCTTGCCTAAGGCTTGTATCGGCCCGAGCCGCCTGCCCGCAGGGCTTCGCATGATCGACAAGTCGCTCTACATCGCCATGACCGGCGCCAGCGCTTCGCTGCGCGCGCAGGCCAGCGTCGCGCAGAACCTCGCGAATGCCGACACCGTCGGCTTCCAGCAGCAGCTGGTGGCGACGAAGGCCGCGCCCGTGCTCGGCCAGGGGCTCTCGTCGCGCGTGGCGACCGTGCCCACGATGGCCGGCGTCTCCAGCGCCGCGGGCCAGTTGATCAACACCGGCAACGAACTCGACGTCGCGCTGCACCAGGATCGGTGGCTCGCGGTGCAGGCGTCCGACGGCACCACCGCCTACACGCGCGCCGGTGACCTCAAGCTCACCGAGAACGGCCTGCTCACCACGTCGAACGGCCTCCCCGTGCTCGACGCCGGCGGCGCACCGCTCTCCATCCCGCCGTACCAGACGCTGACCATCGCCGGCGACGGCACGATCTCGATCGTTCCGCAGGGGCAACCCGCGTCGACGATCACCGAGTCCGGCCGCATCAAGGTCGTCGAAGCGAAGACGTCCGACCTCGTGCGTGGCGACGACGGCCTGATGCGCGCGAAGCCGGGCGCGGAGGATCCGCCGCAGGCCGCGGGCACGTCGCTCGTAAGCGGCGCGGTGGAAGGCAGCAACGTGAACCCGACCGACATGCTCGTGTCGATGATCCAGTACAGCCGCCAGTTCGAGATGCAGGTACGCGTCTTGCAAAGCGGTGACGAGAACGCCCGCAGCGGCAATTCGCTGCTCTCCTCGAAGTAACAGAGAACCGTCATGACACAGGCTTTGTGGATCGCCAAGACCGGCCTCGACGCGCAGCAGACGCGCATGTCGGTCATCTCCAACAACCTCGCGAACGTCAACACGACCGGCTTCAAGCGCGATCGCGCGAACTTCGAGGATCTCCTCTATCAGACCGTTCGCCAGCCGGGCGGTTCGACGTCGGAGCAGACGCAGCTGCCCTCGGGTTTGCAGATCGGTACCGGCGTACGCGTCGCATCGACCGCGAAGAGCTTCGCGCAGGGCAATCTTTCCAACACGGGCAACGCGCTCGATGTCGCAGTGAACGGTCGCGGCTTCTTCGAAGTACTGATGCCTGACGGTACGTCCGCGTACACACGCGACGGCTCGTTCCAGATCAACTCGCAGGGCGAGATGGTCACGAACGAAGGCTATCCGGTGCAGCCCGGCATCACGCTGCCGCAGGGCACGCAGAGCGTCACCATCGGTTCGGACGGCACGATCACCGCGCAGGTCGCGGGCCAGGCCGCACCGGTGCAGGTCGGTTCGCTCACGCTCGTCGACTTCGTGAATCCCGCGGGCCTCGAAGCCAAGGGCGAAAACCTCTACGCCGAAACCGGTGCCAGCGGTCCGCCGCAGCAAGGCAATCCGGGCACGTCCGGCCTCGGCACGCTCGTGCAGGGTTCGGTCGAAGGCTCGAACGTCAACGTCGTCGAAGAACTCGTGTCGATGATCGAGACGCAGCGCGCGTACGAAACGAACGCGAAGGCGATCTCCACCGTCGACAACATGCTCGGCTATCTCAACCAGAACCTGTAAGGCTTCGCGATGAAGACGCTCGCCCTCCTCTGCGCCCTCGCCTCGCTCACGGGCTGCGCCACCGCCATGGGCGACGTGCGCACGTTCCAGCAGGATCCGTCCGTGCCGACGTCGCAGCAGATCCATGCGCAGATGGCCGCGCAGACGGCGATGCGTGCGCAGGCGCAGCAGCCAGCAATGCAACCGGTCGCGATGGTCACCACCACCGGCGACGGCGGCGGCTCGATCTACAGCAACGCGGGCGCGACCGGCACCAAGACGATGCGTCTGTTCCAGGACAACAAGGCGCGCGACGTCGGCGACCTGCTGACGATCATCCTCGTCGAAACGACCACGGCGTCGACCAAGACCAGCACCGCGATCAACAAGCAGTCGAGCATCGATCTCGCCGCGCCGACGATCGCCGGCCAGTCGGTCACGTACAAGGGCAAGAACATCCTGCAGGTGGGCGTCGACGGCAAGCGCGGCTTCAACGGCGCGGGCGACACCAAGCAGAGCAATTCGCTGGACGGCACGGTGTCGGTCACCGTCGTGCAGGATCTCGGCAACGGCAACCTGCTCGTTTCGGGCGAGAAGAAGCTGCGCCTGAACCAGGGCGACGAGGTCGTGCAGTTCCAGGGCGTGGTGCGCACGTCCGACATCTCCGCCGACAACACCATCAGCTCCGAGCGCGTCGCCGACGCGAAGATCGTCTACGGCGGGCGCGGCCCAGTGTCGCGCAGCAACGCGATGGGCTGGCTGGATCGCTTCTTCAACTCCGCGCTGATGCCGTACTGAGGCCGCGACGATGAACCTTCTCTCGATCTGGCGTCGACTGGTGCAGCAGAACACGCCCGTCGCGATTCCGCGACCCGCGCCGGGCTTCGCGCCGCTCACGCGCGTGGCCGATCCGTTCGAACTCGACGCCGCGCGCGATGCGGAATTCGGTGTCACGCGCGCGCCGCTGCGCCGCGCTGCGATGCCGCGTTTGCAGATGCTGTTCGCGGTCGCCGCGATGCTGCTGGTCGGCTCGCCCGCGCACGCCGAACGCATCAAAGACCTCGCGCAGATCGCAGGCGTTCGCGGCAACCCGCTCGTGGGCTACGGCCTCGTCGTCGGTCTCGACGGTTCGGGCGATCGCACGTCGCAGACACAGTTCACCGTGCAGTCGTTGAAGTCGATGCTCGACCAGCTCGGCGTCACCATCCCGCCGGGCGTGAACCCGCAGCTCAAGAACGTCGCTGCGGTCGCGATCAGTGCGGAACTTCCGCCGTACGCAAAGCCGGGCCAGAACATCGATGTCACCGTGTCGTCGATCGGCAACGCCGGTTCGCTGCGCGGCGGCACGCTGCTGATGGCGCCGCTCAAGGGCGCCGATGGGCAGGTCTACGCGGTCGCACAGGGTTCACTCGTGATCAGCGGTTTCGGCGCGGGCGGCAAGGACGGCTCGCGCATCCAGGTCAACGCGACCAACGCCGGCACAATTCCGAACGGCGCGATCGTCGAACGCGCGGTGCCCGGCAATCCGCAGGGTGGCGCGGTCACGCTCAACCTCAACGATTCCGACTTCACGACCGCTGCGCGCATCGTCTCCGCGATCGATCGCACGTTCGGCCCGGGCCACGCGCGTGCGGTCGACGGTGTGACCATCGAGATCTCGCCGCCCGCGATGGATCGCATCGCGTTCCTCGCGCAGCTCGAATCGCTCGACGTCTCGCCGGGCGAAGCCGCGGCCAAGGTCATCGTGAATTCACGCACCGGCACCGTGGTGATGGGTGGCAACGTGAGCGTGATGCCGGCGGCGGTGTCGCACGGCTCGCTCACGGTGTCGATCACCGAATCGGCGCAGGTCAGCCAGCCGAACGCGTTCGCGGGTGGCGGCACGGCCGTCGTCCCGCAGTCGACGATCCAGGCGACGCAGACCGGCGGCCGCATGTTCAAGTTCGAGGGCGGCACGTCGCTCGACGCGATCGTTCGCGCGGTGAATGCGGTCGGCGCGGCGCCGGGCGACATCGTCGCGATTCTCGAGGCGCTCAAGCGCGCCGGCGCGCTCAAGGCCGAACTCGAAGTCATCTGACGCCGGATTTCCGACGGTCATTCGCTGAATACGAACAGCCGTCACATCGCGCACCCGCCAAGGAAAGCGGACGCCGCGCCGATAACGGCGTGGAGACCGCCGCTTCGCCCGATTTTCCCGTTCATCACGCTCGACCGCAGGAACTCCCGCCCACCGGCACACCGCTTGCATCGTTCCCGACATGCGCCTGCAGACCGCCATCGCCCTGGACCACGCCACGACGCAATCGACGTCGAGGCCCGCCATGGAAAAGGCTTCGAAGGAACTGGAAACCCAGTTCGCGACGATGCTCATCAAGTCGATGCGCGCCACATCGAGCGGCGATCCGCTGTCCGGCGGCGACACGACCTATCGCGAGATGTACGACAGCCAGCTCGCCAAGGAGCTGACGAAGGGCCGCGGCCTTGGCCTCGCGCCGATGATCATGCGCCAGCTGGAGCGCAGCACCGGGCAGTCGACGTCGACGCCCGCCGTGCAGGGCCCGCTGCCCCTCGCCCGCCCCATGGGCAGCTCGATTCCGTTGGCCGCGCCGTCGGGCTTCGCGCCGATGACGCTCGGTGACTCGCTGCAGCTCGCGCCGTCGAGCAGCGGCGTGTCGATGAACATGATGGCCGCGCCGGCGACGCCCGCGACGCCCGTCGCCAGCACCGCCTCGACGAACAGCGACGCCTGCGGCCCGCTGACGCCGATGGACTGCAGCAGCCCCGAAGCGTTCGTGAAGTCGCTGTGGCCGCACGCGAAGAAGGTCGCGGAGCAACTCGGCGTGTCCGCGAAGGCATTGATCGCGCAGGCTGCGCTTGAAACCGGCTGGGGCCGCAAGCTCGTCGGCGGCAACGGCAACGTCTCGCACAACCTCTTCGGCATCAAGGCCGGCGGCAGCTGGGGCGGCAAGAGCGTCGCGTCGGCCACGCACGAATACGTCGACGGCGTGCGCCAGAGCCAGCGCGCGAACTTCCGCGCGTACTCGACGCCCGCCGACAGCTTTTCGGATTACGCGCGCCTGCTCGGCGGCAGCCGTTACGCGAACGCGCGCGGCACGGGTGATGACGCGCATGCCTTCGCGTCGGCACTGCAGCACGCGGGCTATGCGACGGACCCGTCGTACGCCCACAAGATCACCGCGATCGCGAACGGCGCCACGATGCGCCGCGCGCTCGCCGCATTGGGGAGTGCGTAACCGATGAGCGTGCTCACCACCGGCACCAGCGCCCTGCTCGCCTTCCAGCGCGCGCTCGGCACCGTCAGCCACAACGTTGCGAACGTCAACACCGAGGGCTACTCACGCCAGCGCGTCGACCTCGAGGCGCGACCGGGGCAGAACACCGGCGCGGGTTACGTCGGCGCGGGCGTATCGATCCAGAAGCTGCAGCGCCTCGCGGATGGCTTGAATTTCGCGCGACAGGCCGACAGCAGCGGCGAACTCGGTCGCCTGAAACAGCTCACCGGCTATTCCGACCGCCTCGACGGGCTTTTCAGCAACACGTCGACCGGTCTTGCGACGCCGTGGTCGAACTTCTACAGCGCGGTGAAAGGCGTGGTGTCGGAGCCCGGCTCCAGCATCGCCCGCCAGGCCATGCTCGATTCCGGCGACCAGCTCGCCGCGCGCTTCCGGGCGGTGGATTCGCAGCTCACCTCGATGGGCACGGAATCCGACCAGCGCTTGGCCGCGCAGGTCGACGTCGCCAACCAGCTCGCGACCGAGATCGCCAAGCTCAACCAGCAGATCACGACGTCCGGCGCCAACGCGAGCCCGGACCTCATCGACCAGCGCGACCTGCGCATCGACAAGCTCGCCTCGCTCACGGGCGCGCAGGTGGTCGCGCAGGACGACGGCGCGCTCAACGTCTTCAGCGGCGGCCAGGCGCTGGTGCTCGGTGCGCGCGCCGGAAAGCTGACGCTCGCGCAGGATCCGTACCGCGCCGACCGCAAGGTGCTGTCGATGGACACGCCCGGCGGCCCGGTGAAGCTGCAATCCGGCTCGGTGTCGGGCGAGATCGGCGGCCTGCTCGAATTCCGCGAGCGCGTGCTCGATCCCGCGCGCGCCGACCTCGGCCGCATGGCGACCGCGTTCGCGATGTCGATGAACACGCAGAACCGCGCGGGCGTCGACTACACCGGCACTGCGGGCGCCGGCCTGTTCTCGGTTCCCGCGCCGCCCGTCAATTCAAGCGCGATGAACACCGGCACGGCGTCGTTCACCGCGAGCGTCACCGATCTCAGCGCGCTCAAGGGTTCGGACGTCGAACTGCGTTTCAGCGGCGGCACGTGGGGCGCATTCCGCTCCGGCACCGGTGAACCGCTCACGATGACGGGCACGGGCACGGCGGCGAATCCGCTGGTGGTCGAAGGCGTTTCGCTCGTCGTCAGCGGCGCCGCCGCGAACGGCGACAAGTTCACGTTGCGCCCGACGTCCGAAGCCGCGGGTTCGATCCAGCTGATCCAGAAGGATCCGAACCGCATCGCTGCGGCATCGCCGCTCACCGCGAAGGTCGACCCGACCAATCTCGGCAACGCGAAGCCGGGCACGATGTCGGTGACCGACCCCACGCAGTTCGCCTCGTTCACCACGGCGCAGGTCGATTTCATCGACGCCACGCACTACACCGTCGATGGCGGCGCGCCGCAGCTCTATACCCCAGGTCAGCCCGTGACCGGCAACGGCTGGTCGATGAAGCTCGACGGCACGCCGGGCGCCGGCGATTCGTTTTCGCTCGCGCGCACGCCGGCCAAGTCGACCGACAACAGCAACGCGCGCCTGCTCGCCACGCTCGACGACAAGACCGTGCTCGACGGCGGTACGACCGGCATGACGACGGGCCTGTCGCGCATCACCGCACGTGTCGGTTCGGCATCGTCGAATGCGCAGATGAACCTGGATGCGCAGCAGGTGCTGCACGACCAGATCACCGCCGAACGCGACTCCGTATCCGGCGTGAACCTCGACGAAGAAGCGGCGGACATGCTGCGCTACCAGCAGGCCTACCAGGCCGCGGCGCAGGTCATCTCCACCGCCGAAACCATGTTCCAGACGCTGCTCGGCGCCGTTCGCGGCTGATCGGAGACTCCACGATGCGCATCTCCACCGCAGGCCTCTATCAGCAGGGACTCTCAGCGCTGATGAAGCGCCAGTCCGACATCGCCAAGACGCAGCAGCAGCTCGCGACGGGTAACAAGCTCACGCGCGCCGCCGACGATCCCGCCGGTGCCGCTCAATCACAACGCCTCGACTATGCGGTGTCGCAGCTCGACCAGTTCGACAAGAGCGCGGGCCTGCTGCAGAACCGCCTGCAGGCGCAGGAGGCCGCGCTCAGCGACAGCAACGACTACCTCGCGCGCGTGCGCGAACTCGTCGTGCAGGCGAACAACGGCACGATGTCCGACGCCGACCGCCAGACCGCGGCCGCGGAAATCCGCCATCTGCGCGCGAGCCTTCTCGACGTCGCGAACCGCAGCGACGGCAACGGCCGCGCGCTGTTCGCCGGCCAGCGCGATGCCGTCACGCCCTTCTCCGATACCGCGGGTGTCGTCACCTACAACGGCGACGACGGCCAGAACCGCGTCGACGTCGCGCCCGACATGGCGCTCGCCGATGCCGATCCGGGCAGCGAAGTCTTCATGCGCGCGCTCACCGGCGACGGCACGATCCGCGCGTCCGCGACTGCGGCGAACGGCGGCACCGGCGTGCTGCAGCAGACGAGCGTGACCGATCCGTCCGCATGGAACGGCCGCACGCTGACGCTGAAATTCACCGCGCCCGGCGCGTGGCAGATGCTCGACGGCGCGACCGTCGTCGGCAGTGGCACCTACACCGACGGCGACACGTTGCAGGCCGCGGGCGTCAAGACGCGCATCACCGGCGCACCCGCGACGGGCGACAGCTTCACCCTGCAGTCTGCACCGCGGCAGGACGTGTTCACCACGCTCGAAACGCTGGCGGACGCGCTGGAGACCCCGACCATCACCGCGCAGCAGAAGGCGCAGATGGGCAACGCGCTCAGCAGCGCGCTGGCGGACGTCACCCAGGCGCAGGAGCACCTGATGGCCGTGCGCTCGAGCACCGGTTCGCGCCTGGCGTCGCTCGACCAGGCCGCGGACGATCGCTCCGGCACCGCGTTGTCGCTCAAGGAAACCCTGTCGGGCCTGCGCGACACCGACTACGCCGAGGCCACCACCCGCCTGAGCCTGCAGATGACCGCCATCGAGGCGGCCCAGAAGACGATGTTGCGGGTGCAGTCGCTGTCCCTGTTCGACAAGCTGTAAAGTCGGCCGCATGCAGATCCCGACCCCGCGGCGACCGTACGCCGCCCCCCGGAACGCCATCGCATGAGCGAGCGCCAGACCTACGCCCAGGGCGATGGCGAGAGCCTGTACGAGAAGTACATGCTCCATCACCCCGCGGATATCCGCGGTTGCCTGAAGCAACTCGTCGAGAAGCATTGCGTGCTGCTCGTGCACGCCGCGGGCACCGAGAACGCCGTGTCCGTGGCGCTCGGCGTGGGCGCGACGTCGCTGTGGATCGACGTGCCGCGCGATGCTGCGCTCACCGAACAACTGCTCGCCGCCGATCGCCTGCGCTTCGAAAGCTCGATCGACCGCATCACCGTGCGCTTCGCCACCGGCGCCGCGCGCATGGGCACGCATGAAGGCCTGCCCGCGCTCGAAGTGCCGGTGCCGGTCAAGGTGATGCACCTGCAGCGTCGTGAATACGTGCGGCGCGAACCGCCGGGCACGGTGTCGTGCATCCTGCCCGTCGATGCCGACAGCGGTACACGCCGCACCGTGCGCGCCACGATCGCCGACATCGGCGGTGGTGGTCTCGCGGTTCTGACGAGCGACGATGCGAGCATCGAGGTCGCCACCGGCGACGTGTATCCCGGCGTCGTCCTCGAACTGCCCGAACAGGAACCGATGACGGTGACGCTGCGCGTGCAGCATGCACAGCGCATCGACCAGCGCGGTCGTCGCGTGTGGCGTGCCGGCTGCAGCTTCGTCGACCTCACCGTGCAGGACCAGGCGCGACTGTTGCGCTACGTCATGCAGCTCGATCGCATGCACATGGCGAAGATGCGCGACGACTGATCGTCACTGCATCGATGCACACGGAACGCGACGCCTCGTGCGTCGCGTTTTTGTATGTGCGTCATGCGAATGCTTTGCCGTGCAATCGGCACCCGCTTCTGTCGAGCGATGCATGGGAAACGCACCTCTCGTGATCAGAACGCGACCGCGCCCGCGCGCGAACACGCAAAAACCCGCGAAAACCACGGGAAATTCAATGTTTTTCGGTCCCGGCCGATAACGTCGCCCCGCATTTTCGAGCGAACCATTTCATGACCGCGCGAACGGCCGCTCAAGTTTTCCGTGACGTTGCCGAACGCGCATGCGCATCCGGCGTGGCGTGCATCACAACTTGCGCAAAAACGTCTTGACGGGCTCAAGCGGCCTAAAGCCCCGCGCCGGTGGTGCCGTTACTCACCACAGCAGCGGCGAAGGCAATCCCGCCGAACCCTGCAGAAACCGGCTCGAAAGGCTTTCGCCGCCCCGCCGGATCACAACTGGAGACAAGCAGAAATGTCCGCCATTAATACCAACGTGATGTCGCTGAACGCGCAGCGCAACCTGTCGACCAGCGGCTCGAGCCTCGCCACCAGCATCCAGCGCCTGTCGTCGGGCCTCCGCATCAACAGCGCGAAGGACGACGCCGCCGGCCTCTCGATCTCCGAGCGCATGACCTCGCAGATCCGGGGCCTCGACCAGGCCGCCCGCAACGCCAACGACGGCATCTCGCTCGCTCAGACCGCCGAAGGCGCGCTGGGTGAAGTCGGCAACAACCTGCAGCGTATCCGCGAGCTGGCCGTGCAGGCCTCGAACGGCACGAACTCGCAGTCGGACCGTGACGCGCTGAACGCCGAAGTCACGCAGCTGCAGTCGGAAATCCAGCGCGTCGCGCAGACCACCAAGTTCAACGGCGTGAACCTGCTCGACGGTTCGTTCGCCGGCGTCGCCTTCCAGGTCGGCGCGAACTCGGGCGAGACCATCACGGTCGCCTCGATCGCCAACGTGCAGACGTCGGCTCTCGGTGGTTCGGTCACGCGTTACTCGGGTTCGGTCGCCGCTTCGTCGGTGTCGGGCTTCGCGACGGCGATCGCCGCCGGCGGCGTGACGATCAACGGTACCGACATCGGCGCGATCGCCGCTGCCGGTAGCGCCCAGGAGCGCGTCGGCCAGCTCGCCGAAGCGATCAACCGCGTCTCGGCGCAGACGGGCGTCGGCGCGTCGTACGACCAGGCTTCGGGCCAGCTGACGCTGTCGTCGTCGGCCGCGATCACGGTCGCCGGTACGACCAACAGCGCGACGGTCGGCGGCTTCGCCAACGGTGCGGTCGGCTCGTCGAGCACGACGACCGGTATCGGCAACGTCAACGTGTCGTCCTTCTCCGGTGCGCAGATGGCGATCGACGTCGCCGACGCGGCGCTGAAGTCGGTCAACACCTCCCGCGCCAACCTGGGTGCACTGCAGAACCGCTTCACCTCTGTCGTGTCGAACCTCAACACCACCTCCGAGAACCTGTCCGCTTCGCGCAGCCGTATCCGCGACGCCGACTACGCCAAGGAGACCGCCGAGCTGTCCCGCACGCAAATCCTGCAGCAGGCCGGCACCGCGATGCTCGCCCAGGCCAACCAGGCGACGCAGGGCGTCCTCAGCCTCCTGCGCTGATCGCTCCATCGTTCCAAACGAAGCCCGGGACGCCATCGGCGTCCCGGGTTTTCGCGGGTGAGTCGCCATGACCGACCTCGCATCCGTCAAAACATTGCTCCCGACCTCGACCGTCCCGGCCGGGGTTTCGTCGTTGGCGCACGTCGCGACGACTGCCGCACCCGCGCCGCCCCGCACGCCGGCCGCGCTCCAGAAACAACTCGACGAACTGATCGCCGACAGCGACACCTCGCTGCGCTTCCGCGTCGACTCCACCTCGCACCGCATCGTCGTCTCCGTGCTCGATCGCGAAGGCGCGGTGATCCTGCAGATTCCCGACGAAACCGCGCTCGCCATCGCGCGACGCCTCGCAGTCACCGGCTCGCTCCTCGACGCCCGCGCCTGAACAGGCCAAGCCGCTAAAGGCCGTTGCCCCGCCGCCGTTAACCAATCCGGGAAAGCGCCGCACGTGGCGCATTCGGAGGTTTCATGGCCAGCGTCTCCGGCACAGGCGGTTCGATCGATGTCACCACGCTCGTCAGCCAGCTGATCGCAGCCGAGCGCGCGCCGACCGACCGGCGCCTCGACGCCATCCAGAAGACGACGCAGTCGGAGATCTCGGCGTTCGGCCAGATCACGAGTGCGATGTCGAGCCTGCAGTCGTCGATCAAGCGCTACGACGCGGAGGGCGCACTTCCGGGCCGCAAGGCGACCGTCGCCACCGACGCCGGCTACACCGCGAGCGCGACGTCGTCGGCGAAGCTCGGCAGCTATTCGATCAGCGTCGAGAAGCTCGCGACCGCGCACAAGCTGCAGTCGACGCCGGTCAACGCGACCACGCAGCTCGGCTATGGCCGACTGAGCCTGCAGGTCGGCGGCGGCACGCAGATCGACATCGACATCGCCGACGGCAGCGGCACGCTCGCGGGCATCCGCGATGCGATCAACGCGAAGGCCGGCGACAAGGGCGTCACCGCAAGCATCGTGCACGGCGACGCCGGCGACGTGCTCACGATCGCCGCGACGAAAACCGGCAGCGCCGGCCAGATCACGATCACGACGTCCGGTGGCGATGGCGGCCTCGGTGCGCTCGCTACCAGCGGCGGCACGCTCACGCAGATCGCGCCCGCCCAGGACGCGCAGGTGAAGATCGATGGCGTGCTGCGCACGTCGAGCTCGAACACGCTCGGCGACGCGCTCGACGGCGTCACGCTCACGCTGACGAAGGCCACGCCGAACACGCCGGCTTCGCTCGACGTCACCACCGACGCCAGCTCGCTGAAGGCGTCGCTGCTGGTGTTCGTCAGCTCCTACAACACGGCGCTCAGCCAGATGCGCTCGCTCACGCAGGCTGGAAGCGACGGCAAGACCGCGGGCACGCTGGTGGGCGACGCGACGCCGCGTTCGATCATGCAGGGACTGCGCTCGATGGTCTCCGGCGCGTACGGCGACCTGTCGAAGCTCGGCTTCAAGACGGCCGTCGACGGTTCGCTCACGCTCGACGGCGCGAAGTTCGACACCGCCATCGCCGCGGACCCCGGCGCGGTCAGCAAGCTGTTCGGACCGAACGCGGCGCTGGGCAAGCAGCTGCGCGGTTCGATGGATTCGTGGGTCGGCACGGGCAGCGTTTTGAGCAGCCGTACCGATAGTCTCAATAAAAAGCTCAAGGATCTGCAGAAGCAGCGCGATAACTACGAGGTACACATCGACCAGCTCACCACGCAGTACCGGACGCAGTTCACCGCGCTCGACGCACTCGTGACCAAGCTGCAATCGACGAGCACCTATCTCTCGCAGCAGTTGTCGTCGCTGTCGTCCTGATCGAAGCACCGAGCACCGCCATGAGCATCCACGCCTACGCCAACCAGTACCGACAGACCGCCGTGTCCAGCGCGGTGCTCGAAGCCGATCCGCATCGCCTCGTCGCGCTGATGTTCACCGGCCTGCGCGAGCGCCTGCAGCTCGCCGCCGCGTGCATCGACGCCGGCAACATCGCCCGCAAGGGCCAGGCGATCAGCGAATCCTCGACGATCGTCGGCGCGCTCGCCGGCTCGCTGAACATGGAAGCCGGCGGCGAGATCGCGCAGAACCTGCTCGCGCTCTACGACTACATCCAGCGTCGCCTGCTCGAGGCGAACGTCGCCAACGACACGAGCGCGCTGCGCGAGTGCGACGGCCTGATCGCCGACATCGAGTCCGCCTGGAGCGCGATTGCACCCGGCGCCGCACCGCGCGTTGCGGGAGCCGGCGCATGACCGTCGGCCTGCCGACCGATGCGATCCGCACCTGCATCGCCAACAGCGATTTCGACGGCGCCCACGCGCTGCTGGTCGAACACGAAAACGCCTTACGCGCCACCTTCGAGAACGGCACCGATGCCGAAATGGGCTGCCGCGAATCCTGGCTCGACCTGCTCGCGGCGCAGCGCGCGCTGATCGAGGAACTGCGCGATGCGCGCGACGAAGCGCAACGCACGCTCGAGCGCATGGGCCGCGACGGCCGTGCGATCAAGGCCTACCTCGCCGGATGAACGCCGAGGCCGCGCGCGATTCCTTGTTCGGCGACGCGATCGCCAGCGAGGACGCTCGGCCGCTCGCGCTCCTTCCGCCGCTACCTGAAGCCCGCCAGCGCGCCGCGCTCGCACGCGCCGAAGCGCTGATGCGCGCCCTCGCGCTCGTCGACGAAACGCGCGGCGAGGAATCCGACGAACCCGGCACCGATCCGGCCGTGCGCCGGCTCGAAGCGAAAGTCGATCTTCTTGTCGGCCTCGTCGGCGCATTGATGCAACGCGACCAGCCTGTCGATCCGGTGCGTCCGCTCGACTGGTCCGCGCGCGGTGCCGCGGTGTCGATGACGCGCGACGACACAGTGCCGGCGATCGGCGACGCCGTCGTGTTGCGCCTGCAGCCGTCCGACACGCTGCCCGAACCGTTGCTGCTGCCGGCGCACGTGCTCGCGATCGAAACCGGCAGTGATGGCGCCCGCGCCTGGCTGCGTTTCGATCCTTTGCCGGCAAGCCTCGAAGCCCTCCTCGAACGGCATCTGTTCCGCCTGCACCGTCGCGCGGTGGCGGAGCGGCGACGCCAGCGCTGAACGCCGCGTCTTGGCGATGCTGTGCCCGCTCGGCTAAGGTGCGGCCACCTCCCCCGATCGTGAATGCGTGCGCGTCCTGATCTGCGACGACCACACCCTGATCCGTGCCGGCCTGCGCCGGCTCGTCGAATCGTTCGACGGGATCGAGGTCGTCGGTGAAGCGGCGGGCGGCGATGAAGCCGTGCTGCGCACGCGCGACCTGCATCCGCACGTCGTGCTGCTCGATCTCTCGATGCCCGGCCGCAACGGCTTCGACACGCTCGAAGAACTGCGCCGCGTCGCACCCGAAACGGCAGTCGTGATCATGTCGATGCACGACGACAGTGCGCACGTTCGCGAAGCGATCGCGCGCGGCGCGCAGGGTTTCGTGGTGAAGGAAGCCGCGCCGGCCGAGCTCGACATCGCGTTGCGTGCCGCGTTCGCGGGCCGCGTCTACCTGAGCCCGCAGGTGTCGTCGGCGATGCTCGGCGATGGCGGCAACCGCGCGCGCAAGGGCACCGATCCGTCCACCCTGCCCCCGCGCCAGCGCGAGATCCTCGCCGCACTCGGCGCGGGCCGCACGACCAAGCAGATCGCGGCCGACCTCGGCATCTCGATCAAGACCGTCGAAACCCATCGCGCGCGACTCATGGAAGCGCTGGGTTGCCGCAATGCGGTCGAGCTCGTGCGCACGGCCGTCCAGTGGCAGGCGCGTCTGCCGTCGAAGGACGCGCCGTCGCCCTGAGCAGGCCCGACCGTTCGTCGGGGAGTGGTTCAGCTTCCCGACTGCAGCGGCGGCACTTTTTCGGAGCGCGCCACAGTTCCTGTCGAAAAGCCGGCAGTGGCGTAAGGGTTTCCCCGACCTCCCCTACCTGAAGCGCCGCCGGTGCGTCGGGAATACCCCGATCCGAGCTCTGGCACGACTCCTGCACGATGCACTGCAGGATTCATGCCGTACTAACACTTACTGGTCCACCGGGAGGCTCGAATGAAGGCGTCGGTTCGCGCGCAGATGTCGCAGTCGCTCAACCTGACGCCGCAGTTGCTGCAGTCGATCCGACTGCTGCAGCTGACCGCGCCGCAGCTCGAGATGGAGCTGCGCCAGGCGCTGGACCGGAACCCGATGCTGGAACTCGACGAAGGCGACGAGGCCGGCGAAACCGATGCGGACGCGCATGACGCCGCATTGGACGAAGCGTCGTTCGACGCGGCGGCCTGGGACGAGCTACCCGAGCCGCAGTTCCTGTCGGGCATGAGTGGCGGCGTCACCGTGGGGGATGACGACGCCACCGCCCGTATCGCGGATGGCGAATTCAGCGACTGGCGCCTGCGCCTGCTGAAGGAACTGCGGCTCGACTGGTCGACCGGCGACCTTCTGATCGCCGCGTGGTGGCTGGATCGCACCTCCGACTCCGGCCTGCTCGAAGGCGAACTCGACGCGCTGACCGCGGAAGGTGCCGGCGAACTCGGCGTGAGCCCGAAAGCAATGCAGATCGTCCGCCTGCGCCTGCTCAACGGCGACTGGGCCGGGCTCTGCGCCGTCGACGCCTGCGAATGCCTGTGCGCGCAGCTCGACCGTCTGCCGGAGGGCCAGGACCGCGACCTCGCGCGGCGCATCGTGCGCGACCACCTCGCCACACTCGCCCGCCACGACGGCCGCGCACTGGCCGCCGCCCTCGACTGCACCGTCGACGCCGCGGACGCGGCGGTCGGTCTCATCCTCTCGCTCGACGCCTGCCCGGTGCCGGAGCCTTCGATCCGCGACGACGATCACGTCGTGCCGGACGTCGTGGTGCGCAAGCTCGGCGGGCAATGGCGCGTGAACCTCAATGGCAGGACGCTTCCGAAGGTGCGCATCTCCGCGCACTGCGAGTCCGGCCTGTCCGGCGCCAGCGGCGACGTCTCCGCGCTGCGCGGCCTGCTCGACGAAGCGCGCTGGCTCGTCCGCGGTATCGCGATGCGCAACGACACGCTGCTGCGCACGACGCAGGTGCTGGTCGAGCGCCAGCAGGCCTTTCTCGAACAGGGCGAAGAGTCCATCGCGCCGCTCACCCTGCGCGAAGTCGCCGACGCCATCGGCATGCACGAGTCGACCGTCTCGCGCATCACCACCGGCAAGTACATCCAGACGCCGCGCGGCACGTTCGAGCTCAAGCGCCTCTTCGCGGTGCGGCTGGAGGGCGCGGAAGTGTCCGGCGCCGCGGTCAAGGCGATGGTCAAGCGCCTGATCGACGCCGAACCGCCGCACGCGCCACTCGCCGACGACACGATCGCCGGTCTGCTCGCGCGACAGGGCGTGCGCATCGCGCGCCGTACGGTGGCAAAGTATCGAGACCAGCTGGACATCGCCCCCGCGCGGGCACGCCAGCGGCCCGTCGCCGCCGCCGCGGTGCGGTGAGGGATCCGAGGAGAAGGGAATGCTGAGCGTCCTGCTGGTCGACGACCACGAAGGCTTCATCAACGCGGCCGTGCGCCACCTGCGTCGACTCGACTGGGTGAACATCGTCGGGTCCGCCGGCAACGGCATCGAAGCGATCGCGCAGTGCGAGGCGCTGCGTCCGGACGTCGTGCTGATGGACCTCGCCATGCCCGAGATGGGCGGCCTGCAGGCCACGCGCCTGATCAAGGCGCAGGACGCCCCGCCCTACGTCGTGATCGCCAGCCATTTCGATGACGCCGAGCATCGCGAGCACGCACTGCGCGCCGGTGCCGACGCGTTCGTCAGCAAGCTCTCCTACATCCACGACGTCATGCCGCTGCTCGAGAAGTTGGCCGGGCGCGCGGCGGAGGTCGGAGCGACCGAATGAGCGAGTCGCGCATCCTGGTGGTGGATGGCGACATGGCGCGCGCGGAACGCGTCGCCACTCTGCTGGAATTCATGGACTTCACCCCGCGCCTCGTCGCCGACACCGCGGACCTCGATCTCTCGCGTTCGAAAGCGAGCGACTGGGTCGCGATCGTCGCCGGTGACGTTGGCGATGTCGCCGCGTGGTCGGCATTCGCCGACTGGCTCTCGCGCCAACCGCTGCATCCGCCGCTGATGGTGCTGCCCGGTCACGACGAGCGCGCGCCATGGCGTTCGCTCGTGCATCCCGATTCGGTGTGGCCGCTCGATTACCCGATCCGTCGCCCGCAACTGCAGGAAGCGCTCCGTCGCGCCAGCCTCAAGCGAATCGACGAGGAAGAGCGCCAGGAGAAGCAGAGCGTCGGGCCGACGGGGTCGTCCGAAGCGGTCGTGCGTCTGAATCGCATGATCGACCAGGTCGCCGGCTTCGATACGACAGTGCTGATCCTCGGCGAATCCGGCACCGGCAAGGAAGTCGCGGCGCGCACGATCCATGAGCGTTCCAAGCGCGCCGGCAAGCCGTTCGTCGCGATCAACTGCGGCGCGATTCCGGCCGACCTGCTCGAAAGCGAACTGTTCGGCCACGAGAAGGGCGCGTTCACCGGCGCACTGACGCAGCGCAAGGGCCGTTTCGAGATGGCCGAGGGCGGCACGCTTCTGCTCGACGAAATCGGCGACATGCCGATGGCGATGCAGGTGAAGCTCTTGCGCGTGCTGCAGGAGCGCACGTTCGAGCGCGTCGGCGGCACGCAGGTGTATTCGTGCAACGTGCGCGTCGTCGCCGCGACGCATCGCAACCTCGAGGACCAGATCGCGAAGGGCGGTTTCCGCGAGGATCTCTTCTATCGCCTCAACGTCTTCCCGATCGAGATGCCCGCGCTGCGCGAACGCACGGAAGACCTGCCCGATCTGATTTCCGCGATCACGCGCCAGCTCGCCGACAGCGGTCGCGGCCGCGTCTCGCTGACGGGCGAAGCCGTGAACGTGCTCAAGCACTACCACTGGCCCGGCAACGTGCGCGAACTGCACAACCTGCTCGAGCGCCTCGCCGTGCTGCATCCGAACGGACAGGTGCGCGCCGCCGACCTCCCCGCGCGCTATCGCGCCGGTGTCGCCGAACTGCCCGTCGAGCCGGTGGCCGCGAACCCGACGCCCGCCACGGTGATCGCCGCGACACGCACGCCATCAACGGCGCCTTCGACGGCTTCGCCTGCGGATCCTTCGACGATCAATCCGCGCGCGACACTGCCGCCGGAAGGTCTGGACCTGAAAAGCCACATGGCGGAACTCGAACTCGAGCTCATCCAGGCGGCGCTGCAGCAGGCGAATGGCGTGGTGGCGCACGCCGCGCCGTTACTGGGCCTGCGTCGGACGACGCTCGTCGAGAAGTTGCGCAAGTACGGGATTGATCGCGACGCGGATTGAGGCGTCGAGAGGACGCCTTTCGCGTGACGTATCCTGCACGACGTTTCCTGACTGTCACGTTTCGTATCCGCTCGGTCGTTGTCCCTCGGTGTCGTGATTGCCGTCATCGGCGGTCGTTGTAAGGGATGCGCGATCGACTGCCGTCGCGTAATTCCCTGTTGCGTAAGCGGCGTGCGTGCCGTCACGCCGACCGCACGAAGGTCGCTCGCCCTTGACGTTGGGTTCGTAGTCGACAAAAGGCTCCTCGCGCGATACACGCAACGCTGAGATGCGCCGAAGCGCACGGCTGCGAAGCGCACTACCTGGTTCGCGTCCACACGATCAGAACTGACGATCGAGCGGACTCAGGACCGCACCCGCGCCACGTCCTAACACGTGCGTATAGATCTGCGTCGTGCCGAGATCCTTGTGGCCGAGCAGCTCCTGCACGGTGCGGATGTCCTGCCCACTCTCGAGTAAGTGCGTCGCGAACGAATGACGCAGCGTATGGCAGGTCGCGGGCTTCGTGATGCCCGCCAGCGTACGCGCACGCTTCACGGCGCGCTGCAGCGCGCTGTCGTCCAGATGGTGACGATGCGTCTTGTTCGTTCGAGGATCCACCGATCTATGAGCGGACGGAAATACGAACTGCCAACCCGGCTCGCGCGCCGCATTCGGATACTTCTTGGCCAGTGCATGGGGAAGACGCGCCTCGCCGAATCCTTCCGCCAGATCATGGCGGTGCAGCAACATCGACCGTTCGATCGCGCGGCGCAGATCTTCCCGCAGCGTCTGCGGCAGCGGCACCCGGCGGTCCTTGTCGCCCTTCCCTTCCCGCACCACGATCTCGCAGCGCTCGAAATCAACGTCTTTGACGCGCAGGCGCGTGCATTCCATGAGGCGCATGCCCGTGCCGTAGAGCAGCGCCGCCATCAGTCGCGTCTGCCCATCCATCGCACCGAGCAACCGATCGATCTCGCCGCGCGACAACACCACGGGAATACGCCGAGGCCGCTTCGCGCGCACGACGTCCTGCATCCACGGCAGCTTCAGGCCGAGAACTTCGCGGTAGAGAAACAACAGCGCAGCGAGCGCCTGGTTCTGCGTACCCGACGCGACGTCGTCGCGTGCGGCGAGATCGGTCAGGAACCGCTCGACCTCCGCACCACCCAGCTCGCGCGGATGCCGCCGGCCATTCGCGAGAATGAAGCGTCGCACCCAACTGACGTAGGCACGCTCGGTGCGGAGGCTGTAATGGCGAACCCGCACGCGTTCTCGCACGAGGTCGAGCAGACGTTTTCCGTGGCTTGCGTCTGTTCTGAGGTTCGTTCCTGCACTGGGTGCAGCATCTTCGCGATAAGCATCGCCCAGCCAGTGGATGCCGTCGTCGCCGGGCGACGTGTCCCGACGACCCGCCAGGTTCCTCGCTGGTACTTCGCGCGAGCCCGGCGTCGACGTGCTGGCTCCAGACGAGCGCGGAGGCGAGTGGGAACGCGTATCGGGCCACCCGCCGGCCCCGGAGCGATAGCGATTGCTTCCAGGCGGCGGGTCCTCTGCGACACGAAGTCCCAGCTGCCTACCCAAGCTTCGGTAAAGCGATACCAGCGCATCCATGCGACGTTGCGTCCTCAGCACTGCAAGAAGAGGTGGCAATCGTGCAGAACGTTTTCGTTATGTGCGCTAGGGCAATGGACGAATAGAGCGTCGGACAATTCCGCTGCCGGCGAGGCGTCGCTTACCCCTCCACGGACGCCGCGATAACGGATTACCGATGAGCACGCCGCGCCAAACAGTCGGACCAAGTCACGGGCCACTGCGGCCAGAGCTAAACTATTGTTTCGTAATAGACTTCTGGCCGAGCCTGCCTCCTTCTTCCTTGCGGAGCGGTTACCGCTGTGCTTATTCAAGAGAATCGGTGTTAGGCGGCTATGAAAGTATCTGAGCTACATGCGGCTTTTATTTCCGAGCTGGTGGAGCTTATGCCCGGCTGGACGTTCGTTAAGAGCAGTCGTCACTTCAAGCGAACCGACGGGCACGTCCGTTGGCTGTTCCACGTTTCGTTCGCGAACTACTCCGACGCATTCGACGCACTCGGGGACGTTGCAGTTGAGTACGTGGCTATGAAAAAGAGAGTTGCCATCATCGGTGCGCAACTGGCCAACATTGCCGGCACGGGCTATTCACCCCATCCGGTTTCTTCCCGCGCGTCCGCGATAGATTCCGCAAGGGCGCTTGCCGCCGAGTTCCAGGCGGTCGGCCTGCCAGTCCTTCAGCGCTACTCCGATCCGGCGGTTGCTCTGGCAGCGCTTGAAGCCGGCGGAAGGGAGGCGCTTCTAATTAGTCCGCTGTCGAATCTGCATGCCCAACAATTGGAAGCCTTGCAGAAGCTCTGTGCGCCGCCTAACAATTCGTCCAAGCCGACGCCGCTTCGCGGCGCGGCTTAACTCAAGCGTTAGCTGCGATGGACAGCAAGTCAGCGCTCGAAGCATTTGCCCAGCGATACGTCGTGGCTAGTTTCCGCGAGCGCTTCCTCCACGAAGCTTCGAAGCGCCCCGAGAGGTTGTACTCGCGCATCTGCCACAACATCGAAGAGATACTGCCGTCAGCCTTCGCCGGGAAACGTGCACGGTTCTCCAGCGATGACCCGTGCCTAGTGCTGGAAGACTCCCGCGGCTTCCGAGCCACCACGTGGGGCGCGCTACAGCGTCGGATTGGCTTAGGTGAGGGTCTCTTGGTGGTTGGCAATGATGGCTCGCGGTTCTACGCTGAGACCGAGGGTGTCAAAGGCGGTCCTTCCGTGGTGTACGGGCATGGCAGCTAACAATTCGTCCAAGCCGACGCCGCTTCGCGGCGCGGCTTAACTCAGGTGTTAGCGCCATGAATGGAAGTGTTTCAGCCCTTGTAGTCGCTCTGGCGATAGGCGGTGCAAGCTTGGCCTACTCGCCCATGCCTTGTGCGTGTGAAAACACATGGCAGCTGGTCTATGCGGCGGCCGGGCTTCCAAGCAGCTTCCCTTACCGCTACTACACGCCTCTTCAGATTGAGCGGGGCATGAATCGCCAACTGAAAGGCGTGCTCATCCGCGGCTCCAGCAGCTACTACTTCGATGCATGCAAGGAAATCCGGCCTCTTGTTCTGGAGTGCATCCTCGATACGGAGCAGGCAGGCAGCCGCCGCCGCGGGTACGCTATCCAGATGAACTTGACCGCGGCGGGCAGATTCGAGAGGGCGCATGTGCGGTTGCAGTCCTCAAGGCGCTAACAATTCGTCCAAGCCGACGCCGCTTCGCGGCGCGGCTTAACTCACGTGTTAGGGCGCACACATGTCTTCATGCGTTTTGCGGGTTTCAGGATCGACTGCGAAGGTCCGCCGCTTTCTGTCTGAGTCGAAACTGGAACCCGTGCGTGTGTACTGGAAGGGGGAGCCGCGTCTGCCAGCAAGCAGGGGTAACGTCCAGGAGTCGGGCTTCAACATCCAGTTGTCTGACGCCGAAGGGATCCTCAAACAAGCTCAGGGCGCGGTTCGGTTCGCAAAGAAGCACCGTGCAACCCTAAGTCTCATCCCTGAGCTAGGCTTTCGCACCGTGGTCATTGATTTCGGGCTGCATGATTTGGCAACCGAAGATCGGCCTTGGCCAAGCTATAGCATCCCTGCCCAGGCGGTCCGTCTCGCCGCGGACCTCGGTGCAACTATCGAGCTGTCGTTCTATGGGCCGCCATGAGGGTGCGCCCTAACAATTCGTCCAAGCCGACGCCGCTTCGCGGCGCGGCTTAACTCAGGTGTTAGCTGCCTTTGGGAGTTGATTGCATGCGCTGTCTCGTCATTGCGGCACTGGCCGCAATATGTCTTGGAGGCTGTAGTCGGAGCCAATCGCCACAGGTTCCCGCAGAGGCGGAGCGGACGTGCACGTCAGCCGCGCCATTCGTCGCATGGGCCGGTCCTGCGCCCGATCTGAGCGCAGCGGTCACACTCGGATATGAAGTGCGGTTACCTCCTGGCAAGCCGACAGTCGATTTGGAACGTTACGTCCGCTCGCAGGGGTTTGCCGTCGAATTGCGCGATCTTCCGGGTAGCCCGCCTGTCGTTGTAGCGGTCATTGCCAAGAAGACCGGGCAGTTCTCCCTTCAAACGATAAACTCGATCAGTGCCGGAGCAGCGCCTCACAGTGCCTGTAGTTCCGGCAGCTCCGTGAGCATCCAGCCGAGCACGCGCGGTAGCTAACAATTCGTCCAAGCCGACGCCGCTTCGCGGCGCGGGTCAACTTCGGTGTTAGCTGCCATGAAACAAATTCGCGTCTTGTGGCTACTTGGCGGCTTCATCGTTGCACCGGCAATTCCGCCACTAGTTCTGTCGTGCCGTGACATTCTGAGCGGCACTGATCAGTCCCTAAGCGTCTTCTTAGCAATTAGCCTTGTCACTTACGCGTTCTCAGCGCCTATCGTCGCAGCGATAGGCTTACCCGCTCTCTTGCTAGCTCGCCGTTTGAGGCTAGACCGCTGGTGGATCGCAGCACTTTTCGGCGCCGTGTGTGGCGCAGCCGTGTCGTTCACGTTCTACTCTCAAGACCCGCCAAGTAGTGCCATTTTGAAGTTCGCTGCTTGGGGCCTGTCTATTGCCTGGCTGGTCTGGCTAAGCTGGCGTCTCGGCGAAAAGCACGAAGCTCGGCTGGCAGCTAACAATTCGTCCAAGCCGACGCCG
>NZ_SELT01000013.1 GCF_004361065.1 Cognatilysobacter terrigena | reverse complement strand
TCCCGCGCCTCGCGGTGCTGCGTTATCCGCTGGTGCTCGCCGTCGCGCTGATGGCCACCGCCTGCGGCAAGGGCACCGACACCGCCGCGCCCGCCGCGTCGTCGACACCGGCCTCGACCGCCGCCGCGCCTGCGAACGCCGCGGCGACGCCGGCTGCCGCCACGACGCCCGCGGCGACCCGTCAGCCGGGTCCGATCGTGCCGCCGCAGGGTCCGCCGCCGGTACTGGGCACCGACTACGAAGAGATCGCCGGCGGCCAGCCGTGGCAGCCGGAGCCGGGCAAGATCGAGGTGGTCGAGGTGTTCGGCTACGTCTGCCCGGCCTGCGCGCGCTTCGCGCCGACCGTCGAGCCGTGGCACATGAAGCTTCCGGCCGACGTGAACTTCCACTACGTGCCGGCGCCGTTCGGCCCCGAGTGGGATCCGTACGCGAAGGCGTACTACGTGTCCGAGCAGCTCGGGCTGGTCGACAAGACGCACATGGCGCTGATCGACGCGATCCACGTCAAGGACACGATGCCGGGTGAGGGCGATCCGCCGGATGAGCAGAAGATCGCGAACTTCTACGCGCAGTATGGTGCGAACGCGCAGCAGTTCCTCGACATGATGCACAGCTTCGCCGTGGCCACGAAGGTCAACCAGGGACGCCAATGGATGACGAAGGCGGGCGTGACCGGCACGCCGACGATCGTGGTCGACGGCAAGTACCGCGTCACCGGCGGCAAGAGCTATGAGGACGTGCTGCGCATCGCCGATCACCTGATCGCGATGGAGCGCGCGGCGATGCAGGGCGGCGCGAGCGCTCCGGCCGCAGCACCCGCCGCACCGGCCACCGGCACCGGCGGCTGAGCAACGGACCGCACGTGGGCGACCGTCGGATCAAACTGCTGAGTGCGAACATCCAGGCCGGATCGAGCACGCGCGGTTATCACGACTACGTCGCCCGCAGCTGGTCGCACGTGCTGCCGATGGGCGACAAGCGCGCCAGCCTCGACGCGATCGCGAGGCTGGCGACGGGCTTCGACATCGTCGGCCTGCAGGAAAGCGATCCGGGCAGCCTGCGCTCGGGTTTCACCAACCAGACGCACTACCTCGCGCAGCGCGCCGGCTTCGCCTACTGGAGCCACCAGCCGAACCGGCGCGTCGGCGGCGTGGCGTCGAGTGCGAACGGGCTGCTGAGCCGGCTCGAGCCGACCGAAGTCGTCGTCCATTCGCTGCCGGGGCGCGTCAAAGGCCGCGGCGTGATGCTCGCGCGCTTCGGTCGATGCGATACGCCGCTGACGATCGCCGTCGCGCATCTTTCGCTCGGTGCTTCGTCGCGCCTCGCGCAGCTCGCCTTCATTGCCGAACTGCTCGCGGACGATCCGCACGCCGTGCTGATGGGCGACTTCAACTGCACGATCGACCAGCCGGAAATGCAGGCACTGTTCAAGCGCACGCGCCTGCAACCGCCGGCGCAGACCCTGGCGACGTTCCCCAGCTGGGCACCGCAGCGCGCGATCGACCACATCCTCGTCGGCGACGGCCTCCGGGCGCGCGACTGGAATGCGATGCCCGCCGCGTTCTCCGATCACCTCGCACTGTCGATCGAACTCGACGTGCCGGCGCACTGCCTGCAGTGACGCTTGTTCTTGCGGTGCTCGTGCACCGCATCGAGACGTTGAAATGACCGACCTTCCGAACTGCCCCGCCTGCGGCTCCGCGCTCACCTACGTCGACGGCGCGATGTACGTCTGCCCCGAATGCGGGCACGAGTGGTCGGGCGACGCGCCGGTCGACGAGCAGCGCGTGCATCGCGACGCTGTCGGCAACGTGCTCGCGGATGGCGATTCGGTCACCGTCATCAAGGACCTGAAGGTCAAGGGCGCGAGCAGTGCGCTCAAGGCGGGCACCAAGGTGCGCAACATCCGCCTCGTCGACGAAGACCACGACATCGACTGCAAGATCGACGGCTTCGGCGCGATGAAGCTGAAGTCCGAATTCGTGCGCAAGGCCTAACGCGACGCTAGTCGTCCTCGCGCCGCGTCGCGATGTCGACGCGCTGGCGCAGCTCGTCGTCGGCGAACACGTCGCGCAGCAGCTTCAACGCATGCTCCAGGCGCGGGCTATCCGCCAGCCGCATGCGTTCGATCCAGCGCCGCGACGGCGTGTAGTCGCCGAGATCGATACCCGTCGCCTGCCGGATCTCCTCCAGCTTGCGCAGCCCTTCGTTGAGGCGCTCGCGTTCGCGACGCAGCAACGGATCGCCATCGGCCGCCTCTTCGCGCACGCGCTGTTGCCGTTCGAACTCGCGACGATGATGCGACGCCAGTGCGGCCAGCTCGTCGGTGTCGAACTTCGCACGTGCACGCATGAACGAGGCGAGGAACGCGCGCGGCATCGGCTCCGGCTCGCGCGTGGCCGGCACGACGCGGCGATGGATGCCAGCGGCGCGCAGTTCCCACAGGCCCCACCCGCTCGGCAATTCGGCTTCCTTCACGACGCCCGGTGCGGCGAACACACACCAGCGGTCGCAGTAGCGCGCGATGCGATCGGCCTTCGACGGATTCTTGAGTTCGGCAAGCCAGTCGCCACGCGCGCACTTGAACTCGAAACCGGTGAGTTCGAACCCGCGCGACGCGTGCAACGACATCACCACCGCATCGGCGCGTGAGCCGTGCACGCTGCCGGTCGCTTCGCGCACTTCGAACACGGTGACGAACTCGTCCGCGGGATGCGCGAGCTTGAGGGCGACGCAGAGGTCGTGGGCGGTCATCTTCGCGTCGCTCATCGGCGAGGCATCGGCGGGAACGGCGGACACGCATATCTCGACGGGCGGAACGTCGAGCCAGTGTGGTCGTCGCGCGTCTCAGGCTGCGCGACGGTGCGCTCAGGCGGCGGTCGACGCCGGCGTGTCGGCGGGCGCGAGCGGCAGCACCAGGCGCATCGTCGTGCCCTCGCCCGGCGTGCTGTCGATATCCAGTCGGCCACCGGCGGATTCGATGATGCGGCGGCACGACAGCAGCCCGAGCCCCGTGCCCTGCGTCTTGGTGGTGAAGAACGGCGTGAACAGGCGCGGCAGCACGTCGGCGGGAATGCCGCAGCCGGTGTCCTGCACGTCGATGCGGACGACGTCGCCAGCGAGGTCGTGCTGGACCTCGACCGTCACGGCGAGGCGACCCGCGGCCTGCCCGTCCATCGCCTGCAGGCCGTTGAGGCAGAGATTGAGCAGGCACTGCTGCAATGACGTCGCGTCGATCGCGAGGCGCAGCCCCCGGTCGATGTGCGGAAACGCGATACGGATGCTGCGCGGCACCGAGCCTGCGAGCAGGATGCGCACGCTGACCAGCACGTCGGCGAGGTCCGCATGCGGCGCTTCCTGCCGGCGACCGCGCGCGTAGTCGACCATCGCCTGCGCGAGATCGTGCCCGCGACGCGCCGCTTCCTCGACGATGTCGGCGGCGCGCAATGCCGTGGCGCGGTCGTCCTTCGCACGCATCACGGTCGGCAGCAGACTCAGCGGCTGCAGCACGTTGCGCAGGTCGTGCGACAGGCCGGCGACGAGCAGCGCGAGGGCTTCGTTGCGTTGCGCGCGCATCAGTTCGCGATCGGCGCGGTCCCGCTCGGCCATCGCCTCGGCTTCGCGCACCGCGCGCTGCACCGCGTTCGCGAGCCGGCGCGGGTTCTGCTTGAGCACGTAGTCGGTCGCGCCCTGCTGCAAGGCGAGCACGGCGGCGTCCTCGCCCATCGCGCCGGACAGAAACACGAACGGCAGGCGCGGGGCGACCTCGCGTACGATGCGCAGCGCATGCCCGCCGGAGAAGCCGGGCAGTTCGGAGTCGGAAATCACCAGGTCCGGCAGCGTCACGGCGAGCGCCGCACGCAGCCCGGCTTCGTCGTCGACCCGGTCGTACGCGTGCGCGACGCCTTCATCGTCCAGCAATGCGGCGAAGAGCTCGGCGTCTTCCGCCGAGTCTTCCACCCAGAGGATGCGCAGCGCGCGGTCCATCTCAGGCCTTGTCGCCCGGCGCTTCGTTGAAGACGCCCCAGAACTGGCCGAGCGTGCGCACCGCGATGAAGAACTGCTCGACGTCGACCGGCTTCACGACATACGCGTTGACGCCGAGGTTCCAGCTGCGCGCGAGATCGTTCTCCTCACGCGAGGACGACAGGATGACGACGGGCAGCGTGCGGAATTGCGGATCCTCGCGCAGCGTGCGCAGCACTTCGAGGCCGTCCATGCGCGGCATCTTGATGTCGAGCAGCAGCACCGCGGGCAGGTCGTCGCTGCGGCCCGCGACCGCACCGCGGCGGTAGAGGAAATCGAGCGTTTCGACGCCGTCCTCGACGTGCACGATCGGATTGGCGAGATTTGCTTCTCGCAGCGCGTCGAGCGCCATTTCGGCGTCGGCGGGGCTGTCTTCGGCGAGCAGAATCGTGCGCAGCTTGTTCATGCGGTGTCCCTTGAGGTGCGAGCCGGCGCGTCGAGCATTTCCGGCAACGTGAAATGGAAAGTGGCGCCGCGATCGGGCTCCGCCTCGGCCCAGACCTCGCCGTCGTGGCGCGCGACCACGCGTCGCACGCTGGCGAGGCCGATGCCGGTGCCCGGATATTCGCTGGCCTTGTGCAGGCGCTGGAACACGCCGAAGAGCTTGGATGCGTAGGCCATGTCGAAGCCGGCGCCATTGTCGCCGACGCTGAAATGGTGCGCGCCGTCGGCGCGGCGTTCGTGCGCGATGCGGATGACCGGCGGCGTGCGGTGCGCGCTGTACTTCACCGCATTGCCCAGCAGGTTCTGCCACACCTGCCGCATCATGTTCTCGTCGGCGACGACGACCGGCAGCGGGCCGATGTCCCAGCGGATCGCCGGCGCATCCGGATGATCGGTCGCCCATGTCGCGTCGAACATCGCGCGCAGCTCGGCGACCAGCGATTGCAGGTCGACCGCCTGCAGGCGGATCGCATTGCGGCCGAGGCGGCTGTAGACGAGTAGGTCGTCGATCAGCGCACCCATGCGGCGCGCGGAGTCGGAAATGACCTTGAGGTAGTGGTGCGACTTCTCGTCCGCCTCGCCGCCGAGGTGGCGGTCGAGCTTGTCGGCGAAACCGGCGATGTGGCGCAGCGGTGCGCGCAGGTCGTGCGAGACCGAATAGCTGAACGCCTCGAGTTCGCGATTGACCTCCGACACCTGCCCGACCTTGCCTTCGAGCTGGCGATTGAGCTCGCGCACGCGCTCTTCCGACGCCTTGTGCGCCGTGAGATCGCTCGCGGTCAGCAGCACGCCGGGCGCGTCGCCGCTCGATCCCGGCATGCGCACGGCGTTGACCACCATGTGGCGCGACTGGCCGTCGGTGGTCGTCTGCTGCAGTTCGAAATCCCAGAGCTCGCGGCCGCGCGCGGCCACGTCGCGGAGACGTTGCAGGAAAACGGCATCACGCCATGCGCCATCGCCGACGTCGGCGAGCGGCGCGCCTTCGGCGGTCGAGTCCGCGCCGTACATCTCGCGGAATGCCTCGTTGGCGAGCACTACCTTCTGTTCGCCGTCGACCAGCGCGATCGGTTCGCGCACCGAGTGCAGGATGGCCTGCGCACGCTCGGCGACCTCGCGGCTTTCCTGCTCCTGCGCGACGCGGCGATCGGTCTCGCGCTTCCAGAGCCACGCGATGGCGACGAGCAGCAGCAACTGGACGAATGCGGCGGCCGCGCCGATCCATTGCGTGCGCTCGCGAGACTGCGTGGCGGCGGCGTCGCGTTGCGCCGCGAGGCGCGCTTCATCCGCGATGAGTTCGCTGGCGATCTGCCGGATCGGCGAGCGCGTGGTCATCTCGCGCGCGAGCGCCCGCGCGGCCTCGGGGTCCCGCGACGCGGCGATCTGCTGGGCGTACGCGACGCGTTGTTCGATGCGGTCACGCAGTTGACCGATGCGAACGAGTTGGGCCGGGTTGTCGTGCGTCAGCGCCTGCAGGCGATCGAGGTCGTGCGGCACGCGCGCCGCTGCCTCCCGCAGGCGTTGGCGTACCAGCGGCGTGTCGACGCCAAGCACGAGGGAGAGTGCGGCGGATTCGGCGTCGCGTGCATCGCTCACGACGCCGCGTGCGCTCGCCTCGACCTGGTAGCTGTGCGCCAGCCAGCGCGCGGCATCGTAGGTGGTGCGGTTCATCGCGCGCTGCACGAGGAACGGCGCGAGAACGATGGCGGCGATGCCGGCGAGCACGAGCCAGGCACGCACGCCGGCCTGGGTCAGGAGCGGCATCGGGAACGGAGGAAGCAGGACTGCCGGCGATGGTACCGGGCCGGGCCAAGCGGCCGTGTGATGCCAAAAAAAACGGCCGGTGGCGAACCACCGGCCGTCGATACCGCGGGGGAATCCCCCGGTCGATCAGAACTTGTACGCGATGTCGAAGTACCAGAAGCGCCACGGCAGGTCGTACGTGCCGGCGTCGTAACCGTTGAGCGAGCAGGTCACGCAGATCGGCGCGTCCTTGCCGAACAGGTTGTTCACGCCGAACGTCAGCTTCAGGCCATCGGCACCGAACGCACGGTTCCAGGCCACCTGGACGTCGTGGTAGGTCGTCGCGCCGAGGTGGTTGAAGCCCGCCGCGGTCGGGCAGCCCGACGCCGGCGTCTTCGCCGCGTTGGCGCAGGCTTCCTCGACGTCGCTGATGTAGCGAACGGCCCAGTTGGCATCCCAGTCGCCCATCTTCCAGCCGAACTGCGCATTCGCCTGCCACGACGGAATCGCGCTGTCGTTGACCTCGATGCCGACTTCCTGCTGCGTCTTGTTGCCGTCCTTGTCGACCGCGCTGAACCCGATGGTGTGCGTCGCCTGCAACGCGATGCTCGGCGTGCCCCAGCTCATGTCGTGGCCGACCCAGTTGGCCTTGATGTCGACGCCGCTGGTGGTGATGGTGCCGAGGTTGTCGAGGAAGTCGGTCGGCGGGTTGAGGTTGCCGCCCGCGCCGCGCGTGAAGCCCGAGCACGGCGTGCCGCTGATCGAACCGTTGTAACAGCCGTTGAGCAGGGCCTGGATGTCCGGCGCCTGGATCGCGTCGGTGACCTTGTAGTGGAAGTAGCTCGACTCGATGTCGAAGCGCGACGACCACGCGCTCGCGAACGCGGGCGCCCACACGAAGCCGAGGTTGTAGTTCTTCGACTTCTCCGGCTGCAGGTCCGGATTGCCACCGGTGAACGTGGTGATCTGCGTGTTCGCCTGTTCGAACGTCGGCGACACACCGGCCGCCGTACACGCCGCGCGGTACTGCGGATCGCCGCCCGGGTTGCCGGTCGGGCCGCAGGGGTCGACGAGCGTCGCGCCGAACTGCGTCAGGCCGTACAGCTCACCCAGGTTCGGTGCGCGGAAGCCCGTGGAGTACGTACCGCGGATCACGAGGTCCGTGATCGGCTGCCACTTGAAACCGAGCTTGCCGGTCGTCGCGCCGCCGAACGTCGAGTAGTCCGAATAACGCAGTGCGAGGTCGGTGCTGAAGCTCGCCGCCCACGGCAGGCGCAGTTCGCCGTAGAGCTCGTTGACGGTGTAGTCGGCGGACACCGGTGCGGCGAACGAATCCTGCGACTCGCCGTTCTGGCGCAGCGGGTCCGGATTGAACTCGCCCTGATACTTGCGATGCTCGGCACCGACCGCGAAGCCCGCCGCGCTGCCGCCCATCTCCCACAGATCGCCCGTGATGTTCGCGGTCAACAGGTCGAGAACCTGCTTGCTCGAGTCACGTTGATCGGTGGTGATGTAGTTCAGCATCGCCTGCGTCATCGGACGCGTCTGGCCGCCGAACAGGTCGAGCGGGACGCAACCGGGCACGGCGTTACAGACGTTCACGTCGCCCAGCGCGAGCTTGAGCTTGGCCACGTTGAAGCCGTTGAGGAACTGCTGCTGCGCCTTGTTTTCCGAATGCGCGTAGTCGACGTTCCAGTTGAAGTTGTGCGTGCCGGCCTGGAAGGCGCCATCGAGGCCGAGACCGACGTACCAGGTATCCACGTCCTGAAGGAACATGCGCGGCCCGAGTTCCAGCGGACGCTTCGTCACCCAGCCGAAGTTCGTCGCCGGATCCAGCGTGATGCCGGTCGGGTTGTACGGATTGTTCGCGGCAATGACGATCGTGTCGGCGATACCGCCGGTGCCTGCGAACGGACCGACGAAGATCGGCTCCGGCGCCGCCTGGTTCTCGGATACGCGGTTGTTGTACAGCGCCTTCGCGTGCAGCGAGAGCGACTCGGTGATGTCGTAGCGGGCGCTGCCGAACAACGACTTGCGCTTGGACGGCGTGAGGATCAGGTTGTACGGCGCGAAGTTGAAGCGGTCCGCACTGCTGAAGTTGTGGTACGTGCCCGGCGCCGACGTCGGATTGCCGCCGTTGTAGTTCGGCAGCGCGCCGTTGTTGAGCGTGATGTCGAACCAGTCGTCACCCGCGGCGTCGCAATAGCCCGGAGTACCCGGTGTCGCGATGCGCGGATCGCAGAACGTATAACGACCCTGCGGCACGGCCGAGCTGCCTGCCCCGAGACCGGCGCCCGGCACCGGCATCGACGCCTGCTCCCACTCCGACGAGCTGATGCCCTTCTGTTCGACGTAGGACGCGCTCAGCACGCCGCTGAAGTTGTCGCTGCTGCCGCCGATCGTGACGTCGGCTTCCGTGTCGTCGCCGCCGTGGCCGTAGCTGCCGTACTTGGCATGCGTGAGCACGCCGTCGAAGTTCTTCTTGGTGATGATGTTGACGACGCCCGCGATGGCGTCGGAGCCGTAGATCGCCGACGCGCCGTCTTCCAGCACTTCGATGCGTTCGACGATGGCCAGCGGGATCGTGTTGAGGTCCGCCGAACCGCTGACGCCCGAAGCGGACGATTCGTTGACCCAGCGGATGCCGTCGACCAGCACCAGCACGCGCTGGCTGCCGAGGTTGCGAAGGTCGACCTGCGCCGAACCGGCGCCGATGCCGCCGCCGCTGGCGGGATAACCGAAGTTGCCCGAGGAGTTGAACTTGGCGTTGAGCGCCTTGCCGCTGGCGGTCAGCGTCTGCAGGAAGTCGCCGACGCTGGTGGCACCGCTCTGGTCGATCTGCTGGCGGGTGATGACGGCGACCGGCTGGCTGGTCACCTTCTCCGTCTGCCGGATGCGCGAACCGGTGATCGTCACCGTGTCGAGCTGACGGGCCTTCTCTTCAGGGGCCGGGGTGGCGGGCGTCGAGGTCTGGGCGGCCGCGAGGCCGGGCAGCGCGACGAGGATGGACAGCTGGATGGCTTTCGCCAATGAGTGACGCCGCAACGCTTTCATCGATCTCTCTCTCCGTAAGAAATACACAAGAAAAGCAGGCCACGCCGCCTCGGTTCCTGCGGCGTCACGTTCTTGTAAAGGTTTCGTGAACTTGCGACAAGCGCCGAAGTTCAGGATCGGCCGCGGCGGCCGATAAGCGGCGAACTAACGGCCGACGATGAGGGAAGCGGCCACGCCGACAAGAAACAGCGCGAACACCCGCTTCAGCGCCGGCCCGCTGATGCGATGGGCGAGCCGCGTACCGAACGGCGCGGCGAACACCGACGCCGCGGCGACGCCAAGAGCCGCCGGCAGGTAGACGTAACCGACCGCGTACTCGGCGAGCCCGCCCGGCGGCCGATGCAGCATGTAGCCGAGCGCACTCCCTACCCCGATCGCGACGCCGCACGCGGACGACGTCCCCACCGCCCGCACCGGCGCAACGCCCCGCCACACCAGCAACGGCACAGTCATGCCGCCGCCGCCGATGCCGACCAGTGCCGACACCATGCCGATCGCCGTGCCGGCGAGGCTCATCGGCCAGCCCCGCGGCACGATGTCGGATGTCGACGTCCGCGTCTTCGACAGCGCGAGCTGCGCCGCCGCCAGCAGGCAATACCCCGCGACACCCGCGCGCAGCACCGCGCCCGGAATCTGCACGGCAATGCCGCTGCCGAGCACGCCGCCGACCAGAAGCCCCGGCACCATCCACGCCACCGTCGGCCACAACACGGCGCCGCGCCGCGCATGTGCACGCGCCGACGCCGCGGCGGTGAGCACGATGCTCGCCATCGAACTCGCGAGCGCCGCCTGCATCGCGAACTGCGGCGGCACGCCGAGGCGCGGCAACAGCCACGCGAGTGCGGCGACCAGCACCAGCCCGCCGCCCACGCCGAGCAGGCCCGCGAGCACGCCGGCGACGGCGCCGAGCGCGAGGAACACCAACCACTCCAGCGGCATCGCCGACTCCCGCGTGAAAGCGTGCAGCCTACAAGGCGACGCAGCCTGCCGCGGCTCGTGAAGCCGATGCGTACGGAGCATTCAGAATGCATCGCTATAGTCGGCCGATGCGCCGTTTCCGTCCCCTGCCGCTGTCTTCGCTCCTCGTCCTCGCACTTGCCGCGTCGGTTCCCGCCTGCGCGCAGATGCCGCCGCCCGATGCGAAGGCCGCAGGCCCGACGACGCCTGTCGCACCCGCGTCGCCCGCCATGCCTGCGATGCGCAACGATCCGCAACTGTCGCGCGTGCGCGAAGCGATCGCCGCCGCGGAAGCCGGAACGTTCGACGCTGCCGCATATTCGGATCTCGTGCGTCATCCGCTGTACGGCTGGATCGAGTACGCAACGTTGCGACGCAGCCTCGCCTCGCTCGATCGCGCACGCGCGGACAGCTTCCTGCAGCGCTATGGCGGACAGGCCGTGGGCGAGGCGTTCCGGAGCGCATGGCTCGCGGAAGCGACCCGACGCCAGGATTGGGCGGCCGTCGACGCTGCATGGAAACCGGCGATCAAGGATGTCGGCCTGCGCTGCAGTGCATTGCAGGCGCAGGCCGCGCTCGGGCGCACCGACGCGTCATGGACGCAGCAGGCGCAGACCATCTGGCGCGAAGCCGCCGAGTCGTTGCCGTCGCAATGCGATCCGGTGTTCAGCGCACTCGACGCACGCGGCGGCCTGACGCCGGAGCTTCGATGGGAGCGCCTCGAAAAGGCCGCCGAAGCATGGCAACCCGCGGTGATGCGTACCGCCGCGCGCGGCTTGCCGGCTGACCAGGCCGCACTCGGCAACGATTACGCCTCGTTCGTGGAAGCACTGAACGATCGCGCACTGTCGTGGCCGAAGACGGAGCGCAGCCGGCGCATCGCGTCGTACGGTCTCGCGCGTTATGCCAAGTCGGTACCGCAGGACGCGCAGGCGCAGCTCGCGAAATACGGCCCGGCGCTCGGCTTCACCGACGTCGAACGCGGCCGCGTGCTGTACCAGGCCGCGCTGTGGACGGCGTCGTCGTACGAGCCGCAGTCGGCGCAGCGACTCGCCGCGGTGCCGGCGTCCGCCTATGACGACCGCCTGCGCGAATGGCGCGCGCGCGAAGCGATGGCGCGTTCGGACTGGGCGGGTGCGCTCGCGGCCATCCGCACCATGCCGTCGCCCCAGCGCGACGATTCGCGCTGGCAGTACTTCGAAGCGCGTCTGTCCGAACTGCAGGGCGATCGCGACGCAGCGCAGCGCCTGTATCGCGCCGCGGCCGCAAAGCCCGAGTTCCACGGCTTCCTCGCCGCTGATCGCATCGGCCAGGCGTACACGTTGTGCCCGTGGATTCCCGGCGATTCGCCGTCCATGCGCACCGCGGTGGCCGCCGATCCGGCGTTGCAGCGCGCACTCGCGCTGTGGGACATCGATCGCCCCGGTTGGGCGACGGCCGAATGGAACGACGCGCTCACGCGCTTCGACGCGACGCGTCGCATCACCGCCGTCGAACTCGCGCAGCAGCACGGCTGGTTCGACCGCGCCGTGTTCTCGCTGGGCAAGCCGGATCCCGAAGAACTGCGTCTCTACACGCTGCGGTTCCCGATCCATCACGAAGCGACGATCCGTCGCGAAGCGCAGAAGAACGGTCTCGATCCGGCATGGGTCGCGGCCGAGATCCGCGCGGAGAGCGTGTTCAATCCGAAGGCGCGGTCGGGCGCGAACGCCATCGGCCTGATGCAGCTGCTGCCCGCGACGGGCGCGGATGTCGCCAGCCGCATCGGCGTGCCGTGGAGCGGCGAGTCCAGCCTGTACGACCCCGATACCAGCATCGTCCTCGGCACCGCCTACCTCCGTCAGCTGCTCGACGGCTACGGCGAAGGCCGTCCGTACTACACGCTGGCCGGCTACAACGCAGGGCCGGCGCCGCTCGCACGCTGGAAGTCGCAGCGCCCGGGCATGGATCCGGATTTCTGGATCGAGACGATCACCTACAAGGAAACGCGCGACTACGTCGCCCGCGTCCTCGCCTTCAGCGTGCTCTACGACTGGCGCATGAGCGGCAATGCGTTGCGCGTGACCGACCGCATGCGCGGCAACTTCGGCGGGCAGCACACGTCGTTCTCCTGCCCGCTCGCGACCACGCCGCCCGCACCGCAGCCGATGCCGCCGAAATCCCGCCGCGGCTGAGGCATGCTTGTCGCCTTCGGACGAAGGAGACCGCCATGGGACTGCTCGACACGCTGATGGGCCACGCTGGCGAAAAGGACATCGCCGACCTGCACGACGAATTCGGTCCGCTGCTCGCGCCCGGTGAAGTCCTGCAGCGCGCGTTCGGTTTCGTGCGCGACCTGATCGTGTTCACCGATCGCCGCATGATCATCGTCGACAAGCAGGGCGTGACCGGCAAGAAGACGAGTTACCTCAGCATTCCGTACCGCGCGATCGTGATGTATTCGGTCGAGACGGCCGGCCATTTCGATCTCGACAGCGACCTGCGCATCTGGGTGTCGAGCCAGGCCGAACCGATCACGCGCGCGCTCGGCCGCGGCACCGGCGCGCGCGACATCATCGCGATCCTCGCGCAGGCCACGCGCTGAGCATGAAGGTCTACCTCGTCGGCGGCGCCGTGCGCGATCCGTTGCTCGGCGCCGAGCCCGGCGATCGCGACTTCGTCGTCGTCGGCGCAACGCCGCAGCAGATGCTCGACGCCGGCTACAAGCCCGTCGGCCGCGATTTCCCGGTGTTCCTGCATCCACGGACCGGCGAGGAGTACGCGCTCGCGCGTACCGAACGCAAGAGCGGTCGCGGCTACCGGGGCTTCGTCGTCGACGCCGACCCGTCGGTGACGCTGGAGCAGGATCTCGAGCGTCGCGACTTCACGATCAACGCGATCGCCCGCGAAGTATGCGAAGACGGTTCGCTCGGCGACCTCGTCGATCCGCTGCACGGGGTCGACGATCTGAATGCACGGGTGCTGCGCCATGTCGGCCCGGCATTCGTCGAGGACCCGCTGCGCGTGCTGCGTGCCGCACGCTTCATGGCGCGGCTCGCGCCACTCGGGTTCACCGTCGCGCCGGAAACGATGGCGCTGATGCGGCAGATGGCCGAGTCGGGCGAACTCGCCGACCTCACGCCCGAACGCGTGTGGCAGGAGCTGCGTCGTTCCGTCGCAAGCGCGAAGCCGTCCGCGTTCCTGCGCACGCTGCACGACGCGGGCGCGCTGGGCGCGATCCTTCCGGAAGTCGAGGCGCTCTACGGCGTGCCGCAGCGCGCTGAATACCATCCCGAAGTCGACACCGGCGTGCATGTCGAAATGGTCTGCGACATGGCGGCGACGCTCGCGCCGGGCGACGACGTCATCGGCTTCGCTGCACTGACGCACGACCTGGGCAAGGCACTGACACCCGACGACGTCCTGCCCAAGCACATCGGCCACGAACACGCCGGCCTCGCGCCGCTGCGCGCGCTGTGTGATCGCCTCAAAGTGCCGACCGCGCACCGCCAGCTCGCGACGATGGTCTGTCGCGAACACCTCAACGTGCATCGCTTCGCCGACCTGCGCGCGACGACCGTGCACGACCTGCTGCAGCGCTGCGATGGCTTCCGCCAGCCCGCGCGCATCGAACAGCTGGTTATTGCGTGCGAAGCCGACAAGCGCGGACGCCTCGGCCTCGAGAACGAGCCGTATCCGCCACGCGAGGGCTTGTTAATGGCACTCGAGGCTGCGCGCGCCGTACGCGCCGATGCAGTGGCACGCGACGGACTGGAGGGTCCCGCACTCGGCGAAGCGTTACGCCGCGCGCGTATCGATGCCATTGCCGAGGCGACCGGCAAGAAGCGTTGAATTGGCACCGGTAAGAAACGGGCGGCCGAAGCCGCCCGTTTCACGCCACACCACGCCGCTCAGAAACGCCAGTCAACCCGCGCGTAATAGCTGCCACCGTTCATGCCGAACGGCAGGGTTTCCCAACCATAGGTGAAGCCCAGCTGCGGGAACGGGAAGCCGCCGTTTCGATCCCACTTGGCGGGGTACGTATCGAAGATGTTGTCCGCACCGACCGTCAGGCTGACGTTCGGGTTGAAGCGGTAGCGCACGCTGGCGTCGAACAGCCACTTGCCGCCCCACTTCTGCTTGATGCCGGGCGTGAAGCCCTCGCCGGCGACGGAGCCGAAGTAGTTCGCACGCGACATCACCTGCCACGGGCCCTGGTCGTACAGTGCCTGCAGGACGTGATGCGCACGTGGCTGGCCTTCCTCGATCAGCGTCACCTGCGTGTCGTCGAACAGTTGCGACGGCGACAGGATCGGCGACTGCGAGCGACGGTCGGTGACTTCCGTTCTATTGAAGTGGACGAGCGCCGACAGATTGAGCTTGGCGCCGCTCGCGAACAGCGTGTCGTGGTTCGCGACGAGGTCCACGCCCTCGGTCTTGGTGTCGATCGCGTTGGTGAAGAACAGCACCTGGCCGACGCCGATCGGATCGAGGATGGCGTGGATCGGACAGTTGCTGTTGGTCGCGTTGCAGGGCTGGCCGTCGGTGCCGACCGATTCCGGCTGGATGTTCGACGAGAAGATGATGCGGTCGTCGATGTCGATGCGGAACACGTCCATCGTCAGCGAGAACCGATTCGTCGGTTTCCACACGAAGCCGAGGCTCCCGCTCTTCGACGTCTCCTCCCTCAGCGGTTCGATGCCGAACGCGCGGGTGACGTCGCTGTCCTGGCGCGCGGTGAGCGTATCGGTGAGCACGCCGGCCGAGTTGAGGTTGGTGGAGCGCTGGCTGTAGAACAGCTGCTGCACGCCGGGCGCGCGGAAGCCGGTTTCCAGCGTGCCGCGCAATGCGAACTGCGGCGACGCGTCCCAGCGCATCGACAGCTTGCCGGTAGTGGTCTTGCCGAAGTCGCTGTAGTCCTCGTAGCGCACGGCACCGGCGAGCAGGAAATGCTCGGCGACGTTGGTTTCGGCATCGAAGTAGACCGCCTGGCTGTGGCGCCCGTCGTCGACCGCCTCATTAGGCGAGAAACCCGGGAAGCCCTGCATGCCGGGTTGCGCGATGTCGCCGGTCTGGCCGCGGATCACGATCGAGCGGTTGTTGGTGCGGCCGTAGGTGTACGACACCGGATCACCGGGGGTGATGCGGTAGTCGTCGCTGCGCCATTCGTAGCCGGTGGCGAGATACAGCGGTCGCCCGCCGATGCCGTCGACGCTGCCGGTGAAGTCGAGGTTGAACGTCGTCTGGTCGGCCTGCAGCGTGCCGGTGTCGGCTTCGCGCGGCGAATCGGCGTAGATGCCGGTGCCGAGCGGCTCGTAGTACCAGCTCACGTTCACCGAGTTCGATTCGTGGAAGCCGAACTTGCTGCGACCACGATTGACCGAGATGTCCCAGTCCCAGGTGCCCGCCAACGGCGCGCGATAGCCGACCGCGAGCGACGTGTCATCGACCGTCGTGCGGATGTTCGGCAGGAAACCGTCCGGGTAGTACGCGGGCACCGTGCGGTTGTCGCCCGCGGTGCGGAAGAAGCCGAACGAGCTGCCCTTCCGATGCGACAGGCCGCCGAACCAGTACAGCTCGCCGGCGCCGATTGGCAGGCCGCCGTTGAGCCAGAAGTAGGCGTCCTTGGCTTTCGCGTCGCCGAGGTGCTGGGTGACGCGCGGCGGATTCACGCGCAATTCGTCGGGGCCCGCGCGATTGGTCTCGCCGCGATCGCGGTATTCGCCGGTGAGGTTGAGGTAGCCGTCGGCACCGAGCTTGACGCCGGTGTTGGCCGACAGCGAGAACAACTCGCCATCGCCTTTGTACGTCTGGCCCGCCTGCACCGACACATCCGTGTGGTCGGTCTGCTTGCGCAGGATGATGTTGATGACGCCCGCGATCGCGTCGGAGCCGTACTGCGCGGCGGCACCGTCGCGCAGCACTTCGATGCGCTCGATCGCACCGAGCGGAATGGCGTTGATGTCGGTACCGGCGGAACCGCGGCCGATGGTCTGCTGCACGTTGACCAAGGCCTGCTGATGGCGACGCTTGCCGTTGACGAGCACGAGCACCTGGTCGGGGCCGAGCGCGCGCAGCGTGGCGGGACGCAGGATGTCGGTGCCGTCCGACACGGTGGTGCGCGAGAAGTTGAAGCTCGGTTCGAGCATCTGCAGGATCTGGCCGACTTCCTGCGCACCCGTGGCTTCGAGTTCCTCGCGGCGGATGACGTCGACCGGTGCGGCGGTGTCGGCGGCGGTGCGGCCGCGCACGCGCGAACCCGTGATCTGCACGGTGTCGAGCTGCTTGGCGGAGGTATCGGCGGTCGGCGTGGCGTCCTGCGCGAAGGCAGGCAGCGCGGCGACGGCCAGCGCGGCGACGATCGCCTGCGCGAGGCGATGACGTTGAGCGGTCATACGAGTTCCTTTCGATGGCTGAGGACGGACTTCCCCTGTCAAGTCCGGGGACACCATCCCTCAATCCATCCGGGGCGGCAACCCCGGAAACCCTCAGCGCCCGTACGTCGGCCGATGCGCCTTCACCGCCATCACCACGCCCAGGCCGGCCAGCAGCGACACCGCCGACGTGCCGCCATAGCTCAGCAACGGCATCGGCACGCCGACCACCGGCAACAGCCCGGCGATCATCCCGCCGTTGACGATGACGTACACGCAGAACGCCATCGCGAGCGCGCCGGCGATCAGGCGCGAATACCCGTCACGCGCTTCGACCGCGATCCACAGGCAGCGGCCGATGACGAACAGATACAGCGCGATCACCGTGATCACGCCGATCCAGCCGAACTCCTCGCTCAGTACTGCGAACACGAAGTCCGTGGTGTGTTCGGGCAGGTAGTTGAGGTGCGACTGCGAGCCGTGCATCCAGCCCTTGCCGGTGAAGCCGCCGGCGCCGATCGCGATCTTCGACTGGATGATGTTCCAGCCCGCGCCGAGCGGATCGGATTCGGGATTGAGGAAGGTGAGGATGCGGTCCTTCTGGTACGGCCGCAGTAGGAAGAACCACGCCACCGGCGCGACGCTTGCGACACCTGCGCCCGCGGCGACAAACCACCACCACGACAACCCGGCGAGATAGAGCACGAACGCGCCGCTCAACGCGACCAGCATCGCCGTGCCGAAGTCAGGCTGCTTGAGGATGAGCAGCGTCGGCACCGCGATGATCGTCGCCGCGACCAGCGTCACCTTGAGGTTCGGCGGCAGCGGACGTCGATTGAGATACCAGGCGACCATCATCGGCAGGCTCAGCTTGAGCACTTCCGACGGCTGGAAATAGAAGACGCCGAGATTGATCCAGAGGTTGCCGTGTTTGCCGCTGCCGACCAGCAGCACGACGAACAAAGGAATGATCGAAGCGCCGTAGAGATACGGCGTCCAGTTGCGCAGCTGGTGCACCGGGATACGGGAGATCGCCCACATCGCGCCGAGGCCGAGGCCGTAGTGCGCGCCGCGCGCGATGACCATGCGCATCGAGCCATCGCCCGCGCTGTAGATCACCGCCATGCCGATCGCCATAAGCGCGAGCAGCGCGCCGAGCAACGGCAGATCAATGGTGCGCGTGAAGCGCAGCCCCATGTCGTAGAGCCAGCGCAGCAGGATCATCGCGCGCCACCCTGGAGCTGCTGCAGCACCGCGAGCGCCTTGCGCGCCGCCGCTTCGCCGCGTGCAGCGGCGACGGGCTTGCCGGTCGGCAACGGATCGGGGGATGCGGGTGCGGGTTCCTCATCGTCCGGCGCAGGCGGGACGGCGGGCGTCGGCGCCACAGGCGTCCTCGCCGGCGCGGCAGGCTTCGCGACGGGCGCAGCGACCTCTGCTTCCGGCACGTAATCCAGCGGCGCGCCCCCCTGCGGCGAACGAGTCACGCCCTCGGTGGGCTCTGGCATCTTGCCGAGCAACCACGCATCGAACACCTTGCGCGCGATCGGCGCAGCCGACGACGCACCGAAGCCGCCATGCTCCACCGACACCGCGATCGCGATGCGCGGGTTATCAGCCGGTGCGTACGCGATGAACAGCGCCTGGTGGCGCAGGTTGTACGGCAGCGCATGCGGATCGACGTTACGACCGCCCTGTCGGCCGACCTTCTGCGCGGTACCGGTCTTGCCCGCCATCAGGTACGTCGCACCGCGCGCGACGTTGGTCGCGGTGCCGCCGCCATGCACGGTCGCGATCATGCCTTCCTGCACGGCGCGGAGATGCGCTTCGCTCTCGGTGATGCGCGCGCCCGGCGGATGCGGCGTCGGCATCCACGGGCCGTTGTAGCGATCGCGCGTCGACATCACGAGATGCAACGGATTCAGCGCGCCGCCGTTCGCGATCGCCGCCGTGCCGCGCGCGAGCTGCAGCACCGTCGCCACCCAGTAGCCCTGGCCGATGCCCGCGATCACGGTTTCGCCCGCGTACCACGGCTCCTTGCTGCGCTTGGCCTTCCATTGCGGCGACGGCACGATGCCGATGTTTTCGCCCAGCAGGTCGATGCCCGACTTTTGGCCAAAGCCGAACCGGCGCATGTACGCATCGAACTTGTCGATGCCCATGTCGAACGCGAGCTTGTAGTAGTAGAAGTTGACCGACTGCGCGATCGACTTCCTGAGATCGGTCCAGCCCGCAGCGCCGTGCGCGTCGCGATAGCCGCGCCTCTGGCCGGGAATGTGGAATTCGCCGGTCGAGAACACCGCCGATTCCGGCGTGCGCAGGCCGCTGTCGAGGCCCGCGAGGCCGAACAACGGCTTGATCGTCGAACCGGGCGGGCCGCCGCCGAGCACCGGGCGATTAAACAGCGGGCGCGACGGATTCGTCGTCAGCGCCTTGTAGCTCTGGTGCGAGATGCCGTTGACGAACAGGTTCGCGTCGTACGACGGCAGCGACACCATCGCGAGCACGTCGCCGGTGCGTGGATCGACCGCCACCGCCGCGCCGTCCATGTCGCCGAACGCGGTCACCATCGCCTGCTGCAGGTCGATGTCGACCGACAGGCGAAGATCGGTGCCCGGTTGCGCCGGCACGCGGCCGACCGTGCGCAGCGGACGGCCTTCGACGTTCGTCTCGACCTTCTCGTAGCCGATCTTGCCGCGCAGCTGTTCCTCGTACGCGCGCTCGAGGCCGGTCTTGCCGATGTGCGTGAGCGCGTCGAAGCCGGGACCGAGGTTCTTCGCATCGGCTTCGTCGACGCGGCCGACGTAGCCGATCACGTGCGCGGTCAGCTCGCCGTACGGATAGCGTCGATTGAGATACGACACGAGTTCGATGCCGGGATACCGCCAGCGATCGACCGCGAACCGCGCCGCCTCTTCTTCCGACAGACGCATCTTCAGCGTGATCGGCTTGAACCCGCGCGAACCCTTGCGCGCGTTGTCGAAGCGCTCGATGTCCTCGGGCGCGAGTTCGATGATGCGCGCGATCTGCGGCAACCACTTCGTCGTGTCGCCCGCCTCGCTGGGCGTGACGTCCAGGCGCCATGCCGGCACGTTGTCGGCGAGGATTCGACCCTTGCGGTCGTAGATGAGGCCGCGACCTGGCACGATCGGACGCAGCTTGATGCGATTGGCTTCCGAACGCGTCACGAAGTCTTCGTGCTGCAGCACCTGCAGCCGGAAGTACCAGCCGCCGAGGCCGAGCAGCGCGGTGAAGATGCACAGCATCGCGACGAACGCGCGCGCGCGGAACTGCGCCGCCTCCGCGCCCGCATTCTTCATGCGACGACTGCGACGCAGGCCGGCGGACATGCGCGATTTCATCGGCGACGCCGCCATGCGCCGAGGCGCAGCGCGTCGAGGATCAGGAACACCGGCGGCCACAGCAGCATGCCGGTGATCGGTGCGAACCAGTACGGCATCGGCATCGTCGGCTCACCGAGCGCGAGATGCAGGCCGGCGCTGACGATGCGATCGTTGAGCAGCAACGCACCCAGCGTGAGCGCCTGCTGCGACAGCGGGAAGAACCGCAAGCGCGCGCGGAAGCGCTGCACGATGAAGGCGAGGATGACGAGCCGGATCGCCTGCTCGCCCAGCAGGCCGCCGTACACCACGTCGGCGATGAGGCCGACGATGAAGGCGAACCCGAGCCCGACGCGATCCGGGTCTTCGATCAGCCAGTACGCGAGTACCAGCGCGATCCAGAACGGGCGCAGCGGCCCGACGGCCACGGGCAACGGCAGCAGCCCGAGCAGCAACGCGACGATCAGGCTGACGTAGAGAATCCAGCGGGGGTACGCGCGCATCAGCGAACCCTCGGTGGCGTGGTGCCTTGCGGCGGTGTCGACGTCGGCGATGCCGGTGTCGGTTGCGTCCCGCTCGCGGCCGGCTGCGGCGACGTCGTGCGCGGCGTTGCAGGTTGCGATGCACCGGACGTCGCCGGACGCGCCGTATTGCCCGGCGCACTCGATGTCGCAGGCGACGTGGTTTGCGTCGGCGTCGATGTCGACGGATTTGCCGTTCCGGTCGCGTTCGTCGCGGGCAGTGCGCCGCCCTCGCCCGCCATCCCGATCGTGCCCGGCGCGCCGGTCGATGCCTGCGGCGGCAACGGCGGCGGCGGCAGGCTCACGCGGTTTGTGCGCAGCAGCAGCACTTCACGACCCCGATCGAGCTGCGCCGCCGGGCGCACGTCGCCTTCCAGGAACGCGCGGCTTTCGTCGGGTCGCAACGCAATGATGCGGCCGACCGGGAAGCCCGGCGGGAAACGTCCGCCGAGGCCCGAAGTCACGATGGTGTCGCCGACCTTGATGTCGCTCGACAGCGGAATGTTCGCGAGCGACAGCAGATCACTGCGCCCCGTGCCGTACGCGACCAGTCGCACGCCGTTGCGCGCGACCGCGACCGGCACCGCATGGTCGGGATCGGTGATGAGCAGCACGTCGGAATGGATCGCGCCGACATGCGTGACCTGGCCGAGCAGCCCGTACGCATCGATGACGCTCTGACCCTCGCGCACCGAATCGCGCGCGCCGGCGTCGAGGATGACGCGCTGGTGCGTGGGGTCGAGGTCGACGTCGAGGATGGGCGCGAGCTGCACGTCGAGGCCGCCGCGCTGCGCCGCATCGAGCAATGCGCGCAGACGCGCGTTGTCGGCGATGACGGTGGACAGTCGCGCGACGCGCGCCTGCGAGATCAGGAGCTCACGACGCAGCTGGTCGTTGCGATGCGCGAGCTGCGCGACGGTCGCGACGTTGTCGACGGTCGAGTCGGTGATGCGGCCGGGGAGCCCCGCCACCGCGCGCACCGGTTCGGCGACGATGCCGATCTGCTCACGCAGCTGGTGCATCCAGCCGCCGCGATGATCGAGCACCGCCAGCGTGACTCCCGCCGCGAGATACGCGAGCAGGCGCAGCGTTCCGGCGGCGTCCCCGAGTCGGGCGGGAGCGGAGGGTGCGGGCACGTGCGGGCGGGGCCGATCGAAAGTGGAGTTCGCGATCCCGGCGAACACGGCAGGCCGCGTCCGCGTTGCGGGGTGCCGGCGTCGATCGCGATCGCCGCACCCCGTCGTGCGGGATTATTCCGGTGCGAAGAACTCGTTGCCGTGCATGTCGACCAGCTCGAGCGCACGGCCACCGCCGCGCGCCACGCAGGTCAGCGGGTCGTCCGCCACCTGCACGTGCAGGCCGGTTTCCTCGCTGATCAGGCGGTCGACGTCACGCAACAGCGCGCCGCCACCGGTGAGCACGATGCCGCGCTCGGCGACGTCGGCGCACAGCTCCGGCGGGGTCTGCTCCAGCGCGAGTCGGATCGCCGCGACGATGCCGCCCAGCGGCTCGCGCAGCGCTTCCAGCACCTCGTTGCTGCTGATCGAGATCATCTTCGGCACGCCCTCGGCGAGGTTGCGGCCGGAGACTTCGATCGTGCGTACGTCCTGCTGCGGATAGGCGCAGCCGATTTCCATCTTGATGCGCTCGGCCGTGGCTTCACCGATCAGCGTGCCGTAGTGGCGGCGCACGTAGTTGATGATCGCTTCGTCGAAGCGGTCGCCGCCGATGCGGACCGACTGCGCGTACACCACGCCGTTGAGCGCGATCACCGCGACCTCGGTGGTGCCGCCGCCGATGTCGACCACCATCGAACCGCGCGCCTCGGTCACCGGCATGCCGGCGCCGATCGCGGCGGCCATCGGTTCCTCGATCAGGTAGACGTCACGCGCGCCGGCTTCTTCCGCCGATTCCTTGATCGCGCGACGCTCGACCTGGGTGCTGCCGGCCGGCACGCACACCAGCACGCGCGGGCTCGGGCGCAGGAAGCGCGACTTGTGCACCTTGCGGATGAAGTACTTGAGCATCTCTTCCGTGTAGGTGAAATCGGCGATGACGCCGTCCTTCATCGGTCGGATGGTCGTGATGTGCCCGGGCGTACGGCCCAGCATCTGCTTGGCCTCGGCGCCGACGGCAGCCACGGAGCGGTTCGAGCCGACCATGCGGTCCTGGCGGACGGCCACGACCGACGGCTCGTTCAGGACGATGCCCTGGCCGCGCACATAGATAAGGGTGTTGGCCGTGCCCAGGTCGATGGACAGGTCGTTGGAGAAAATGCCGCGAAACTTCTTCAACATCGGGGGAATGGCCCGCAATAGGGAGGCGCGAGGGGGGGTTGCGCCGGAACAGGCGCGCGAGGGTGGCCAGCCTAGCAACGCCACCCCGCAGGGGCAAGGAATCACCGGCTCTTCACGGCGGTTTCTGCCGCGCCGGGTCACACAGCGGCGGTGGTCACGATTCAGCCCGGGCCGGGGGACGGTTCGGCTGGCCGCCGATGGGGGGCAGCCGCTACCCTACGCGCCGCGCCGCGCTGGGCGCGGCGACTTATTTGGGGACGTATTCGATGTCAGCCTTGATCTGCGGCTCGCTGGCCTACGACACCATCATGGTGTTCCCGGACCAGTTCAAGAACCACATCCTGCCGGACAAGGTCCACATCCTGAATGTGTCGTTCCTGGTGCCGCGCATGCGCCGCGAGTTCGGCGGCTGCGCCGGCAACATCGCGTACAACCTGAAGCTCATCGGCGGCGATCCGATCCCGATGGCGACCGTCGGCCAGGACTTCGCGCCGTATCGCGCGCACTTCGAGAAGTGCGGCATCCGCCTCGACCAGGTGCGCGAGATCGAGGACATGTTCACGCCGCAGGCGTTCATTACGACCGACCTCGACAACAACCAGATCACCGCGTTCCATCCGGGCGCGATGAGCCGCTCGCACGACAACCACGTGCGTGACGTCGCGGGCGTCAAGTTCGGCATCGTCGCGCCGGACGGTTACGAAGGCATGTTGCAGAACGCGCAGGAATTCCACGACTGCGGGATTCCCTTCATCTTCGATCCGGGCCAGGCGATGCCGCTGTTCAACGGCGACGAGTTCCGCCGTTTCATCGAGCTGGCCGACTACGTCGTCGTCAACGACTACGAATCGAACCTGCTGCAGGAACGCACCGGCTGGAGCGAAGCGACGATCGCATCGAAGGTGCGTGCGTACATCACGACGCGCGGCCCGCGCGGTTCGCAGATCCACACGACGAGCGAATGCCACGAGATCGCGCCGGCGCGCGAGCGTGCGGTGGTCGATCCGACGGGCTGCGGCGACGCGTATCGCGCCGGCCTGATCCTCGGACTGATGCGTGGCCTTGACCTTCCGACCTGCGGCCGCATGGCGTCCCTGATGGGTGCGCTGAAGGTTGGCCATCCGGGCACGCAGAACCAGAAGTTCACGTACGACGAGTTCGCGTCGGAATTCCGCGAGCAGTACGGCTACTCGCTCGACTGATCGATCGCGCGGCATCGCGCCGCGCAGCTGCCTCAGCCCACGCGCGCCCAGTCGGGCTGGGGCAGTGCTTCGATCTGCGGGCGTGCGAACCAGTAGCCCTGGAACAGACGCACGCCCGCCGCGCGCAGCCACGCGTACTCGCCTTCCGTTTCCACGCCCTCGGCGACGACCTGCGCGCCGAGTTCGCGCGCGATCGCGAGCGTGCCGCTCACCACCGCCTGCCTCGGCCGGTGATGGTCGATCCCGCGCACGAGTTCCATGTCGATCTTCAGGATCTGCGGCTGGAACTGCACGAGCAGTTGCAGGCCGGCGAACCCTGCGCCGAAGTCGTCGACGGCAGTGACGAAACCGCGGCGGTGGTAGTACGCGAGGATCGACAGCGCGTGCTGCGGATCGACGATGCGCTCGCTCTCGGTGAGCTCGAACATCAGGCGATCCATCGGCAGGCCGACGCGATCTGCTGCAGCCAACGTGAGGCGCAGGCAGCTCGCCGGCTCGTACACGGCGTTCGGAATGAAATTGATCGACAGCCGCGCATCGCCAAGGCCGAGCTTCGACGCTGTGTCGATCGCCAGCACGCGGCAGGTCTGGTCGAAGCGGTAGAGCGTTTCGGGCGTGATCCGGTCGAGCACCCATGCAGCGGGTTGCCCGTCGGGGCCGCGCACCAGCGCTTCGTAGGCGAACACCTCGCGACGCGCGACGTCGACAATCGGCTGGAACGCCATGTGCAGTTCGAGGTCGAGCAGGCCGGCATCGCGCCGGCAGTTCGCGCAGCCGTGTTGGGGATCGTCGGCGAAGAAACGCGTCAGGTACATGGCGGTGCGATGTCTCCGCGCCTCACCAGGCCGGCATCGACGACGGATCCAGCCCGCCGACTTCGAACACCGCGGTCTGCGGCGGCGCGCCCTTCAGCGGCACAGTGATCTCGAGCGTCTTCGCATTGCGCACGGTGCGCCACAGCGCACGGTGGTCGGTGATGAACATCGCGATCGCTTCGTCGGTGTTGGGTCGGCTGCCGGCCATCGTGCGCGGCTTGCCATCGACCTTCATCTTGAGCGTGCAACCGCCGTAGCAATTGAAGTCGCCGTTATCGAGGACGAGGTAACTGCTGCGGCCCCACGACGGATGGTCGCGGAAGATCAGGCGCACATGGCTCTGGCCGGCGCCGGTGTCGATGGCATCCTTCGAATAGATCGACGCATTGAGCTGCTTGCTCTTGCCCACCGCCGTGGTCTGGTACGACCACAGGCCCTTGAGGCGCGCCGACTCCGCCTGCTCGCCGGCCTTCGACTTGGCCTCGGCGCACTGCGTCGCGAAACGCTTGACCTCGTCGCTCTGCGGAAAGCGGAACGCGAGCACGTCGCAGGTGGCGCGCGCGAGCGTCCAGTTCTCCGAGGCCAGCTGCGACTCGAGCTGCTTGCCCATGTCCGCCGACGCCGCGGCGTCCTGCTGCGCCTTCGCCTTGGCGGCCGCGTCGGGATCCGGCGCCGGGCCTCCGCTGCAACCGGCGAGCAGAAGGACCAGCACGGGCGGAAGGGCGCGCATGCGACGCATCGGACGGTCTCCCAGACGGTGGGGGCCGACGATAACAGCCTCGCGCGCGAGCGCGCGTGGTGGCGTCAGTGCTTGGCGCGCAGGCCCGCGAGCAGGCGACGGAACCACGTCGCGCTCGGCACTTCGGTGGTGCCCGGGCACTGCACGAAGTAGGCGCGGCCGGTCATCGAACTCTTGGATGCGGCGAGGTCGATGAAGTCGTCGGTGCTGTGGATCGCGTCGCGACGCAGCAGGTAGTCGTACTTGTCCTGCAGGTGCGCGCGCGCCTTGTGCGCGTCGTACCAGCTGCCGTTGCGATTGAAGCGACAGCCCGAGTGATCGAGCGCATCGAACAGCTGCGTGATCTCGCGCTGCGTAGAGGCCGGCGGTGCGGCGAGCGCTCCGGTGGCGGCGGTGCACAGCGCAAGTGCGGCAAGGATGCGGCGCATGATGGACTCCTGACGATCGCCGCCGACGTTACGGCGCGGCAGCTGAACTGCACATGCGCGAAGGCCGCCGACCCTGCGGTCGACGGCCTCCGGTGAGACGCGATGCGTCGGTCAGTGCGTCGTCTTGCCCGCCTTGGCGTCCGCGATCACCTGCTCGACGCTGCCCGACGTGATCGGGTGGTAGCCCGGCTTGGCCTTGGCGTAGATCTGCTCGGCCAGCTGCAGGCCCTGCGGCGTTTTCACCAGCTCGCCGTAGGTCGGCATGATCAGCTTGCGACGGCCGACGCGGGCGAGGAACTCGGCGATCGCATCGTTCGCCTGCACGTAGCCGCTGCGCACGGCGAGCGGATACCAGCGCTGCGCGATCTCGCCGTTCGGCGTGCCGGTGAAGTGGAACACGCCATCGAGTGCGGCCAGCTGCTCCGGCTTCATCGTCTGCGGCAGGCCTTCGATGAAGTGCACGTACTCGTACGTCGTCCACTTCGAGACCGTGGCGGCATCCGGCAGCTTGCCGGTGTCGAGGTAGGCCTTGCGCACGCTGTCGACAGCATCGAAGCGCGGGCTCGTCACCTGCGGCGCGGTCGCCGGGATGCCGGGCTCGTGCAGCCATGCATCGAACTCGGCCTGCGTGACCTTGCCGGGGTACTTGTCGAGCAGGTTGGCCTTCGCGTAGTCGGCGAACTGTTCGGTGGTGATCGACTGGAACGCGAAGTGGTCGAAGTAGCCGCGCAGGAACGCGTCGAATGCCTCGCGGCCGAAGCGCGTCTCGAGGAACTCGGCGAACCACGCACCCTTGGTGTACACGGTGCCGGTGAGGTTGTCGTCCGGATCCTTCAGAACGCCGGCCTTGATCGCGAGCGGCTGGCGGTCGAGGTTCTCGTTGGTGAACTCTTCCTTCAGCTCGTTGCGCGCGACGATCTTTTCCATGTCGGCGCGTTCCTTGCCGTAGAGGTCCTCGACGATGCGCATCTCGACGTAGGTGGTGAAGCCTTCGTTGAGCCAGGCATCACGCGAACGCGCGAAGGTGACGAGGTTGCCCGACCAGCTGTGCGAAAGCTCGTGCGCGATCAGCGAGACCAGCGACTTGTCGCCGGTGATCGCGGTCGGCGTCGCGAACGTGATGCGCGGGTTCTCCATGCCGCCGTACGGGAACGACGGCGGCAGCACGAGGATGTCGTAACGGCCCCAGCGGTACGGGCCGTACAGCTTCTCGGCGGTCGCCATCATCTTCGGCGTGTCGGAGAACTCCGTGGCGGCCTTCTTCGCCATCGCCGGCTCGGCCCAGACGCCCGAACGCGGACCCGTCGGCTCGAACACGAGATCGCCCGCGGCGATCGCCAGCAGGTAGGACGGAATCGCCTGCGGCATTTCAAACGTGTAGTCGCCGTCGCGCACGGCCTTCGGATCGTTGTTGGCGCTCATCAGCACCATGACGTCCTTCGGCGCGGTGACGTGCGCGGTGTAGGTGAAGCGCACCATCGTCGTGTCCTGCAGCGGCACCCACGAACGCGCGTGGATCTGCTGCGACTGGCTGAACATGAAGGGCGTCTTCTTGCCTTCCGTCATTTCGGGCGTAAGCCACTGCAGGCCCGACGCGGTCGGCGACGTGTGGTACGTGATGCGGATGCGCTTGTTGCGCTCGGGCACCGCGATGGTGAGCGCGCTGCCGAGGATCTTGTCCGGCGGCGACTGCACGAACGTCAGGTCGCGCCAGTTGCCGTCGGCGCGTTCGCCGACCACCTTCTCGACGGTGAGGTCGCGCGTGTCGAGCACGAGCTTGCCCCACTTCGGGTCGAGCCAGTCCAGCGTGTAGGTCGCGCTGCCCGAGAGTTCCTTCTTGTCGAAGTCCACATGCAGTTCGAGCGCGAGGTCCTTGGTCTTGACCTTGTCGGGCTCGGCGTAGGAGTGCTCGTCCAGACGCGTGTCCTCCTTGGCGGGCGCAGGCGCAGCCGCGGTGGCCGGCTTGGCGGTGGTGTCGGCGGCGTCGCGGCTGCAGCCCGCGGCCATGATGGCGCCGCTGAGCGCGAGGCCCAGCGTGGCGAGGGTGAGGTAGTAGGTCGATCGCATCGTTGGGGGGCCCGTCGGTGGTCGCCGCGAGTGTACTGCGCGCCCCGTCGCAGGTCGGCCCGACTTCCGGCACGGGTCCGCATGCGTTCACTCCCGCATCCTCGCCGCCACTCCGCTCGCCCTCCGAAGGCGTGACACGTGCCATCGGTCATGGCGACGCCGGCTAAACCCGGACCCGCTGCGACGCATCTTGGTGCGTGACGCCACAGCCCGACTCCCGATGAAGCCGATCCGTACCGCCCTCGCGCTCGCCACCGCCTTCCTGATCCCGACCGCGTTCGCGCAGGAGGTGACGCGCATTCCGCACATCGAGGGCGAGATCGTCATCGACGGCAAGCTCGACGACGCCGCGTGGTCGCAGGCCGTTCCGATCGACCTCGCCTATGAGATCTCGCCGGCCGACAACACGCCGGCGCCGGTGCGCACCACCATGCGCATGGCGACGACGCGCGACGCCGTCTACCTCGCCTTCCACGCCGAGGACAACCCAAAGGAAATCCGCGCGCACCTCACCGATCGCGATGCGGCCTACAAGGACGACTTCGTCGGCATCATGCTCGACACGTTCGACGACCACCGTCGCAACTACGAGTTCTTCGTCAATCCGCTCGGCATCCAGATGGACCTGATCCGCGAGGAAGCGACGAGCAACGAGGACGATTCGTGGGACGGCCTCTGGACCAGCGCCGGCCGCATCACCGACACCGGCTACGACGTCGAGATCCGCATTCCGTTCTCGACGCTGCGTTTCAGCGGCGCGCCCGGCCCGCGACGCTGGGGCGTGATCGCGTTCCGCAACTATCCGCGCAACATCCGCCACCAGCTCGCGAACGTGAAGGTGCCGCGCGGCGGCAACTGCCTGCTCTGCCACACGGCCAAGATCGAGGGCATGCAGGATGCGCAGCAGGGCCGCAACCTCGAGATCGTGCCGACGCTCACGATCACTGACGCGCAGTCGCGCGATTCGCGCAACGGCCCGTGGCATGGCGACGGCGTGCAGATCGAGCCGGGCGTCGATGTGTCGTGGGCGCCCTCGCCCAACCTGACGCTCAACGCGACGATCAATCCGGACTTCTCGCAGGTCGAATCCGACCAGGCGCAGCTCGACCTCACTAGCAATTTCGCGCTGTATCAGCCGGAAAAGCGCCCCTTCTTCATGGAAGGCGCGGACTACTTCAACACGCCGTTCCAGGTGCTCTACACGCGCCAGATCGCGGATCCGGATTTCGGCGTGCGCACCACCGGCCGCACCGGCAGTGGCGCCTACGGTGCGTTCCTCGCGCGCGATTCGGTGACGCAGCTGCTCAAGCCCGGCGTGCTCGGCTCGAGCTTCGACATCTTCGAAGAGTCGAACAACGTCTTCGTCGGCCGCTACCGCCACGACCTCAACGCGAGCACCAGCCTCGGCGTGATCGCGACCGCGCGCCATGGCGACGGCTACAGCAACGACGTCGCCGGCGTCGACGGCCGCTGGCAGAAGGGCAACCACACGGTGACGGCGCAGTTCCTGCGCAGTGAGTCGGACTATCCGCTCGCATTCAACGTGAGCGACACCACGCCCAAGGGCAATGCCTGGCGCGGCGAGTACGCGTACGACAGCCGCAACTGGTTCATGAACACCTGGCACGAGCAGATCGACCCGGGCTTCCGTGCGGACCTCGGCTTCATCGGCCAGGTCGGCTACGACAAGTCGCTGCTCGGCGGCGGCTATAACCTGTACTTCGACAAGGACTCGAGCATCACCAAGGTGCAGTTCTACAGCGACTTCGACATCACCCATCGCTTCGATGGGCAATTGCTCGAACGCGAACTCGAAGCGCAGGTGCAGGCGAATGGCCCGTGGCAGAGCAACTTCGGCATCCACGGCCTGACGCGTGTGCGGTTCTGGAACAACCAGTTGTTCGACGAGTCGTACGTCAACCTGTTCGGCAACATGACGCCACGTTCGGGCGTGCAGGTCGGTGCGAATTTCCGCGTGGGTCCGCAGATCGATCTCGCGGCGTCCAGCCGTGGCCAGGGCCGCTACTTCGACATCTTCGGCAACTTCTCGTTCGGCCGCGGGCTCAGCGTCAATGCCGACCTGTTCCAGCAGAGCCTGCGTCGCGACGGCGGCACCGCGTTCGAAGCCACCGTGTTCGACCTGCGCTTCGGCTGGCAGCTGGATCCGCGCCAGCGCCTGCGCATCGCCGTACAGGGCAGCAACATCGACAAGGACCCGACGCTGTACGTCAATCCGGTCAACCGCCACGCCCGCGACATCGGCGCGCAGCTGATCTATTCGTACAAGGTCAATCCGCGCACCGCGCTGTTCGCAGGCGGCACCGTCGGCGGCTTCCTCGACGACGACAACCCGAGCATGTTCGCCAGCCAGCGCGGCGTGTTCGTCAAGATGAGCTACGGCTGGCAGCCGTAACGTTCGCCAGGTCGGATAACGAAAGAGCCGCCCTTCGGGGCGGCTCTCGTTTTTTCAGCACCAATCGGCTTATCGCAGCGGTGCCGCCGTCAGGCCTTGTAGCCCGTGTGGATCGCGACGATGCCCGCCGACATGTTGCGGTACTGCGTACGCACGAAACCCGCGGCGTCCATCATCGACTGCAGCTCGCGCTGCGGCGGGTGCTTACGAATGCTCTCGGCGAGATAGCGGTAGCTGCCTTCGTCGCCCGCGATCATCGCGCCGAGCTTCGGCAGCACGTTGAACGAGTGGAAGTCGTAGATCGGGCGGAACCAGTCGGCCGTGACCTGCGAGAACTCCAGCACGCGCGCCTGTCCGCCCGGGCGCAGCACGCGATGCATCTCACGCAGGCCGGCGTCCTTGTCGGTGACGTTGCGCAGGCCGAAGGCGATGGTGACGAGGTCGAAGCTGTTGTCCGGGAACGGCAGCGCCTGGGCGTTGCACTGCACCCAGTCGAGGCCCCGGACCAAACCGCGATCGGTCAGGCGGTCCCGGCCGACGCGCAGCATGTCGCCGTTGATGTCGCCGACCACCACTTCGCCCGCATCGCCGACGCGATCCTTGAGCAGCACCGCGATGTCGCCCGTGCCGCCGGCGAGGTCGAGCACGCGATCGCCGCGCTTGGCCTGCGCGGTCGCGACGAAGTAGCGCTTCCACAAGCGGTGGATGCCCAGCGACATCAGGTCGTTCATCACGTCGTACTTCGACGCGACCGACGAGAACACCTCGCCGACGAGCTTCTGCTTCTCGCCGACGGGCACGTCGCGATAGCCGAAATGGGTGGTGCCGGGGCGGGTGTCGTCGTTCATGCGGCGATTATCGCACCCCGCCCGCCCCGGGGCCGCTCACGTCCCCACGTTGAACTCGTTCTCGCATTCGGCGCAGCCCAGCGCCTCCAGCGCGACCGACATCGCCAGCGTGTAGCTCTGCGCCTCGTAGCCGTTGACGACGGCGACACGCGGACCCGAATCCTCCGGCAGCACCGGCTCCGGCCGATCGAAGCTGTCGTCGTGGACCTCGATGTACGGCACCTGCAGATGCGTCAGCGCGACGCGCACGCGCTCGCGATCGGTCGCGCACGCGCCGGGATCGAACAGGTTGATGTCGGCCTCGCCGCGGTCCATGCGCGACAGGCGTTCAAGCAACTGCTCTTCCGTCGCGCAGCGGTAGTGCAGGAGCGCATGTCCCGCCTGTCGAGCCCGCTCGTTGAGGCCGGCTTCCACGGCCTCGATGGGTAGTCGGCCCTCCGCGGTGTCGGGCCCCTGGATCATCACGATCGCCATTCTGTTCGACTCCTGCATCGGGTTCGTCGCGGATGCGGCGATGCATGTCCCCGTGCGTCACGAGTGCGACCTTATGAAGTGCGATGTCGACGTTCGATCGAAAAATGCCGCAAAACAGCCTCGAAACCCGCATGGTTCATCGTTGCGACAGCGAGGGGCTGTCTGGTTCAGCCTGCCGCGTCGTGCACGACGCACGCGCTGCGACGGCGTCGAGCGGCCGTTACGCCGCGGCGACGCGTGCTGCGACATCGTCCGGTCGAGGAGGTTGTCCCGATGCATGAAGGTTCCGCAGGCGCCGAAGCGTTGTCGCTCACCAAGGCGGCCGATCACCTGATCGAGGAATGCCGCATGGTGTTGCCGGGCGTGCAGGCGCTGTTCGGCTTCCAGCTCGTCGCGGTCTTCAGCGATCGCTTCCAGACTGCACTCACGCAGTCGGAAAAGGAGCTGCACCTCGTGTCGATCGCGCTCGTCGTCGTCGCCATCGCGTTGATCATGACGCCCGCGGCGTATCACCGCCTCACCGCACCCGGCCTCGTCACCGCGCATTTCCTGCGCCTGTCGACGCGCCTGCTGATGGCGGGCATGCCGATGCTGATGGCCGCACTCGTCATCGATGCCTACCTCGTCGGGCGGCTCATCGACGGCGCACGCGCCGGGTTCGCGATCGCGGCCGCCCTGCTCGTCGTCTTCGTCGCACTGTGGTTCGTACTGCCGATCGTCAGCCGCCTGCTGCGCATCGATCCGTCGTCGCCCCCCTGAGGCGGCGCCCGCGCTACGCTCGACACCGGCGCATGCGCGCCGCCGGTCGAGGCCGACATGCATCCGACGCCGCACAGGGAGACGCGCCACGCGCCCGACTCGGGCCTGCCGGTGCATCGCCATGCCGGTGCCTACGCGGCGCTGGTATCCGACGGCGCGCATGTCGAGATCGGACTCGACGGCCCGCGTCGTTGCGAGCCCGGGCTGATCGTCGTCCATCCGGCATTGCAGGCGCACGGCAATCGCTTCGGTCGCCACGGTGCACGCGTGCTCAATGCGCCACTGGTCGGCGACGTGACGCCCGGTGTATTCCGTGCGCCTTCGCTCATCGAGGCGCGCGCCGTGTTCGTACGTGCACCCGAGCGTGTCGGCCTGCTGCTCGCGAGTTGCACGCGCGTGGACGATGCCGGTATCGACCTGCCGAACTGGCAGCGCGAATTCGTCGAGCGCCTTCGCGACGATGCGCTGTCGATCGGTGACATCACCGCGGCGCTCGACATCGCGCCTGCGCACGCGAGTCGCGCGATCGCGGCGGCGTACGGGTTCTCGCCGCAGCGACTGCGTCGCGAGATCCGCTGGCAGCGCGCACTGGTGCTGCTGCGAAGCGAGCGGCCGCTTGCGGAGGTCGCCATCGAGGCGGGTTTCGCCGACCAGCCGCATTTCACCCGCACCTGCCGCGAGGAGACGGGCCTGGCACCCACTGAATTGCGACGCCGCCTCAACTGCGTTCAAGACCGACCCGCAATGGCGTGATGGGATGGCGCTTCGTCCGCCACGTCGCGCCCCCATGCCCCGTCCCGCTTCCCTGCTGACCGCCCTGCTCCTGCTCGCCGCGCCGCTGCACGCGGCCGGCCCGTCCTCGCCGCAGGCCGCGATCGATGCTTCGACCGCCGCGATGTTCGAAGGCGATGCGCCCCGCGCGCTCGCCCTGCTCGCCTCCGTGCCCGACGCGCAGTGGAGCGGCAAGGACCTCGCCTATCGGCAATGCCTGCAGGCGCGCTTCGGCGCGACGCCACCGCCCGCACCGGCATCCACCGCCATCGACGATCCCGTCGTGCGTGACGTGCTCGGCGCGTACCAGCACTACTGGTGGGCCGCGCTGCGCGAGCCGGCCAGGCGCTCGCAAGCCGAAGCCGCACTGCTTGCGGATCTACGGGGGCAGCTGAAGGTCGACGCGAAGGCCGCGCCGACGCTCGACGACGTCGAACCGGTCGTCGAACGCACGCTGCTCGCGCGCGGCTGGCACGCGCAACTCGGCGTGACGCCGCCGCTGCGTGAGCTGATGCTGTGGCATTCGCAGGAGACGCGGCCGTTCGTGGTGTCGCTGCCGGACGGCCCGCAGCCGGTCGACGTCGACCTCCTCGCGGATTTCGCGAGCTACGGCTGGTCGTCGTTCGCGCGGTGCGACCGCGGTGCGAATGGCGGCTGGACCACCGATACCAAACTCTTCGCCGTGCTTCCGCTCTACGACGGCGGCGTCGACGGCGAGGACTTCCGTGTCGTCTTCCTCGCGCACGAAGCGCAGCACTTCGCCGACAAGCAGCGCTTCAAGAACCTCGCGAACTGGGAACTCGAATACCGCGCGAAGCTCGTCGAGCTCGCGATGGCCGACAAGGTGCGCGAGCGTCGCCTGCACTACTTCCTGACGTCACAGGGCGACGACACCAACGCGCCGCACAACTACGCCAACAAGCGCGTCATCGACGACCTACGCACGCGACTCGGTGCCTCACCCGAAACGGTGCCGGTGGCCACGCTGCAGGCCGCCGCGCGCGAGCTGCTACATGCGGACACGCAGCGCCGGCTCGCGTCGACGCCGGCATCGGGCACGCCGAGCGCGACTCAGAGGATGTAGCGCGACAGGTCGGGATCCTTGACCAGCTCGCCGATGTGCGTTTCGACGTAGGCGCGATCGATCGTCACCGACTGGCCGTCGCGATCGGGTGCTTCGAAGCTCAGCGTGTCGAGCAGGCGCTCCAGCACGGTGTGCAGGCGACGCGCGCCGATGTTCTCCTGGCGCTCGTTGACCAGCGCGGCGAGTTCGGCCAGCCGCTCCACCGCGTCCGGCGTGAACACCAGCGACACGCCTTCGGTGCGCATCAGCTCCATGTACTGCGTGGTCAGCGACGCGCGCGGCTCGGTGAGGATCTTGACGAAGTCGTCCTTCGACAGCGACGACAGCTCGACGCGGATCGGGAAGCGGCCCTGCAACTCGGGAATCAGGTCGCTGGGCTTGGCCAGGTGGAACGCGCCGGATGCGATGAACAGGATGTGGTCCGTCTTCACCGAGCCGTACTTCGTCGCCACCGTCGAGCCCTCGACCAGCGGCAGCAGGTCGCGCTGCACGCCTTCGCGCGAGACGTCGCCGCCGGTGACGCCGGACTCGCCGCGCTTGGCGATCTTGTCGATCTCGTCGATGAAGACGATGCCGTGCTGCTCGCAGGCTTCGATCGCGGCCTCGCGCACGTCTTCTTCGTTGACCAGCTTGCCGGCCTCTTCCTCGATCAGCTGCGAGCGCGCGGTCGCGATGCTCAGGCTGCGGCGGTGCGTCTTCGCGCCGGCGACCTGCGAGAACATCTGGCGCAGCTGCTGGCCCATCTCCTCCATGCCCGGCGGCGCCATGATGTCGACGCCGACGTTCACCGCGCTCTCGATCTCGATCTCGCGCTCGTCGAGCGCACCGGTGCGCAGCTGCTTGCGCAGCTTCGTGCGCGTGGCCTCGTACTTCCGCTGCTCCTCGGCGTCGTCGTCGTGCGCCTGCGTGTCCTCGAAGCCGAACACGGGGCCACGTTCGCGACGCGGCAGCAAGGCATCGAGGATGCGCTCTTCCGCGCGTTCCTCGGCCTGCGTGCGCACGCGCGTCTTGGCCTGCTCGCGATACATCTTGACCGCGGTGTCGGCGAGGTCGCGGACGATTTGCTCGACGTCCTTGCCGACGTAGCCGACCTCGGTGAAGCGCGTGGCCTCCACCTTCACGAACGGCGCGTTCGCGAGCGTGGCCAATCGACGCGCGATCTCGGTCTTGCCGACGCCGGTTGGGCCAATCATCAGGATGTTCTTCGGCATCACTTCGTTGCGAAGCTCGGGTTCGAGCTGCATGCGACGCCAGCGGTTGCGCAGCGCGATGGCCACGGCACGCTTGGCGTCGTGCTGGCCGACGATGTGGCGATCGAGCTCCTGCACGATTTCGCGCGGGGTCATGGTCGAACTGGAGGTGTCGGGTTTCGCGGACATGGAGACGTTCGTATAGGGCAGTCGACGATCGGCGCGGTGCGCTCAGATCTCTTCGACCACGATGTTGCGGTTGGTGTAGATGCAGACGTCGCCGGCGATGTTCAGCGCTTCGGTGACGATGCTGCGGGCGTCGAGCTGCGTATGCCCGACAAGCGCGCGCGCGGCGGACAGTGCATACGCACCGCCCGAGCCGATCGCGACGATGCCGTCCTCGGGCTCGATCACGTCGCCGGTGCCGGAGACGATCAGCGAGGTTTCCTTGTCGGCGACGCACAACAGCGCTTCGAGCTTTCCGAGGCGACGCTCGGTGCGCCAGTCCTTGGCCATCTCGACCGCGGCGCGCGTGAGCTGGCCATGCTTCTCGAGCTTGGATTCGAAGAGTTCGAACAGGGTGAACGCGTCGGCCGCGGCGCCGGCGAAGCCGGCGAGCACCTGGCCTTCGCGGCCGAGGCGACGCACCTTGCGCGCGTTCGCCTTCATCACGGTGTTGCCGAGCGTCACCTGGCCATCGCCACCGACGGCGACGTGCCCATCGCGACGCACCGACAGGATGGTCGTCGCGTGGAAGACGTGGGGGTTCTGCGAGGGGTCCATGCGGGCTCCGGAAGCCGGCGGCGCCGGCGTTCACCCGACATGAGGGTGGCGGCCTCGGCGTTCAAGACGCGCCAGTGCCGCATGGATCGCCCGGAGAGCTTGCGTTCGGCCGGACGCCGCGCGTCAGCCCAGCGAGGACCGCGAGTAGACGGCGTCGCCGTCGGCGTCCGTTTCGGCGGTGTCGCAGCGCAGCGCATCGAGCGCCCGCGGCCGTGAATCGACCAGCGCGGTCAGCGCCGTCACGAGCTCATCGATGTCGCAGGGCTTTTCGACGACGGGCACCGATTCATAGCCGCCCGGCAGGCAATTGGCCTCGACGCCGGTGGCGAACAGGAATGGAATCCCGCGGGCCCGCAGCAGTGCCGCGACCGGCGCGACGGACTCCTCCAGCAGCACGACGTCGAGCACTGCGGCGTCGAGCGGTTGCCAACGTGCGGCCTCGATCGCGTCCTCGACGACGGAATACGGGCCGATGACTTCCGCGCCGGCCGCTTCGAACGAACGCGCGAACTCGTCGGCCATCAGGAACTCGTCCTCGACGATGAGCACGCGCCGCGATTCCAGGCGCCGCGTCACGGGCGACGCTCCATCGCACGCAGGTTCGACGTGTCGTCGATGCGCGACGCGGCGCGGCACGTGCGCCCTACGTGACGATCGCGTCGCATCGTGGCGTCGGACATGTGGCGGGTGGGTGCGCTGACCGCGCCGCCTTCGCAGTCGCGTCGTGCGATGTGGAGCGATCGGCGGCGCAGGCGTTTCAACCGCGCCACCCGTTTGTGCGTGAACTCAACCGCCCCGCCTGCGGCGCGCCGGATCATGGCAGTAGTCATTGAATTCAACCGAGTGCGTGGATTGCGCAGATCCCGCCAGAGGGCGGAGCGGACTCGGTTGTGTGCCGGGGGCGCCAGGTACGGTCTACGCGATTGAAGCCGCGAGGAATCCGGTCGCTCGCCGCTGTGCCTCCTCCGGAGGTCGTTGCTCCGCTGATGGAGTCGCGGGGAGCGTATCCATCATGCACGAAGCGGGGTACGTGAACGTGAAGCCCTGCGTTCAGCCCCGCAGCGACGACGCGGCTCACGTCGTCGCTGCGGTCGGGCTCACCAGACCTCGCAGCGATCCGCGTCGGGCCGGACCATGGCGTCGCCCGCCTTGCATTCGAACGCTTCGCGGAACTCCGGCAGATTCGACAGCGGGCCGTTGACGCGGTACTTCGCGACCGGATGGGGGTCGCCCTGGATCATGGTGCGCTGCGTTTCAGGGCGTGTTTCGTCGCCGCGCCACTGGCCCCAGGCGATGAAGAACTGCTGCTCCGGCGTGTAGCCGTCGATGGTCGGCTCCGGACCCTTGCCCTCGCGCGACTTCTGATACGCGCGATACGCGATCTTCGCGCCGGCGAGGTCGCCGATCGATTCGCCGAGCACGAGCTTGCCGTTGTGGTGCAGGCCCGGTGCGATGAAGGTGTTGTCGAACTGCTTGACGACGCACTGCCCCTTGGCGGCGAACTGCGCGTTGTCGTTCGGCGTCCACCAGTTCTGCAGGCGGCCCTGCGCGTCGAACTGCGCGCCCTGGTCGTCGAAACCGTGGCTGATCTCGTGGCCGATGACGACGCCGATCGCGCCGTAGTTCACCGCGTCGGTCGCGTTTACGTCGAACGCCGGCGGCTGCAGGATGCCGGCGGGGAACACGATCTCGTTGAGCAGCGGGTTGTAGTACGCGTTCGACGTCGGCGGCGTCATGCCCCAGCGCGCGCGATCGACCGGCTTGCCGATCTGCGCGCGGTCGTCGGTCACGTTCCAGCGCAGCGCCGCCTCGCGATCGTTCCAGTACGACGCACGCGACAGGCGCACGCCGTCGTAGCTCTTCCACTTGTCGGGGTAGCCGATCTTCGGATTGAAGGTCGACAGCTTTTCCAGCGCTTTCGTCTTGGTCTCGGGGCTCATCCATGCGAGCCCGTCGATGGTGTCGTGCATGGCGAGCAGGATGTTCTTGACCATGTCCTGCATGCGCGCCTTGGCTTCCGGCGGGAAGTACTTCTCGACGTAGGCATGGCCGAGCGCATCCCCGAGCAGCGCGTCGGTATCCTCCGCGCAGCGCTTCCAGCGAGGTTTCATCTCGGTCGCGCCGCTCAGGTACTTGCCGTAGAAGGCGAAGTTCTGGGCGACGAAGGGTGTCGGCAGCGTGTCGGCGGACGCATTAAGCACCTGCCAGCGCAGGTAGGTGCGCCACTGGTCGACGGGCGTCGACGCGAGTTCGCGGTTGAACTGCTGCACGAAACGCGGCTGGGTGACGTTGAGGTCGGCGCGCGGGATGCGCGCGGCGTCGAAATACGCGCCCCAGTCGAAGGCCGGCGCGAGCGCCTGCAGCTGCGCGAACGTCATCGTGTGGTCCTGCTGCTTGGGATCGCGCAGCGCCACGTTGTCGAGCGAGGCTTCGGCGAGCCGCTTCTCGAACGCGAATACCGTGGCCGCGTTCGCCTTGGCGACGTTCGGCTTCGCGCCGGCGAGTTCGAACATCTTCGCGACATGCTCGAGATATTTCGCGCGCGCTTCGACGAAGCGTGCGTCGGGCTTGAGGTAGTAGTCGCGGTCGGGCATGCCGATGCCGGCCGCGCCGATCTGTGCCACCACCTGCGTCGGGTTGTGCAGGTCCTGCCCGGAGTTGAGGGCGAACGGCGCGGCGATGCCGACGTCGTTGAGGTGGCCGATCACGCGCTGCACGTCGGCGCGGCTCTTCATGCCGCTCACGTCGTCGAGCAGCTTCTGCGCGGGCGCCATGCCGCGCGCGTCGATCGCATGCTCGTCCATGCAGGCGGCGTAGTAGTCGCCCGAGAGCTGCTGCGCGCTGCCCTGCGGCCAGTCCGTCTTCGCCGACACCTCGGTAAGGATGTCGCGCACGTGCTCCTTGTTGACCTCGCCGGACTCCCAGCGCCGGCTCCATCGATCCATGTAGCTCGGGATCGGATGCTGCTTGCGCCATGCTCCGTTCGCGAAATCGAAGAAGTCGGTGCAGGCGTTGGCGTCGCGGTTGATGTCCTGCGGAAGGATGCCGTGCAGCGAGCCGGCGGACGCGGTGCCGGCAGCGACGAGGAGGACGAGCGAAAGACGGGAACGCGGCATGGCACCACTTCCATTGGGGGATGTCCGAGCATCGCGGTCGGGCGGGCTGTCTGCCTATGCCGGAGGTCCCGGAACCGCGCGCTCACGCCGCTCTTCGGACGAGCGGCCGGCGCCTGACGCGATCAGCGCTTGCGTCGCGCGCGCGGGTGCGCGGCGTCGTAGACCTTGGCGAGGTGCTGGTAGTCGAGGTGCGTGTAGATCTGCGTCGTCGACAGGTCGGCATGGCCGAGCAGCTCCTGCACGCCACGCAGGTCGCCGGACGATTCGAGGATGTGGCTGGCGAACGAGTGCCGCAGCATGTGCGGGTGCACCTGCTTGAACAGGCCCTGCCGTTCGGCGAGCTGGCGCACGCGCAGTTGCACCGCGCGCGGCGTGATCGACGCATTGCCGCGTCCGGGAAAGACGGGGTCGTCGTTCTTCGCACCGGTCGAGGCGCGCCAATCGGCCAGCGCGGCGCGCGCATGCGAGCCGACCGGCACGGTGCGTTCGCGGCGGCCCTTGCCGTGCACGGTGACGAGGCCGTCGTCGAGATCGATCTGCGACCAGCGCAGGCCGCAGAGTTCCGACAGGCGCAGGCCGGACGAATAGAACAGTTCGAGCAGCGCGCGATCGCGCAGGCCCAGCGGCGCGTCGACCGGCGTTTCGACCAGCGTCTTCGCTTCGTCCGGATCGAGCACGCGCGGCAGCTTGCGCGGCGCTTTGGGCGCGCGCAGGCCGGCGACGGGATTCGCGGCGATGCGACCGTGGCGCAGCATCCAGCCGTAGAAGCTGCGACACGCCGAGAGTCGACGCTGTAGCGTCTTCGGCGAACAGCCGCGACGGTGCTCGTCGGCGATGAAGGCGCGCAGGTGTTCGCCGTCGAGCGACTCGATGGCGAGACTCTTCGCGGTCGACCAGCCGGTCAGCGATGCAAGATCGCGTCGGTATGCGTCGAGCGTGTGCGCGGACACCTGGCGTTCGCCCGCGAGATGCGCGAGGAACGCCTCGACGGACGCCGGCGTGGCGACGTCCGCGGTGGCGACGTCAGTCGACATACCTCGACAGCGCCGCGCCCAGCGACTCGCCCATCATGCGCAGGAACAGCGTGCCCATGCCGGGATAGAAACGGTTCGGATCGCGGCTGCCGACCGCGACCATCGCGAGGCCCTGCGCCGAGAACAGCGCGGTGGACTGCGCGTCGTCGGTGCGATCGCCGTAGAGCACGTCCTGCTTGGCCGGCTGCAGGCGGCCGCACAGCGGCTCGTCGCCCGCGAGGAAATCCGCGAACGGCTTGAAGCGCAGGTCGCCGGGGCCGATGACGTCCAGCCAGTCCGCCGGCTCGATGCCGTCGATGGGCTTGAGCAGCACGATGCGCAAGAGGTCGCCGCTGAAGTCTTCCGCGAGCGACGCCGCCATCGCGCGCAGCGTGTCCATCGCAGTGCCTTGGCGCATCAGCGCGATCGTGAGCTGGTGGATGCGCACGGACAGGCGTTCGTTCTCCTGCGCGTTCGCGAACAGCTCCTGCAGGCGACGCGTGAGTTCGCGGTTCTTCTCGCGCAGCACTTCGAGCTGGTAGCTCGCCAGCGACGCGGCCGGGCCCGATTCGCGCGGGACGACGAGCGACGCGGCCAGGTCCGGGAACTGCCGCAGGAATTCGGGATGCCGCCGCAGCCACGTCGCGACTTCGTGCGCGCCGAGCTTTTCGGTGCTGTCGGTCATTCGAGCCAATCTCCTTCGAAAACGAATGCGGCCGGGCCGGTCATCGCGACGCTCCCGTCGTCCGACGGCCATTCGATGCGCAGCGTGCCGCCGGGCAGCGCGACGTCGACAGCGCGCTCGACCCAGCCGCGTCGCATCGCGGTCACCGCGGCCGCGCAGGCGCCGCTGCCGCAGGCGAGCGTTTCACCGACGCCGCGCTCGTAAACGCGCAGGCGCAGGTGGCCGCGATCGACGACCTGCACGAAACCGACGTTCACGGAATCGGGGAACGCGGGATCGCGCTGCACGGCGGGCCCGAGCGTGTCGACCGGCGCGATGTCGACGTCGTCGACGCGGATCACCGCATGCGGGTTGCCCATCGACGCGGCGGAAAAGCGCACGTCGCGATCGTCGACGCGCAACACGTACTCGTCCGCAGCGTCGAAGCCGGCGAGCGGCACGTCGGCGGGCGCGAAGCGCGGCCGGCCCATGTCGAGGCGCACGCGATCGTCGCCGATGAACTCGACGGCATGGCGACCGGCGGGGCTGGTGACGTCGAAACGCTCCGGCAGCGACGAGCCGCGGGACGCCGCATCGCGACGCAACCACGCGGCGACGCAGCGCGCGCCGTTGCCGCACTGGCCGGCGCGGCTGCCGTCGGCGTTGAAGATGCCGTAGCGCGCGACGACGGACGCGTCGTCGGCGCGTTCGATCGTCAGGATCTGGTCGCAGCCGACGCCGGTGTGGCGGTCGGCGAGCGCGCGGCACAGCGCCGGCGACGGCGCATCGCGGCCGTCGCGCAGGTCGAGCACGACGAAGTCGTTGCCCGCGCCGTGCATCTTGGTGAAGCGCATGGCCTTACGGCGTCGGCGGCGGGCTCGACGGCGGCGGTGTGGTGTTGCCGGCGTCGCTGGCGTCGCCCTCGGGCGGGGTCGCGCTCTGCTGGTCGTTCAGCGTTTCGGGCGTCGGCGGCGTGGCCGGCGGCGATTCCACGGGCGGCGCCTGTTCCGGCGGCGGCGCGGTCGGGAGCACGAGCGGACCCTTGTTGCCGCAGGCGGCGAGACCGAGGGACAGGAGGGCGACGACGAGGATTCGGGGCTTCATGCGGCGAGTGTAGCGCGAGGCCGCGACGGCCCCGCGCTCACGCGGTCGCAGTGGCACCGACCATCCGCCCGCCGCGCAGCGCATGCCGTGCCCCGATCGCGATCGGCACGCCGAACAGCAGCGTGTGCGACGCCAGATCGAGCACCGTCGACAGCGGCTTGAACACCACCGGGCGGGGATACGCCGAGAGTGGCAGCACCGCGAGGCGCATCACCAGGAACACCACGACGCCGAACGCGATGCCGGCGACCACCGGATGCGCGACCAGCGCGGGCATGCGCCGCGCCGCGAGCAGGAACAGGACGGCCCACAGCAGCGCGAGGGCGAAGTGCGAGACGAAGCCGAGCGCGGCGGTCGCGGTGCCGCCGTCGTAGGCCGCATTGCCGAGCCAGCCGCTCGCGATGGTCTGCATCACGAAGACCGGGCTCTTGCCGTAGGCACCGGCGAAGCAAAAGGCGAAGGTGAGGTCGAGCAGGCCGGCGAGCAGGCCGCCGAGCACGAGGGGACGCCAGGACACGTTCGACATCGCGCACTCCGCGCGCCGGGCGGGCGCCGGCGGTGTCGCCACCCTGCCATCGCGTGGATCGCGGCGGTGACCGCACGTCGGAGATACGCGTGGGACCAGGCCCCGCGCGCGTACGCGGCGCGAAGCCATCCGGATGCGGCCCGTGAGACGACTCGGCCTTCGTCGCGCCGCGCAGCGAACGCGGCGCGCCGGCGTCACTTCAACGGCGTTGCGGTATCGGCCACGTGGAGCTGGTCGAGCGCGAACGCGTACATCTCGGCGAGTTCGCGATAACGGCGGAAACGCCCCGACTTGCCACCGTGGCCCGCGTCCATGTTGGTGCGGAACAGGATCGGGTTGTTCGACGTATCAAGATCGCGCAGGCGCGCCACGTACTTCGCCGGCTCCCAGTACTGCACCTGCGAATCCCAGAGACCCGTGCCGACGAACATCGCCGGATAGGCCTGCTTCGACAGGTTGTCGTACGGCGAATACGACAGCATGTAGTCGTAGAAGTCCTTCTTCTCCGGGTTGCCCCACTCGTCGTATTCGTTGGTCGTGAGCGGGATGGTGGGATCGAGCATCGTCGTCACCACGTCCACGAACGGCACCTGCGACAGAATCAGGCGGTACTTGTCGGGCGCCATGTTCGAGATCGCGCCCATCAGCAGGCCACCCGCGCTGCCGCCGTATGCGGCAACGCGATCCTTCGCGGCATAGCCCTGCTTCACCAGGTCGTCGGTGACGTCGATGAAGTCGGTGAAGGTGTTCTTCTTGTTGAACAGCTTGCCGGCTTCGTACCAGCGACGCCCCATCTCCTCGCCGCCGCGGATGTGCGCGATCGCATACACCACGCCGCGATCGAGCAGGCTCACCACTGGCAGGTTGAAGCCCGGATCCATCGACGCGCCGTAGCTGCCATAGCCGTACTGCAACAGCGCGGCGGTCCCGTCCTTCTTGAAGCCCTTCTTGTAGACCAGCGACACTGGGATCTTCGTGCCGTCGCGCGCCGTCGCCCAGACGCGCTCGGTGACGTACTTCGACGCGTCGTAACCGATCACCGGCTGCTGCTTGAGCAGGTTGCGCTCGCCGGTGCGGGTGTTGACCTCGTACGTCGTCGCCGGCGTAGTGAGCGAGGTGTAGGTGTAGCGCAGCCAGTCGGTCTCGGGCTCGGCGTTGGTCGACAGGCCCATGCTGTACGCCGGCTCGTCGGCCTTGACGTACTCCTGCGAGCCGTCGGCCTTGAGCACCCGCAGGCGTTCGAGACCGTTGGAGCGCTCGGCGATGGCGGTGAAATCGCGGAACAGCTCGAAGTCGTCGATGAAGACATCGTCGCTAGTCGCGATCCACTCCTTCCATTCCTTGCGCGAGCGGGCCTCGCTGGGCGCGGTCATGAGCTTGAAGTTCTTCGCGCCCGCCTCGTTGGTGCGGATCACCCAGCGACCTGCGTAATGATCGGCGCTGTATTCGACGTCGCGCTCGCGCGGCGCGAACACGAAGAACTCCTTCGGGTCCGCGGCCGGCGCGCAACGCATTTCGTCGGACACCGTGCTGCTCATCGAGATGCAGATGAACTTGTCGTCGCGCGTGCGATCGAGGCCCATGTAGAAGCTGTCGTCCTCTTCCTCGTAGACGACCGGGTCCTGCGCGACGGGCGTGCCGAGCACGTGCTTCTTGACGCGCTTGGTCAGCAGCGTTTCCGGATCGTTCTCGATGTAGAAGATCGTGCGGCTGTCGTCGGCCCAGACGATGTCGGGCGACGCGCCTTCGATGGCCTCGGGATAGATCTCGCCCGTTTCGAGGTTCTTGAAGCGGATGACGTACTGGCGGCGGCCGACGGCATCGTCCGCATACGCGAGCAGGCGGTTGTCCTCGCTGACCTCGTAGACGCCGACGCTGTAGTAGTCCTTGCCGGACGCGAGCGCGTTGACGTCGAGCAGCACCTGCTCGTCCTTGAAGTCGCCGGCATCATTGGCCTTCTGGATCGACGCGGCATCGACGCCCTGCGCATCGCGGCGTCGCGCATGTACCGGGTAGTCCTTGCCGGCCTCGAAGCGCGAGTAGTACCAGTAGCCCTTGTGACGGAACGGCACCGAGCTGTCGTCCTGCTTGATGCGGCCGACGATCTCATCGTACAGGCGATCCTCGACCGGCTTCAGGCGCTGCATGTACGCGTCGACGTAGGCGTTCTCCGCGTTGAGGTACGCCAGCATTTCCGGATTCTTTCGCGTGTCGTCGCGAAGCCAGTAGTACTCGTCGCTGCGCTCGGCGCCGAACGGCGCCTTGACGGTGTGCGGCTTCTTGGCGACGTCGGGCGGCGTCGGGAGGTTGGCGGCGTTCGAAGTGGTGGTCATCAGCGCGAGCGTGAGGAGCGTCAGGAAGGTGCGCATTGTGCGATTCCTTTCGGCAAGAAAAAGACAAGGCCGCCCGGAGGCGGCCGTTCGGTCATCCCATTGCGCGGGCGACGATCACTTGCCGCCCAGCGTCGACCACAGGAACGTATAGGCCAGCGCGTTCATGTGCGCGAGCTGCGCATTGTCCGCCGCACCGCCGTGGCCGCCTTCGATGTTCTCGTAGTAGCGCACGTTCTTGCCGGCATCGAGCATCTTCGCGGCCATCTTGCGCGCATGCGCCGGATGCACGCGGTCGTCGCGCGTGGAGGTCATGAACAGCGTGGGCGGATACGTCTTCGCCGGGTCGAACAGGTGGTACGGCGAGAAGTGCTGGATGAAGTCCCAGTCCGACGTGTCGGGGTCGCCGTACTCCGCCATCCACGACGCACCCGCCAGCAGGTGGCTGTAGCGCTTCATGTCGAGCAGCGGCACCTGTACGACGACGGCGCCGAACAGCTCCGGATACTGCGTGAGCATGTTGCCCATCAGCAGGCCGCCGTTGCTGCCGCCCTGGATGCCGAGGTGCTTGGGCGACGTGATCTTGCGTGCGATCAGGTCCTGCGCGACCGCCGCGAAATCCTCGTACGCCTTGTGGCGATTGGCCTTAAGCGCGGCCTGGTGCCAGCGCGGGCCGTACTCGCCGCCGCCGCGGATGTTGGCGACGACGTAGACGCCGCCCTGCTCCAGCCAGCCCTTGCCGACGCCGCCGGAATACGCGGGCGTCAGCGAGATCTCGAAGCCGCCGTAGCCGTAGAGCAGCGTCGGCGTCGTGCCATCGAGCTTCAGGTCCTTCGGACGGACGATGAAGTACGGGACTTTCGTGCCGTCCTTCGACGTCGCGAAGTGCTGTTCGATCACGTCCTTCGTCGCGTCGAAGAACGTCGGCATCGTCTTCAGCACTTCAGGCTGCTGGCCGACGGTGGCGAGCGAGAGCGTGGTCGGCGTGAGGTAGTCCGTCGCCGTCAGCCACACCGCATCGCTCTCGTCCGGATCGACCGCGGTGACGCCGAGCGTGCCGAACGCGGGCGCGCCGGTGAACGGCGTGCGCGACCAGCCGTTCGCGGTCGGTGTCAGCACGCTCAGGCGGTTCTTGACGTCCTCGAGCACGTTGAGCACGAGGTGATGGCGCGTCCACGTCGCGCTCGCGAGCGAGCTGTGCTCATCGGGCGCGAACAGCACCTCGAAGTCGCGCTTGCCGGCCATGAAGTCGTCGAACTTCGTGGCGAGCAGGCTGCCGGCCGCGTAGGTCTTGCCGTTGACCGTGTACGGCTCGCGCAGTTCGAGCGTCAGCCATTCGCGGTGCACGCTCTTCTGCGCGGAGTTCGGCGCGTCGATCTTCGTGAGCGTTCCGTCCTTGCCGCGCAGGAAGAGTTCGTCGTTGTAGAAGGCGATCGTGCGGCTGACGAAGTCGCGCTCGAAGCCCGGCGTGCTGTCGTGCAGCGCCGCGATGTACATGTCGTCGTTGGTGCCTTCGTACACCGTCTTCGCCGACGCCAGCGGCGTGCCGCGCGTCCACTCCTTGGCGATGCGCGGGTAGCCCGACGGCGTCATCGAGCCCGGGCCGAAGTCGGTGTAGACGTAGACGTGGTCGCGGTCGATCCAGTCGAGGCCGCCCTTGGCTTCGGGGCGGAAAAAGCCGCCGTCGACGAACGACTTCGTGGACAGATCGAACTCGCGCGTGACGTCCGCATCGGCGCCGCCGTTCGACAGCGCGACGAGGCAGCGCACGTAGTCCGGCTTGAGGCAGTTCGCGCCGTGGAAGACCCACTTCGCGTTTTCCTTCGCATTGAGCGCGTCGACGTCGAGCACCGTCTCCCACTGCGGATGCGGCTTGCGGTATTCCTCGAGCGTGGTGCGACGCCAGACGCCGCGTTCGTGCTGCGCGTCCTTCCAGAAGTTGTAGTAGTACGGGCCGATCTTCTCGACCGCCGGAATCTTCGCGTCCGAATCGAGGATCGCGCGGATCTGCGTCTCGAGCGACTGGAAGCGCGTCGTCGTCGCGAGTTCGGCTTCGGTCTTGGCGTTGTGCTCGCGCACCCAGGCGAGCGCGCGGTCGCCGGTGACGTCTTCGAGCCAGAGGTAGGGATCGGGGGTTTGCTGCACGGCGGCCTCCTGCGCGCTCGCGGCGCCCGCGGTGGCCAGTACGGTGGCGAGAAGGACTCCGGTCGTACGTCGTGTCATCGCGTCGGGCGGTTCGGGAAAGCCCGGACGCTAGCACAGCCGCCGGACCTCGCCGGCGCACGACGGTCACGCCGCGCGGCGAACCTCGACGCGATGCGCAGGACGCACGCGACGACGCGCCTGCGGAGCCGTGCGTCGCGACGTCACCGCGACGGGCACCGGCGCGCCCTCGACCGCACGACGCGGCATCGCGAATCCGTGCAACGCCCACCACGCGACCGCCGGCATGCCGATCAGCCACATCGGCAGCCACCCCAGCGCCGAGTCGCCCCGCGCTGCCGGCAACAGCACGACCAGCACCGTGCCGACTGCGAGCACGGTGCAGAGAATTTCGTCGAGAACGGACAGCGGAGCGCGGGCTTCGGTCGACATGACGGCGGTCGGTGGTGGACAGGGGTCCACCATCGCGGCCGCTCATCTCACGGGCTGCGATGCCACCGCTTGGCCGGACGAACGGCCGATCGACAGACGATGGCGTCGCTCAGCGCCCGTACTTGCCCAGCGAGAGTTCGAGGTGCGTGATCGCCTGCTGGCGCAGCGCGGCAGGTTCCACGATCTCGGCATCAGCGCCGTAATGCATGACGTCCATCAGCAGCTCGCGTTCGGTGCTGTACGGCACCTTGAGCTCGTAGCGCCCGTCCGGCAGGAACCGGCCCTGCTGCTGCGAATGCCAGTGCTCGTCGGCGACCCAGCGCGCGGACTTCGGCGAGAACAGGATCGTCGCCCAGCCCTTGGGCGCACCGCTGAAGATGCCGTAGCTCGACGACAGCTGGCGATCCAGCTCCTCGTCCGGCACGTCTTTCGCCGGCTCGTCGGACACCTTGGCGCTCTGCACGCGGTCGACGGCGAAACTGCGCAGCGCTTCGCGCTCGTGGTCCCAGGCGTCGAGGTACCAGTTCTCGCGGTAGTGCGTGAGGCGCTGCGGGGAGACGGTGCGACGGGTCTTCTCGTCGGTCGAACGTGCGCGGTAATCGAACACCAGCTGGCGACGGTCGAGCACCGCGGTGGCGACGTTGCGGAAGCTCGCTTCGTCGAGGCGACGGCGGCGATGCGGAATGACGCGCACGCGCTCGACCGGCACGCGACGGCCGCCCGCATGCTCGCCGAGCAGTTTCTCGATGCGCTGCTGCAGCGGCGCCAGCGCGTTCGACAGCACGCCGCCACCCGAGCGCACCAGCAACTGCTGGGCGGCGAGCAGTGAATAGAGTTCTTCGGACGACAGCCACAGGCCCGGCAGCTCGAAGCGCGTGCCGTCGCTGTGGTCGTAGCGGAAGCCGGCCTCGCCGTTACCGACGACGGGCGCCATCAGGTAGTCGCGCAGGTAGGCGAGGTCGCGGTAGACCGTCGCGCGCGAGCACTGCAGCTCTTCCTGCAGGCGCTGCACCGTCACCGGATAGCGCGAGGCGCTCAGGATGCGGTGCAGGGCGTGGATGCGTTCGATGCGTTCCATCAGGGATCAATCTCGGAGCCGGCTGCGACTAAGGATGGCACCCCGCGCAGGTCAGCGGCTAGGGGCGGGAGGGGGAGCGGCAGTGTGGCCGCGCGCTGGACGCAGCATCGTGAAAGGCCGGAAGCGGCACGGGACGGCGCCCCCGTCGGGCACAATGGCGCGATGCGCGGCCCTTCCGAACCGGTGATCGACACCTCCCCGACACCGGGTGACGAGGTCCGCACCACCACCTGCTACATGTGCGCCTGCCGCTGCGGTATCAAGGTCTGGCTGCAGGGCGGTCGGATCCGGTACATCCAGGGCAACCCCGAGCACCCGGTCAACAAGGGCGTCCTCTGCGCCAAGGGCTCCGCCGGGATCATGCAGCACTACTCCCCCGCCCGGCTCTCCCGGCCGCTCAAGCGCGTCGGCGAGCGCGGCAAGGGCGAGTTCGAGGAGATCAGCTGGGACGAGGCGCTCGACCTCGCGACGTCCTGGCTCAAGCCGATCCGCGAGCGCAATCCGGACGAGCTGGCCTTCTTCACCGGCCGCGACCAATCGCAGGCGCTGACCGGCTGGTGGGCGCAGCAGTTCGGCACGGTGAACTACGCCGCACACGGCGGCTTCTGCTCGGTGAACATGGCCGCGGGCGGGCTCTACACGCTGGGCGGCAGCTTCTGGGAATTCGGCGAACCGGACTGGGAACGCACGCGCTACCTGATGCTCTGGGGCGTCGCCGAAGACCACGACTCCAACCCGATCAAGCTCGGCCTCGGCCACCTGAAGGCGCGCGGCGCGAAGATCGTGTCGGTCAATCCTGTGCGCACCGGCTACGGCGCGATAGCGGACGAGTGGATCGGCATCCGCCCCGGCACCGACGGCCTGTTCGCGTTCGCGCTGATCCACGAGCTGCTGCGCACCGACCGCATCGACCTCGACTACCTCGTGCGCTACACGAACGCGCACTGGCTGGTGATCCGCGATCCGGGTGCCGCGGATGACGGTCTGTTCGCGCGCGATGGCGAAGGTCGTCCGCTGTGTTTCGATCGTTCGAGCGGTGTGCCGGTCGACGCGAATTCGATCGATGTGCAGCCCGCGGTCGTCGGCGAATACACGCTGGCCGACGGCCGCATCGCCGTGCCGTCGTTCCAACTGCTCGCCGAGCGCTATCTCGATCCGCAGTATTCGCCGGATGCGGTCAGCGAACGCTGCGGCATCCCCGCCGACACGATCCGTCGCATCGCGCGCGAGCTCGCGGAGAACGCGTTCGACCACGAGATCCGTCTGCCGGTGCAATGGACGGATGCATGGGGCCGCGAACACGCCGAGATGGTCGGCCGCCCCGTGTCGATGCACGCCATGCGCGGCATCAGCGCGCATAGCAATGGCTTCCACACCTGCCGCGCGCTGCACGTACTGCAGCTGCTGCTCGGCGCAGTCGATACGCCCGGCTCGTTCCGCTACCAGCCGCCGTTTCCGAAACCGATCCCGCCGCCGAACCGGCCCGGGCGCGCGCGGCAGGCGAACGGCGTGCTCGACGCCGCGCCGCTCGGTTTCGTGCACGGCCCGGAGGATCTCGTCGTCGACGAACACGGCCAGCCGCGCCGTATCGACCACGCGTTCTCGTGGAGCTACCCGCTCGCCGCGCACGGGATGATGCACACCGTCATCCGCAACGCCTGGGCGCGCGATCCGTACAGGATCGACACGCTCATGATGTTCATGGCGAACATGAGCTGGAACTCGTCGATGAACACCGCCGAGACCATCGGCTGGCTCACCGACAAGGATGAGAACGGCGAGTACCGCATCCCGCGCATCATCTACTGCGATGCGTTCTCGTCGGAGATGGTCGCCTACGCCGACCTCGTGTTCCCTGATCCGACGTATCTCGAGCGCTTCGATTCGATCTCGCTGCTCGATCGCCCGATCTCCGACGCCGACGGCGCGGCCGATGCGATCCGCCATCCACTGTTCGATCCGGCGACGCAGCCTGATGCGCAGGGCCGTCCGCGCGACATCCGCGGCTTCCAGAGCGTGCTGATCGATCTCGGCGCGCGGCTCGGCTTCCCGGGCCTCGTCAACGAGGACGGCACGGCGAAGTACCGCGACTACGCCGACTACATCGTCCGCCACGAACGCGCGCCGGGTGTGGGTCTGCTCGCCGGTTGGCGCGGCGCCGACGGTTCGCAGGAAGCGAAAGGTGCGCCGAATCCCGCGCAGCTCGACACCTACATCGCCAACGGCGGTTTCTGGCGGAGCGAGATCCCCGAGCACGCGCGCTATTACAAGATGGCCAACCGCGGCTATCTCGACTGGGCGCAGCAGATGGGCTTCCTCGGCGGTGGCGCGCCGATCGTGCAGCAGCTCTACTCGGAGACGCTGCAGAAGTTCCGCCTCGCCGCGCAGGGCCATGGCGCGAACGTGCCGCCGCCGGAGCACCGCGAGCGCGTCGCCACCTACTTTGATCCCTTGCCGATCTGGTACGAGCCGTTCGAGCACGCGCAGCTCGGCGATGCGGCGTCGCGCGACTTCCCGCTCAGCGCGATCACGCAGCGCCCGATGTTCATGTACCACGCCTGGCATTCGCAGAACGCCTGGCTGCGGCAGATCGCCACGCGCAACTATCTCTACCTGCATCCCGACACGGCGAAACGCCATGGCATCGGCGATGAGGACTGGATCGACGTGACGTCGCACCACGGCACGATCACCGTGCAGGCGCGCACCGCATCGAACGTGCAGCCCGATACCGTGTGGACGTGGAACGCGATCGGCAAGCGTCGTGGTGCGTGGAAGCTGCCGAAGGACGCGCCGGAAGCGACCAAGGGCTTCCTGCTCAACCACCTGATCTCCGACATCACGCCCAGGGGCGACTACGCGAACGCCGATCCCGTGACCGGCCAGGCCGCGTGGTTCGACCTGCGCGTGCGCATCGCGCCGTCCGCGTCGCACGACGCGCAGTCGCATCCGCAGTTCGCACCGCTGCCGCACGGCCGCGTCGACGACGCGCCACTGCGCTACGGCGCCGATTTCCGTCGCGAACGCGACACCCGCGAGGCCTCATGACGCCGCGAAAGATCATCGGCTACGCGCTCATCGCGCTCGGCTTCCTGCTCATCATCCTGCTCGGCTACGGCGTGATCGAGCCGTTCGGCGACGTGTCGGAAGCACGCGACATGGGCGGCGTGCTGACGGCGATCGCGCCGAGCCTCCTGATTCCGCTCGCGATCTTCATCGTTGGCGTCGCGCTCGCGCGCGGAGGGCGTCGCCGGTGACGATGCTGCCGCCGCCGACGCCGAAGAAGCTCGGGCTGGTCATCGACCTCGACACCTGCGTCGGCTGCCACGCCTGCGCGGTGAGCTGCAAGGAATGGAACGCAGGCGGATTCGCCGCGCCGCTGCCGGACGAGAAGCCCTACGGCGAGAAGCCGACCGGCGTGTGGTTCAACCGCGTGCACAGCTACGAGCTGGCGGCGGTGCTGGTCGACGATGCGCCGATTTCCGCGCCGTCGGAGTCCGATACGTCGATGCGTGATGCGGGGCATCTCGGTGATTTCGACCGGAGTGTCGGCCTCGACGCGGCACGCGCGCAGCCGGCGCAAGCGGACAGTCCGGACGCGACGGTCGCAAAGCGCGGCTCGGCCTGCGGTTCCATGTCAATCGCCGCCGAAGCCGCGCAACCGGCGATGACGCTGCACTTCCCGCGCTCCTGCCTGCACTGCGAGGAACCGGCCTGCGTCACCGTCTGCCCGACCGGCGCGAGCTACAAGCGCGCCGAGGACGGCATCGTGCTGGTGGACGAGAGCAAGTGCATCGGCTGCAAGCTGTGCTCGTGGGCCTGCCCCTACGGCGCGCGCGAGTACAGCAGCGTCGAGGGCGTCATGAAGAAGTGCACGCTCTGCATCGACCGCATCTACAACGAGAACCTGCCGGAAGCCGAGCGCCAGCCGGCCTGCGTGCAGGCCTGCCCGACCCGCGCGCGCCACTTCGGCGACCTCGCCGATCCCGAGTCCAAGGTGTCGAAGCTGGTCGCCGAGCGCGGCGGCGTCGATCTGATGGCATCGCTAGGCTACAAGCCGACCAACAAGTACCTGCCGCCGCGACCGCGTCGTGGTGCGACGACGGCGACGGTCACCGAGGAAGCGCTCGACACGAAGGCACTGCCGCCCGTGCTGCGCTGGCTCGACCGCGTGCTGTCGCGCTGAGGACCGCATGCATCCCGCCCTGTCCGTCATCTTTTTCACCACGCTCTCCGGCCTTGGCTATGGGCTGCTCGCATGGAGCGGCATTGCGGCACTGATCGGCACCTCGCCGCGTGCGCTGCTGTCGGCGCTCGTGCTGGGCGTGCTGATGTCGACGATCGGCCTGCTGTGCTCCGTCGGCCACCTCGGCAAGCCGCTGCGGGCCTGGCGCGCGTTCTCGCAGTGGCGCACGTCGTGGCTGTCGCGCGAAGGCGTGGTGTCGCTCGCGACGTTCGTACCCGCGCTGCTGCTCATCGCCGCGTTCCTGCCGCGCTTTCTCGCGATCGACCTCGGTGGTCCGTCGCTCACCAGTGGCATCGTGCTCGCCGTCGCCGCCGTGCTGCTCGCGGTCGGCGCGCTTGCGACCGTCTATTGCACGTCGATGATCTACGCGTCGCTCAAGCCGATCCCGGCGTGGACGCATCGCAGCGTGCCCGCGGTCTACCTGCTGTTCGCCCTCGTCTCTGGCGGAGTCGCATTCCTGACGCTGCGCGCGGTTTTCGGCGCGACGCCATCGCGTGCGACGCTCCTGCTGACGATCGTCGGCCTCGGCGCGCTCGCACTGCTCAAGGCGCGCTACTGGTCCGCGATCGATACGACGCCGCTCCCCGTCACCCGCGGCGAGGCCATCGGCCTGCCGGCGCGCGAGGTCCGCGTGTTCGAGCGCCCACACACCGAAGGCAACTTCGTGACGCGCGAGATGGTGTTCGTGCTCGCGCGCAAGCATGCCTCGCGCCTGCGTGCGTTCGCGCTGATCGCGTTCGCCACCCTGCCCGCGCTCGCGCTGGCCGCGACGTGGGTCGTTCCCGCCGCAGCGCCGACGCTGCTGGTCATCGCGACGATGTCGGTGCTCGTCGGCGCGTTCGTCGAGCGCTGGCTGTTCTTCGCGGAAGCCCGCCACCTGGTGTCGCAGTACTACTGAATCCCGCAGGGAGGTCCGCGATGACGACCGACGAACAGGCGATCCGCGCGCTGATCCAGAGATGGCACGACGCGACGGCCGCCGGCGATGTCGACACGGTGCTGTCGCTGATGGCGGAGGACGCCGAATTCCTCGTCCCCGGCCGCGAGCCGATGCAGGGCGGGCGCGCGTTCGAGGACGGCCTGCGCGGCCTGCTGAAGACGCATCGCCTGCGCTCGAGCGGCGACGTGCGCGAGGTGCAGGTGTCGGGCGATCTCGCGTTCACCGTCACGCGGCTGTCGGTCCGCATCGAACCGCTCGATGGCGGCGGGGCGAACGAACGCGGCGGCTATGCGATGTCGGTGTTCCGGCGTGGCGCCGACGGCGCCTGGCGGCTCATCCGCGACGCGAACCTGCTCGCGGCAGGCTGAGGTAAATCCGGTCCGAGTCGACCGGACACCACTTCAGGACACGAACGGCCCGGTATCCGGCTCGGACGACGCGGCGATCAGTTCCGACGCGCCATGCGCCAGCAGTTCGCGCGCGACGAGTTCGCCGAGCGCGTCGGGCGTATCGATGCCGCCGTCCGCGGACGCACGCACATGGCGGCCGTCGACCGCGGACCCCACCAGCCCTTCGAGATGCATGCGCGTCCCATCGAGCGTCGCAAACGCGGCGACCGGCACATGGCAGCTGCCGTGCAGCGCGCGATTCATCGCGCGCTCGGCCTCGACGCAGGCGCGCGGGGTGGCGCAGTTCAACGCATCGAACAGCGCGATCGTCGCGACATCCTTTCTGCGGCATTCGATCGCGATCGCGCCCTGCGCCGGTGCCGGCAACCACTCCGGCGCCGCGAGACGTGCGCGAATGCGATCGTCGAAACCGAGGCGCTGCAGGCCGGCGCAGGCGAGCACGATCGCGTCGTAGTCGCCGGCGTCGAGCTTGGCGAGTCGCGTGTTGACGTTGCCGCGCAGGTCGCGCAGCACGAGGTCGGGGCGACGTGCGCGCAGCTGAGCCTGCCGACGCAGCGACGACGTGCCCACCACCCCGCGCTCGGGCAGTTCGTCGAGATTCGCGTAGCGGTTGCTCACGAACGCGTCCGCGTAATCGGCGCGCTCGAGGATGGCGGGCAGCGTGAAGCCGGGCTCCAGCTCCATCGGCACGTCCTTGAGCGAATGCACGGCGCAGTCGGCCTCGCCGCGCAGCATCGCGAGCTCGAGTTCCTTGAGGAACAGGCCCTTGCCGCCGATCGCCGCCAGCGAACGATCCAGCACTTCATCGCCGCGCGTGCTCATCGGCACGAGTTCGACGGTGAGGCCGGGATGCGCGGCGCGCAGGCGGTCGGCGACGTGTTCGGTCTGCCACAGCGCGAGCGGGCTCTTGCGGGTGGCGATGCGGAGCACGCCGGTCGTGGACGAAGTCATCGCGGCATTGTCGCGGATCGGGCGTCATCGCCCAACCGCTGCCGTGATCAGCGCGGGCGGCTCTGCACCAGCGCGAGCATGCCGCCGACGAGGGCGAGCAGGAACGCGCCGGCCATCGTGTGGTGCCGCATCGCGCCCATCATCGCGCCGCAGACACCGCCGACGAGCGCACCGATCAGCACGATTAAGATCCGCGCGACGCCGCGGCTCTGGCCCGTGGCGTAGGTGTCGGCGTCCTGCTGCAGCCGATGCATCGCCATCAGCCGCTCCGCCGCCGCTTCGGCCGCGGCGGGATCCAGGCGCGGGCCCGCGGGCTGCTCGCTCACAGGTGCGCGAGGCGCTCGCGCAGCGAGGCGACGCAGCGACGGCTGACTTCCAGCGGCTGGCGGCCGTGGCGCAGCACCGCCTGCACATGGCCGTCCGGGCTGCGCTTGAGTTCGACCAGCTCGTGGCGCGCGACCAGGCAGTTGCGATGGATGCGCACGAAGCGGTCGCCGAACTCGATCTCCAGCGAGCGCAGCGATTCCTCGATCAGGTCCTCGCCCCGCGCGTGGTGCACGACGACGTACTTCTCCTCCGCTTGGAGGTAGTGGATGTCGTCGATCGGGATCAGGCGCAGCGAGCCGCGAAGGCGCGCGCACAGGTGCGTGCGCTTGCGCGTGCTGCCGTCGCCATTGGTGCGCACGGACGTCAGGCGACGCACGCGATCGAGCGCGGCCGCGAGACGTTCCGGACGAACCGGCTTCACCAGGTAATCCAGCGCTTCGGCTTCGAACGCCGACACCGCATGCGCGTCGTACGCCGTGCAGAAGATGACCGCCGGGCGCGGCTCGCTTGCGGCGAGATGGCGCGCGGTTTCCAACCCGTCCATGCCCGGCATCGACACGTCGAGCAGGACCAGGTCCGGATGATGTTCGGCGCACGCCTGCAGCGCCTGTGTGCCGTCGGCCGCCGTCGCGACGACGTACACGCCCGGCTGCTCTTCGAGCAGGGCGCGCAGACGGTCGCGAGCCAACGGCTCGTCTTCGGCGACTACAACATTCAGCGTATCCACGTACCCCTCCGTCGATACCCCCCCGGGACTGATAGTAGCGTTCCCGAGCGTCCGTGGAAGGTGCGCGTCAACGGTTTTCTGAATCCGTCGCCAGAATGCGGTCGAACCACCCGCGCAGGGCGTCGATCTCCTCGAGGCAGACCTGGTGCTGCATCGGGTAGGCGTGGAAGTCCACCGCGAAGCCCAGCGCGCGCAGGCGCCGCGCCGCGTCTTCGCCCGCCGCGTACGGCACGACGGGGTCCTGGCGGCCGTGCGCGACGAACACGGGCTGGCTGCGCGCGGCGACGGGCGTCTCGTCGAGCCGTGCGAGCGCATCGACGCCCAGCGGCAGGTAGGTCGACAGCGCGACCAGCCCCGCGAGCGGCTCGGTGCGACGCAGGCCCGCGGCGAGCGTCACCGCGCCGCCCTGCGAGAAGCCCGCCAGCACGATGCGCGACGCCGGCACGCCGCGTTCGATCTCCTGCGCGATCAGCGCGTCGACGCGCGCGACCGATTCATCCACGCCCTTTGCATCCGCGCGACCCGTGAGATCGAAGCTCACGATGTCGTACCACGAGCGCATGCGCATGCCGCCATTGATGGTGACGGGCTGCACCGGCGCATGCGGGAACACGAAACGCATCGCCGGCCACTGCGGACGCACCAGTTCGGGCACGAGCGGCGCGAAGTCGTTGCCGTCCGCGCCGAGGCCGTGCAGCCAGATCACCGACCAGCGCGGCGATTCGCCGGTTTCCTTTTCGATGCGTTCGGGCAGGTCCAAGTCGCGTCTCCGATGCGGGGACGCGGACTATAGCCGCCTCATGCCGCCATGCGTGCGCACGACTCCGCGCAGCGGCGGCAGGCATCGGCGCAGCGCTGCATCGTCGCGTCGTCGGCGGCCATGCGTTCGCAGTCCTCGGCGCAGCGCCGGCAGATTTCGGCACAGGCACGGCAGGTGTGCACGTGCACGTCGACACCGCGCAGCATCGCGTCCGCGCTGGTGCGGCAGATGTCCGCGCAGGTCGCCATCAGCAGGATGTGATCGGGCGACGCGTGCTCACCACCGAGTTCGAGGCAATGGCGCATCGTCTCGACGCAGAGCGCGTGGCAGGCGATGCAGTGGGCGATGCATTCGTCCATCGATGGCGAGGTGTCGTTCGCGGCCATGCGTGTGCTCCGGGACTGGGGCGGACACCGTCGCGCACGCGACGTGCCGAGCCTGTCGATCCGGCCGTAGCCGCGTTTTCATGCCGCGGCTGCGCCCGCCCGCCTAGCCTGCGACGGCCCCGTCCATGCGCGCCGCCATGCCTCCGAGTTTCCTGTTCGCCACCGGCATCGAGAACAGCTATCCCACGATTCGCGGCGGCACGCATCGCGTCGACGAGATGGCGCTGTGCGGGCACTACGACAAGTGGGCGCTCGACTTCGACCTGGTGCAGGACCTCGGCGTGCCGGTGCTGCGCTACGGCCCGCCCATCCACACGACCTGGCTGGGCGACGGCCGCTACGACTGGGCGTTCGCGGACATCACCTTTCCCGACCTGCGCCGACGCAACATCGCGCCGATCACGGATCTCTGCCATTTCGGCGTGCCCGACTGGATCGGCAATTTCCAGAACCCCGACTTCCCTGCCCTGTTCGCGCGTTACGCCGGCGACTTCGCGCGTCGCTTCCCCTGGGTGCAGCTCTATACGCCGGTCAACGAGATGTACATCTGCGCGGCGTTCTCCGCGCTGTACGGCTGGTGGAACGAGGAGCTCGCGAGCGACACGGCCTTCGTCACCGCGCTCAAGAACATCGTCAAGGCGAACGTGCTCGCGATGGGCGCGATCCTCGAGGTGCGGCCGGACGCGATCTTCATCCAGAGTGAGTCGTCCGAGTACTTCCATGCCGAGAACCCGGCGGCGATCCAGCCTGCGGAAGTGATGAATGCGCGCCGCTTCCTCTCGCTGGATCTCAATTACGGGCGCCGTGTCAATTCCGAGATGTACGAGTACCTGATGGACAACGGAATGACGCGCGACGAGTACCACTTCTTCATGGCACACAAGTACAAGCACAACTGCATCATGGGGAACGACTACTACGTCACCAACGAGCACCGCGTATGCGCCGACGGCAGCACGCGCGCATCGGGCGAGGTGTTCGGCTACCACGTCATTACGCGCCAGTACCACGACCGCTACCGGCTGCCGGTCATGCACACCGAGACCAATCTCCGCCAGGGGCCGAACGGCGACGAGGCGGTGAACTGGCTGTGGAAGGAGTGGGCCAACGTGCTGCGCGTGCGCAACGACGGCGTGCCGGTGGTCGGTTTCACCTGGTACTCGCTGACCGACCAGATCGACTGGGACACGGCCCTGCGCGAGCCGAACGGTCGCGTGTTCGAGGTCGGCCTGTACGACCTCGATCGCAAGATCCGGCCGGTCGGCCAGGCCTACAAGCAGCTCATTGCCGACTGGCAACAGGTGCTGCCGACCAACAGCGTCTGCCTGCAGGTGCCCGTGACCATGCCGGCCGACTACGCGACCGAGCACGACGCCGAGCAGCAAGCGAACGCCGCCGCCAAGCGCGACGACCGCGCCACGGCGGACGCGAACGCCGCCACGAGCGGAACCTGAGGAGCGACACGTGGAGCGACGTTTCGAGAACAGGGTGGCGCTGGTCACCGGCGGCGCCAGCGGCATCGGCCTCGCGATCTGCAAACGCTTCGCCGCCGAAGGTGCGCGCGTGGTGCTGGTCGACTACAACCAGGCCAACCTTGACGCCGCCGCGCCCCAGGTGCACGACGCCGGCGCGCCGGACGTCATGGCGAGCCTGTGCGACGTGAGCGTCGAGGCGCAGGTCGAGGCGACGGTGACGTCGGTGCTCGACCGCTTCGGCCGCATCGACGTCATCGTCAACAACGCCGGGCTGATGCAGTTCAAGGCGCTGGAAGACCTTACTGGCGACGACTGGCTGCGCGTGCTCGGTGTGGATCTGGTCGGCGCGTTCTTCTTCACCAAGCAGGCGTTCCTGCACATGAAGGACGGCGGCGCGATCGTCAACGTCTCCAGCATCCACGCGGTGGAAACCACGCCGCATGTGGCGAACTACGCCGCCGCGAAGGCCGCGCTGGTGTCGCTGACGCGCTCGACGGTGCTGGAAGGCAAGGCGCGCGGCATCCGCGCGAACGTGATCCTGCCCGGAGCGATCGATACGCCGATGCTGCGCGAGAATCCGAACGTCAAGAGCGGCCTCGAAACGCTGGACGACCGGGACATCGGCAAGCCGGAGGATGTCGCCGCGCTCGTCGCGTATCTCGCGTCGGACGATGCGCGCTTCGTGCAGGGCGCGGAAGTGCGCGTCGACGGCGGGCGCCTCGACCGGCTCTGAAAACAACGACGCCCCGGACGAGCCGGGGCGTCGGATCACTGCAACTCGAACCGTCTTACTTCGACTTCAGCGACACGTCGTCGAGCAGGAACGAGGTGATCACGCTCGAGTCCTCGACGCCTTCGAAGTACACGCGCACCGTCTGGCCGCGGTAGCTCGACACATCGAACGTCTTCTGCACGTAGCTCGTGCCCTTGTTGAGGTTGGAGTACGTGGCCAGAGTCGACAGCACGGTGTTGCTGGAGTTGCGCAGCTGCACCTTCATCGTGTCGTAGGCGGTCGTCGTGGTGGTCTCGTTGCTGTCCACGCGCAGCCAGAAGGTCAGCGTGACCGTGGTCGCGGTCGAGGGGATCGTGACCGTCTGGTACGTGTACTCGGTGTTGGCCGTGCCGTAGCCGTTCGACCACAGGTAGTAGCTGCCCGAGTGAGCGGGATAGCTCGCGTCGTTGGTGATGCTGCCGGCCTTGGCCGACCAGCCCGTCGTGCCCGACTCGAAGCCGCCGTTCTGCAGCAGCTCCGTCGCGGTCGTCGTGTTGCTCACCGAGAACGCCACGCTCGACGACGAACCGACGTTGCCGGCCGCGTCATAAGCCTTGGCGACCAGCGTGTGCGAGCCGTTGGCGAGCGTGGTGGAGTCCAGCGTCACCGAGTACGGCGACGAGGTGTCCGTGCCCTTGAGCGCGCTGTCGACATAGAACTCGACCTTGGACACACCGACGTTGTCCGATGCGGTTGCGGACAGCGTGATCGTGCCGCTGGCGCCGGATTCGGACGCGCTCACCGTCGGTGCCGTCGTATCGCTGCTGGCGTTGCTGACGCTGAAGGCGACGCTCGACGACGAACCGACATTGCCGGCCGCGTCGTAAGCCTTAGCGACCAGCGTGTGCGAGCCGTTGGTGAGCGTCGTCGAGTTCAGCGTCATCGAGTATGGCGACGAGGTGTCGGTGCCTTTGAGCGCACCGTCGACGTAGAACTCGACCTTCGACACGCCGACGTTGTCCGAGGCCGTCGCCGACAGCGTGATCGTGCCGCTGGTGCCGGATTCGGACGCGCTCACCGTCGGTGCAGTGGTGTCGCCGCCGCCCGTGCCCTGCGTCACCCACACTGGCGCCGACCACAGGCGCAGGCCGTTCGCCTGCGTGACCTGCACGTAATAGAAGTGGTCGCCGCTGGCCGGGGTGATCGTCGTGCTGCCGCTGCCCTCGTAGAGCTGCGTCACCGTCCCGTTGCGGCCCGGCACGCCTTCGAAGAACTGCACGCGTTGCGCCGTCTGCCCACTGGTGCTCGCGTAGTTCGCGGTGAGCGTGAGCGCGCCGCTGTTGTTGAAGGTCTCGCCCATCACGTGGCCGTTCGCAGTCAGCACGAGCTGGCCGCTGCGGTCTTCGGTGGCGAACGTGCGGCGCGCCTTCAGCGCGTCGTAGAAGTTGGTCGTGTTGAGCGCGGCACCGCTCGGTAGCAGCACGCCGGTGCGGTTGGTGAAGGACAGGCCCCAGTTCGCGCAGTGGTTGTCCTGGTCGCTCGCGGGTGCGACGTGGTAGCCGCGCTCGAGCAGGATGTTCCACGCCGACTGGTAACTGCTGCGCCCCGTTTCGGTTTCGGTGGTGTTGGTCGAGAACGCCGACGAGTTGAGCACCTCGGCCAGCACCATCACCTGCGCGCCGTTCGCGTCGTAGCCGAGCGCGGTGCCGTTGACGAGGAACTGCCCGCTGGTGGCCGGGTGGTTGAACATGCCGATCCAGCCGCGCGACTTCATCGTCGAATACAGCGCCGGGTAGTCGCTCTTGGGCGTGTTCACTTCGCCGATCAGCTGGCCCGAGGAGTTCGTCTCCCACTCGGCGAGCGCGTCGACGTTGAGCAGGTTGAGGTGGCCGCCGTTGCTGATGACGCCCCACTCCAGGCCGTACAGGGCGAGGAACGTGGGATGCGCGCTGCGATAGCTGCTCGCCGCGCTGAGGCCGCTCTTGAACAGGTTGATTGCGGTGGTGGGGTTCGCGCTCGCGTTCGTGCCGGTCGAGCCGTCGAACATGTGGTTGTGTTCGGACGTGAGCAGGAAGTCGCCGTGCGCCTGGTTCTGCATCATCGTGTAGGCGTCGGTCGGGCCCATGGTGCCCGCCTGCGGGTTTTCAGCGCCGCTGCACGAGGCGAGCGGCGTCCCGCCGTCGCTGTGGTTGGTCTGGCTGTGCAGGTTGCCGTAATAGACGGTGTACGGCAGGCCGCCGGTGGCGGGCGCGGCCTGCGCCGTCAGCGTCGGTGTTGCCGCGGACTGCGCGAGCATCGGCTGCGATGCGCCGCTGGTGCGAGCCGGTGACGGCGCGACCGCGGACTGCGCGCCCACTCGCAGCGGCACCAGCGACGGCATGCGCGCCGGTGCGACGTTGCCGACCTGCACATCGTAGGTCTGTTCGACGGCTTCGTCGCCGAACAGGCGGAAGGCTTCGTCGATGCGCGTCGCGATCGGGCGCGTGTCGGCGGCGTCGACCACCGTCGGCACCGCGCGCAGGCGCAGCGTGTAGTAACCCGCGGGTGCCGCGCCGCCCTGCTGCATGCCGCCGTTCCACGAGGAGGGCACCGCGACGTGGCGGCCGCCGAGCTTGGTCAGGCCGCGGTCGCTGGCGATGACGCGTCCGTCCGGCGCGACGACGTCCAGCGTCCACGCGGCCGCCGTGCGCGCGCCGGCGCCCGGATAGTCGAAGTGCAGCTGGATCGGGAACCGCCCGGCCTGCGCGCGGAACGGCGCCGCGATCGAGGCGTCGAACTCGTAGTGGTCGGGGTGGGCGAATTCGGTGGCGGACGCGGCGGTGGCAAACGCCAGCGCCAGCGCTGCGGCAAGAGCGGTTCGGGTCATGGGGGTGTCCGGAGGAGTCCGCATCCGTGCGCAGGGCGTCCTTGGCCGGCGATAGTCGGAGCGGTCGACGCGCGATTTGTGACGATCTGCGCGATTTCCGACGAACGGCGGCCGGGTTATGCGCCCCTCGCCGTTCTTGAGGCCGGCAAACCGCCGTGCGCACTGGGATTCGCCCCACCCCGTCTGATTTTGCGGACTTTGGGGACAGCGGGCTCACCGCGCGCGACTACGCCTCGACCGCTGCGATGCAGCACGTCCATGCGTGACTCGCCGCACGTTCCATCGGCCACCGCCAATGTCGCGCACGCCCGGTTCACGTGTCGATCACCCCGACCTGTGGAAGGGTCGACGTCATCCGCCGGTCTGCTTCGCATGGACACGAACGCATCTCCGTCGCCGCTCGCCCATCTCGATTCCAACGCGACCGCGTTCGTGCAGCGCATCGTCGCGTCCGCGCGCGATTACCTGGGCGCGCACGTCAGCTTCCTCGCCGAGTTGAACGAGGACGCCAAAATCGTTCGCGCAGTGGCCGGCCCCGCCGCCGCCGCCGGCCTGCCCGTCGGTGCGCGCTTCGAACTCGAGGACACCTACTGCCATCGCGTCCTGCAGGGGTGTCTGCCGGACGCGGTGTACGACGCGCGCGTCGACGTGCGTTCGCGCGACATCCCGCTGACCGAACGCCTCGGCATCGAGTCGTACATGGGCGTGCCGGTGGCGCTGCCCGACGGTCGCGTGCTGGGGACGCTCTGCTGCATCAACTTTCCGGCCGAGCCGGAGCGCCGCGTGCGGGACCTCGGCTTCATGCATTTCCTCGCGGGCCTCGTCGGCGTGCAGCTCGATGAATCGCAGCGGGCGCATGACTTGCACCTGCAGCGCCACGACGCGATCCACGCGGTGCTCCGCGCGGGTGGGCCACGTATGGTCGTGCAGCCGATCGTGGCGCTGGACGACGGACATGCGATCGGCGTCGAAGCGCTCGCACGCTTCGACTTGCCCGTCCACGCCACGCCCGACATCTGGTTCCACGAAGCCTGGGCAGTCGGCCTCGGCGTCGAGCTCGAACTCGCCGCGGTGCGCAATGCGCTGCCACTTCTCGGGCGTCTGCCGCGCGATGCGTTCCTGTCGCTCAACGTGTCGCCCGACACCGTCGCGAGCCGCGAGTTCGCCGAAGCACTGGCGCATGTGGATCCGTCGCGGCTCGTCGTCGAAATCACCGAGCACGCGGCCGTCGACGATTACCAGCCCGTGGTCGACGCCGCGATGCGCTTGCGCGCGGCGGGCGTGCGAATCGCCATCGACGACGTCGGCGCGGGCTATGCGAGCCTGCGCCACGTGCTGCAACTCGCACCGCACATCGCCAAGCTCGACATGAGCCTGACGCGCGGCGTCGATTGCGATCCCGCCAAGCAGGCGATGGTCGCCGGCATGATGGCGTTCGCGATGCGCACCGGCGTCATCGTCGTGGCCGAAGGCGTGGAAACCGCGGGAGAAGCGCAGGCGCTGTGCGACGTCGGCGTGCGCTTCGCGCAAGGCTTCCTGCTCGCGACGCCGGCCGAACTCCGCGCCTGACGTCAACTCGTCGACATACGCCGCATCGCATCCGGCTGCCGGGCGAGGAATTCGGCCACGGGCAACGGTTTCGCGAACAGCCAGCCCTGCGCGCACGGCACGTGCCAGTCCATCAGGATCGCAGCCTGGTGTTCGTTCTCGACCCCTTCGGCGATCATGCTCAAGGACAGGCCGCGCGCCATCTCGACGATGTGGAACGCGACGTGCGCGGTCGCCGCGTTGCTGCCGATGGTTTCCACGAAGGCCCTGTCGATCTTCAGTGCATCGAGCTCGAACGTGGTGAGCTCGGCAAGGCTTGAATAGCCGGTACCGAAGTCGTCGATCGACACGCGCAGGCCGAGCTCGCGCATGCGCCGCACCATGTCGCACGCGCTGGAGGTGTTGGCGAACGCGCGCTCGGTGATCTCGACATGCAACTGCCCCGGCTTCGCACCGCTTCGCTCGACGAGGCCACGCAGCAGGTCGAGCGTCTGCTCGCGATGCAGGTCGTGCGCCGAGAGGTTGATCGAAAGGAAGAATGCGTCGTCGCGTGCCGCGATGGCGGTGAGCACCGGTTCGGCCAGCTCGATCACGCGCGGTGACCATCGGGATCAGGCCGCCGTCTTCCGCCGCGGGAATGAAGAGGTCCGGACGAATGAGCGTGCCATCGCGCCGTTGCCACCGCAGCAGCGCCTCGGCGCCGACCCAACGCCGGTCGTCGAGGCTGACGATCGGTTGCAGCACGATGAAGAACTCGCGGCGTGCGAGCGCCATGCGGATCGCCGCGGCCGCCGACATCTGTGCGCGTGCGAAGCGATGGGCGACGTAGGCGAGCACCAGCCCGACCGCGACGCCCAATGGCACGAGTACGCGCGCGGCGCGCTGCACCGCGTCGTCGTAATTGGACGCATCGAGCGAGGCCACCGCGACCACGTCGTAGCGGGGAGACCGATACAGCGCGACCGTATGCCCGTTGACGACAAAGCTTCGGCGCGTGCCGGGCGCCAGCGTCTCCGCGCCGCGCATCCATGCCCGGTCGAACGGGCCGCGTGACGCCAGCAGCCGGCGGTTCGACAGCGACGCCACGGCGAGCGAGACGCCCGGCTCCGCCACGATGCTGTCCACGGGCGTCTGCTTGTGCAGCACCGCGGCGAAACGCCCGTTGTCGATGACGATCAGCGGCTGCGAGGGCGCGAGCGCCAGTCGAACGTTCTGGCGGAAGCGCATGCCGTTGGCCGAGATGTAGTCGACCGGCCCGAGCGCGATCGGCGGATCCTGCGGGCCGTAGGACGCGCAGTACATGGCGTCACCGCGGATCAGGCCGATGAATTGCACGTAGCTGGCGCGCGCATCGATGCCCTGCAGCACGCGGCGCAGCGCGGGACCGCAGCCGTCGAGGTCGCCCGCTTTCGCCAGCGTCCGGAACGCCGCACCGATCTGGTCGCCGGCCTCGTCGCTCCGGCGCAGCACATCGCCCGCGTACAACGACGCCCGACGGGCCAGGTCGATGCGCGCCTGCTCGCGCGTCATCAGCAGTGACAGCGTGATCGGTAACGCGGTTGCGAGGAACACGAGGACGACGGCGACAGCGACCAGCCTCGAGGGGTTGAGTCCCAGCGTCCTCATGTCGTTCCCGTGCGATATCCGCGTGTCGTTTTACCGCAGGCGGCAGCGGCATCGCGTCACGCGGCGCGCACGCTCGCGGGTGGTCGTGCGGCACGGCAATCGCGGGCAGCGAGCGGGCACGTGCGCAGCCCGCTACCATCCGTCGCGTCGAGAGAAGGGGGCGATCGATGCGCGCAGTGCTTGCCGTTTTCCTGATGGCCTTGTTGCTGACCGGATGCGCAGGCATGCCGGCGTCGCACGATGCGTCCGAGGCGGATGTTTCTCCGCCGCCGCCGCCTCCACCACCTCCTCCGCCTCCCCCGCCGCCACCTCCGCCTCCGCCACCTCCGCCTCCGCCGCCACCGCCGCCACCGGAGATGGAGACGACTCCGGCGCACAGTGGCTCTGTGCGTCCCGGCCGCACGCGTTCGCCTGCGTCGACGGTAACGAGTGACGCGCCGCAGTCGTCGCGACCGCAGCGCACGGGCGTCGCATCGATGCCCGCCTCGCGTGACGATCGCGCCGCGCCTCCACCGTCGAACACGGGCGCATCAACTGCGACATCGACCGCGGCTTCGAGCGCCACCGACGCGCCTGCACCCGCGACGTCGACACAGATCGTCGACCGACTGCTCGCGCAGCTGCAGCCCGGCCACGTCGCGTTCAACGCACCGCAGGCGGTGAACATCGAGCAGACCGTGCTGGTGCAGCTGGTCGTGAGCCCCGATGCGAGCGAGGCGGCGCTGCGCGAACGCGTCGACGGTCCCGGCAAGGTCGCGAGCGAATCGGTGCAGGTCGCGAACATGATGCAGGCGCGGCTGACCGGCGAAGGTTTCCGCATTGTGGCGCAGACGCCGGAGCGGCAACTCGTGTCATCCGGCGTGACCGAATGGGCGTGGGAAATCACGCCGCAGGCGCCCGGGCACCACACGCTCAACCTCGCGCTCGACGCACTGGTGCCGCTCGAGGGCCAGACCGTGCCGCGCACGCTGCGCACGTTCCGCAAGCCGATCGACGTGCAGGTGACGCCACGTCAGCAGGTCACCTCGTTCCTCGACGAGCACGGCAAGTGGATCTGGACGACGCTGCTCGTGCCGGCCGCGGGCTGGGTCGCCAAGGTGCGCAAATCGCGCAAGGGCGATGGCAAGGACGGTAAGGACAAGGAAAAGGACAAGGGCGACGACGCGAAGGCGTAGGCGCGCCGCCGTTCGCGTGCGCGTCCTGCTCAGATCGGACGCGGCGCCGTCGCGTTGCCTCGCCGGCTCGCGAAGCCGTGCTGCACCGCAGAATCCGGAGTACGGAAGCGCCCTTCATCGCAGGATCGGTGATGCGGGCTGCCGTTCGCGCCCTCGCGCACGCATGCCATCAGCCTCCAAACCACACGAGATGCGCACGGCCGCGTCCGACTTCACGTGAATAGCCGGGTCCTATAGAACCGATCGGAAAGTTCGATTTTCGCAATCGACGCAAGCGGCCTACGTTAGGCCGGTCGATGACGCGGCGCTTCTGTTCGCCCATGCACTCTGCAGCGCGCCGCGCTGCACATGCCCACGCTGTGCGTCGTCGCCGTCCCCACGTGCCGGGCAGCCGTCGTGCCTTCGTCCAGCGCGAAACGCCAAAGGAGAGCAGCCGCATGAACGTCGAAGCGAAGTGTCCCGTCGTCCACCATCGCAAGCCGACGCGCAACAACGCCGCGTGGTGGCCCGACCAGTTGAACCTGGACGTCCTGCACCAGCACAACGAGCTGTCCGACCCGATGGTCGAAGGCTTCGACTACAAGGCCGAATTCCAGAAGCTCGACCTCGACGCGGTGGTCAACGACCTGCGCGGACTGATGACCGATTCGCAGGACTGGTGGCCGGCCGACTACGGCCATTACGGCCCGTTCTTCATCCGCATGGCGTGGCACGCCGCGGGCACGTACCGCATCTTCGACGGCCGCGGCGGTGCGCGTTCGGGCGAGCAGCGTTTCGCGCCGCTGAACTCGTGGCCGGACAACGGCAACCTCGACAAGGCGCGTCGCCTGCTGTGGCCGATCAAGCAGAAGTACGGCAAGAAGTTGTCGTGGGCCGACCTGATGATCCTCGCCGGCAACGTGGCGATCGAATCCATGGGCGGCCCGATCTTCGGCTTCGGTGGCGGACGCGAAGACATCTGGGCGCCGCAGCCGATCGACTGGGGCCCGGAATCGACGTGGCTGGGCGATGAGCGCTACAGCGGCGAACGCGAACTCGCGCATCCGTTCGCGGCGGTGCAGATGGGCCTGATCTACGTGAACCCGGAAGGCCCGAACGGCAATCCCGACCCGGTCGGTTCCGGCCGCGACATCCGCGACACGTTCGGCCGCATGGCGATGAACGACGAAGAGACGGTCGCGCTGGTCGCGGGCGGCCACACGTTCGGCAAGTGCCACGGCGCCGGCCCGGCGCATCACGTCGGCAAAGAACCGGAAGGCGCGAACATCGAAGAGCTCGGTCTCGGCTGGAAGAGCGCGTACGAATCCGGCATCGGCGCGCACACGATCACCAGCGGCCTCGAAGGCGCGTGGACCGCGACGCCGACGAAGTGGGACATGAGCTACTTCGAGACGCTGTTCGGCAACGAATGGGAACTGACGAAGAGCCCGGCCGGTGCGCACCAGTGGAAGCCCAAGGGCGACGCGAACCGCAACGTCCCCGACGCGCACATCCCCGGCAAGGTGCATCAGCCGATGATGACGACGGCCGACCTCGCGATGCGTTTCGACCCGATCTACGAAAAGATCTCGCGCGACTTCATGGCGAATCCGCAGAAGTTCGCCGACGCGTTCGCCCGCGCGTGGTTCAAGCTCACGCACCGCGACATGGGTCCGAAGGTGCGCTACCTCGGCAAGCTTGTGCCGAAGGAAGACCTGATCTGGCAGGACCCGATCCCGGCGGTCGACCATCCGCTGATCGATGCGAACGATATCGCGTCGCTGAAGCAGCGCCTGCTCGACTCGGGACTGTCGATTCCGCAGCTGGTGAAGACCGCGTGGGCCTCGGCGTCGACGTTCCGCGGCACCGACCTGCGCGGCGGCGCCAACGGTGCGCGCATCCGCTTCGCGCCGCAGAAGGACTGGCCGGCGAACGAGCCGCAGGAACTCGCGCAGGTGCTGTCGACGCTGGAATCGATCCAGCGCGACTTCAACGGCTCGGCGTCGGGTGGCAAGAAGGTGTCGCTGGCCGACCTCATCGTGCTCGGTGGCGCCGCCGCGGTGGAAGCCGCCGCACGCAAGGGCGGCCACAACGTCACCGTGCCGTTCACGCCCCGCCGCATGGATGCATTGCTCGAGCAGACCGACATCGATTCGTTCGAAGTGCTCGAACCCGCCGCCGATGGGTTCCGCAATTACGCGCGTGCCGACACGCAGCCGTTCGCGTCCGCCGCGCTCATCGACCGCGCGGCGCTGCTCACGCTCACCGCGCCGGAGATGACCGTGCTCGTCGGCGGCCTGCGTTCGCTCGGCGCGAACCACGGCGGCACGTCGCACGGCGTGTTCACCGATCGCGTCGGCACGCTGAGCACCGACTTCTTCCGCAACCTGCTCGACATGCGCACGGCGTGGAAGCCGTCGGAATCGCAGCCCGGCGTGTTCGAAGGCCGTGATCGCAAGACCGACGAGCCGCGCTGGACCGCGACGATCGTCGACCTGATCTTCGGCTCCAATGCGCAGCTGCGCGCGCTGTCGGAGGTGTACGCGGCGAGCGACGGCGAAGCGGATTTCGTCAACGACTTCATCGCGGCATGGACGAAGGTAATGGAGCTCGATCGCTTCGACCTGGCGTATCGCAAGGCGGCCTGATCGGCGCGCTGTGGTTTCGAAAAGCCCGGCTTCGGCCGGGCTTTTTGTTTGGCCCGGGGCCTAGACTGCGCTCATCCAATCCGGAGCCCGCGCCGTGAACGACCTTGCATCGACGCTCGGTGTCCGCCTGCCGATTATCCAGGCGCCAATGGCCGGCGTGCAGGACGAAGCGCTCGCTATAGCCGCCGCGGAATCCGGCGCACTGGGCTCGATGCCGTGCGCGCTGCTCGGCCGCGAGCAGCTGGAGCGCGCGCTCGAGCGGTTCGCGCAGATCGACACGCCGATCAACCTCAACTTCTTCTGCCATGCGATGCGCGAGACGGATGCGTCGCAGGAACAACGATGGCGCGACGCACTCGCGCCCTACTACCGCGAGTTCGGCCTGAGCCTGCCCGCACCGAGCACCGCGGGCCCGCGCCGGCCCATCGACCGCGCCACCGTCGACCTGCTCGAGCGTTATCGCCCACGCGTGGTCAGCTTCCACTTCGGCCTACCCGAAGCCTCACTGCTCGCGCGCATCAAGGCGTGGGGCGCAACAGTGCTGTCGTCGGCAACGACCCTCGACGAAGGGCGCTGGCTCGAATTGCACGGCGCCGACATCGTGATCGCGCAGGGCATCGAGGCGGGCGGACATCGCGGCCATTTCCTGTCCGACGATCTCGCGTTGCAGCCGCCGACCCGCGAACTCGTCGCGCAGCTGTCGAAGGCGTTGCGCGTGCCTATCGTCGCTGCGGGCGGCATTGCCGAGCGTGCGGATGTCGACGCGATACGCGAGGCCGGCGCGTCCGCCGTGCAGGTCGGTACCGCCTATCTCGCATGCCGCGAAGCCACGACGACGCCCGTGCATCGTTCCGCGCTGGCCGACGCGTCACGCGAGACCGCGATCACCAACCTGTTCAGCGGCCGCCCCGCGCGCGGGCTCGTCAATCGCCTGATGCGGGATCTGGGTCCGCTGTCCGATCTTCCGCCGAGCTTTCCATGGGCGTCGCAGGCGCTGGCGCCGCTGCGGGCGCATGCCGAAGCACTGGGTCGCGACGATTTCACGCCGATGTGGGCCGGCACACAGCGCAATTCCGCGCGCGACGTGAGTGCGGCCGAGATCACTCGCTCGCTCGTGTCCGACTCGTAGGGAGCGACATTCGAGCCGCGAACGGGCGGACGTCAGCTCACGCGTCGAACAGCGCTTCGCGTGCATCTGCCCGCCTCGGATGCGTTGCGAACCAGACTCGACCGCATGCGATGACGCGCTCGAGAACGTCCCGACGATCCGTTCGTCGTTCGCACCCTGCGCCTGCCGACGAGAGGTCGGCGCCTGCACCAACGTGGGCGATGACAGGCGGATAGTGGCCGCGGCGTCGCGCCTTGCGCGGCGGCCTGCATCCATTGCCAAGGAGAGCGTCATGAAGCGACTGCAGCGTCTTTGCATTCTCGGAATCACGATGGGAATCACGGCCGGCATGGCATCCGCCGCCCCGCCACAGGCCGCATCCAAACCGCAGCCGGGCGACGCGGCGATGATCAAGAGCGCGATGTCGGCGGCGCCGCACAAGGTCGCCGAGACCGCGACGATCGTCGCCATGGAGAAGGACGGTTCGATGCGCACGCTTCGGACCGGCACCGGCGGCTTCACCTGCATGCCCGACAACCCGACGACACCGGGGCCCGACCCCATGTGCATGGATCAATCAGCCATGGAATGGGCGCACGCGTGGATGTCGCACGCTGCGCCGCCGACCGGCCGCGTCGGCCTCATGTACATGCTCGAAGGCGGCACCGACGCGAGCAACACCGATCCGTATGCGACCGCACCGACCTCGACCAACAACTGGGTCAAGACCGGACCGCACGTGATGATCGTCGGCGCCGATCCCGCGTTCTACGCGATGTACCCGAAGGACGCATCGCCCGACACCGCGACGCCCTACGTCATGTGGCCCGACACGCCGTACCAGCACCTGATGATTCCGGTGAAGTAACGGGGTCGGAAGTCGCTCCACAGCCGCGCGAACGTCTCTGCCTTCGTACCAGCGGGTGAACATGCGGCGCGTGTTGGTTGTCGGCTCGGAGTCGCGTCGATTCGGCCGGTAGCGCGAGCACAACCCTCTACGTTGCCGAGGTGAAATGCCATCCGGGTCTGGACGGCTCGACACGCGTCGGGTTCCCGACGCTGCCCTTGCCGCGTGGGTGCGCGCTAGTGTCCCGCGGCACTGGTTGAGGCCGCGGGCGATGCAGCCGGCAGCGCGGACGGCTGCAGGTACCGCGCCAGGAATCCGGCGATTCCGGTCCACGCCTTGTCGAGATCCTCGACCTTGTCCAGGCCATGGCCCTCATCCTCGAACGCAAGCACTACCGGCGGGCGGTTGGCCATGCCGAGCAGACGCACGAGGCGTCGCGAATGTTCGTAGTCGACGCGCTCGTCCTCGCGACCGTGCACGATCATGAGCGGCGCGGTGAGTTCCTGATAGCGATACAGCGGCGATGTCTGCCGCATGGTTTCCAAGTCGGCGGGACCGTTCGGGTTGCCGATCATCTTCTCCATGTACTCGCGCGTCTTGGCAGCAGTGCTGCTGTCGCTCGCAGTGAAGAACAGCGGCAGATCGCTGACGCCGGACATATCGATCGCGCAGCGGAAACGTCCGGGCCAGCGGATGGTCGACACTATGGCCGAATAGCCGCCGTAGCTCAGGCCGAGTGTGCACATGCGATCCGAATCGAGCGGATACGCGGCCAACGCCGCGCGTAACGCCGCGTCGATGTCGTCTTCGATCATGCGGCCATAGTTGCGATATCCCGCCTCGCGGAACGCCTTCCCGTAGCCGTCGGATCCGCGGAAGTTCACCTGCAGTACGGCGTAGCCGAGCGATGCAAGGAACTGCACATCGCGATTGAAGTGCAGGTCGTCCTGCACGCCGATGGGTCCACCGTGCGCCATCACCACAAGAGGTCGCTTCCCGGCCACCTCCGGCATCGTGAGAAACGCATCGACCGGCAGGCCGTCGCTGCCTTTCACCTTCAGCAGATGCGCCGGCGCGAAGCGGCGCTTGCTGAGCTGCGGCGCCATTTCGTCCAGCAGCGAGGCCTGGCGCGTTTCGATGTCCAGCAGGTACACCTGCGGGGGCTGATCGATCCCGTCCACCCACAGCAGCATGCGCTTCGCGTCGCGACTGCGGTCGAGGGTGGCCACCGAACGATCAGGAAACGCGCGACGCAACACGTCGACGAGCCGTTCGTTGCGCTCGTCGAAGTATTCCGTCACGAGGCGACCCTCGCGGTAGTACATGACGCCGATGGGTACGCGCTTGTCGTCGTAGATCGCATGAACCAGATCGATGCCGGGCTTGCTGTAGACGGTGCGCACGATCTGGCCCGTGGCCGGGTCCATTTCCACGAGATCGCGTTGCGCGCGGCCGTCTTCCAGGAACCCGAAGAAGCGGTCGCCTTCGTACGAGAGCCGTGACGGCTGGAAGCCGGATTCGCCGTCATATCGCATGACCTTGCGGTACACGCCGTCCGCGCCGTACATGAGTGCGACGTCCTCCTCGCCATCGCGGGCGAGCGCCGCGCGGAGGCGACCGTGCCCGTCGGCGAACCACCGCAGGTCGCGACCGACGCCAACGTTCAACCGATCCTTATAGCGGCCCTTGAGAAACGCGCGCACCGTTGCGTCGTCGTCGAGGCGCAGGCGCTGCACGACGAGCCCATCGGTCGCGACCGACTCGTAAAGGATCATGCCCGGCTCCTCGGGGAGGAGATCGACGACGACGCCCGACGTCGGCACCGCGACGTGCCGCACGTTGAAGGGCTTGCCGTCCGTCCCCGCAGCGAAATGGAAGGCATGCAACACGTCACCGATCGGCGTGTGCGCATTGGCGAGGAGCACGCGATCGCTCTCCCACTGGACGTCCTCGAACGGCATGTCGGCGGTTGCGATCAGGATCGACTTGTTCGTCGCAAGATCGATGGCGGCGAGATGCCACAGCTTCTCGCCTTCCCGCGTCGCTTCGACGACGACGTCGCCACCGGGGCTGATCGCGACGTCGATCACGCGGTCGTATTTCCACAGTTCGCGCGGCGGCAGCGGCAACGGTGTCGCAGGTGCAGGCGGTGCGGTCAGCGTGTCTTTCGGTGTCGCAGTCGCCGTGCCACGAATCTGCCGGTAGAAGTCCGGGAAGGGGTCCGGATAGCGGCCGGTATAGGCAAACGCGAGCGACGGATCAGCGGCGATCGCGGGATGCGTCGACTCCAGCCAGTCCATCGCCACCAGGGATCGGTTCGCGAGGCGCAGCTGGGCCGTGAACGCGCCGGTGGAGCGGAACACCAGGTCGCCAACGTAGTTCACCCGACCGGGCTTCACTTCGAACGCGTAGTCGGGCTGGTTCGAGAGGTCGAATGAGATCGTGAAATAGCCGAAGGATTGGCCGACCACACGTTTCCATGCATAGCGCCCCGCCGGCACGGCGAACAGGCGCAGCGTGTAGCCCTTCTTCAGGTTGCGGAAGCTGCCGCCGTTCCACATCGATTTCTCGCGCTCGAAGCGGACAGCTTCGAGATCGATATCGCTGTCGACCGCCAGGACCAGCAAGCCTTCATCCGGCTTGAGCTTCGGCGCCTCCCCTGCGTCGATACGACGCGATGCATGTGCGGCGAGGCACACGAACGAGATCAACAGAAAGAAAAACCCCTGCAGAGCGGTCCGGCGCAGGCGCGCAGAAATCCCCATCCCACATCCCCTCAGCGGTCCCCACCGCCGTGGGGCCAGTATAGGCGGGCGCCAAGCGGCACGCGTTCGAACCCGCGCTGCGATGACTCATGCAACTGCAATCGAAAGCGGGACCGCACCATGTGTCGCTCAGCGCCGCTTGCGGTCGACCTCCGCAATCACCGCGGCGAGCGCAACGTCGTCTCCGTTCGCGATCGACGCCTGTGTCGGCAACGCAGGAATATCGGGCTGGATGCCACGGTCCGGCTGCGGGGTGACCGGCATCTGCGCGACCAGCGGAAGGTCGAGTTCGATGCCCGAGTTCGGCAGTCGCAGGAAGTAGAACGCGCTGCCGTTGATGCCGCGCAGGTTGCCGCCCGTGGGCTCGCCGACCAGCATCGCGCGCCCGCTCGCTTGCACGAGTTGCGCGAACTGGAACGTCGCGGAACTGTTCGTGGACGACGTCAGTACGTAGACCGCGCCGTTGTAGTGCGGCGCCTCGGGCTTGACCGCGTCGCTGCCGTCCGCGGGCTGCCAACGCGTCATCAGGTAGTAGCGATCGTCGAAGGGTTTCGCGTCGTCGCCCCAGTCGTCGAAGGAGCGATCCCAGGTGTCGAGGTAGGGACGCAGGTCGGACGGCACGACGCGATATCGCACGAGAGGGCGGTAGACGGGGCGCGCGACCGGATCGCGAACGAGGTGCGCCAGCAGTTCGTCACCGACATCCATGCCGCCCTCGTTCGCCCGCAGGTCGATGACGAGATTGGCGACATGGTCGGCCTCGAGACGAGTCAGTGTGTCGGCGAGAAAACCTTTCCAGTCCCACTTGCTGTCGTACAACGCCCACGTCGGCATATCGAGCACGGCGATGTCGGGGCGTATGCGCTCGAGCGTCCAGGGTGCTGCCTCGTTCTTCGTGGCGTCCGGGCGCATCGCGAGGCGCTCGGCCCAGGTGACGCCGGTCACTCGCACGCGTCGAGGCGCCGTTTCGCTTGGCGGTCGAACGACCAGGTCGAAGTCGTCATCCGGCGCAGGGAATGCCAGCGGGAAGAACACATCGAACGGTTCGTACTTCTCGTGGCCGAGCACTTCCAGCTGTGCGACGCGCTTCGCGTCGTTCGACCCGTCGGCACGCGCGTACGGCATCAGTGCCGCCAGCACCTTCTTCGCTGGCACGCCGTCGATCGAAACGACTTCAGTGCCCGGCACCAGCATCGCGGCCTGAGGCGCGGCACGCACGACGATCATCCGGCCGTCGAGCCAGCGGAAGTGGAACGGAAGACGCGTGCGGCCCGATTCGAACAGCGCGGCGCGGACGGACGCGGGCTGGTTGTAAAAGTTCGCGTAGGTGTGGCCGCATTTCACGGTGGCCGCGAACCGCGAGAACGCCGCGTACGCCTCGGGCAGTGTTGCGCCGTCACGAAGTTCGCCGCGGAGCCGGTCGAAGCGACGCGCGACCTCGGCCTCGGAGGCGTAGCGGTACAGCCCGGGATGCAGGCGCACGTAGGCCTTCTCGAGCACGTCGACATCCGCAACGAGCGCGGCGCCGTCGAGACGCGACGGCGGCGGCGCGGGTTCCGGCGCCGCAGCCGACGCGGCGGTCGTGACGAAGGCGAACACCACGGGCAACAGGGAACGCATCACAGCACCTCCGATGGGCGCGTCGAGCATGTCGTAGGGAACGTCTCGTGTGCTGCCGTTCGACGGCACGCGTGACCGTGGCAGTCGACATCTGGCGGCTCAGATGCAAGTTCGTCGGGCGCGACTGCATGCCCGACCAAGGCGTAGCGCGCGATCGAAACCTCTCCCCGACCCATCACGACGCTCCCCGATTCGCCCGACGACGACATCGCCGTCGTCGGGCGCCATCCCAACGTCTTGCGATCAACGATCCGGTTCGACAAACGAGCTGTCGACCGTCGCCACGCCGACGGGCAGGCCCGCGGTGAACGCCGTGACATTGAAGACCGAGTTCAGGGCCGCGGCGGCATCGGCCGACAGCGTCACCTGCACGCCGCTGATCTTCAACTTGCCGGAATACGCACTGCGCTTCACCTGCGGTCCGCTCGTCAGTCCGAGATCGAACAGCGTGAGGCGACCGAGCAGCGTGTCGTTGACCTTGACCAGCCCGGTGAGCACCGGCGACGGGCCTGTCGTGTCGATCACGAAGCTGCTGATGTTGACCTTGCGCGCGCCGGCGATGAGATCGAGGCCGCCGTTGTGTTCGATCTCGCCCTTCACCGTGCCGAGATCCACTTCGCCGCCCGGGATCGGGAACGACGCATTCGCGCCGCTCAACCGTGCGGGCGAGCTCGCGGCGGCGCTGACGTGCAGGCTGGCGAGCGCACCGGTGAAGGTGGGGCTCAGCTGGACAGTGGTGTTGCCGCTGACCGTGGAGACGGTGGGCGCGGCGGTCGACGCGAGCGGGAGGGCGAGTGCGGAAGCCAGCAGCAGGACGCCGAGCCGATTCAGGACTGGAGTGCGCATGGAGCGTTCCTCGTGCGGTGGGGGAATGCCGTCGCGTGATCGCGCGGCGACGGGAGCGTCGCTCGCGCATGCATCGGGCTCCAGCGCACAAGCACGCAGGTCGCGGTCAGTACATGTACCGAGAACTACGGTGAAGCGGCTTTGGCATCTTTTTCCGGCCAGCGTTGCGGCACGCGACGCAGCCCGTCGGTGCGATAGCCCATCTGCTTGAGGCGCTGCACGGCGTCGGCGTACGCGGCATCGGAGATCGTCGGCGTGCGCGCCATGATCCACGCGTAGTCGCGCTTGCTGCGCGCGATGATCGTGAGCGTGTAGTCGGGGCTGAGGTCGGCGATCACGTACTCGGCCTGGATCGGCCACACGAACTGCATGCCCCAGACCGCGTTACCGGTGCCCGGCTGCACGGTGCCGACGGGATCCATCGTGCGCACCGGCGCATCGAAGCTTCCGCTTCGATACCGGAAGTGCGTCTGGACGCGTCCATCCGGGCGCAGCGAATACGACTCGACCGCGTTGTATGCATCGCGTTCGGGATACGACGGGATGTGCGCGATCACGTACCAGTCGCCCATGAAGCGCTGCAGGTCGACCTGGGCGACGGGCGTCACCGTCGGCGGCGTGTGTGCGCATCCGGCGAGTGCGAGGACGCTGGCGACGAGGAGACGGAGCGTTCGCATGTCAGCGGTTCCGGACGAAGCGGTAGTGGGCGACGTGCCATTCCTGCCCGTCGCGATAACCGAACAGCTCGGCGCAGGCCATCCAGAACATGCGCCAGCGCTGGTTCCAGAGTTCGGCCGCGTCGCCGTAGGCATCGCGCAGGCAGGCCATGACGGCGTCGCGGTGTGCGTCGTGGTTCGCCAGCCAGTGATTCGCGGTGCGTTCGTAGTGGCGCCCGTCGACGAGCCAGCGCTGGTCGAGCTGCAGGTCGAGCTGCAGGTGCAGCAGCGTGTCCGCCGCCGGCATCAGGCCGCCGGTAAAGAAGTGACGGCCCATCCAGTCGTCGTCGCCGTCGGTCTCGAACGGATACATCGCGGTGCGATGGCAGAACACGTGCACGAACAGTGCGCCGGCCGGGCGCAGCCACGAGGCGATGCGCGCCATCAGCCGCTCGTGGTTTCGCATGTGCTCGAACATCTCGATCGACACGCAGCGGTCGAACGCGTCGTTGGGCAGGTCGAGGTGATTGACGTCGCGGGTGATCACGTCGACGTTGTCGAAGCCCTGCGCGCGGCAGCGCGCGAGGATCGCCTCGCGCTGGCGGTGGGAATTCGACACCGCGGTGATGCGTGCGTACGGATAGCGCTCGGCCATCCACAGCGTGAGCGAGCCCCAGCCGCAGCCGAGTTCGAGGATGTCCTGGCCGTCCGCGAGCCCAGCGCGCTCCGCGTAGAGCGCGAGCATCGCCTCCTCGGCCTGGTCGAGCGTCTCGCGGCCGGTCGGGTAGTAGCAGCACGAGTACTTGCGGCGCGCGCCGAGGCAGGCGTCGAAGAACGCGGCAGGGAGTTCGTAGTGCTGGCGGTTGGCGTCGTCGGTATGCACGGCGACGGGGCTGGTGCGCAGCTGCGCGAGGCGCTCGTTCATGCGGCGCGACTGCGCGTCGATGCCGCCCGCCAGTTCGTCGCGCAGGCGCTGTTCGCACAAGCGGCGAATGCCGAGGCGAATCATCGCGTCGGGCAGCAGGCCGCGTTCGGCGAGGCCGAGCAGGCCGCTGGCGGGCATGTCGGGAACGATGTCGAGAACCGCGCTCATGGCGCCTCCTTCGGAAACCACGGAAACAGCATGGGAGTGCTGCGCTGATAGGCGCGGTAGTCGTCGCCACGCGTGCGCAATGCCTGGCGCTCGGTATGCGGAATGCCGCTGAGCCAGCGCAGGAAGACGTACATCACCACCGGGCCGGACCACGCGAGCCAGGCGATCGGCGAGCCCTGCGCGAGCAGCACGTAGGCGAACCAGTGCAGCCATTCGAAGAAATAGTTGGGATGCCGGCTGTAGCGCCAGAGTCCGCTGCGCATCGTGCGGCCGCGATTGGCAGGGTCCGCACGGAAGCGCGCGAGTTGCGCATCGGCGACGGACTCACCGACGACGGCCAGCAACCAGACCGCGACCGCCGCAGCGGTGAACATCGTCGGCTGCGCCACTGGATTGCGCGCGACCGCCGCGAACGGGAGCGCGAACAGCACGACCAGCAGCGCCTGCGCCTGGAACAGTCCGAACCAGCGCGCGCCGCCGTCGCCCCAACGTTCGCGCAGCGCCGCGTACCGACCGTCTTCGCGTTCACCGCGCACGCGCCGGGCGAGATGCCACGCGAGGCGCATGCCCCATGCGCCGCCGAGAACGGCCACCAGCACGCGCGGCAACACTGCTCCGTCGCCCAGCGCGGCCAGCACGACGGCCGACGCACCGACGCCGGCCGACCAGATCACGTCGACCAGGCCGGCGTTGCGATGCCGCTGCTGCCAGCCCCACGCGAGCGTCTGCGCGACAGCGGCGAGCACCCAGACGACGCCCAGTGCAGCGACGGTACTCATCGCACGCCTCCGGCGAGTGGCGCGGCCTCGGCGTGCTCGAGGCGTCGAGCACGTCGCGCGATGGCGACTAGTGCACCGGTGGCCAACGCCCAGCCCAACGCGAGTGCGACGAGTGCGGGGCGCGGTGCGACCAACGCGATCGCACCGAGACGCTCCGCGGCGAGATACGACAACGGACCGCCGACCGCACCCAGCACGGCGGCCATACTCGGGCGCAGCGCGGCGAGCGCATGGTTCAGCGTGATCGCGAAGGCGGCCCACAGCGCGAGGATCCACGCCGGCGCAGGCAGAACGCCCGAGTCCGCGGCGTAGGTCACCCAACCGGAGCGGACCAGCGCGCCGTCGAACAGCAGGCCCATCGCGACGGCGGCCGCCACCGTGCGGACATCCGCTACTCGGTGCGGCGACGCCATCGCCTGCACGATGACGAACACCGCGCAGGCGAGCACGCCGAGCGCAGCCCCGCCGCGCGACGCGGCGAGCACCGTCGCCCACCACGCGAGCTGGAAGCCGACGACGTTGAGCACGCGCGCCATCACGCCTCCAGTGCGACGCGGCGGTCGTGCGTCGACGACGACGGCCGGTAGCCCGGTCGCGCGAACAGCATCTGCGCGACGCCGATGGAGCGCTCGCGGAAGCCGCCCTCGCAGTACGCGAGGTAGAACGTCCACATGCGCATGAAGCGGTCGTCGAAGCCGAGCGCGCGCACCTGCGGCAACCCCGCGAGGAAGCGCTCGCGCCAGGCTTCGAGCGTGCGCGCGTAGGAAAGGCCCATGTCCTCGAGGTGCAGCAACGCGAGGTCGCTCGCGGTCGTCTTCGCCGCCATCATCGCGGCGATCGACGGGATGAACGAGCCCGGGA
>NZ_SELT01000012.1 GCF_004361065.1 Cognatilysobacter terrigena | reverse complement strand
GAAGCCGCGCGTGCGGAAGCCGAGCGTGTCGCAGCCGAACAGGCCGAAGCGCGCCGCGTCGAAGAGGAACGTCTCGCCGCGGAGCGCGCGGAGCGCGAACGCGTCGAAGCCGAGCGTGCGGAAGCCGAGCGCGTCGAACGCGAACGTGCCGAAGCCGCGGAGCGCGAGGCCGCGCGTCAGGAAGCGCAGCGTGCCGAGGCCGAGCGTCTCGAACGCGTGGCGGCCGAACACCGCATGGCGGAGCAGGTGCGTGCGGCGATCGCCGCCGCGGCCGCCGCAGCGCAGTCCGGCGCGGCGATGCCGGACAGCGTCACCGACGAAGCCGACCCGGACGCGTCGCTCGACCTCACCGGTCTGGATCCGGAACTCGTCGACATCTTCGTCGAGGAAGGCGCGGATCTTCTCGACCATTCCGACGGCCTGCTCGCGCAGCTACGCCAGCAGCCGGACGAGCGCGAAACGCTGGTCGGCCTGCAGCGCGACCTGCACACGCTCAAGGGCGGTGCACGCATGGCCGGCATCATGGCGGTGGGCGAACTCGGCCACGTCATGGAATCGCTGCTCGAATCGGTCGTCGAACACCGCGGCGAACTCGGTCGCGACGGCATTCCGCTGCTGGAGCAGGGTTTCGATCGCCTGCATGCGATGGTCACGCGCGTCGGCGAACGCCGCGCGATCGGCATGCCGTTCGCGCTCATCGCGCAGTTCGAAGCGCGTGCGCGCGGCGAACGCATCGCGATGCCGGCATCCGTCGCGCAGCAGCCTGCGGCGCCTACGCCGGTCGCCCCGCAGCCGGTCACCGACCTCAAGCCGCTGTCGGCGCCGATCGGCGAGCAGCCTGCACTCACGGACGACGACGACATCGCCGTCCGCGCGCCGCAGGAGCAGGTGCGCATCCGCGCCGACCTGCTCGATCGCCTCGTCAATTACGCCGGTGAGGTCGCGATCTATCGCGCCCGCCTCGAACAGCAGCTCGGTGCGTTCCGTTCCGCCATCGGCGAAATGGAAGCGACGAACACGCGTATGCGCGACCAGCTGCGTCGTCTCGAAATCGAGACGGAAGCGCAGATCGTCGCGCGCTACCAGCGCGAGGACGTCGAAGCCTCGTTCGACCCGCTGGAGCTCGACCGCTTCTCCACGCTGCAGCAGCTGACCCGCGCGCTCTCCGAGTCCGCGGCCGACCAGACCTCGCTGCAGGCGACGTTCGACGATCTGACGCGTCAGTACGAAACGCTGCTGCTGCAGCAGTCGCGCGTGTCGTCCGAACTGCAGGAAGGCCTCATGCGCACGCGCAGGGTGCCGTTCGACGGCCTGCTGCCGCGCCTGCGTCGCGTCGTCCGTCAGGCGTCGGGCGAAACGGGCAAGCACGTGCTGCTCAAGCTGGAAGGCACGCAGGGCGAACTCGATCGCAACGTGCTGGAGCGCATGACCGCGCCGCTGGAGCACATGCTCCGCAACGCGGTTGCGCACGGCCTGGAATCGCCGGACAAGCGCGCCGCCGCCGGCAAGGCGGAAGAAGGCACGATCCGCATCGCGGTGCGCCGCGAAGGTTCGGAAGTCGTGCTGGAAGTCGGCGACGACGGCCGCGGCCTCGATCGCGAAGCGATCCGCCGTCGCGGCGTCGAGCGCGGCCTGATCCGCAGCGATGCGGTGATGGCCGAGTCCGACCTCGACATGCTGATCTTCGAGCCGGGCTTCTCGACCGCCGACGAAGTCAGCCGCCTCGCGGGTCGCGGCGTCGGCATGGACGTGGTCGCGTCGGAAGTGCGCCAGCTCGGCGGCACGATCGACATCCGCACCACCAAGGGGTCGGGCACGACGTTCACGCTGCGCCTGCCGCAGACGCTCGCGGTCACGCAGGCGGTCTTCGTGCGCATCGGCGAAACCGCGTTCGCGGTGCCGATCGCCTCGGTGCGCGGCGTCGGCCGTATCTCGCGCGACGAACTGGCCAAGGCGATGGCCAGCGAGGACGGTGGCACCTACCGCTACGGCGGCGAGGACTACGCGGTCCACGACCTCGGTCGCCTGCTCGGCCAGACCTCGGCGAAGGCCGAAGGCCTGCTGCAGGTGCCGCTGCTGCTGATCCGCGCCGGTGAACTGCGCGCCGCCGTCACCGTCGACCAGGTCATCGGCAACCGCGAAATCGTGGTGAAGCCGGTCGGCCCGCAGGTCGCCTCGGTGCCGGGCATCTTCGGCGCGACGATCATGGGCGACGGCCGCGTCGTCGTGATCCTCGACATCGCGCCGCTGGTGCGTCGCCAGGCCACGCTGCCGCGCGACTTCCAGCCGGTGTTCGTGCCGGTGGAAAAGCGCGCGGTGCCGCTGGTCATGGTGGTCGACGACTCGGTCACGATGCGCAAGGTCACCGGTCGCGTGCTTGAACGTCACGGCTACGAAGTCACGACCGCGAAGGACGGCATCGACGCGCTCGAACGCATGGCTGAACGCGTGCCGGACCTGATGCTGCTCGACATCGAAATGCCGCGCATGGACGGTTACGAGTTGGCCGGCGCGATGAAGAGCGATTCGCGACTGCGCGACGTGCCGATCATCATGATCACGTCGCGTACCGGCGAGAAGCACCGCCAGCGCGCGTTCGAACTCGGCGTCAACCGCTACCTCGGCAAGCCGTACCAGGAGCCCGAGCTGATGCGCAACGTCAACGAGTTGCTCGAGCAGGTGCATGCGCATGAGTGACACCAGCCGACGCGTCGCCCTCCTGGCGCGTCCCGGCGCGGCGCGCGACAGCGTGCGCGGCGCGCTGCTGGAAATCGGCGCGGACATCGTCGCGGAAGAGGATCCGGGCGCATCGTCGCCCGACGCGATCCGCGGCGCGTCGCCCGAAGTGCTGATGATCGTGCTCGATCCGGTCAGCGAAGCCGCGCTGGATCGTTTCGACAGCATGCTCGGCGACCCGGCCATCGAAGTGATGTTCGAGGAAGCCGACATCGCCGCGGCGCGCGAAGGCTGGGAAGCGGCGCGCTGGCGTCGCCATCTTGCCGCGAAGCTGCATCACCGCCAGGACGTGCTGCCGCCGGTGCATGGCGCCGAGGTGGTGCCGGCCATCGATCCGCTGTCGGTGCAGCTCGAAGAAATGATCTCCACCGACGACGCCGACTTCCCGCCGGCAGCGCAGGTGACGTTGCCGGTCGACGCCACCGGTGGCGAGGACTTCTCGGTGTTCGACCCGGCGCTCGCCGAAGCGGACGAACTGGATGTCGAGGAATACGTGCTTTCAGTGCACGGCCTCGAACTCGAGCCGAGCGCGGCCGATCTGCCGCCCCCGGAATCGATGGGTCTCGAACTCCAAGGCCCGGGCGACTTCGATGCGTCCAGCATCGATGCGCTGCCGCCGGTGACTGGTCCCGATTTCAGTGCGAGCGACTTCGATCCGCTGCTCGCCGAACTCGACGCCGAGCTGCCCGATCTGTCGCTGCCGGAAACGTCGACGCTGCCGGAGGCCGAATGGCAAGGCGGGCTGGTCGATGGTTTCGTGTCGGTCGAAGAAGTTTCGCTCGATGACGTTGCGCCTGCGCCGGCCGTTCCGCCGCCGCTGCCGTCGACGAGCTTCGGTGAGCTGAGCCTCGCAGACGACACCGCGCCGGTCGCGCATGCGCCGACGGGTGCGACGCGCGCGCACGACATCGGCGATCTCGAACGTCGTATTGCATCGCTGGAGCTGGTCGACGATACGAAGCCGACGTCCAACGGCGTCGTGCTGGTGCTCGCCGGTATCGGCGGCCCGGACGCGGTGCGCCAGTTGCTCGGCGCGCTGCCGGCGCGCTTCAGCAAGCCGGTCCTGATCCGCCAGCGCCTCGACGGTGCGCGCTACGACAAGCTCGTCGGCCAGCTGCAGCGCGCGGCGTCGCTGCCGGTCGCGCTCGCGCAGGCCGGCGATGCGATCCAGGGCGGCCAGATCTATGTGCTGGGCGACGACGTGGCCGTCTCCGAGGACGCCACCGCGTTCGCCGCCGGCGGCCTCGATGCACTGGTTGCCCGCATCCCCGCCGAAAAGAGCGCCGTGCTCGTCCTCAGCGGCGCGGATGCCGACGTGACCGACAGCCTCGCCGACCTCGCGACGCGTGGCGCCTTCGTCGGCGCCCAATCCGCCGATGGCTGTTACGACGCGACCGCGGCTTCCGCCGTCGCTGCACGCGGTGCCGTCACGGCATCGCCTTCCGAACTTGCTGCAGAACTCGCCGGCCGTTGGAGCCGCTGAGAGGTCCCGTCGTGTCCAAGAAGAAGAACCGTCACCGTCGACCGAACCCGCCGCAGGGGCAGGTTGCCGTCGCCCCGCACGCACAGCAGCAGGCTGTGGATTCGAGCGACGAGCTCGATGGCGCGGAGGACGTTGAGGACATCGACACGCCGGATGCGGAAGCCGAATCGGTCGTCGATGTCGTGCTCTCGCAGGCTTCGGCGCTCGGCGCGATCGAGCCCGATGCGGGCGAGGCGATGCCGGCACCGGCCGCATCCGCCGCACCATCGAACTCGACGCCGACGTGGATGCAGCAGGAAACCGGCGACATCCGAGGCGTGCTCATCCAGGTGGCCGGCGGCCGCCTGTTGCTGCCGAACGCGACGATCGCCGAGGTGCTGTCGTACGCAGAGCCGGAAAGCGATGGCAGCGGCGTCGACTGGCTGCTCGGACGCTTCCGCTGGCGCGGTTGGCAGATTCCGCTGATCGCGTTCTCGCGCATGGCGGGCATCGGCGAGGACAAGCCGGGTCTCGGCACCAAGGTCATCGTGCTGAAGGCGCTGGGCAGCGATCGCCGCATCCCGTTCTTCGCCATCGTGACGCAGGGCTTCCCGCGCCTCGTCACCGTGTCGCGCACCGCGCTCAGCATCGAATCGCAGGACGGCGACATGCCGTCGGGCGTGCAGGCCTACGTGCGCCTCAACGACGAGCCGGCGCTGCTGCCGGATCTCCTGCAGATCGAACAGCGACTGCGTGAAGCGCGCGAAGCCGCGTAACCGCCGATCGCATCCCGATCGCGAAAGGCCGCCTTCGGGGCGGCCTTTTTGCGTCTGCAGCTCGCCCTCAGACGAGATCGCCGAAGCGTGCCTGCAACGCCGCGATCGCCGCGAGACCCGCGGTCTCCGTGCGCAGGATGCGCGGCCCGAGACGCAGGCCGTCGAAACCCGCAGCGCGCAGCTGCTCGCGATCCAAAGGTGACCAACCGCCCTCGGGCCCGACGGCGACACAGATGGACGCCGCAGCGTCGAGCGACATCGTACGCAGCGAGTGGGTGCCTTCGGGATCGAGCAACAGACGCAACGCGTGCGGCGCGAGCGACGTCAACGCGGCGGCGAGCGAGACCGGCGCTGCGACCTCCGGTACTACGGCGCGTCCGCACTGCTCGCACGCCGACGCGACCACGCTGCGCCAATGGTCGAGACGCTTCGCTGCGCGATCGCCGTCGAGCTTCACGTCGCTGCGCTGCGACCACACCGGCAGGATGGAACCGACGCCGAGTTCCGTCGCCTTCTGCAGGATGAGGTCCATCTTTTCGCCCTTCGCCACACCCTGCAGCAGCGTGATGCGGAGCGGCGATTCGCGATCGATGCGCGTGGCGTCGCCGATGCGCAGGCGCGCGTCGCGCTTGCCGACCGCCACCAGCGTGGCCGCGTAGTCGTGGCCGTCGCCGTTGAAGACGATGCAGGCGTCGCCGGCGCCGAGTCGCAGCACGCGGGTCAGGTGTGCGGCGGGGCCGTCCGGCAGGGTGATTTCCGCGCCGGGCGACAGCGGTTGCGGCACGTGCACGCGGGTCAGGCGCATGTCGGGCCTCCGAACGCGGCGTCGATGGCACGGCGCGTCGTGTCGGCGAGCAGGTCGAGCGCGTCGTCGCCGATGCAGTAGGGCGGGAACCAGTAGAGAACGTCGCCGAGCGGGCGCAGCAGAACGCCACGCGCGACGGCTTCGCGATACGCGCGCAGGCCGCGGTTGCCGGCGATCTCGACGGCGGTGCCGTCGTGCGCGTCGGCATCGGTCGTCATCTCGATCGCGACCACCATGCCGGTCTGGCGCACGTCGACCACGCGAGGGTGGCTGCGGAAAGCGTCGGCGCGCTCGGCGAGCTTGCGCGCGGTGCCGACGTTGCGTGCGATCACGTCGTCGCTGTCAAAGATGTTGAGCGACGCCAGCGCCGCTGCGCAGCCGAGCGGATTGCCGGTGTAGCTGTGCGAATGCAGGAACGCGCGTTCGCGGCTGTCGTCGAGGAAGCCGTCGTAGATGCGCTGCGTGGTGAGCACCGCCGCGAGCGGCAACGAGCCGCCCGTCAGGCCCTTCGACAGGCACAGCAGATCCGGTGCGATGCCGGCCTGCTCGCACGCGAACATCGTGCCCGTGCGCCCGAAGCCGACCGCGATCTCGTCGGCGATGAGGAAGATGCCGTGCGCGTCGCAGAGCTGGCGCGCGCGCTGCAGATACGCGGGATGATGCATGCGCATTCCGCCCGCGCACTGGATCAGCGGCTCGAGGATCAGTGCACAGATGGTGTCGCCGTGTTCGGCGAGCATCGCCGCCAGCGCATCGGCGGCGCGGTGTGCGCGTTGCTCGGCGCTTTCGCCGTCCACGGCAAGGAACGCATCGGGCGACGGCGCGAACAGCGCTTCGGCGAGCAGCGGTGCATACACGCGGCGATACAGCGGGATGTCGCCGACCGCGAGCGCACCGAGCGTCTCCCCGTGATAGCTGCCTTCGAGCGCGACGAACCGGGTGCGCCGCGTCTCGCCCGCGTTGCGGAACCAGTGGAACGCCATCTTCAGCGCGACTTCGACGCCCGCGGAGCCGTTGTCGGCGAAGAACACCTTGGCGAGCGGCGCACGGTCCGCCTGCCTCGGCGCGATGGCGATCAGGCGCTCCGCCAGCTCGACTGCCGGCTCGTGCGTGCAGCCCGCGAGGATCACGTGTTCGAGCGTGCGCGCCTGCCGCGCAATGGCCTCGGCGATGCGCGGCTCGGCGTGGCCGTGGATGCATGTCCACCAGCTCGACACCGCGTCGAGATAGCGACGTCCGTCCATCCCGACCAGCCATTCGCGCTCGCCGCGCGCGATCGGCAGCAGCGGGAGCTGGTGCGGGTGCTCGCGCATCTGCGTGCACGGATGCCAGACGACGTCGAGGTCGCGGCGGCGCCAGGCGTCGGCCGGGCTTTCGCCGGCCCCTGCTAGGATCGTGTCGTGATCGAGCCTGTTCATCCCGCCATTATCCCGCGTCGCGCCGGCCCGCTGCCGAGGCCCGTATGAAGACGCTGCCGACCATCCACAGGGTCACCGAGCACGACGCGGGGCCGTACCGCATGGAGCGGCTCGATCTCGAGTTCAGCAACGGCGAGCGACGCCAGTTCGAGCGCCTGCACGGACGCGGCCATGGCGCGGTAATCGTCGTGCCGATGCTGGACGCCGATACCGTGCTGCTGGTGCGCGAATACGCGGCCGGCTTCCATCGCTACGAACTCGGGCTGGTGAAGGGCCGCATCGACGCGGGCGAAACGCCCGAACAGGCGGCCGATCGCGAGCTCAAGGAGGAGGCCGGCTACGGCGCGCGCTCGCTGTTGCGGCTGCGCGAGCTGTCGCTGGCGCCGACGTACATGAGCCACAGCGCGCAGCTCGTCATCGCGCGCGATCTCTACGAAGAGCGCCTGCCGGGTGATGAACCCGAACCGCTCGACCTCGTGCCGTGGAAGCTCGATGCCTTGCACGAGCTGATCCTGCGCGACGATTTTTCCGAAGGCCGCTCCATCGCGGCGCTGTTCATCGCCCGCGAGTGGCTGAGGTCGAACCATGGTTGATGCATCCCTGCGCGAGTCGGTGATCGCGCTGGCGGTCGAGGCCGCGCACGCGATCCTGCGCGTGTACGAAGCGGACTTCGACGTCGAGAGCAAGAAGGATCATTCGCCGCTGACGGAAGCGGATCTCGCGTCGCATCGTGTGATTGCCGATGGGTTGGCGCGCTTGACGCCGGACATTCCTGTGCTATCGGAAGAGGCGGAGCACAAGGTGGCGCCGGAGGTGCGTCGCGCGTGGTCGCGCCTTTGGATCGTCGACCCGCTCGACGGCACGCGCGAGTTCGTGAAGCGCAACGGCGAGTTCACGGTGAACATCGCACTGGTCGAGGACGGCGTCGCGACGTGGGGCGTGATCCAGGCGCCGGTGACGGGCGTCATCTGGCACGGCGGTGCGGCGCATGGCGCGTTCCGGCGCGAGCGTGTCGATGGCGATGATCATGCGATGCGCATCCAGTCGCCCGCCGGTACACCGATGCGGGTCGCGGCCAGTCGATCGCACAAGGACGGCCGCAGCGAAGCCTTCATCGCCGCGATGCGTGCGCGTGGTGACGTCGAACAACTCAATCTGGGCTCGTCGCTCAAGTTCTGTCGCATCGCCGAAGGCGGCCTCGATCTGTATCCACGCTTCGGCCCGACCTGCGAATGGGATACGGCCGCCGGGCAGGCGATTCTCGAAGGCGCGGGCGGGCAGGTGGTCGATCCGCACGGTCGCCCGCTGCGCTACAACGTCCGCGACACGCTGCTCAATGGCGACTTCATCGCGGTCGGCGATCCGCGGCTGCCGTGGCGCGATTGGACTGCGGCCGCGCAACAGGCGACGACGCGATGACGATGCCGGGCGATCCGCGCGACGTCGCGACGCTGCTCTCGATCATGGCCAAGCTGCGCAGTCCCGACGGCGGCTGCCCGTGGGACGTGCAGCAGACCTTCGCGACCATTGCGCCGTACACGATCGAGGAAGCCTACGAAGTCGCCGACGCGATCGAGCGCGGCGACCTGCACGACCTGCAGGGCGAGCTCGGTGACCTGCTGCTGCAGGTCGTCTTCCATGCGCGCATGGCGGAGGAGCAGGGCGCGTTCGCGTTCGGCGATGTCGTCGAATCGATCAACGACAAGATGGTGCGGCGTCATCCGCACGTGTTCGGCGATGCGTCATTCGCGGATGCCGAGGCGCAGACCGCGAACTGGGAAGCGATCAAGCGCGAGGAGCGCGCGTCGAAAGGCGAGGGCGATGCGTCGGTGCTCGCCGGCATCGCGCGCGGCTTGCCGGAATGGCAGCGCGCGGTGAAGCTGCAGAAGCGCGCGGCGACGATCGGATTCGACTGGCCCGGACCGGCGCCCGTCATCGACAAGCTGCACGAAGAGATTGACGAAGTGCGCGTCGAATTCGCTGCACTCGCGAGCGGCGACAACGCCGCGCACGATCGCCTGGAAGACGAGATCGGCGACCTGCTGTTTGTCGCCGCGAATCTCGCGCGGCATGCGAAGGTCGATCCGGGCGTGGCGCTGCGACGCGCGAACGCGAAGTTCGAGCGCCGCTTCCGTGCGATGGAAACGATGGCGGCGGAGGACGGCGTCGACCTCGCATCGCTCGACCTCGATGCGCAGGACGCCTACTGGAACCGCGCGAAGGCCGCCGAACGCGGCGGCTGACGCACTAGGCCGCACGCCGCGCGTCGTAGCGCCGTTCGGCGGCGCGTCAGAGCTTGACGCGGCCGGTGAGGATGTCCTTGAACATCACCCAGTCGCCTATCAGCGAATAGAGCGGATGCTTGAACGTGGCCGGTCGGTTCTTCTCGAACATGAAGTGCCCGACCCACGCGAAGCCATAACCGCACAACGGCGCGCCGATCAGCCAGCGCGCATCCCGCGTGACGATCGCTGCGACGACGAACAGCAGCACGCCGAGACTACCGACGAAATGCAGGCGTCGGCTGACCGGGTTCGCGTGTTCGGTGAGGTAGAACGGATAGAACTCGCGGAAGCTGGCGAAGCGGCGCATGGCGGACCTCCGGATCCGCCGTCGATCATGCGCCTGCACCGTCATTCGAGAAAGATCAGCCAGCCCGCGACGACGATCAACACGAAGCCGACGATGTGGTTCCAGCGCAGCGGCTGGCCGAGATACCAGATCGAGAAGACCGCGAAGACCACGAGCGTGATGATCTCCTGCATGCCCTTGAGTTGCGGCGCGCTGTAGACGTTGCTGCCGATGCGGTTGGCCGGCACCTGCAGGCAGTACTCGAACAACGCGATGCCCCAGCTGGCGAGGATCACCCACTTGAGCGGCGCGCTCTTGAACTTGAGGTGCCCATACCAGGCGAACGTCATGAAGATGTTGGAGCCGAGCAGCAGGAGGGGGCTGAGGATGCGTGCGTTCATCGAGGTCAGGGGTAGTTGAGTGAAATCACGGGTCTTCACAGCGTCTAGACTTGGCGGCGGGCACCTTTCACAAAACTGAAGGAGGGCTCCTCACCATGCAGACCAATCGCGACGGCGGCCTCGTCCTCATCATCGAGGACAACCGCAACATCTCCGAGATGATGGGCGAATACCTTGAAAGCCGTGGCTTCGAGGTGGATTACGCAGCGGACGGCCTCGACGGCTACCGGCTGGCCGCCGAGAACAGCTACGACGTGCTCGTGCTCGACCTGATGCTGCCGCGTCTGGACGGCGTCGAAGTGTGCAAGCGGCTGCGTGAGGAAGCGCGCAAGTCGACCCCGGTGCTGATGCTGACCTCGCGCGACACCCTCGACGAGAAGCTCACCGGCCTGTCCGCCGGCGCCGACGACTACCTGACCAAGCCGTTCGCCATCCAGGAGCTCGAGGCCCGCCTGCGCGCCCTGATCCGTCGCGAGCGCCGCCAGGTCGGTGGCGAGGTGCTGAAGGTCGCCGACCTCGTGCTCGACCCGGCCTCGCTCCGCGTGACCCGCGGGGGCGTTGAACTGCAGCTCTCGCCGATCGGCCTGCGCCTGCTGACGATCCTGATGCGCGAATCGCCCCGCGTGGTGAGCCGCCAGGAGATCGAGCGCGAGATCTGGGGCAACGGCCTGCCGGATTCCGACACGCTGCGCAGCCACCTCTACAACCTGCGCAAGACGATCGACAAGCCGTTCGACAAGCAGCTGCTGCACACCGTGCAGTCGGCCGGCTACCGGATCGCCGACATCTCGCAGCCGCCGGAGTAATCCGGCGACCGCATGCCGCACGGCCTTCCCCGCAAGATCAAGGTCGCGTTCATCGTCCAGGCTCTCGTCGCGAGCCTGGTGATGGCGTTCGGCATCGCGTGTGCCGAATTCGGCGTGCGGCATCTGCTGTTGCGAAGCCGGCTCGCCGACGAAGCCGCGAACGCGTGGTCGCAAATCGCAACTGCGCCAGCGGACCTTCCGCACAACGCGCGGATGGCGACGTACTACGTGCCGCGCGGCGGCGATGGCCACGACGTTCCGGCCAACCTGCGCGGCCTGCGTCCGGGCTACCACATCCCCATGTGGGGCCCGCCGGCCGTGCTCGTGCAGGAGCGCCCGACCGGCCGCGTCTACGTCAACTTCGACCCCGAATACAGCGATCGCGCGGTGTTCTGGACGGGCGGCCTCAGCCTGCTGCTCGCGTTGCTGGTGACCTACGTGTCGGCGTGGCTGACGTATCGGACCTCGAAGCGGATGGTCGCGCCGGTGAGTTGGCTGGCGCACATCGTGTCGCGCTGGGATCCGATCGCGCCGAGTCCCGGCCTGCTGTCGCCGCAGAACCTGCCGATCGATTCGGGCATGGAAGTACGACGCCTCGCGCACGCGCTGCGCGGCATGGCCGGGCGCGTCGCGGAGTTCGTCGATCGCGAGCGCCAGTTCACGCGCGATGCGAGCCATGAATTGCGCACGCCGCTCACCGTCATCCGCGTCGCGTCCGACATCATGGCCGGCGACAGCGAATTGCCGGAGCGTTCGCGACGCGCGGTCGGCCGCATCCAGCGCGCCGGGCAGGACATGCAGTCGGTCATCGACGCGTTCTTCATCCTCGCGCGCGACGCCGAGATCGAAGCCGAAAGCGAACGCTTCGACGTGCACGAGGTGGTCGACGACGAGGTCGAAGTCGCGCGTGCGCAGATCGGCAACAAGCCGGTCGAACTCGTGGTCCGCGACGAGGGCGGCGGATTCATCGATGCGCCGCGCCGCGTGCTGTCGCTGATGGTCGGCAACCTGTTGAGCAATGCGGTCCGCTTCACCGAGGCTGGGCGCGTGGAAGTCGTGCTCGCGCCGGACCGCATCGAAGTGCGCGATACCGGCGTCGGCATGAGCCACGAGACGCTCGCCAAGGCGTTCGATGCGTTCTACCGCCACGACCGCGATGCCGCCGACGGAATGGGCATCGGCCTGTCGATCGTTCGCCGCCTCGGTGAGCGCTTCGGGTGGACCGTCGAGCTCGAGAGCGCGCCGGGCGAAGGGACGATCGCGACCATCCGGCTTCGTCGTTAATCCCTGGTAAGTCGCTGTCAACGGCGGGCGCACTCGTGCGTTAGCGGTCGTTGACGCCCCCTTGCACTCCGTCACCGACAGTCCCCGCATGAGTCGACCCGGTTCCGCCGTTCCCCGCCCCGCGCGCCGCCGCGGCCCGTTGATCCTGATCGCGCTCGTCGTGCTGGCCGTCGCCGGCGGATGGGCGTGGAAGCACCACAAGGCCTCGGCCAGCACGGCCGACAGCGGCTACCGCACGGCGAAGGTCGATCGCGGCGACATCCGCGTCGTCATCTCGTCGACCGGCCAGCTCAGTGCGATCTCCACGGTCGTCGTCGGCTCGGAAGTCTCGGGCAAGGTGACGGACGTCTACGTCGACTACAACGATCACGTGCAGAAGGGCCAAGTGCTCGCGCGCATCGATCCCAGCACGTACGAGGCGCAGATCGCGCAGGGCAGCGCACAGATCGCCGCGGCGCAGGCGAACGCGACGGAAGCCGCGGCGGCGCTGCGCAATGCGGAGATCGACTATGCGCGCAAGGCGCAGCTCGGCAAGGACAAGCTCGTCGCGCAGTCCGACGTCGACCTCGCGCGCAGCACGCTCGAACGCGCGCGCGCGTCGCTCGCGGCCAATCGCGCGCAGATCGCGCAGCAGCAGGCAGGCACGCGCACCGCGCGCGTGAATCTCGGTCGTACCGAGATCCGCTCGCCGGTCGATGGCGTGGTGCTGACGCGCAGTATCGAGCCGGGCCAGACGGTCGCCGCGAGCCTGCAGGCGCCGGAGCTGTTCAAGCTCGCGGAAGACCTGTCGAAGATGAAGATCGAACTCGTCGTCGACGAAGCCGACATCGGCCAGGTGACGCCCGGCCTGCGTGCGACGTTCACCGTCGATGCCTATCCGGACCGCAAGTTCGTCGGCCAGGTGTCGCAGGTGCGGCTGTCGGCGACGACGACCAACAACGTGGTGACGTATCCCGTCGTCATCGAGGTCGACAACCGCGACGGCAAGCTGCTGCCGGGCATGACGGCGAATGCCGAGATCGAAGTCAGCAGCCGCGACAACGTGCTTCGCGTGCCGAACGCGGCGCTGCGCTACAAGCCGACCGACGAAGAGACCGCGGCGATGCAGGCGAACGCCCAAGGCGGCCCGCAGCAGGGCGGCGGCGGTCGCATGGGCATGACCGACGACCTGCAGAAGCTCGCGACGTCGCTCGGTCTCTCCGCCGAACAGAAGGCGGCGTTCGACGCGCAGGTCGAGCAGATGCGCCAGCGCCAGCAGGCGCGCATGGCGCAGGCGCAGCAGCAGGGCGGCGGCAGCGCGCTGTTCGGCGGCGGCCCGGGTGGCGGTCGCGGCGGTGGCGCACCCGGCGGCGGCCAGGGCGGCGGCGACAGCGGTGCGATGCGTCAGCGCATGGCCGAACGCATGACGCAGCAGTTCGCGTCGTTCCGCGCCACGCTCAACGCCGACCAGCAGCAGCGCTGGGATCGAGGTATCGACCAGTTGCTCGCGGCGCGTCGCGCACCGCTGTACCTGCTCGTCAACGGCAAGCCGAAGATGACGATGGCGCGCCTCGGTGCGAGCGACGGCTCGTACACGGAAGTGTCCGGCGGCGGCATCAAGGAAGGCGACACCGTCATCACCGGCGCGGAGCGCAAGGCAAAATGACCGACGCCGTCATCGAGACGCGCGGACTCGGCAAGGTCTACTCCCCGGGCAGCGAGGCCGAAGTGGTCGCGCTGCGTGGCGTGGACCTGGTGATCGGCCGCGGCGAGTTCGTCGCGATCATGGGGCCGTCGGGTTCGGGCAAGTCGACGCTCATGAACCTGCTCGGTTGCCTCGACACGCCGAGCGAAGGCGTCTACCTGTGCGACGGCGTCGACGTCTCGACGCTCGACGCCGAACAGCGCGCGCAGCTGCGCCTTCGCACGATCGGTTTCGTGTTCCAGGGCTTCAACCTGCTGACGCGGCTCGACGCGCTCGAGAACGTCGCGATGCCGCTCGGCTATGCCGACATCGCCAAGGCCGAACGCCTGCAGCGCGCGCAGGAGGCGCTCGAAGCGGTCGGCCTCGGCGCGCGCGTGCACCATCGGCCGAGCGAGTTGTCGGGCGGCCAGCAGCAGCGCGTCGCGATCGCGCGTGCGCTGATCAATCGTCCGCCGGTGCTGCTGGCCGACGAACCCACCGGCGCGCTCGACACCAAGACCGGCGAGGAGATCCTCGCGCTGTTCAAGACGCTGCGCGACGACGGGCACACCGTCGTGCTGATCACCCACGACCCGGAAGTCGCCGCGCACGCCGATCGCGTGTTCGTCATGCGCGACGGCGAGCTGCATCCGCAGACCGACGAAACGCGGGTGCCGGACATCGCGCCGCCGACGCACGCCGGCCCGTGGACGGAGGGCGCGACATGAGACTCGCTGAAACGCTCCGTACCGCGACGTTCTCGCTGCGTGGCAACTGGCTGCGCAGTGCGCTGACGTCGCTGGGCGTGATCATCGGCATCGCCGCGGTGATCGTGATGGTGTCGGTCGGGCAGGGCACGCAGGCCGAAATCGACAAGCTCGTCTCCGGCCTCGGCTCGAATCGTCTCGACGTGATGCCGGGACAGGGTCGCGGCTTCGGCGGCATTCGCATGTCGTCGAGTTCGTTCTTCACGCTCAACGATGGCGATGTCACCGCGATCCGCCACGAGATTCCGGAAGTGCAGTACGTCTCCGGTTCGCTGCGCGGCAACACGCAGGTGGTGTTCGCGGAGAACAATGCGTCGACGTCGTGGCAGGGCGTCGAAGCCGATTGGTTTTCCATCAACGACTGGGTGCTCGCTAGCGGCGAGGGCTTCCAGCAGAACGATTACGCCGGCGGCAAGTCGGTGATCATCGGCGAGACGGTGCGACGCGAGCTGTTCGGCGACGAAGAAGCGGTCGGCCAGACGATCCGCCTCGGCCGCGTGCCGTTCACCGTCGCGGGCGTCCTGAAGGCGAAGGGGCAGGGCGGGTTCGGCCAGGACCAGGACGATCTCGTCGTGGTGCCGCTGGAAACCGCGCGTCGTCGCCTGATGGGCGCGATGGGTTTGCCGGCGGGCGCGGTGATGCAGATCGCTGTCGGCGTTGGTGATGCGAAGGATCTCGACTACGCGCAGAGCGAGATCGAAGGCCTGCTGCGCCAGCGGCACAAGATCCAGCCGGGCGACGAGGACGACTTCAACGTCCGCAACATCGCCGAAGTCGTGGCGACGCGCACCCAGACGACCAAGCTGATGTCGCTGCTGCTCGGCGCGGTCGCGAGCATTTCGCTCATCGTCGGCGGCATCGGCATTATGAACATCATGCTGGTGTCGGTCACCGAGCGCATTCGCGAGATCGGTTTGCGAATGGCGGTGGGTGCGGGGCCGCGCGACATCCAGCGCCAGTTCCTTGCGGAAGCCATGCTGATCTCGCTGATCGGTGGCGCACTCGGCATCGCGATCGGCGTGATGGGGGCGCTCGCCGTCGGCAAGTTCGGTTCGCTGCCGGTCAAGCTCGACAGCAGCGTCATCCTGCTCGCCGCGGGGTTCTCGATCGCGACCGGCCTGTTCTTCGGCTTTTACCCGGCGCGCAAGGCGTCGCGGCTCGATCCGATCGAAGCGTTGCGTTCGCAGTGACGCAAAAAGGAAGGCGGCCCGAAGGCCGCCTTCCCGTCACGCGACGAGGTTCAACGCGAGTACAGCAGGATGTTCGGCGAACCGCTGCCCGGGCTGGTGACCTTGCCCGTCGTCCCGTTCGTCGTCAGCCAGCTGCGCACCTGCGACGGCGTCGCCGACGGCACGCGCTGCAGGTAGAGCGCCGCGGCGCCCGCGACGTGCGGCGAGGCCATCGACGTGCCGCTGATCGTGTTGGTCGCGGTCGTGCTCGTGTACCACGCCGAGGTGATCGAGCTGCCCGGTGCGAACAGGTCGAGGCAGCCGCCGTAGTTCGAGTACGACGCACGCGCATCGCTCGACGTGGTCGCGCCGATCGTGATGGCGCCCGCGGCACGCGCCGGCGAGTAGTTGCACGCGTTCGACGCGTCGTTGCCCGCGGCGACCACGACGGCCACGCCCGAGTTCGACAGGTTGTTGACCGCCGTGTCGACGGCCGACGACGCACCGCCGCCCAGCGACATGTTCGCCACGGCCGGCTTCACCGCGTGTGTGCGCACCCAGTCGATGCCCGCGATCACGCCCGAGTTGGTGCCCGAGCCGCTGCAGTCGAGCACGCGCACCGGAACGAGCGTCACCGACTTCGCGACGCCGTAGGTCGAGCCGCCGATCGTGCCGGACACGTGCGTGCCGTGGCCGTTGCAGTCGGTGGTGCCGCGACCGTCGCTGATCGCGCTGTAGCCCGCGGCGACGCGGCCGCCGAACTGCGAATGCGACGACAGGATGCCGGTGTCGATGACGTACGCACGCACGCCCGAACCGGTGTAGTCATAGACGTACGTGCCGTTGAGCGGCAGCGAGCGCTGGTCGATGCGATCGATGCCCCACGTGGCGCCGCTCTGCGTGCCATCGGCGGTGACCACGGCGTCTTCTTCGATGAAAGCAACGCGCGGATCCTTGAGCATGCGCGCGATCGTCGCTTCCGGCGCACGCACCACGAAGCCCTGGACGGCATTGCGATAGACCATCCCGACATCGCCACCGAACTTCGAGGCGAGATCGACCGTCGCGTTCTCGGCGGCCTTGGCGAGGCCCGCTTCGCGTGCGAGCCCGGCCTGCACCGGCAGGCGCGATGTGTTGAGCACGACGATGTACTGGTTGTCGATGCGTCCCTTGGCTGCACGGACGAGAGTGCCGGCGTTCGCGGCGGTGGCGGTGAGGGCCAGGGAAATGGCGAACGCGAGTACGGACTTGCTGTTCATTGCTGCTCCATCAGAAGTGGGGGAAGACGCGCATCACCGTGACGCGCGCCACAGCGCCGGGGGCAGGTCCGACGCGGCGTCGACAATCCGAACGCGGCTTGAACGCTGTCAACCGTCGCTGTCCGCCGAAACTGAAGAAACTCGTTTAAGCGTGCTCGACCACCCCGGTGTTCTGTTGAGACGGTGCTGAAAATCAGGCGTTTTAAACGGTATTGGGCGGGCGTTGCGGCCGTGGCATTCCTTCAGTGTCGTGATGCTCCGGTCAAGATCTGTGTTGCGTTGCAACGCGCGAATCGGCGCTCGCATCGGCCATCGAGCGGCCGTTATGCTCGACCGATCCGATCGGAGCCTGACCATGCGTCGCTATGCGCCTCTTCTCCTGCTCGCCCTTGCCATGACCGCCCACGCACAGACCGCCGCACCCGCCGCGCGCACCGCGCTCGTCATCCACGGCGGCGCCGGATTCGTGCCCAAGGAAACGCTGAGCGATGCGGACCAGAAGGAGATCCGCGACACGCTCAATCGCGCGCTCGACGCGGGCAACGCCGTGCTGCAGAAGGGCGGTACTGCGGTCGATGCGGTGCAGGCGTCGATCCTCGTGCTCGAGGAGTCGCCGCGCTTCAACGCGGGTAAGGGCGCGGTGTTCAACGCCAAGGGTGGGCATGAACTCGACGCGTCGATCATGGAAGGCCACACACGTCGTGCAGGCGCAGTGGCGGGCGTCACCACCGTGCGTAACCCGATCAAGCTCGCGCGTGCAGTGATGGAGCGCAGCCCGCACGTGATGCTCGCGGGCGCCGGTGCAGAAGCGTTCGCGGACACGCAGAAGGACATCGAGCGCGTTCCGAACAACTGGTTCGACACGCCCATGCGCAGGCAGCAGCTCGAAGAGGCGCAGAAGAAGGAAGCCGCGCAGAAAGCCGCGGTGATCGAAGGTGACGACGGCAACGTGCGTCGCTACCTCGGCACGGTCGGGGCGGTCGCGCTCGACAAGGCCGGCCACATCGCGGCCGGCACGAGCACGGGCGGCATGACGAACAAGCGCTGGGGCCGCGTCGGCGATTCCCCGATCATCGGCGCCGGCACATGGGCGGATGATCGCTGCGGCGTGTCGGGCACGGGCTGGGGCGAGTTCTACATCCGCGCGAACGCGGCCCGCGACATCTGCGCGCGCGTCGAGTACACGAACGTGCCGCTGGCGCAGGCGGCGGACGAGGTCATCAACAAGATCATTCCCGCGATGGGCGGCGACGGCGGGGCGATCGCGCTCGACCGCGACGGCAACATCGCCATGCCGTTCAACAGCGGCAGCATGTTCCGCGGCTGGATCCGCCCGGACGGCAGTCGCGGCGTCGCGATTCACGAGAACTGAGCGGCCGCCGCCCCGGCACGGGTCCGCTGCGACGGCCCGTGCCACAATCGGCCCCGGCGCGACCGGGGATCCGCGCCGCATCGTGCAGCCGCAGGGACGGGCGGTGCCCCGGACCGGCCGTCGTCACGAGAGCAACGCCATGGCCGACACCGTCGGACACCTGCCGCGGCATCCGCTGCGCATCATCAAGGCCACGCAGTGGTCCCTGCAAGGCCTGCGCGCCGCGTGGACCCACGAATCCTCGTTCCGCCTCGAGGTATGGCTGTTCGCCGTCCTCGCGCCGCTGGCCTGGTACCTCGGCCAGACGGGCGTCGAGCGCGCGCTGCTGATCGGCTCGATGCTCGCGGTGATGGCGGTGGAACTGCTGAATTCCGCGATCGAGGCCGTGATCGAGCGTTACGGCGCCGAGCACCACGAACTGGCCGGCCGCGCCAAGGACATGGGCTCCGCCGCGGTCTTCGTGATGATGCTCAACGTGCTCGTGACGTGGGGCGCCATCCTGCTGCCACGTCTGTCCGCCCACGCCGCGTAAACTGCGCGGCCCGATGAAGGACGGACGCCGATGATGGAGATGCTGCTCGATCCCCAGACCTGGATCACGCTGGTGACGCTGAGCACCATCGAGATCGTATTGGGCATCGACAACCTGGTCTTCATCTCGATCGCAGTGAGCCGCCTGCCGTCGACCTCGCGGGATCGCGCACGTCGCTTCGGCATCGCCGTCGCCTGCATCACCCGCATCGCGTTGCTGCTCACGCTGGCATGGCTGGCCGGCCTGACCGATCCATTGTTCCAGCTCTTCGGCCACGGCATTTCGATCCGCGACCTCGTGCTGATCGTCGGCGGCCTGTTCCTTCTCGTGAAGGGCACGGGCGAGATCAAGGACCTCATCGTCGGCGAGGCCGAGGAAGAGGACGTGCGCACCAAGCCGGCCGCGTCGTTCGGGCTCGTCATCGCGCAGATCGCGGTGATCGACATCGTGTTCTCGCTCGACTCGGTGATCGCGGCCGTCGGCATGGCCAACCAGCGCATCGTCATGGTCAGCGCGATCCTGCTGGCGGTCGCGGTGATGCTGCTGGCGTCGAAGCCGTTCGGGCGCTTCATCGACGCGAACCCGTCGATCAAGATGCTGGCACTCGCCTTCATCGTGCTGGTCGGCGCGTACCTGATCGTCGAAGGCTTCGGCCTGCACATCCACAAGGGCTACATCTACGGCGCGATGGCGTTCTCGGCCGTGGTCGAAGGCCTGAACCTGACCATGCGTCGGCGCGCGGCGGCGCGACAGCTCCAGCCCTAGCGCGGGCGGCCGTCACGTCGTATTTATTGCCGCTGCCGGTAACGTGCCGCCGGTAGCGCCGATCCCACGACGAGGCTCCCCCATGCGCAAGCTGCTCTCCGCATTCCTGCTGCTCACGCTGACCGTGCTGCTCAGCGGTTGCGGCTACAACACGATCCAGCAGAAGGACGAAGCGGTGAACGCCGCCTGGTCGCAGGTGCTGAACGTCTACAAGCGTCGCGCGGATCTCGTGCCCAACCTCGTCGCGACGGTGAAGGGTTACGCGAGCCACGAGGAGCGCGTGCTGACCGAAGTGACCGAAGCGCGTTCGCGCGTCGGCAGCATCAACGTCAATGCGAACGACCCGAACTCGCTCGCCCAGTTCCAGGCCGCGCAGGCGCAGCTGCAGAGCGCGATCGGCCGCCTGCTGGTGGTCAGCGAGAACTACCCGCAGCTCAAGGCCGACCAGAACTTCCTGCAGCTGCAGGCGCAGCTGGAAGGCACCGAGAACCGCATCACGGTCGAGCGTCAGCGCTACATCCAGACGGTGCAGGACTACAACACCTACATTCGCCAGTTCCCGACCAACATCACCGCGAAGATGTTCGGCTACAAGCCCAAGCCGAACTTCACGGTCGAGAACGAAGCGCAGATCTCGAACGCCCCGAGCGTCGATTTCTCGACGCCGCCGCCGGTGAACACCGCACCGGCCGCACCCGCGACGACGCCTGCCGCGCCCGCGCCGCAGGCCCTGCCGCCGGCGAACCCGCAGCCGTCGACGCAGCCGAACCCGACGCCGGCGCCGGCCACGAGCCCCGGTCCGCAGACGCAGGGCTGATCGACCGCCGATGCGTGCGCGTTCGCTCCTCGCCGTCGCGATCGTCCTCTTCGCGACGGCGTTCGCCGCACTCGCGCAGCAGCTCGCGCCGATCCCGCCGCTGACCTCGCCGGTGCTCGACACCACCGGCACGATCGACGTCACCACGCGCCAGCAGCTCGAGCAGCAGGCGCTGGATCTGCAGAAGCGCAAGGGCGCGCAGCTGCAGATCCTGATGATTCCGACCACGCAGCCGGAAGACATCGCGCAGTACGCGACGCGTGCGTTCGACCAGTACAAGCTCGGCCGTCAGAAGACCGACGACGGCGTGCTCGTCATCGTCGCGAAGGACGACCATCGCGCGCGCATCGAGGTCGGCTACGGGCTCGAAGGCGCGATTCCGGATGCCATCGCCAGCCGCGTCATCAACGAATACATGGCGCCGCACTTCAAGCAGAACGATTACGCCGGCGGCCTGGTCGACGCGACCAAGGTGCTGACGCAGATCATCGACGGTGAAGCACTGCCGCCGCCGATGGCGGCGCAGGACACCACCGGCAGCCGCGTCGCCTCGCACGGTAATCCGATCTTCGCGCTGTTCGCCGCCTTCATCGTCGCGCAGATGGTGCGCGGCCTGTTTGGCGGCACGCCGGCATTTTTCCGCGGAATCGCCGGCGGTCTGGCGGCCGGCGCGATCGCCTGGCTGCTCGCGAGCGTGTTCATCGGCGGCATCGGCGCCCTGATCGGCTTCTTCATGGGCCTGTCGGGCGGTCGCCGCGTGCGTTACGCCCGCGATGCCGGATTCGGCGGCTGGTGGGGCGGCGGTGGTTTCGGTGGGGGCGGCTTCGGAGGCGGTGGCTTCGGCGGCGGAGGCGGCTGGGGTGGGGGCGGCGGCATGAGCGGAGGCGGCGGCGCCTCGGGGAGCTGGTGATGCGCGCGCTTCGGCATCTGTTCGCACCGTCCTCGGCGCGGGTGTTTCCGCCCGACGCGCTCGAACGCATCGCCAATGCCATCGCCGCGAGCGAAGCGCGCCACACGGGCGAGATCTGCTTCGCCGTGGAGGCCGCGCTGCCTTTGCGCCTCGCGCTGGTCGACCATGCGCCGCGGGAGCGGGCGGTCGAGGTGTTCACGCGCCTGCGCGTCTGGGACACCGAGGCCAACAACGGCGTGCTGGTCTACATGCTGCTGGCCGACCGCGCGATCGAGATCGTTGCCGATCGCGGCTTCGCCGGTCGCGTCACCGACGACGAGTGGGCGGCGATCTGCCGCGAACTCGAAACCGCGATGCGCGCGGGCGAGACCGAAGGCGGCGTGATGCGTGCGATCGAGGCGATCTCGTCGCTGCTGGAACGGCATTTCGCCCGTCCCGCCGGCTACGTCGACAGCAACGAGCTCCCGGATCGTCCGCATCTGCTCTGAGCCGGCCGACCCGGTCGATCGGGCCATGACGCGGGGCCGTGCAGCGGCGACAATGGCGGCCACTTCCGCCGTCGGCCCGACCTGATGACGTATCTGCACGACATCGACCCGATCGCCCTCCACCTCGGTCCGGTGCAGGTGCACTGGTACGGGGTGATGTACATGCTCGGGTTCATCGCCGCCTGGATGCTCGGCCGCCGCCGCATCCGCGCGGGTCGCCTGCCCGGCATCGACGAGCAGGCATTCGGCGACCTGCTGTTCTACGCGATGCTCGGCGTCGTGCTCGGCGGGCGCATCGGCTACATCCTGTTCTACGCCTTCGGCGACTTCCTCAAGAATCCGCTGATGCTGGTGCGGATCTGGGAAGGCGGCATGAGCTTCCACGGCGGGCTGCTCGGCGTCATGGCGGGCGTGTGGTTCTGGTGCCGCCGCCGACGCGTGCATTTCATGGATGCGATGGATTTCGTCGCGCCGCTCGTGCCTCTGGGCCTGGGCTTCGGTCGCATCGGCAACTGGATCGGCGGCGAGCTGTGGGGCAAGCCCACGGGCGGCAGCTGGGGCGTGATCTTCCCGCGTAGCCTGCCGGACCCGTACCTGCACATGCCGATGCAGCAACTGCGCGAACTGCACGCGAAGGGCGCGCTCGACGTGTTCGCGCGTCACCCGTCGCAGCTGTACCAGGCGATGCTCGAAGGCGTGGTCATGGCGTCGGTCCTGTGGTGGTACTCGAGCCGGCCGCGCCCGCGTTATGCCGTTGGCGGAATGTTCGCGCTGCTCTACGGCTTGTTCCGCTTCCTCGTCGAATTCGTGCGCATGCCCGACGAGCAGATCGGCTATATCGCCTGGGGTTGGCTCACCGAAGGCCAGCTGCTGAGCGTTCCGCTGATCGTGCTCGGCGTGTTCTGGCTCTGGTTGTCGCGCCGCCAGCCGACGTTGCAGCCCGCACCGCAGGCGAGCTGAGATGCAGCAGTACCTCGACCTGCTGCAGCATGTCCTCGACCACGGCGCGATCAAGACCGATCGCACCGGCACCGGCACGCGCAGCGTGTTCGGCTGGCAAATGCGCTTCGATCTCGCGCAGGGCTTTCCGCTCGTCACGACGAAGAAGCTGCACCTGCGCTCGATCATCCACGAGCTGCTGTGGTTCCTGAAGGGCGAAACCAACATCGCCTACCTGCGCGACAACAAGGTCAGCATCTGGGACGAGTGGGCCGACGCCGAAGGCGAACTCGGGCCTGTGTACGGCAAGCAGTGGCGCCGCTGGACCGGCAGCGACGGCAGCGAGATCGACCAGATCAAGTGGGTCGTCGACGAGATCAGGCGCAACCCCGATTCGCGCCGCCTGATCGTCAGCGCATGGAACGTGGCCGACCTGCCGAAGATGGCGCTGATGCCGTGCCATACGATGTTCCAGTTCTACGTCGCCGACGGAAAGCTCAGCTGCCAGCTCTACCAGCGTAGCGGCGACATCTTCCTCGGCGTGCCGTTCAACATCGCGAGCTATGCGCTGCTGACGCACATGGTCGCGCAGGTGTGCGGGCTCGGCGTCGGCGACTTCGTCCACACGCTCGGCGATGCGCACCTGTATTCGAACCACGTCGAGCAGGCGCGCGAGCAGCTCACGCGCACGCCGCGCGCGCTGCCGAAGCTCGTGCTGAATCCGGACGTCAAAGATCTCTTCGCGTTCACCTTCGACGACATCGCCATCGAAGGTTACGACCCGCATCCGGCGATCAAGGCGCCGGTCGCCGTCTGATGCGCGTCTCGCTCGTCGTCGCCTACGACCGCAATCGCGCGATCGGCGTCGACAACGCACTGCCCTGGCATCTGCCCGACGACCTCAAGCGCTTCAAGGCGCTGACGCTGGGCAAGCCGATCCTGATGGGGCGCCTGACCGCGGAATCCCTCGGCCGCGCGCTGCCGGGTCGTCGCAACATCGTGCTGACGCGCAGCGGTCGCGCACCGTTCGCGGGGATGGATGCGGTGGCGTCGATCGACGCGGCACTCGACCTCGCACGCGCGGATGCAGCGTCCGAACTCGCCGTGATCGGTGGGAGTGGCGTATTCGCCGCGACGCTGCCGATCGCGACGACGTTGCATCTCACGCTCGTCGACACCGCCGTGCCGCGTGCGGATGCGTTCTTTCCGGATTTCGACATCACCGCGTGGACGGAAGTCGTACGCGAGCATCATGCGACGGACGCGAAGCACGCGTTCGCGTTCGATTTCGTCGATCTCGAGCGTCGCGCCGGTTAGCGGGCGCATCGCGTTCAATTCCCGCCGCGACCAACATCGCACGGCAGCGAAGGTCAGTCGCCGCCGGATCCGCCGTCGTTGCGCGGACGCTGCCCGCGATCGCGATCGCGGTTCCTGTCGCCGCCGTGCCGCGGCCGCCCATCGCGACCCTTCTGGCGCGGCTTCGGCGGTTGCGCCGGCACGTCGCGGCCCGCGACCTGCGCGAGCTGCAACTCGTCGGTGTCCAATCGCAGTGCGGTGAGCTTGCCGCCCCATACCGCGCCGGTGTCGATGGCATGCACGCCGTGGCCGACGAAGAGACCGAGCGTCGACCAGTGACCGCAGACGATCTTCGTATCGCGCTGCGCCTGGCCCGGCACTTCGTACCACGGGTACAGGCCGACCGGTTGTGTGCCCGGCGCGCCCTTGTCCTCGAAGCTGATGCGACCGCGGGGGCTGCAGAAGCGCATGCGGGTGAAGATGTTGATGATCGCGCGCCAGCGATCGATGCCGGCGAGTCGCGGATTCCAGGCCGGCGCATCACCATAGATGTGCTTGAGCAGGCGCGTGTACTGGTCGCCGTGCAGCACCTTCTCGACTTCGCGCGCATGGCGCTCCGCCATCGAGATCGTCCACTTCGGCGCGATGCCCGCATGCAGCATCGCCCAGCCGAGCTGGCGGTCGACGTGCATGAGCTTCTGCGTTCGCAGCCAGCCGAGCAGTTCGTCGCGATCCGGCGCGGTGACGATGCGCTGCAGATCCGGATTGACCTTGCGTTGTTCTTCTTCGCGACGCTCGCCGATCGCGAGCAGCGACAGATCGTGGTTGCCGAGCACGACGACGCTCTGCTCGCGCAGCGAATGCACGAGGCGCAGCGTCTCCAGCGATTGCCCGCCACGATTGACGAGGTCGCCGCAGAACCACAGCCGATCCTTTGCGGGATCGAAGGCGATGCGTTCGAGCAGGCGCTGCGTCGCGTCGTAGCAGCCCTGAAGATCGCCGATGGCCCAGACCGTCATCGCGCGCTCAGTGCAGCGTGCGCGGCACGGTCAGGGTGAACGCCGGGATCGGCGCCTCGAAGTGCGTGCCGTCGTCGGCCTCCATGCGATACGTGCCGTGCATGGTGCCGAGATCCGTCTCCAGCACCGCGCCGGACGTGTATTCGAAGGCCTGGCCCGGTTCGAGATGCGGCTGATGGCCCACCACGCCTTCGCCGTCGACCTCGCGCACCTGGCCGTGCGCATCGGTGATGATCCAGTGCCGGCCGAGCAGCTTGGCCGCGACGGTGCCGCGGTTGTGCACGCGCACCGTGTAGGCGAAGACGTAGCGATCCTGATCCGGCGCCGATTCGCTTTCGACGTAGTGCGCCTGCACCTCGACGCCGATCGCGTGGGAATTTTCGTTCATGTACCCGAGTTTACGTGCCCGGCCATGCGCGCGAAACCGCGCGGGCTTCACGCACCCGCGCGTGCGAGCGAATTGGCCAGCGCGATGAACCCGTCCACCGGCACCTGCTCGGCGCGATGCGACGGATCGAGCCCGGCCGCGGCGATCGCGTCGGCGTCGCAGACGTTCGACAGCGCGTTGCGCAGCGTCTTGCGGCGCTGGCCGAAGGCATCGCGGACCACGCGTGCGAACAGCGCGCGATCGATGACCGTGATTTCCGCGTCCGGGCGCGGCACGAGCCGTACGACGGCGGAATCGACCTTCGGCGGCGGGTTGAACGCGCCGGGCGGCACGTTGAAGAGCGGCGTCACCCGGCAATACGCCTGCAGCATGACGCCGAGGCGCCCGTACACCTTGCTGCCGGGTCCGGCAGCCATCCGGTCGACCACTTCCTTCTGCAGCATGAAGTGCATGTCGCGCACGACGGCGGCGTGGTCGAGCGCATGGAAGAGGATCGGCGACGACAGGTTGTAGGGCAGGTTGCCGACGAGGCGGATCGTGCCCCCATCGGCCAGCGCGGTGAAGTCGACCTGCAGCACGTCGGAATGGATGACGTGCAGCGTGCCGCGACTCTGTGCGGCTTCGGTGAGCGGCGCGATCAGATCGCGGTCGAACTCGATGACCGTCAGCTCGTGGTGGCGCTCGAGCAGCGGAAACGTGATCGCCCCTTGGCCCGGCCCGATCTCGACGAGCCGATCGCCCGGTTGCGGATCGACCGCCTGCACGATCTTCGAAATGATCCCGCGCTCGTGCAGGAAGTGCTGGCCGAGGCGCTTCTTCGGCGGCTCGGTGAAGGGGCTCGTCGTCATCCGGGGATTATCCCGCGTGCCGGTGGCGGGCGGGTCGTTCGGGCGTCGAACGCGAGGTCTTGAGTTGCTGACGCGGCGTCAGGCGGCCGCCATGCGATGCCGACGCGCGAGCTGCGCGCACAGGTCCGCCGCGGCGAACAGGCTGGACGGATCGGCGCGGCCCGTTCCCGCGAGGTCGAGCGCGGTGCCGTGATCGACGGCGACGCGCGGATACGGCAGCCCGAGCGTGATGTTGACCGCACGTTCGAACCCGCTGAACTTGAGCACGGGCAGGCCCTGGTCGTGGTACATCGCGACGACCGCATCGAAGCCTTCGAGCTTCTGCGGCAGGAACGCGGTGTCGGCGGGCACCGGGCCGACGAGGCGCAGGCCGGCGTCGCGGAGCTGCGCGATGACGGGCGCGATGACGTCGATTTCCTCGCGACCGAGATGGCCGTCCTCGCCCGCGTGCGGGTTGAGCCCGAGCACCGCGATGGTCGGCTCGGCGATGCCGAACTCGCGACGCATCGCGGCATCGACGATCCGCAACGTGCGTTCGAGGCGGTCGCGGGTGATCGCGTCGGGCACCGCGCGCAGGGGCAGGTGCGTGGTGGCCAGCGCGACACGCAGCGACTCGTGGCCAAGCATCATCACCACCTCGCAGTTGGCCTGCGTGGCGAGCAGTTCGGTGGTGCCGGAATAGGCGATGCCGGCGTCGTTGACCACGGCCTTATGCACCGGACCGGTGACCAGTCCGTCGAGTCGGCCGTCTAGGCAGGCGCGTGCGGCACCCGTCAGCGCGTCGATGACGGACGGCGCGTTGGCGACGTCCAGTTGCCCGGGCGTGACCGGTCGAGGCGCACGGATCGGCACGATGCCGAGCGCGCCGGGTGACGCGGCGTCGGTGCTGTCGGGATCGACCAGTCGAAGCGGCATGCCTGCGCGACGCGCGGCAGTGGCCAGCACGTCGGGATCGGCATAGGCGATAAGCGAAGCGTCGCGCGGCCGCTGGGCCAGCGCGACGCAGAGTTCCGGCCCGACGCCGGCCGGCTCACCCGGGACCAGCGCGAGCCGCAGCGGCGTCACTCAGCCGCCGGAAGCGGGAGCGGGCTGCGGGGCCGGCGCGGTGGCCGGCGTGGCAGGAGCGGGCGCGCTCTGAGCGCCGACACGCACGTCGACGTAAGCCTCGCCGCGCAGCTCGCGCAGGTAGAGATTCCACTGGTCTTCGAGCTTGCGACGACCCAGCATCTCGGCGACCTGCGCACGGCGGTTCTGGTCGCCGACGTTCGACTCGCGCGTACCGAGCCGCTGCAGCACGTGCCAGCCGGCCTGCGTACGGAACGGCTTCGAGACCTGGTTGTCGCTCAACAGCGTGACCTGGGCGCGGAACTCCGGGCCGAACTCGTCGGCGGTGAACCAACCGAGGTCGCCGCCCTTGCCGGCGGAGTTCTGGTCCTGCGAGTTCGCCTTCGCGAGTTCGGCGAAGTCGGCGCCACCGGCGAGCCGCGCGGCCAGCGTATCGGCCTCGGCATGCGCCTGGTCGTCGGTCTTGGCGTCGCCCACGCGGATCAGGATGTGGCGGCCGTGGTATTGCGTGACCATCTGCGCCGGCGCGGACGAAGCATCGCGGACCTCGACGAGCTGCAGCAGCTGGAAACCGCTGGGGCCGCGGATGGGATCGGTCACTTGGCCCGCCTGCAGGTTGTTCACCAGCTGGGCGAACGCGCTCGGAATTTCGTCTGCGCTGCGCCAGCCGAGATCGCCGCCTTCCAGCGCGTTCGGGCTGTCGGAATAGCGCACCGCCGCCGCCTTGAAGTCCATCTCGCCGCGCGCGAGCAGCCCCTTGATGCCTTCGATCTTCTTCTGCGCCGTTTCGATCTGCTCGGGCGTCGCGCCGTCCGGCAGCGACACCAGGATATGGGCGAGGTGGTACTGCCTGCCGGACTTCGCGGTCGCGGCGAGCGCGGATTCGATCTCGGCTTCGCTGACGTTGACGCGACTCTGCGCGAAGCGCTGGCGCAGACGCTGCATCAGCAGTTCCTCGCGGATCGAGGCGCGGAAGTCTGCGTAGCTCGTGCCGTCCGAGGTCACACGCTGGCGCAGCTGATCGACGCCCACGCCGTTCTGCTGTGCCACCGCTGCGATGGCCTGGTCGACTTCCTCGTCGTTGACGCGGATGCCGGTCTCCTCGGCGCGTGCGACCTGCAGCTTCGTCAGGATCAGGCGCTCGAGCACCTGGCGCTCCAGCACGTCCTGCGGCGGCAGCTGGTTTTCCTTGCCTGCGTACTGCGAGCGGATGTTCGCGACGGCGCGATCGAGCTCGCTACGGAGCACGACGTCCTCGTTCACCACCGCCGCGATGCGATCCAGCTCCTGCGACTGCGCGTAGACGGGGAGCGGCGCAACCGTCGGTGCGACGACCAGGGCGGACAGCAGGCACGCGAGGAGCGTCTTCACCGGGCGGGAGGATGTCTTCATGGAGTGGGGTCTGGAGTCGTGGAGGTGCCGTTGTTGACGGGCGAACTCACCGTCTGCGGCGGGACGAGATACAGGTCGTCGCGGTCGTAACCGAGAATAGCACGGCGTAATACGCGCTCAGACTTCTGTCCAGCCGAGCCCAGACCCTTCAGTTCAACTTCCAGTTGGAGAGAGTTGTTCAGGTCGCCGGTGCGGTCGCGCAGGTAGCGGCGAGCGACGGCACGGACCGCGAGGCAGCAGCTCTCCCACTGGACGCCGGCGATCTCCTCCAGCGGCTTGTGATCGAGCAGCGAGTAGTAGTAGCGGCCGACCACGGACCAGTTGTCGGTGATCGGATACAGGAACGAGAAGTCGGCCTGACGGACGAGGTCGGGCTCGCTGCCAAGAACCGCCGGGTTGTAGGCGGTGTTCCGGCGGTATCGGTAGCCGAGGTTGACGATGCCGCGGTCGCCGACGAGGTATCGCGCCCGCAGCGACGCGAGATCCTGGCCGCGGATCTTCGGATCCCATTGGTACGCGCCGTTGATCAGCCAGCGATCGCTGGGGGCGAAGCTCGCCTCAGCGACCCACGCGGACTTGCCCTGCGACACCGGCGACTCCGCATCCGAAATGATGACGCGGCTGTCCTCGAAGTAACGGATCTGACCCAGGCTCAATGCCAGGCGCTCACGACCATCGTTCTCGCTGATGAAGCGGGTGGTGGCCGCAATGGTGAGCTGGTTCGCGTCCGTCTGGCGGTCGGGACCCGTGTAGCGGTTGTCGCGGAACAACTGGCCCCAGCTGAACGTCATCGGCGTGGTGTCGAACAGCGGGATGCCGTCCTGATTACGGTATGGGACGTTCAGATAGAAGAGTCGCGGCTCGAACGTCTGTAGGTAACGCGTACCGAAGATGCTGGTGCTGCGGTCGAAATACATGCCCGCGTCGAGCGAGGTGATCGGCAGGCTGCGCGTCGGCGACAGATCGGTCAGCGGCGTAGCGGCTCGCGTCTGCCAGTCGTTGTCGAGCTGCCAGCTCGTGTAACGCCACGCGAGCTTGGGATGGATGAACCAGCTCGCGCCATCGAGGTTGGCAGCCACGTACGGCTTCAGATCGAGGCGCGAGCCGTCGAACTGGCTGTTCTGGTTGTCGTAACCGACGTGCTGGAAGCGCACAAGTTCGCCGTCCACGCCGGTTTCGAGCCAGCGCCCGAACGGCTGCCCCCAGTGCCCGAACAGGCGGGGGAGGCGGTCGTACGGCAGGTTCGCATCGCTCAGCGTGTAGTCGGCGAGCTGGTAGTGATCCGCGGCTGCGCCGACGTTCCAGTAGCGCCCGCGCCCGAAGACGCCCGTCTCGCTGTGCACGAAGTAGCTCGAGACGCCGTACAGGCTGTTGCTGAAGTCCTCAAGGTAGTGCGTATCGCTGACCCAGCCCAGGTTCGCGCTCGCGTACCACGTCGAATCGAAGTTGTGGACCGCCTGCAGCCCGAACTGGCCGCGGTTGCTGTCAGGCAGCGTGGCGCCGGGAATCGGATTGCCGTTGAGATCCTGCAGATAGCGCTCCGGACGACGACCCGGCAGATCGTCCTTCGGCATCCAGGCGCCGTAGACCGTGCCTTGCCCCTGCTCGTACAACCACCGGAACTCCGCACCAAGGTGCAGTCCGCGCTTGCTCATGTAGCGCGGATAAAGCGTCGCGTCGTAATTCGGCGCGAGGTTGAGGTAGATCGGCTGGCGCCAGTCGAAACCGTTGCGGCTCGAGCTGGAGATGGACGGATACAACAGGCCGGTCTGGCGGCGATCGTCGGTCGGGAAGGCGAACCACGGGACGTACAGCACCGGCACCTTGCCGACGCGCAGCGTGGCGTTGTGTGCGACGCCGCGGCCCTTCGCGAGATCGATGTCGATCTCCTTCGCACGCAGCTCCCACGCGCGCTGGCCGGGGTCGCAGGTCGAATAGGTGCTGCCGTACAGCGCGCCGTTCTGGTCCTTGAGTTCGATCTTCTCGGCGCCGCCATTGCCGCGGCGGCGCATGAGCTGGTACTGCAGATCGTTGATCGTGTGCGTGTCCGCTTCCTGGTTGCCCTCGGCGCTCTTGGCGACGATGCGCATCCCGGAATCCTGGTACTTCACGCTGCCTTCGGCGCGGTAGTCGCCCGAGGTCTGGTTGTAGACGAGCCGATCGGTGCCGAGGAACTGGTCGCCGCGACGCAGCTGCACATTGCCCTGCACCAGCGTGTCGGTCGACTCCGAGCCCTGCAGCGTGTCGCCTTCGATGTCGGTCGGCTGGGTCACGCGCGTCGCGGTGTCGCCGGACGCCGGCGTCGCGACGCCCTCGAACGCCGGGACGGCGTCGCGCAACGGGCACAGGCTCCAGTCCTCCTTCTCCTCGGCGGCCATCGCGGGAAGCGCGATCGCGATGCACAGCGATAACGGGAGCAGGCGGAGAGTAGGTCGCACGCGGGGCATTCCGTCTAGATGAATGGCGTTCCGGCCATCGGGCGGGTAGCTTGCCGTATCCCCGACGGGGCGGCAACGCGGCAGGATCGGGGTTTCCGAGTGGAGGCGACATGAGTTCGGACGACACGCAGAGCGCAAACGCACCGGCGCGCAGCGACGAGGAATGGCGCGCCAAGCTCACACCGGAGCAGTACGCCGTGTGCAGGTGCTCCGCCACGGAGCGCGCATTCACCGGCAAGTTCTGGAACCACAAGGCCGCGGGCACCTACACCTGCGTGGCCTGCGGTGCGCACCTTTTCCTTTCGGTCGACAAGTACGACTCGGGAAGCGGATGGCCGAGCTTCGTCCGGCCGGCCAAACCGGATGCGGTGACCGAGCACGTGGACGAGAGCCACGGCATGCGCCGCGTCGAAGTGAAGTGCGCGCACTGCGAATCGCACCTCGGCCACGTCTTCCCCGACGGCCCGCCGCCGACGGGTCTGCGCTACTGCATCAATTCGGCCGCGCTGGATTTCGAACCGGAGCCGACGGGCTGAGCATGCGGGACCTGCTTCTGGTCGGCCTCGGCGGCGCGATCGGTGCGATGGCGCGCCACGTTGCGGGGCTCGCGCTTCTGGCGACGTCGAACGCGTGGCGGTTCCCCGTCGGCACGCTCGCGGTCAACGTGTCGGGCTGCCTGCTGATCGGGCTGTTCGCCGCCTTCGCCGAGCAGATGCCCGCGCTCAATGGCCCTGCACGGTTGTTGCTCGTGACCGGCGTGCTCGGCGGCTACACCACCTTCTCGGCGTTCGGCCTCGAAACGATGCTGATGCTGCGCCGGGGCGATTCGATGCTCGCGACGGGCTACGTGGTCGCGAGCATCGTGCTGGGCCTCGCCGCCGTGTGGATCGGCATGAAGGCGGTCGTGCTGGCGCGTTGATCAGGCCGCGGCGAACGCATCGCGTGTGAGGTTCAGCGGTTCGCCGTCGGTGCAGGCCACGTCGTCCTCGATGCGGATGCCGCCGTACGGGCGGAACGCGTCGACGCGCGCCCAGTCCACGCTGTCGGCATGCGGGCCCGCGCGCAGGTCGTCCAGGAGCATGTCGATGAAGTACACGCCGGGTTCGATGGTGACCACCATGCCGGGCGCCAGGGTGCGTGTCAGGCGCAGGTAGGGATGACCTTCGGGCTTGGGGAGCGTCGGGCCGCCGGCGTCGTCCGACGCGAAACCCGCGACGTCGTGCACCTGCAGGCCGATGCCATGGCCGATGCCGTGGGGGAAGAACGTCCCGCTGACGCCGGTTTCCACCGCGGCCTCGGGCGAGACGCGCAACACGCCGTGGTCGCGCAGCACGCGCGACAACGCAAGGTGGGCGTCGAGATGCAGCTGGCGATAGTCGAAGCCGGAGCGCACCTGCGCGCACATGCGCTGCTGCGCGGCGTCGACGTCGTTGATCAGCGCCTGGAACTCGCCGTCGCGGTCACTCGCATAGGTCCGCGTGATGTCGCAGGCGTACCCGCCATGCGAGGCGCCGGCGTCGATCAGGAAACTGCGGACATCCGACGGCGCCTCGCGATCGAGCTCCGTGTAATGCAGGACGGCGCCATGCTCGTTGAGCGCGACGATGTTGCCGTAGGGGAGGTCGTTCGCGTCCTGCCGCGCGGCGGCGCAGTAAGCAAGATGAATGTCGAATTCCGAACGCCCCTCGCGGAACGCGGCTTCGGCGGCGCGATGCGCGCGGACGCCGATGCGCGAAGCCTCGCGCATCATCGCGATCTCGTACGGCGTCTTGAATGCGCGATGGTATTCAAGGTAGGCGACGACCGCGGGCGGATTGTTCGGGGCATACTCGCCCAGCGCGCTCTGTGGTTCGCCGACGATCGCGCACCTGCCGGGAGGGGGCAGGTGGGAGGCGGCTTCGTCCGCGGTACGGATCACCACGATGTCGAAATGATCGACCCACCAACCGCGCGGCGCCTGCGGAACCACATGCCAGTAGTCGCGAGGCTGCAGATAAATCAATTTCGGCCGTTGACCTGGGGTAGCGACCAGCCAGCTCCCGGGGTTGCGGACCAGTGGCAGCCACGCCTTGAACTGCGGGTTGACCGCGTAGGGGTAGTCACGGTCGTCGAACGCCTGGTAATGCAGGGTGCCGCTGGGGACGACCAGATGGTCGAACCCGCCGCGCTCGAGCGCGATGGCGGTGCGAGCCTGCAGGACTTCGATGTGACGTGCGTACAGGGACGGGAGCGAGGGATCGGTCATGTCGACAGGATCGGGGGGCGACGACGTGGATTCTGACCCATCCGACCGTCAGGCGCCGTCGAGCGGCGCGACGCGACGGCCGCAACGGGCGTGGGCGGCGAGCCTTCTGGCGTTTGGCGCGGGGCTTGCGCTGACGGCCGCACTCGTCGGCGCGCAATTGCATCGCGCGCGCCTGCAGCGGGCGCAGCAGCTCGATGCGCTCGCGAACGGCGAGATCGGCGCGCTGCAGGAGCAGCTGCAGTCCTACGACCTCGCGCTGCGTGCACTGCAGACGGGCTTTCTTGCGCGGGACGTCGACTTCACCGGCTTCGACCGCCTCTACCGCGCGCTCGATCTCCAGCATCGGCTGCCGGGCCTGCAGGCCGTCGTGTATTCCGTGCCGCGCCCGGGACCGGACGGCATGCATTACCCGACGCTCTATGTCGCGCCGCGCGCCGGCAACGAGCGCGTGCTCGGGCTGGATGTCCGCACCCAGCCCGCGAACCGTGTCGCGCTCGAGCAATCGCGCGACAGCAATCGCCCGGTGATGTCGGCGCCGTTCCGCCTCGTGCAGGACCCGCCCGGTCACGCGCCCGACGGCCTGCTGCTGCGCCTGCCCGCGTACAGCCCGGGAGAGATCCCGACCACTGTCGAAGCGCGTCGCAAGCGCTTCATCGGTTCGCTCGCCATGTCGTTCCGCATCTCGCGCCTGTCGCACGACGCCTTCCGGCCCGAATGGCGCGACGCACTTCATCTGCGTGTCGTCGATATCGACGCCCAGCCGAACGCCCTCGTGTTCGACTCCAGCCCCGGCGACATGCCGCGCTCGGACACCTGGCAGAAGGCGCACACGATCGCCTTTGCGGGACGACGCTGGCGCGTCGAAATGCACGACGCCCGCGACGGTCGCCCCGACTGGCGCGAGAGCCTGCCGTTGCTGATCGCCGGCGTCGTCGGCAGCGTGCTGTTCGCGCTGTGGATCGCGGCGCTCGCTGGTGCGCGCCATCGCGCGCTGCAGGTCGGCGAGGCCATGAGTCGTCGTTATCGCGAGAGCGAAGAGCGCTTCCGCGTCGTGAACGAGATGCTGCCCGCCTTGGTGCTGCTCGCTCGCGAAGAGGATGGCCGGGTGATGTACGCGAACCAGGCCGCGCGTATCCGGCTCGGCGAAAACGTCGACGGGACGCCGCTGGAAGCGCTGTTCGAAGATGCGCACCGCCGCGCCGAGGTGCTGCAGGTGGAAAACCCCGGCTGGGAGAGCGTCGAGGCCATGCTGCGCAGCACGAACGGCGATCGCTTCTGGGCGAGCGTGTCGATGTCGCGCGTGCGCATCAGCGGGCGATGGAAGCGGCTCGTCGTGGCCTCCGATATTTCGCAGCAGCGCCAGCTCACCGAATTGCTGAGCTATCAGGCATCGCACGACGCGCTGACCGAGCTGTTCAATCGCCGCGAGTTCGAACGCCACGTCGAACGCACGCTGGCGCACTCGGGCGCCAGCACGACGCGCTACGCGCTGCTGTACGTCGACCTCGACCAGTTCAAGCTCATCAACGATACGTCCGGGCACGCGGCGGGCGATCAGCTGCTGTCGCAGCTTGCGCAGGTGATGCGCGAGCAGTTGCGCTCCGGCGACGTGCTCGCGCGCCTGGGCGGCGACGAATTCGGCGTCCTCGCCTGCGACGTGCAGGACGAAGCCGCCGCGCGCCTCGTCGCCGAGCGCCTGCGTCAGCACATCGACGGCTACACCTTCGTATGGGAGCAGTCGAGCTATGGCATCACCGCCAGCATCGGCGGCGTGCTGCTCGACCCGTCGAGTTCGCTTAAGGAGCTGTTCGCGCAGGCCGACAGCGCCTGCTACATGGCCAAGGAAGCGGGCCGCAATCGCGTGCACTTCTTCTCGACCGGCGACAACGCGCTCGCGCAGCGCCGGACCGAAATGGAGTGGGCGCATCGTCTGCGTTGGGCGTTGGAATCCGAGCGGTTCCGGCTCTACTTCCAGGAAGTGCATCCGCTGACGACGCTCTCCGGTGGCCCGCGCATCGAACTGTTGCTGCGCCTGCTCGACGAGGACGATCGCATCGTGCCGCCCGGCGCGTTCATTCCCGCCGCCGAGCGTTACGGCCTGATGCCGTCCATCGATCGCTGGGTCGTCGAAACCGCGCTTGCCAACATCGATCGGCTGCATCCGCAGGGGCGCGGGCTGTCGCTGGTCGCGATCAATCTATCCGGCGCGACCATCGAGGACGAATCCTTCGTCGCGCGCATTCTCGAACTCATCGCCGAGTACCAGATCGATCCGCGTAGGCTGTGTTTCGAGATCACCGAAACGCTCGCGGTGCGCAACCTCGCGCAGGTGTCGCGCTTCATGGGTCAGTTGCGCAAGGCGGGCTGCCGCATCTCGCTCGACGATTTCGGCGTCGGCATGTCGTCGTTCGGCTATCTCAAGAACCTGCCGGTCGACATGATCAAGATCGACGGCAGTTTCGTGCAGGATCTGACCAGCGATCCGATGAGTCACGCCATCGTGCGCGCAGTGACCGACATCGGTCATCAGCGCGGCATGCAGGTGGTGGCCGAATGGGTCGACAGCGACGCGATCATTCGCGCGCTCACGGATCTCGGCGTCGACCATGCGCAAGGGTTTGCCTTGCACCGGCCCGAGCCGGCGCAGCTGCATCAGCCCGATCAGACGTAGGTCGCGCCCGGCGCGTCGATCCAATCGCGAAGGCGCTCGATCTGGCCGTCGTCGAGGGAAAGGAACCGGAAGCCCGTCCACGCCTGGCCCGGAGCGGACGCGGCGTTCTGCCACAGCAGGTGCGCGCCGATCTCGAACGCATGGCGATTGCCTGCGCGATCGGAGAGCACGAAGTAGAGCTGGTAGAGGCAGTCCTCGTGGAGCGGCGCGCTCGCGAGCAGGAGCAGGCCGCTTTCCGAGATGTTGCCGAGCTGGCCGACGCTGCGTTCGGTCATCTGGTCGATGACTTCGACGCGATCATCGACGCGCCGGCGGCGGCTGCGGCGGGCTTCGTCGGCGAGCGTGTTCATGCGGTGCGCTCCGGACGGCGCGACGGCCCGGCGCCGAGCGATTGCAGGGCGTTACGCCATGCGCGCTCGACCAGTCGGCCTTCGCCTGCGGTGACCACCTGCGCGCGACCGCTCGCCAGATCGCGAGCCAACGCGACGAGCGTGCCGTCCGCGACGCGTTGCCCGCGTGGATTGACGAACAACGTTTGCCCCGTGATCGGGCTCAGCCAAGAGAGACGGCGCCGCATCGTGTGGCCGCGTTCGCCCGGGAGATCGAACCATGTGCCCGGCGGCAGCTCGCGGACGCGCCGCGCTTGCGCTTCGCCGTCGGCATCGAGCGGTTCGCCGCTGTCGCCGTCGACACCCGATTCTTCGCCGAGCCGCGCGCGCGACTTCAGTCGCATCGCGAGTTCGGTGCGCGTCGCCGCGTCGTCGCCGCTGTCATCGGCGGTGCCGGTGAGGATGCGTGCGATGCGCGCCGCGTCGTCGGCGTGATAGCCGACCGTCGTCAGCCATTGGTCGACAAGCAACACGAGATCGGGATTCGCGGTGGCATTGCCGGCCGCCGTGGCCGCGAGTTCGTTCGTGGCCTCGGCGAGTGACGCCCACTCGGCGCTGTCCTCGCCGTGGCGCAGGTGCGCGAGCGTCAGTGCGTCGGCCCACGCATGCCGCAGCATGCCGCGATGGAACGCGGGGGCCCGGACCGACTGCAGCGCGGCATCGATCAGGTCGCTGGCACGGCGACGCGCGACCGCGAGCTTGTCCTTGCCCCGTGCCGATTCGACGTTGCGACGCTCGGCGATTTCCGAGCGCCGCGCGACCGCCTGCAGCTGCTGTTCGAGCGTGGCGACGCCGTTGCGGAATGCACCGGCGACATCGTCCGGCGTGCGTGCGATCGAATCGACGATGCGTTCGAGCTGCAACAGCAGTTGCGGGTCGATGTCGTCGGCCGCATACCAGCGCGCGCCGGATTCGGCGACGGCGTTGAGGACCTCGCGCGCAGGATGTGCGGCGCGCAGGAAGAAGCCGGGGTCGGCGAGCGCCAGCCGCAGCAGCGGAAGGCGCAGGCGGTCGAGCATGGTCTTCGCCGGCGACTCCTGGCGAATCTCGCGCTCCAGCTGCCCGTACATCAGCGCGAGCAATTCGAAGATGTCGGTGTCTTCGCGCGACAGCGTGACGGCTTCGCCTTGGCGTTGCCGCGCGTGCAGCAGCAGCCACTGGCGGATGCCGTCGACGTCCAGGCCGTCGACATCCGTTCCTGCCGACGCGAGCAGCTCCAGTGCGACGGCGGTCGGAAGCTCGGGACGCGCCGGGATGCCGGGTGCTGGAGTCGGGGCGACAGTGGCGGCGCCATCTGCAGTGGCATCGCTACCACCGCTCCCACCGGCCGATGCAGCACCTGCACCTGCGCCTGCACCTCCGCCACCCGCTCCACTCCGCGATGGCCCGAAACCGCTACGAAAGCGATCCGCCATCGAGCGTCGAGAGGCCAACATCTCCTGCAACAGCTGGAACGTCGGCGCATCGCTTTCCGTCGGCGCCGCACCCGTCCATCCGGTGTACGGGCGTTCGCGCTCGGCGGCGACAGCGGCATCGCTGGGCAGCGCGGCGCGCGCGCGGGGACGGATCGGTACGAACGACAGGCCGGGCATGATGCGTTGGCGCGCCAGAGCGTCGTTGATCGCATCGGCGGCGACGGGATAGTCGACGAGCACCGCGCGGTCGAACTCGCGCAGCAGCATGACGCGCATCTGCAGGTTGAAGCCGCACGATTCGGCGACCTCGACCAGCATCTCGCAGAGGCGGCGCGGCCCCACCGGCAACGTGGAGGGTTCGAACGCCGGGCCTTCCGCGAGCACGCCGAAACGCTGGCAGAGCAGGTGGATCGGCAGCGGCGCCCGCGACTCGACGCGCAGCGTGATCGTCTTGAACTCGGTTTCGATGTCCTGTTCGTCGTCGTCGACCAGCCTCAGCTCGTCGAAGGTCGGCATCGCGAACGTCGGGCCCGACGTGTTGCGCGGCTGGCGCGCGGTGTTGCGCAGGTTAGCCAGTTCGCTGTCGATCGCACGCGCGAACGCGCTGACGAGGTCGCGCTGGCGACGCAGCAAGAGTTGCGACTGCTCCGCGTGCACGCTGCCGATCGCGAAGATCGTGCCGGTGTCGCGCGGGTTGGCCAGTCGCATGCCGACATGGGTGAGCGTGCGATCGAGCGGATCGACCACCAGCTCATAGACGGCCGCGTGCACGGCCTCCAGGGCGTCCCGCACCCGACGCGGCAGCGCCGCAGACGCGATCGCGTCCGCGGACGGAATCCGCCGATGGGGTGGAAATGGGACCGACACCTAGCTTCTCCCCGCCGATTGAGACGATATAAACACGCTCACGCGCCGATGTCAGCCTCGGCGTGGACGTCGAGGAACAATTCGAGCACGTCATTCGTGAACCGCCGGCCCAGGTCGGTGGGCCATACGCGCTCAGCGTCGTGAGAAAGCCAGCCCTGCGCGAGCGCTTCGCGGATCGGCGTGTCGATGGCCTCGCGCGGCAGGCCCGTGCGTGCCTCGAACTGCGACCAGGCGAAACCTTCGTGCAGGCGCAGGGCGTTGAGCATGAACTCGAACGGGCGACGTGACGGCGCGATGCGCTCGTCGCCACCAATCGCCGCAGCGGTGCCCGCCGTCTCGAGATACTTGGTCGGGTGCTTGTGCTTCCAGCGACGCAGGAGGGTCTGCTCGGCACCCAGCGTGATCTTGCCGTGCGCTCCGGCGCCGATGCCGAGGTAGTCGCCGAATCGCCAGTAGTTGAGGTTGTGCTCGCAGCGATGGCCGGGCCGCGCGTAGGCGCTGGTCTCGTAATGCCCATAGCCCGCGGCCGCGAGCATCGCCTGGCAGCGCTCCTGCATATCCCAGGCGAGGTCGTCGTCGGGAATGTTCTTGGGCGGACGCGCGGCGAACACCGTGTTCGGTTCGAGCGTGAGCTGGTAGTGGGAGACGTGCGTCGGCGCGAGTTCGATCGCGCGTTCGACATCGCGCTCGGCCATCGCAAGGTCCTGGCCGGGCAGGGCGTACATCAGGTCGAGGTTGACCTCGCCGAAGCCGGCGTCCTGTGCCTGCCGGATCGCATTGGCAGCCTGGTCGGCGTCGTGGATGCGGCCGAGGCGTTCGAGACAGCCGTCGTCGAAGCTCTGCACGCCGAAGCTCAGGCGGTTGACGCCGGCGGCGCGGTAGTCGGCGAGCTTGCCGTACTCCGACGTGCCGGGATTCGTCTCGAGCGTGATCTCGCAATCGGGCGCGAAGCGCAGGCGCGAACTCGCTGTCTGCAGGAATCGGTCGACGAGCTCCGCGGGCATCAGGCTCGGTGTGCCGCCACCGAAGAACACGGTGCGGATGGTGCGGCCCCACACCAGCGGAAGGTCGAGATCGAGATCCGCGATCAACGCGTCGACGTACTGCGCGAGCGGAAGCTCACCGCGCCCCTGGTGCGAATTGAAGTCGCAGTACGGGCACTTCCTCACGCACCACGGCACATGCACGTAGAGCGAGAGAGGCGGAGTGGTGAGGCTCATGCGGGTGAGGCGTCGTGCGGCTGCCGTGTCGGTCCATGTTCGGGCATGCCGGCCAGCGCGTCGAGCAACGGCGCGTCGATGCGTGCGCGGCGTCGGCCGTGCACGATGAGCCAGAGCGCGATCGCGCGGAGCGTCGGATGCGCGGGCGACGGGCCGGACAACACCAGCGCGAGCCCGGCACGATCGCGTTGCAGCGACATCCGGCACCACGGCAGCAGCGTCCGGCGATAGCGCACGTGCGTCACGTGTCGGGCCGCGAGTGCGCGGAAGCCGTAACGCGTGGTCGCATCGCGCACGTGCATCAGCGGCCCGTCGAGCGCCGCCCATTGCATGCGCGACCCCACCGTGAGTGCGCACGCCAGCCCGACGGTGATCGCGATCATCGGCCCGGCCAGTGCGCCTGCGGCCAGTGCGATGACGACCGTCGCGACCGTCGCCGCCACGATCGCGCCGACCCGCGACTGCCAGCCCACCATCAGCTCTTCGCGCAGCGTGCTCATGTCGAGGTCTCCTCCGCGAGTTGTGCGCGCAGTGCGTCGACCGCACGGCCGCGATGGCTGATGCGCGCCTTGATGTCGGGATCGAGTTCGGCCGCGGAGACGCCGCGCTCGGTGTCGAGGAACACCGGGTCGTAGCCGAAACCGCCGGCGCCGCGCGGCGCCTCGAGGATGCGCCCGTGCCAGCTGCCCTGCGCGATCAGCGGTCGCGGATCCGCCTCGTGGCGCAGCAGCACGATCACCGCATGGAAATACGCGCCGCGTTCTGCATCGGGGCGTCCCTTCAATTCGCCGAGCAGCTTCTCGATGTTGGCTGTCGGGTTCGCCGGCGAACCCGCATAGCGGGCCGAGTACAGCCCGGGCGCGCCGCCGAGTGCGTCGACGCATAGACCCGAGTCGTCGGCAAGCGCAGGCAGGTGGGTCGCATGCGCCGCGTGGCGAGCCTTGAGCAGCGCGTTTTCGACGAACGTCAGCCCGGTTTCCTCGACGTCCTGGACGCCGAACGCGGACTGGGGCACGCACTCGAATCCCAGCGGCGCGAGCAGGCGCTCGAACTCGGCAAGCTTGCCCGGATTGCCGCTGGCGACGACCAGTTTCATGCGCGTCATCGTGACGCCCGGCGGGTGTACGCCGGGTGGATCAGCGACCCAGCGCCTCGCGCTGGAATGCGACGAGCTGCGCGATTCCGGCTTCCGCCAGGTCGGTCAGCGCGGTCAGTTCCTCGCGGCGGAACGCATGGCCTTCGGCCGTGCCCTGCAGTTCGATGAAGCCGCCGCCATCGTTCATGACGACATTCATATCGGTATCGCAGTCGCTGTCCTCGGCGTAGTCGAGGTCGAGCACGGGCACGCCGCGATAGACGCCGACCGACACCGCTGCCACCGCGCCGACGAGCGGATCGCGCTTGATCTCCCCGCGGTCGAGCAGCCACTTGGCGGCGTCGGCCAGGGCGACGTACGCACCGGTGATCGCAGCGGTGCGGGTGCCGCCGTCCGCCTGCAGGACGTCGCAGTCGAGGGTGATCGTGCGTTCGCCGAGCGCGCGGCGGTCGACGCAGGCGCGCAGCGAACGGCCGATCAGGCGCTGGATTTCGAGCGTGCGACCGCCCTGCTTGCCGCGCGAGGCCTCGCGGTCGTTGCGGGTGTTGGTCGAGCGCGGAAGCATCCCGTACTCGGCAGTGACCCAGCCTTCGCCCTTGCCGCGCAGGAAGCCCGGCACCTTGGCTTCGACGCTAGCGGTGCAGAGCACGCGCGTCTCGCCGAACTCGATCAGGACCGAGCCTTCGGCGTGCTTGGTGAAGCCGCGGGTGATGCGGACGGGGCGCAGCTGGTCGGGCGCGCGGCCGGACGGGCGGACGAAAGGAGCGCTCGCGCTCATGGCGGCGGATATCCGGGCGACGGCGCGTGAGATTACCATCCACGCCCCGCGGCCCTCGGCACACGACGCCATGTCCATCCGCAGCATGACCGCCTTTGCCAGCGGCGAATCGACCACCCCGTGGGGCACGCTCGCCTGCGAGCTGCGCTCGGTGAACCACCGGTTCCTCGAAATTTCGACGCGCCTGCCCGACGAGCTGCGCGCGCTCGAGCCCGCCCTGCGCGAGCGCATCGGCGCCCGCATCAGCCGCGGCAAGGTCGACGTGACGATGCGTCTGCGTGCGGCCGAAGGCGTCGGCGCGTTGCAGGTCAATCGCGAGCGCTTGGCTGAGCTCGCACGCCTGTCGCGCGAACTCGAAACCGACTTCCCGGGCCTGCGCACCGATTTCTCGCAGCTGCTGCAGATCCCGGGCGTCGTGAAAGGCGAGGGCGTCGACACCGCCGCGTTGCACGCCGATGCGCTGGCGCTGCTCGATCGCACGCTCGACGAATTCGTCGCCTCGCGCGAGCGGGAAGGCGCGAAGCTGGCGCAGGCCATCACCGACCGCCTCGACGGCATCGCGACCATTCGCGAAACCGTGCGCGAGTGCATTCCCGCGATCCGCGACGGGCAGCGCACGCGGCTGGAGGCGCGCCTGGCCGACTTGCCGGTGCCGGTGGATCCTGGTCGTCTCGAACAGGAGCTCGTGCTCGCGCTGCAGAAGCTCGATGTCGACGAAGAGCTCGATCGTCTCGATGCGCATCTCTCCGAGGCGCGCCGGGTGCTGAAGCTCAAGGAAGCCGTCGGCCGTCGCCTCGATTTCCTCCTTCAGGAATTCAATCGCGAGGCCAACACGCTCGGCAGCAAGTCGGTCGACAGCCGCACGTCGTCGGCCGCGATCGACCTCAAGGTGCTGATCGACCAGATCCGCGAGCAGGTTCAGAACATCGAATGACCGTCGCCGGCCCGGACCGCCGCTCCGCCGGAGCGGTTAGGATTCGGCAGCCCGGCCCCGCCGACACCCGCAGACCAGAACAGGCCCATGCGCGGAACCCTTTTCATCGTCGCGGCGCCTTCGGGCGCGGGCAAATCCAGCATCGTCAACGCGGTGCTCGCCCGCGATCCGAACATCTCGCTCTCGATCTCGTTCACCTCGCGCGCGCCGCGACCGGGTGAGCGGCATGCCGAGCACTACCACTTCGTCGGCAAGCAGGAGTTCGAGGACATGGTCGCCGCCGGTGACTTCTTCGAGCACGCGCTGGTGCATGGCGACTGGAAGGGCACGGCGCGTCAGTCGGTCGAGCCGCAACTCAATTCCGGCCGCGACGTCCTGCTCGAGATCGACTGGCAAGGCGCCCGCCAGGTCCGCGCCCAGGTGCCGGACGCGATTTCCGTCTTCATCCTCCCGCCCTCGCGCGCCGCGCTCGAGGAGCGCATGCGCAAGCGCGGGCAGGACAGCGAGGACGTCATCGCCCAGCGCCTGGCTGCCGCGCGAGAGGAGATGAGCCACTACGGCGAGTTCGACTTCCTCATCGTCAACGAGGATTTCGAGACGGCGGTCGCCGAGATGTGCGCGATCTTCACGGCCAGCCGCCTGCGGCGTGATCCGCAGATCGCCCGGCACCAGCGCCTGATCACCGCGCTGCTGGTCGACGATCCGTCCTGAGCCGCCAATTGCCGGCTAACTGACTGATTCCAAAGGAAAGGCTTGCCTCGGCGACGGGTCGGCCCTACACTGCCACCCCCTTCGCATCACGTGGCGTGCCGTCCGGCCGCCGGGAGCCCCATGGCCCGCATCACCGTAGAAGACTGCCTGAAGGTCGTCGACAACCGCTTCGAGCTCGTCATGATGGCCTCCAAGCGCGCCCGCCAGCTGGCCAACGGCGTCGACGCCCAGCTCGACAACGAAGCCAACGACAAGCCGACCGTGCTGGCGCTGCGCGAGATCGCCGCGCGCCGCATCGACAACGAATACATCGACGCCGTCGAGAAGGCCGAGCGCGAGCGCAAGGAGCGCGAGGCGCTGGAGTGGGCCGCTGCCGAAGTGGTCGCCGACGAAGACATGTCGAAGGGCGACGACTGATCGTCGTCACTCGCATGAAGATGAACGGGCCCCGCTTCGGCGGGGTTCGTCGTTTCTGCGCCCGGTCACGCTTTCATGGCCGGCGACGAAACCGGCGGCCGGACGTGCCCGCTTAAAGCGTTGCGTGGTGGGAACGCGGACGTATAGTCGGTCGTAATGAGTTCGTTCGATCGCGTCGCCAGCCCGAAGACCGTCGCGCCTCCGCCGGTATCCACCGACGAGGTGCCGGAGTACGTCCTCGAACTCGAGCGCGCCGCCTCCTATCTCACCGACGAACAGCGCGCGCAGCTGCGCAAGGCCTGGCGCCTCGGCGCCGCCGCGCATGCGGGGCAGACGCGCAAATCGGGTGAGCCGTACATCACGCATCCCGTCGCCGTGGCCAAGGTGCTGGCGGAGCAGGGGCTCGATGTCGAAACGCTGATCGCCGCGATCCTGCACGACACGCTGGAAGACACCGAGCTCAGCCACGAACAGCTGACGGAGGAGTTCGGCAGCACGGTCGCGGAGCTCGTCGACGGCGTCACCAAGCTCGACAAGCTGCAGTTCCGGGATCGCCAGGAAGCCGCGGCCGAGAGCTTCCGCAAGATGCTTCTCGCGATGTCGCGCGACCTGCGCGTCATCCTGATCAAGCTCGCCGATCGTCTCCACAACATGCGCACGCTCGGCGCGCAGAACCCCGAGTCGCGCAAGCGCATCGCCCGCGAGACGCTTGAGATCTACGCGCCGATCGCGCAGCGCCTCGGCATGAATCTGTTCAAGGCGGAATTGCAGGACCACGGCTTCCGCGCGTTGCATCCGTGGCGACATGCGGTCATTTCCAAGCGCATTCGCACGCAGCCGGTGATGCGTCGCGAACTGCTCGCGCAGATCGAGGCGCAGCTCGCGCAGAAACTTGCGAAGGAAAAGCTCATCCACCGGCTCGTGAGCCGGGTCAAGTCGCCGTGGAGCATCTACACGAAGATGCGGACGGAACATAAGAGCTTCCGCCAAGTGATGGATGTCTTCGGCTTCCGCGTGGTGGTGCGCAACGTCGGCGACTCGTACCGCGCGTTGGGCGTCGCGCACGCGACCTACAAGCCGCTGGATTCGCGCTTCCGCGACTTCATCGCGATTCCGAAGGCCAACGGCTACCAGTCGCTGCACACGGTGCTGTTCGGGCCGTACGGCTCGCCGGTCGAAGTGCAGATTCGCACCGAGGAGATGGACCTCGTCGCCGAGCGCGGCATCGCGGCGCACTGGTCGTACAAGTTCGGCGGTGATGGATTCAACAGCGCGCAGAACCGCGCGCATCACTGGATCACGAATCTCGTCGAATCGCAGCGTTCGGCCGGCTCGTCGCTGGAATTCCTCGAGAACGTCAAGGTCGACCTGTTCCCGGACGAGGTCTACGTCTTCACGCCGAAGGGCGACATCCTCTCGCTGCCGCGCAATTCGACCGCACTCGACTTCGCGTACGCCGTGCACACCGATATCGGCAACACGTCGGTCGCCGCGCGCGTCGACGGCAAGCTGGTGCCGCTGCGTACGAAACTCGCGAGCGGCCAGCGCGTCGACATCATCACCGCGCGTTCGGCGACGCCGAAGCCGCAATGGCTGGAGTTCGTCGTCACCGGCAAGGCGCGTACGGCGATCCGCCAGCAGCTCAAGCAGCTCGAACACGAGGACGCGGTGCAGATCGGGCATCGCATGCTCGATCGCGCGCTCGAGGCGCTGGAAACGTCGCTCGAACGCGTGCCGGCCAATCGGCTCAACGCGTATCTCGCCGAGAACCGCTATCCGCGCCTCGAAGCGTTGCTGGCCGACATCGCGCTTGGCAATCGCATGCCGTCGCAGGTCGCGCTGGCGCTGGTGCGCGAGCGCGGCGCCAACCTCAAGCCGCGCGCCGAGGACCTGATCGACGGCGTGCAGGACAAGATCCTGATCACCGGCAACGAGAAGGGCGTCATCTCGTTCGCGAGCTGCTGCCTACCGGTGCCGGGCGACGAGATCATGGGCTATCACACGGCCGGGCGCGGCATCGTCGTGCATCGCCTCGACTGCCCGAACGTGGCCGAGTACCGCAAGTCGCCCGACCGCTGGGTGCCGATCGGCTGGGACCGCGAAGTGCGGGGCGATTTCCATGCCGCGCTCAAGATCGAGGTCGACAACCGCCCCGGCGCGCTCGCGCAGATCGCGGCCGCGATTGCCGATGCGAAGGCGAACATCGACCGCGTCGAGTACATCGAACGCGACGCGAACGTCGCCGTACTGCGGTTCGGCATCGAAGTCACGGACCGCAAGCATCTCGCGGACGTGATGCGCAAGGTGCGCAAGCTCAGCGTCGCGCTCGGCGTGCAGCGCATCTGACGTGGCCGACATCGCGCAACTGCTCATGCAGGCGGCGATGGAAGTGCGGCAGCGGGCGTCGTCGGCAACGCTGGTCGGCCTGGAGCCGGACGAACTCGAACAGCTGGCCGATCGGCTGGTGCAGGCCGCGAAACTTCCGCCGGGTCATGCCGCTGCGTCACTCGCGATGCTTGCGCGATTGTTCGGCGACGATCGCGACGTCTGGGCGAGCGTCTCACCGTCGTTCGTCACGCTCATGGATACGGTGCGTGCGCGGTCCTGATGCGTAGCGCCGGCCATTGCATCGGTGTGCAGGCCGGCGCGGTGAAGTGAGGAAACGCGCGTGATGTCGACGCTGCTTCTCGGTGTGCTGCTCGGCTCCGTAGGGCTCGGCTACGCCGTGTACGGCCGTCGCCAGCGCGAGCCCATCGCCCTGGTCTGCGGCATCGTGCTCATGGTCCTGCCGTACGTCGTGGCGAGCGCCGCGGCGCTCGTGCTGGCGGGCATCGCGATCGCCGCGGCGCCCTGGGTGGTGCGGCGCTACATCTGACGTCGAAGCGCCATCGCGCGCGGTGCGACAGCAACGGCGACAATCGACGCCACGTCACCGCGTACCATTCCGCGCACATCCCCTTTCCACGACCGCCATGCGCCAGCCGATCCATACCGACCGTGCCCCCGCCGCCATCGGCCCGTATTCGCAGGCCGTGCGCGCCGGCGATACGGTGTTCCTGTCGGGCCAGATCCCGCTCGATCCCTCGACGGGTGACCTCGTGACCGGCGACATCGCCACGCAGGCGCGCCGCGCGTTCGACAACCTGCGCGCGGTCTGCGAAGCCGCGGGCGGCTCGCTCGACGGCGTCGTGCGCCTCGGGCTCTACCTCACCGATCTCGGCGACTTCGCGGCGGTGAACGCGGTGATGGCCGACTACTTCCAGGCGCCGTATCCGGCGCGTTCGACGATCCAGGTCTCGGGCCTGCCGAAAGGCGCGCACTTCGAGGTCGACGCGATCCTCGTCCTCGGCTGATCGATGCCCCGCGCGGCGCGACCGACGCCTGCCCTCGCGCCGGCCGGCGACGCGCCGCTGACGTCGCTGCGCGGCTGCGGGCCCGCGCTTGTGGAGAAGCTCGCCTCGCGCGGGCTTTCGACGCTGCAGGACCTTTGGCTACAGCTGCCTCGCGGCTACGAAGACCGCACCAAGATCGTGCCGATCCGCGACCTGCAGGCGGGCACCGCCGCGCAGGTCGAGGGCGTCGTCGAGGCGGTCGAGAAAGGCTTCCGTTATCGACCGATGCTGCGTGTCGCGATTTCGGATGAATCGCACGCCACGCTGGTGCTGCGCTTCTTCCACTTCCGCGCCGCGCAGGTCGCGCAATTTCAACCGGGCACGCGCCTGCGCTGCTACGGCACACCACGGCTCGGGCCGCAGGGGCTGGAGATCGTGCATCCCAGCTATCGCGTCGTCGAACCTGACGAAGTGCTCGGCAGTGCGCTGGATCCCGTGTATCCGCAGATCGAAGGCGTCGCGCCGGCGACGCTGCGACGCCTGATCGGCCTCGCGATCGAACGCCTGCCGTCCGACGATGCGCTGGAACTTCTGCCGGTGTCGTGGTGGTCCGACCTCGGCCTGCCGTCACTGCGCGAAGCATTGGTCACGGTGCATCGGCCGTCCGCCGACGACGACATCGCTGCGTTGCTGTCGGGTCGCCATCCGGCGCAACGGCGGCTCGCACTCGAAGAACTTCTCGCGCATCACCTGAGCCTGCGCGGGCAGCGACGCGCACATCGCGCGCGCATCGCGCCTGCACTCGACGACGTGCGCGAGGCGTTGCGTCTGCGCAACGCGCTGCCGTTCGCGTTGACCAATGCACAGTCGCGCGTGTTCGACGAAGTCGCCGTCGATCTCGCGCAGCCGGTGCCGATGCTGCGGCTCGTGCAGGGCGACGTCGGATCCGGCAAGACCGTGGTCGCAGCGATGGCCGCGTTGCTCGCAGTCGGCAGTGGCAAGCAGGCGGCATTGATGGCACCGACGGAACTGCTCGCCGAGCAGCATCTCGGCAATCTGCGTGGATGGCTGGAGCCACTGGGCGTGCGCGTCACGTGGCTTGCCGGCAAGGTCACCGGCAAGGCGCGCGCGAACGTGCTCGCGGAGGTGGCTTCGGGCGCGGCGCAGGTCGTCGTCGGCACGCATGCGCTGATGCAGGAGGGCGTCGCGTTCCACGACCTCGCGCTCGCCATCGTCGACGAGCAGCATCGCTTCGGCGTGCACCAGCGTCTCGCGCTCGTCGACAAGGGCTCGCTCGCGCACGGCACGGTGCCGCACCAGCTCGTCATGACCGCAACGCCGATCCCGCGGACGCTCGCCATGGCGGCGTACGCCGATCTCGACGTGTCGACGATCGACGAACTGCCGCCCGGCCGCACGCCGGTGACGACGGTCGTCCTCGGATCGGATCGCCGACCGGAACTCGTCGAACGCATCCGTCGCGCCTGCGCGGAAGGCCGCCAGGCATATTGGGTGTGCACGCTGATCGACGAGAGCGACGAGGTCGTCGCGAAGGCGGCGCAGACGACGTTCGAGGAACTGACGGCGCAGCTGCCGGAACTGCGCCTCGGCCTCGTGCACGGCCGCATGCGACCCGCCGAGAAGCAGGCGGCGATGCTGGCGTTCAAGAACGGCGAGACGGATCTGCTCGTCGCGACGACCGTCATCGAAGTCGGCGTCGACGTGCCGAATGCGTCGCTGATGATCATCGAGAACGCGGAACGTCTTGGCCTGTCGCAGCTCCATCAGTTGCGTGGACGCGTGGGGCGGGGCAGCGCGCAGTCGAGCTGCGTGCTGCTCTACCAGCCACCGCTGTCGCAGATGGCGCGCGAACGCCTGTCGACGATGCGCGAGACCAACGATGGCTTCGTCATTGCGGAGCGCGATCTCGAATTGCGCGGCCCAGGCGAGCTGCTGGGCACGCGACAGACTGGTGTCGCCGAGTTTCGCGTCGCCGATCTGCAGCGCGATGCCGACCTGCTGCCGCGCGTGCAGGCGCTGGGTGAGCGCATCGCAGAACGTGCGCCGGAACTTGCGGGCCGCATCGTCGCGCGCTGGGTCGGCGGTGCGGTGCGCTACGCGTCGGCGTGACAGCGGGGCCGCCTTCTGCATAATCGGTCGATGAACGATCCAATTCCGCTTCTCATCGATACCGATCCCGGCGTGGACGACGCGCTGGCCCTGCTGATGGCCTTCAACGATCCGCGTCATCGCGTCGTCGGCCTGACCATCGCCGCCGGCAACGTGGGCCTCGAGCACACCGTCGCCAACGCGCTCAAGCTGTGCGAAGTGGCGAATGTCGACGTGCCGGTATTCGCCGGCTGTGCGTCGCCGCTGCTGCATCCGGCACGCGATGCCGCGTACGTGCACGGCCGCGACGGTTTTGGCGACACGGGCTATGCGAAGGCTTCGAAGCAGGCCGAGACCGAACACGCCGCGCTCGCGATCCTGCGGCTCTCGCACGAACACGCGGGACGCCTGCTTCTCGTCGCGCTCGGGCCGCTGACCAACATCGCGCTCGCGCTTAAGCTCGACCCGACGCTGCCGGCGCGCGTCGCGCGCTTCGTGGTCATGGGCGGTTCGGTGACTGCCCACGGCAACATCACGCCCGCGGCCGAATTCAACATCGCCTTCGATCCGGAAGCCGCGCACATCGTCTTCGAGGCGTTCCCGCACATCGACCTCGCCGACTGGGAGGCGACGATCGCCCATGGCTTCGCGCACGACGAGATCGAACGCTGGCTCCAGGCGGATCACCCGAAGGCGCGGTTCTACGATTCGATCTCCAGGCAGACGCGGCTCTGGTCCAGCGACCGCCGCGGCGACCACTGGCATGCCGCCGATGCCCTCGCGATGGCCTATGCACTCGAACCCGACGCGGCGACCGAACAGGTCGAGCGCCCGGTCGCGGTCGAACTGGAAGGGCGCCACACCCGCGGCGCCACGGTCGTGGACTGGAACCGCCAGGATGGCGCCCGCGACAACTGCCGGATCCTGATGCGCTACGACCAGGCCCGGTTCGAGCAGCGGATGCGAGAGGCGCTGGGCGCCTGACGGGCGTTCAGGCGGCTGGGCCGTCATATGGCTTGCACGGCCCCGCCGAGGTCTCTATACTGCCGGGCTCCCCGAATCCCTTAATGGTGCATGCCATGAAGACCGGCATCCATCCGGACTACCGCGAAGTCGTCTTCCAGGACGTCACCACGGACTTTTCGTTCCTCACCCGCTCGACGATGCCGACCAAGGAATCGATCAAGTGGGAAGACGGTAACGAGTACCCGCTGATCAAGGTCGATATCTCGTCGGCCTCGCACCCGTTCTACACGGGCAAGCACAAGATCGTGGATACCAGCGGTCGCGTGGACAAGTTCCGCAAGCGCTACGCCCAGAAGTAATCGCGTCGCGGGCCCGCCCCGCGCCGATGTCGCACGACGGCCGCCTCCGGGCGGCCGTTCGCGTTTCCGGCGTCGGGGGTTTCATGGTGGACTTTGGCGGTCTCCGCCTCACGCCATTGGACCAACGGCACAGCCAGCCGACGCAGGCGTATGTGCGATAATCCGCGGCTTGCGAATCGATCGCTAAAGAACCTTCTCCTCCGCGCGGCGACAGCGCCGCATGCCTCCTAGGAGCGCTCCGTGTCCGAGAACAAATCCGGCCTGCAGCAGGTCAGCGTGACCGCCGGCGATGCCACCGTGACCCTGCCCGTGCAGCACCCCGTCCTGGGCGCGCCGTGCATCGACATCGCCAAGCTGCCGAAGGAAACCGGCTGCTTCACCTACGACCCCGGCTTCACCGCCACCGCGAGCTGCAAGTCGGCGATTACGTACATCGACGGCGACGCGGGCGTTCTGCTTTACCGCGGCTACCCGATCGAGCAGCTCGCCGAGAAGTCGAACTTCCTCGAGGTCGCGTACCTGCTCATGAACGGTGAGCTGCCGAACGCGCAGGAGTTCGACAAGTTCGAACACGAGGTCACGCATCACACGATGATGCACGAGGCCTTCCGCACGTTCCTCTATGGCTTCCGCCACGACGCGCATCCGATGGCGATGCTGGTCGGCATGCTCGGCTCGATGGCGAGCTTCTATCACAACGATCTCGACCTCGAGGATCCGGCGCAGCGCCGCCTCGCCGCGATCCGCCTGATCGCGAAGGTGCCGACGATCGCCGCGGCCTGCCATCGTTATTCGATCGGCTGGCCGATCCGTTATCCGAAGAATTCGCTCGAGTACACGACGCGCTTCCTGCACATGATGAAGGAAGTGCCGGCCGAGCCACTCGAGCTCAATCCGGTCGCCGCGAAGGCGCTGGATCTGCTCTTCATCCTGCACGCCGACCACGAGCAGAACGCGTCGACGTCGACCGTCCGCCTGGTCGGTTCGACCGGTGCGAACCCGTACGTCTGCGTCGCTTCCGGCGTCGCCGCGCTGTGGGGACCGGCGCACGGTGGTGCGAACGAGGCGGTGCTGAAGATGCTCGCCGAGATCGGTCGTCCCGAGAACGTGAGCAGCGCGGTCGACAAGGCGAAGGACAAGAATTCGGGCTTCCGCCTGATGGGCTTCGGTCACCGCGTCTACAAGAACTACGATCCGCGCGCCGCGCTCGTGCGCAAGATGACGCACGACGTGCTCGGCCAGCTCGGCATCAACGACCCGCTGCTCGAGGTCGCGATGAAGCTCGAGGAAGCGGCGCTGAAGGACGAGTACTTCGTGCAGCGCAAGCTCTACCCGAACGTCGATTTCTACTCGGGCATCATCTACAAGGCGCTGGGCATTCCGGTCGAGATGTTCACCGTGATGTTCGCGATCGCGCGCACCGCGGGCTGGGTCAGCCACTGGCTGGAGCAGCAGGAAGATCCGGAGAACAAGATCGGTCGTCCGCGTCAGATCTACACCGGTTCGGCGCAGCGCGATTACGTCGAGGCGTCGAAGCGCTGACGCTTCCCGGACATTCGAATTACAACGAAGCCGCGGCCTGTCCGCGGCTTCGTCGTTTCAGAGGCAGTGCTGCCGCGGTCACGCGCAATGCTGACCGTCGCCGATGAAGCGCGATCGCGTTCCGCTTCGATGAGCCTTGTCGGCGGCGACGCCGTCGATCAGCCCAGTCCGCGCTCGAAGTCCTCGATCTCCGCCTCGGCTACGAGCTGCCGCAGCTGCGAGACGTTCGCGCGACGCATCGGCTTTTCGTCGACCGGTGACAGCGGCGCCTGGCGCAGAACATCGTGCGGCAGCACCGTGACATCGAAGGCGAGGCCGTCGGCGCTGAACACCCACACCGGGAAATCGCCGTCGCGATGACGATCGAGGCGCAGGCGCCGATTGCGCGACTGCGCCGGCACGTCGTGTTCGACCAGAAAGCGATGCACGGACTCGGCGTCGTCGGCGTGCAAATGCAGCATTACCGGCGAACGCGCATCCGACGTGCCTTCGAGCACCGGGCCGACGAGCCGCGGATCGAATGCGCGGAAGAAACCGAGCGCTTCGATCGCGGCTTCGCGTCGACGGCGCAGCTCGCCCGCATTGTCGCGGCCGAACAGGCGCTGGTACTGCCGAAGGGCGGCCTCGATTTCCGTATTGCGCGGCAGCGACGCGTCGTCGTGGATGCCGAGACGCTCGGCGGCTTTGAGCTTGGCCTGGTGGTAGTCGGCGATGCCGCTCTCGGCCATGAGCCGGGCGGCCTCGCCGGCGAGTCGCTCACGGCGTTCGCGAAGTCGGGACTGCGCGTGCTGGTGGGCGTGCTGACGGGCAGGGCGCATGGCGAGGCTCCGTGGCAGGCGAGGCGGACGATCCGCCGCCGGCACGCGCCGGCCATTGCACGCTAGCACGCCGATGTCGACGCGCGTTGTCGCGGCGTCGACATCCGTTCAGCGGATCAGAAGATGTCGAACGACTCTTCGGTGCCCGTGTCCTGTTGCTGCGTCGACGGGCCGTAGTCGATGTCGCTCTGCATGCGCTCGAGGTCCTCGGCCTTCACCCATTCGGTGATGCCGCCCGTCGCGCCCGGCAGCAGGCGACCGCCCGGTCCCACCGCCACCTTGACCATGCCATCGGGCGGATCGTTCGGCTGGACGGGCTGATCCTTCAATGCCGTGCGCATGTAGTCGATCCAGATCGGCAGCGCTGCGCGACCGCCGTACTCGCGATAGCCGAGCGACTTGAAGTCGTCGCGGCCGACCCAGACCGTCGTGATGTACGGACCCCCGAAGCCGGAGAACCACGCGTCGCGGTGATCGTTCGTCGAACCGGTCTTGCCGCCGACGTCCTCGCGGTTGAGCACGCGCGCCGGCGTGCCGGTACCGCGCAACACGACGTCGCGCAGGATCGACACGATCTGGTAACCGATGCGTTCGTCGATCGCGCGCGGCGCGAGCGCCATGCCCGTGGTGTCGACCTTCTTTGACTTCGATGCATCGGCGGCGCCTGCCGCGTTCGACTTGGTGGTCGACGTCGCCGGGGTGGACGGCGTCGAGCTCAGGTCGAAGCCGTCGACGACGTTCGTCGCCGTCGCGACGGGTGCGCCCGCAGCGTTCGCGACGACCGCGCAGCCGTGGCAGCCCGTCACGGGCTTTTCCTTGAAGATCACGGCGCCGTTGCGGTCCTTGACCGTGTCGATGAACCACGGCGTGATGCGGTAGCCGCCGTTGTAGAACGCGGCGTAGCCACGCGCGACCGACAGCGGCGTCAGCGATGCGGTGCCGAGCGACATCGACAGGTTCGGCGGAAGATCCTTCTCTTCGAAACCGAAGTGGCTGATGTACTTGCGCGCGTAGTCGACACCGATCGCGTCGAGCAGGCGCACCGATACGAGGTTGCGCGACTGCACCATCGCTTCGCGAAGCCGCATCGGGCCCGCGAAGTTGCCGGTGTCGTTCTGCGGACGCCACAGGTGGCCGACGCGATCCTTGAACACGACCGGCGCGTCGAGAACGATCGACGCCGGATTGAAGCCGCGCTCGAACGCCGCCGAATACACGAACGGCTTGAAGCTCGAACCCGGCTGGCGCTTGGCCTGCACGGCGCGGTTGAACTTGTTGCCGGCAAAGCTGTAGCCGCCCGTGAGCGCACGCAATGCGCCGTTCATGGCGTCGATCGAGACGAGCGATGCCTGCGCCTTCGGCAGCTGGTCAAGACGGTAGGCGACGGCAGTATCGGCAGGTGCCGGCTTCGCACCGTCCTTCGCTGCGGCGGGCTGCACGCGACGCACGCGCACCATGTCGCCGCGCTTGAGCGTCGTGTAGCTCGCGCCTTCCCACGTGTGCGCGGCATCGAGCGTGATCGTGCGGCCGTCGGCGAGCGCGACGTCGGCGCTTCCCGCACGCGCGGACAGCACGACCGCCGGAAGCAGCTCGCCCTGCGCGGGGTAGGGCGCGAGGCGACGACCCGCCGTCGCGGCGTCGTCCGCGTCGGTGAGGTCGAAATGACGCTCCGCGCCGCGCCAGCCATGGCGGCGGTCGTAGGTGTGCAGACCTTCGCGCACAGCGGCATCGGCCGCGGCCTGCAGCGTCGGGTCGATCGTCGTGTAGACGTGGTAGCCCTTCGTCAGCGCCTCGGGGCCGTAGCGCGTGAGCATTTCCTGGCGGACCATCTCGGCGACGTACGGCGCATACACCTCGACCGGGCGCTCGTGCGGCGTGGCGTGCATCGGCACCGCTTTGGACGCGTCAGCCTGCGCGCGGCTGATGAACTTCAGCTCGGCCATGCGATCGAGGATGTAGTCGCGACGGACCTTGGCGCGTGCCGTGTTGCTGATCGGATTCGCGGCGGACGGGAACTTCGGGATGCCGGCGAGCGACGCCATCTCGTCGAGCGACAGCTTGTCGAGCGGCTTGCCGTAGTAGTACTCGGCGGCCGCGGCGACGCCGTAGGCGCGATTACCGAAGAAGCTGACGTTGAGGTACAGCTCGAAGATCTCGTCCTTGCTCAGCTCGCGCTCCATGCGCATGGCGAGCAGCATCTCCGCGAGCTTGCGGGTGTAGCTGTACTCGTTGCTCAGGAAGAACTGGCGGGCGACCTGCTGGGTGATGGTCGAGCCGCCGGGGACGCGCTTGTCGTTCGTCGTGGCGAGCAGCCAGATCGCGCGCGCGACGCCGGTGAAGTCGACGCCGTGGTGCTGGTAGAAGCGCGAGTCCTCGATGGCGATGAACGCCTTCTTCTGCAGGTCCGGCACCTTTTCGATGTCGACCGGATAACGCCGGGTCTCGCCGAACAGCGCCATCAGGCGCCCGTCCTTGGCGTAGACGTACATCGGCTCCTGCAACTGCACGTCGCGCAGGGTCTCCACGTCGGGCAGCTTGGGGGCGATCACGGCGTAGAGCGCGCCGGCGGCGATCAGGCCGAGGACGAGCAGGCCGGCAGTCGCGAAAAGCGCCCAGCGGAGGAGGCGTCGGATACGGGGCATCGGGGGACGTCACGTAAAGAAATCGATAAGCGAGTATAGGGGACGCCCTGCGAGGTCGTGCCCGGCACGACGTCGGATTTCCGGCAACCCCCAGTCTCAACCGTTCATCCAACCCGCGACGGGTTTTTGTCGGCGGCATCACGATTCGTGATGGCCCGGTTGCCATGCAGTGAAAAGTCCGTTATCTAGGCAGTGCCGCGAGAAGTGCGTCCCAACGCCAGTGGCAGGGGAGATTCGATAGTGGGCGTGATCACGAAGAGCCAGCCGGCCCTGGTTGGCGTGGATATCAGCTCGACCGCCGTCAAGCTGTTGCAGCTCACCCGAGCCGGCAACCGCTACCGCGTCGAGCACTATGCGGTGGAACCGCTGCCGCCCAACGCCGTGGTGGAAAAGAACATCGTCGAGGTCGAGGCGGTGGGCGAAGCCATCAAGCGCGCCGTCGCCCGATCGGGCACGCGGGCCAAGGGCGCCGCTGCCGCGGTCGCCGGTTCGGCGGTCATCACCAAGGTCATTCCGATGCCGTCGGACATCGACGGTGACGAACTCGAGGCGCAGGTCGAGCTGGAAGCGGCGAACTACGTGCCGTATCCGATCGACGAAGTGAACCTCGACTTCGAAGTCCTCGGCCCGATGCCAAACACGCCGGACACCGTGCAGGTGCTGCTCGCGGCGTCGCGCTCGGAGAACGTCGAGATCCGCGCCTCCGCGCTGGAGCTGGGCGGCCTGACCGCCCGGGTCATGGACGTCGAGAGCTTCGCGATCGAAAACGCGTTCGCGCTGCTGTCCGAGCAGCTCAAGACGCCGCGCGACGGGCTCGTCGCGCTGGTCGACTCGGGCGCGACGATGACGACGCTCTACGTCCTCCGCAACGGCCGCACGATCTACAGCCGCGAGCAGGTCTTCGGCGGCAAGCAGCTCACCGACGAGGTGATGCGCCGCTACGGCCTGTCCTACGAGGAAGCCGGCCAGGCCAAGCGCCAGGGCGGCCTGCCCGAGGGCTACCAGACCGAAGTGCTGGAGCCGTTCAAGGAGGCGATGGTCCAGCAGATCAGCCGCCTTCTGCAGTTCTTCTATGCGGGCTCCGAGTTCAACCGCGTCGACCAGCTCGTGATCGCCGGCGGCGGCGCCTCGATCACCGGTATCGACCGGATGCTTGAGGACCAGCTCGGCGTGCCGACGATGGTCGCCAATCCGCTCGCGAACATGACGCTGGGGCCGCGCGTGCAGCCGCATGCCCTCGCGCAGGACGCGCCGTCGCTGATGATCGCTTGCGGTCTCGCGCTGAGGAGCTTCGACTGATGGCACGCATCAACCTCCTCCCGTGGCGCGCCGAGCGCCGCAAGCAGCGCCAGAAGGACTTCGGCGTGATGCTGGGCGTCACCGCCGTCGGTGCGCTGGTGCTCGCCATGGGCATCAACATGTATTACGGGGCGCAGATCGACGGCCAGACCGAGCGCAACGCGTACGTCCAGCAGCAGATCGACACGGTCGACAAAGAGATCGCGGAAATCGCGGAACTCAACAAGACCAAGGCGCGACTGCTCGCCCGCAAGGAAGTCATCGAGAAGCTGCAGGCCAGCCGCTCGCAGATGGTCCATCTGTTCGACTCGCTGGTCCGCACCATTCCCGATGGCGTCGTGCTGACATCCATCAAGCAGGACGACCAGTCGCTGACCCTCGAAGGCCGCTCGCAGTCGAACGCACGCGTTTCGACCTACCTGCGCAACCTCGAGGGCTCCGGCTGGATGACCGACCCGCAGCTGTCGGTCATCGAGGCCAAGGGCGAAGACAAGGGCCTGCCGTACCAGTTCAGCCTGAGCGTCAAGCTCGCCGATCCGAACGCACCGCGTGACACGGACGGCGACGGCGTGCCGGATGCGGCGCCGGTGGCACCTGCAGCCGCGACCACCGCGCCTGCAGCGGCCCCGGCAACGACCACGCCTGCACCGACACCTGCACCTGCTGCAAACGGCGCGGCTCCGGCGACGCAGCCGGCCGCACCCGCCGCGCCGGCGCCCGCCGCGTCCACCACTCCGGGAGCCAAGTCGTGAGCCGGAAAATGGATCTCAAGAGCCTCGACTTCAACAACATCGGCTCGTGGCCGCGCGAGGCCAAGGCCGTGTTCTGCGCGATCCTGGGCCTCCTGATCATCGGGCTGTTCTGGTTCCTGTTCATCAGCGACAAGCGGACGGAACTCGAAGGCCTCGAGCGCACCGAAGCCGACCTTCGCCAGACCTTCGAGAAGAAGCAGGGCGAGGCCGCGAATCTGGGCGCGCTCAAGCAACAGCTCGTTCAGATGGAAGCGCAGCTCCAGCAGATGCTCCGTCAGCTGCCGAGCAAGAACGAGATGCCCGACCTCATCGTCGACATCTCGCAGACAGCGCTCGCGACCGGCATCACCAACGAGCTGTTCCAGCCGGGTGACGAGCAGCCCAAGGATTTCTACGCCGAGAAGCCGATCGCGCTCCGGATGGTCGGCACGTACCACCAGTTCGGCGCGTTCATGAGTGGCGTCGCGTCGCTGCCACGCGTGGTCATCATGACCATGCACGACATCTCGCTGAAGCCGAAGAACGCGCAGCCGGGCAATGGCGAGGCCGGCAGCGGTGGGCTCCTGGAACTCTCGGGCACGGTCAAGACCTACCGCTACCTCGACGAAGAGGAAGTGGCGAAGCAGGGCGCGGCCGCGAACGGCCAGGCCCCGGCGAACGGTCAGCCGGCTGACGGCGCGAAGGGAGGCTGACATGAAGACGATGCGATCCACGATCGTCCGTAGCGTCGTGCTCGTCGCCGCCCTCGCGGGTTGCGCACGCGGCGTGACCAGCACGCCGGGCGACGCGCCGAATCTCGAGAAGTGGGTGGCCGAGGTGAGGGCGCGTCCCGCGCCGCCGCTCGATCCGCTTCCGGTGATGCAGCAGTTCGAAACGTTCGAGTACGCCGCGCAGTCGCTGCGCGATCCGTTCAACCGCGCCTTCACCGATGACGGCAGCGGCAACGGCCCGCGTCCTGATTCGGCGCGACGCAAGCAGCCGCTCGAAGCCTTCCCGCTCGACAGCCTCGACATGGTCGGCTCGCTCGGCAAGGGCGCGGGCCTGACCGCACTCGTGATGGCGCCGGACAAGGTGACCTATCGCGTGCGTGCGGGCGACTACATGGGGCAGTCCGACGGCCGCGTCACCGGCGTGTTCGAGGACCGCATCGAGCTGGTGGAACTGGTGCCCGACGGGGCGGGTGGCTGGCTCGAACGGCCGGCCACGCTGGCACTCGACGACAACAAGTGATGTTGAGGGGATGAGGATCATGACTTCGAACAATGCCCAATCCGCAAGGACGGCCCGTCCCCTGATCGGGGCCCGGCTCGCGGGACTCGCCCTCGGCATGCTCGCCGCACTCGGCAGCGTCCAGGCTGCACCGCCTGCACCCGCGGCTCCTGTCGCGCCGGCACCGAGCCTCGACCCGGCCAAGCAGCTGCCGGGCACCGTGTCGGTCGCCGACATCGACTTCAAGCGCAGCGAGGACGGCGCAGGCCGCCTGGTCGTGCACTTCAGCGGCGAAGGCGCGATGCCCGATCTGCGCAAGACCGGGTCGAACGTCGTGGTCGACATCGGCAATGCGCAGCTTCCGGCGAACCTGCGCAAGACGCTGGACGTCAGCGACTTCGCCACGCCCGTGACGCGCATCGATCCGCGCAACAGCGGTGCCGGCACGCAGCTCGTGCTCGACACCAGCGGTTCGTTCGACTCGATGGCGTACCAGACGGGTCGCGACTACATCGTCGAGATTTCGCCGAAGTCCGCGACGAGCTCGCGCGCCATCGGCGGCACGGCCGACGTCAAGGCCGCAGCCGCGCAGATCACCGCCGCGAACGCGACCACGCGCTACGCCGGCAGGCCGGTGACCTTCAACTTCCAGGACGTGCCGGTGCGCACCGTCCTGCAGCTGATCGCCGAGGACTCGGGTCTCAATATCGTCGCGTCCGACACGGTGCAGGGCAACGTCACGCTCCGCCTGATCAACGTGCCGTGGGACCAGGCGCTGGACATCGTCCTGCAGGCCAAGGGCCTCGACAAGCGCCGCAGCGGCAACGTGGTGTGGATCGCGCCGCAGGCGGAGATCTCCAAGTACGAGCAGGACAAGGAGGACGCGCGCATTGCGATCGACAATCGCACGGACCTTGTGACCGAGTACGTGCAGATCAATTACCACAACGCCGAGGCGATCTTTAAGGCGCTGACTGAGGCCAAGGGTATTGGCGGCGGCAGTAGCGGCGGTGCGGGTAGTTCGCAAACGGGCGATACGGGCTTCCTGTCTGCGCGTGGTCGCCTCGTCGCCGACGAGCGCACCAACACGCTCATGATCAGCGACATCCCGAAGAAGGTCGCGGCGATGAAGGAGCTGATCCGCGTGATCGACCGCCCGGTCGATCAGGTGGTCATCGAAGCGCGCGTGGTCATCGCAACCGATACGTTCTCGCGCGAGCTCGGAGCCCGTTTCGGTGTCTCCGGCACCACTCACAACGGCAATGTGGGCTTCAACAGTTCGATCGACAACAACACCAAGACGCAGAATTCGTTGATCGAGGCAGCCAACGCGAACAGCGCGAATCCGCCGCCGAACCCGCTCAAGCTGGGCACCATCACCAAGGGCCTGATGAGTAATCTGGCAGTGACGAACCCGGCGGGCTCGGTCGCGCTTTCGATTCTCAACGCGGGCTACGCGCTCGACGCCGAGCTCTCCGCACTTCAGACCGAAGGCCGCGGTGAAGTGATCTCGAACCCGCGCGTCGTGACGAGCAACCAGCGCGAAGCCGTGATCACGCAGGGTCGTGAAGTCGGTTATGTGACGATCCAGCCTGCCGTCGCTGGCAGCCCGGCCACGCCGAACGTCCAGTTCAAGGATGTCGTGCTTCAGATGCGCGTCACGCCGACGATCACGAACGACGGCCGCGTGTTCCTGAACATGGCCGTCAAGAAGGACGAGGTCGAAGGCTTCATCGATACGTCGATCGGTCAGGTGCCGCAGATCTCCAAGCGTGAGGTCAACACGGCGGTGCTCGTCGAAGACGGCCAGACGGTCGTGATCGGCGGTGTCTACGAGTTCCAGGATCGTAAGGACGTCACCAAAGTGCCGTTCCTCGCCGACATCCCGTGGCTGGGCAACCTGTTCAAGAAGAACGGTCGCACCAAGGACAAGGCCGAGTTGCTGATCTTCGTGACGCCGAAGGTGCTGCACGTCGCGCAGCGCTGATCTGCGAGCGATATGAACGACGAACGGGGCCCTCGCGGCCCCGTTTCGTTTTTCAGGCGGCGGAACGACGTGAAGACGTCGTCGGAACTCCGGCGGCGCGGACCGGTCAGAATGCAGCGATGAACGCGCAGGAACGCCCCATGGATCCGGCCCCCGACGCCGAGCGCCTCCACCGTCTCTTCATTGACCTGCGCGATGCGCTGCAAGGCGAAATCGTCGGGCAGTCGACGCTGGTCGAGCGCCTGCTGGTCGCACTACTCGCCGACGGGCATCTTCTGGTCGAAGGCGCACCCGGCCTCGCCAAGACGAGCGCGATCCGTGCGCTAGCGGCGCGTCTGCATGCCGATTTCGCCCGCGTGCAGTTCACGCCAGACCTGCTCCCGGCCGACCTCACCGGGACGGAGGTCTGGCGTCCGCAGGACGGGCGCTTCGAGTTCCAGCCTGGCCCGATCTTCCATCACCTGCTGCTGGCGGACGAAATCAATCGCGCGCCCGCGAAGGTCCAGTCGGCGCTGCTGGAGGCGATGGGCGAGCGCCAGGTGACAGTCGGCCGAGCGACGTATTCGCTGCCGCCGTTGTTCCTGGTGATGGCGACACAGAACCCGATCGAGCAGGAGGGCACGTTCCCGTTGCCCGAAGCGCAGCTCGATCGCTTCCTCATGCACGTCCGGATCGGGTATCCGGATGCGGACGTCGAGACCGAAATCCTGCGCCTCGCCCGCGAGCGTGCGCGCAGCGTGCTGGAGGGCGCGACGGAAATGGCGACCGGCGCGATCGAGCGCCTGTCGGTCGACGACGTGTTCGCCGCTCGACGCCACGTGCTGTCGCTGCACGTCGCGCCTGCGGTCGAGCGGTATCTCGTCGAGATCGTGCTGGCGTCGCGTGACGCGCAGCGCTACGACGCCGCGCTCGCGCGTCGCATCGCGTGGGGCGCGAGCCCGCGCGGATCGATCGCGCTCGAACGTTGCGCGCGTGCCCACGCGTGGCTCGCCGGCCGTGACTACGTGACGCCCGACGACGTGCGCAGCGTCGCGCCGGACGTGCTGCGTCATCGCGTGCTGCCGAGCTTCGAAGCGACCGCGGAAGGCTGGGACGGCGGCCGCCTCGTCGGCGAGCTGCTCGCGCGGGTGCCGTTGCCCTGATCGCGTCGCCATGCGCACCGACGACACTGTTCCGAACGCCGATGGCGTGATCCCGACGATCGCCGAGCTCGTCGCGCTGCGCGGCGTCGCGGCGAGCCCGCGTCATCTTCGCCGCGTGCGCACGACGCACGCGGGGCTGGCCAATTCCCCGATGCGCGGACGCGGCATGGAATACGCGGAATCGCGCGAATACACGGTGGGCGACGATGCGCGTCACGTCGACTGGCGCCTCACCGCGCGCACGGGCCGCGCGCACACCAAGGTCTTCCACGCCGAGCGCGAGCGCCTCACCTTGCTCGTCGCCGACACGAATCCCGCACTTTATTTCGGTACGCGCGTGCGCTTCAAATCGGTGCAGGCGGCGCGCGCGGGCGCGGTCATCGCGTGGCATGCCGTCGGCGAGGGCGATCGCATCGCGGTCGTGCGCGCGAGCCCTCGCGAGGCGCCGGTGTCGCCCGCGGGTGGCCCGCGCGGTGCGTTGCGTGCGATCGATGCGCTGTCGCGGTGGTATGCGCGCCGGCCCGAGGACGACCTCGGGCTTCCCGCCGCGCTAGAACGTGCACAGCGTTTGTTGCGGCCGGGCGCGCGTGTCGTCGTGCTCGCCGATCCCTCGAGCCTCGAAGCCGTGCCGCTGCATCGCTGGAGTGCGCTCGCACGACATCACGATGCGGCCATCGTGCTGCTGCATGACCCGATCGAGACGTCGCCGCCGCAGATGCGCCTGCCGTTCGCGACGGGTGACGCCCGCGTCGACGTCGCGCTCGACGACCGCGCCGTTCGCGAACGTTGGCTCGCACGCTTCGCCGCGCCGCTGCAGCGTGCGACCGAGGCGTTGCCGGGCCGCGGCATCCGCGTCATGGCGCTGTCGACCACCGATCCGTCCGAAGCCTGTCTCGCGCTGTTGCGCGGGCGCGTCGCCCAGGTGGCTTGATGGCCGACGCGCTGCTGCTTCGCGACGTGCATCGCCCGCCGGCGCCATCGCTCTGGCCGCCCGCGCCCGGCTGGTGGGTCCTTGCCGCGGTCTTCGTGCTCGTCGTCGTGCTGGTCCTCGCCTATCGACGCCGTTGCGCGGGTAGACGCGCGAACGCGCTCGCACTGTTCGATGCGGAACTCGCGCATGCCGATACGCCGACTGCGCGCCTTGCACGCAGCTCGGAGTTGTTGCGTCGCGCCGCGCGTCGCCGACGCATCGACGCCGACCGCCTCGACGGCGACGACTGGCTTCGACTGCTCGACACGCCGACGTTGCGTTTCGTCGAAGGCCCCGGCCGCCTCATGCTCGACGGCGCCTTCCGGCCCGCCGTCGATGCGCGCGCCGCGGACGCCGCGGTGCATCTGGCGCGCGAGCGGTTCGTGCAACTGATGACGGGTCGCGCGCGATGAGCCTGCGCGACGCGTTCGAGCTTCTGCAGTGGCCGATGTGGCTGCTCGCCATTCCGCTGCCGTGGCTGATCGCGTATCTGGTGCCGCCACCGCGCAGCGAAGGCGCCGCGTTGCGCATGCCGGCACCGGAGCGCTTGCGCGAGATCGTCGGCGTGACGACGTCGCGCGCCGCGCGTCGCGGTGTCGGTGTGCTCGCCGGGCTGGCGTGGGTTCTGCTGTGCATCGCCGCGGCGCGACCGCAGCAGCTCGGCCCGCCCGTGCAACCGCCGGCGAAGGGGCGCGACCTCATGCTCGCGCTCGACCTGTCGGGCAGCATGAATGAGCCGGACATGGAACTCGGCGGCAATGTCGTCGACCGACTCACTGCGGCGAAGGCCGTGCTGTCGGACTTCATCGATCGACGCGCCGGCGATCGCATCAGCCTTCTCGTCTTCGGTCGTCAGGCGCACGTGCTCACGCCGTTCACGCTCGATCGCGAAACCGTGCGCGACCAGCTCGCGGACAGCGTGGTCGGGCTCGCAGGGCAGGAAACCGCGATCGGCGACGCCATCGGGCTGGCGGTGCGTCGCCTGCGCGACCAGCCGACCGGCGAGCGCGTGCTGGTGTTGCTCACGGACGGCGTCAACACCGCGGGCGTACTCGATCCGCGCAAGGCCGCGCGCATCGCGGCCGACGCGGGTGTCCGCATTCACACCGTCGCGTTCGGCGGCGAGGGCGGCATGTCGCTGTTCGGCTTCCGCATCCCGGCGCCGGGCGGCGACGACGAAATCGACGAAGCCGCGTTGCGCGAGATCGCCGGCACGACAGGTGGGCACTTTTTCCGTGCGCGCGACGCCCGCGAACTCGCGGGCATCTATTCCGAGATCGATCGCCTCGAACCGATCGCGCGCCCCGGTCGCGCCGTGCGCCCGCACATCGAGCGCTATCTGTGGCCGCTTGCGGGCGCATTCGTGCTCGCCCTGCTCGCAGCGGTGCAGTGGAGGCGCAGCGCATGATCGCGCTCGGTCCGCTCAATTTCCTGCGCCCCGAGTGGCTGTACGCGCTGCTCGCACTGCCGCTGCTGTGGTGGTGGCTGCGGCGGCGCCGTGCGGAAAGCGCGACATGGCGTCGTGCCGTGGATCCCCACCTGTTGCCGCATCTACTGGTCCGAGGCAACGCATCGACGCACCGGCTCGCTGCCATCGCCGCGACGCTTGCGTACACGCTCGCCGTCGTCGCGCTTGCCGGCCCCGCGTGGCGACAGGTGGATGCACCGACCTGGGAGGCGCGGGAGCCGCTGGTCGTCGCGGTCGATCTGTCCAGTGCAGTGCTGGCGACCGATGTGCCGCCCACGCGTCTCGCGCAGTTGCGCGCGCGCCTGACGCGACTGCTGCAGGCCAAGCACAGCGGTCCGATTGCCCTCGTCGCGTTCGCTGACGACGCATTCACGGTTGCGCCGCTGACCGACGACGCCGCAAACGTCGCGCTGTTCGTCGATGCGCTGGAGCCCGCCGTGATGCCGGTCGATGGCCAGTCGCCCGCGCGCGCGATCGCGCAGTCGCGCGAGTTGATCGAACGCGCCGGGTTTCCGCGCGGCCGCATCGTGCTCGTGACCGATCACGCGGACGGCACCGCACAACGTGCCGCACGCGATGCACGCGACGCCGGCATCACCGTTTCGGCGCTGGGCGTCGGAACGCCGGCCGGCGCCGAGCTGCGCACGCTCGGCGGCCAATCCGTTCACGTGCAACTCGATGAGGGCTCGATGCGCGGGCTCGCAAGCAACGGCGGTGGCGACTATGCGCCCCTCGCGCTCGACGGCAGCGACGATGCGGTGTTCGCGACCGGCGAGGGCGCGGCCGCACGGCGCGGTCTCGGCGGCGGCCGCACCTGGGCCGACGAAGGCTTCCGCCTGGTGCCGTTCGTCATGCTGTTCGCGTTGATCGCGCTCGCGCGCCGACCGCGTGCTGCCGCGCTGTTGCTCGTGGTCGCACTGCTGCCGCGGCCGTCGCTCGCCGCCGATGTCTTCCTCCGCGCCGACCAGCGTGGGTGGCGCAGCGTGGACCGCGGCGTCGACGCCTACCGTCGCGGCAAGTTCGACCAGGCGGCGCAGGACTTCGCGAAGGCCGACACCGCCGACGCGCACTACAACCGCGGCAATGCGCTGGCGAAGGCCGGCCATCTCGAAGACGCGGTCGCGGCGTACGACGAAGCACTGCGCCGGCAGCCCGGTATGGCCGACGCGATCGCCAACCGCGCGGCCGTGCTGCGTGCGATGAAGAAGCCGCCGCCGAAGGGCGGGCAACAGCAGCAGCCCGGTCAGCAGGGCGGGGCGTCGTCGCACGCGCAGCAGGGCCGCAATTGCGCGCCCGGCGACAGCAGCTGCAATCGTCAGTCGAACAATCAGCAAAACGCGAAGGGCAACGCACCGAAGCAGAACGCGTCGTCCCCGCCCAAACCCGCCGATGCTAAGCAGCAGGCGAAGGCAGACGCCGCGCAACGCGAGCGCATGCAGCGTGCGTTGCAGCAGGCGCAGGCGCAACAACAGAAGGCGCCCACGCAGCCGATGACACCGCAGCAGCGCGAGCGGCGCATGTCCGACGAAGCCGCGCTCATGCGCGTGCCGGACGAGCCGGGGACCCTGCTGCGCGAGAAGTTCCGCCTCGAATACGAACGCCGTCAGCTCGGAGGCGGGCGATGAGCCGTGTGCTGCGCGCGCTGCTTGCGGTGATGCTGCTCGCATTCGCCGCGAACGCGGTCGCCGAGACACGCGCATGGCTCGATCGGGACCGTATCGCGCTCGGCGAAACGACGACGCTCAATGTCGAAACCGACGCCAACGCCGCGCCCGACTACGCACCACTGCTGCGCGATTTCGACCTCAGCGGGCAGGCGAGCCAGCAGCAGCTGCAATGGGTGAACGGACAGCTCAGTCGCCGCAGCCTTTATGCCGTCGCGTTGCGGCCGCGACGCGACGGTCTGCTCAACATTCCGACGTTGCGCGTGGGCGGACAGAACACCGCGCCGTTGACCTTGCTGGTGACCACCGCGCCAACAGCGCCCGCTGTATCCGGCGACGCCGACGTCTTCATCCAGAGCGAGGCGGACGCGCAGGATCCCTACGTGCAGCAGTCGGTGGGCTGGGTGGTACGCCTCTATTCGGCGATCCCCTTGATCGCGGGACAACTCGACCAGCCCGAACCGAATGGCGCGAGCCTGCAGCGTGTCGGCGACGACGTGCAGTACCGGCGCAACGTCAATGGGCGCTCCTACGTCGTCACGGAACGCCGCTTCATGCTGGTGCCCGAGCGCAGCGGCGAACTCGTCGTGCCGCCTGCGCGCTTCGAAGGTCGCGGCACGGGCAACGCGTTCGACCAACTGTTCGGCGACGGCCAATCCCAACTGCGCGCGGTCGCGCGCCCGCGCATCCTCAACGTCCGCGCGATTCCCCCGAACGCACCGACGCCGTGGCTTCCGCTGCGTGCGTTGACGATGCGCTACGCGGAGCAGCCGACGCAGGCGCGTGCCGGCGCGGCGGCGACCATCGTCGTCGAAGTGGAAGCGGACGGCGCGGGCGCTGCGCAATTGCCCGACGTCGCGATCGCCAGCACGGACGCTGCGCAGGTGTTTCCGGAGCGTCCGCAGACCGACGAATCGATGGTCGACGGCCGCCCGCATGTGCGCGAGCAGCGGCGCTTCTCCGTCGTGCCGACGCGCGCCGGAACCGTTGTCATTCCGGGCCCGCGCATCGACTGGTGGGATGCCCGCGCCGGTGAAGCGCGTTCAACGCGATTGCCGCCGATCACGTTGACGGTTGCGCCGGGCGCGGTGACGCGTGACGCGGCGTCGGCGGATCGAGGTGCGGCGCAATCAGGCGTTCCGTCGGCGCGCGCGCTGGACCGGCGCGTGGTGTTCGGTGCGATTGCCGCCGTCGCGATTGCGCTGCTCGCGCTCGGCCTGATGTGGCGGTCACGCGCGTCGCGTGGCGCGGTCGCAACGCCAGCGGGTGCGGCGTCGTCGGCCAGCGAGCTTTCGCCGTCAGAGTCGACGACGACGTCGCAGTACGGTGTCCGGCCGGGGGCGACGGCGTCCGCCGCAAACAGCCACAAAACAGAAAGCGCGTCGCCGGGACCCAGCCTCGCGCGCATTCTCGAGCTCGGCGATCTCGCCGACATCGACGCCACGCTGCGTCAGCTTGCAGGTCCCGGCGTCGCCGATCTCGACGCCGTCGCTGCGCGTCTCGACGACGATGCACAGCGGGATGCGGTCCATCGCCTGCGTCGCGCCCGCTGGGGCGGTGGCGATCCGGCCGACGCGCGTGCGCGCCTGCGCACCGCATTCTCATCCGGGCCGCGCTGGCGCACGGCGACACCGGTTGCGCGCGATCCGCTGCCTCCGCTCTATCCCGACTGATCGGGTCGACCGCCGTGCGCGGAAGCGGCGCTTTGTTAAGCTCGCCGGGCTTCGATGGAGATGCCCATGCACGCAACGACTTCCACCGCACGCCGCGGCCTTCCCCTGCACATCAAGGTGATGCTGGGCTTCGTGCTGGGCACGGTCATCGGCCTCGCGGTGCACGCGACGTCGCCCGACGCGCCGTGGGTGACGCATCTCATCGACTATGTGCTCGGGCCGTTCGGCCAGATCTTCCTCAACCTGCTGTTCATGCTCGTCGTCCCGCTGATGTTCTCGGCGCTGGTGCTCGGCGTCGCGGAACTCGGTGACATCGCGAGCCTCGGCCGGCTTGGCTGGCGCACGCTGATCTATACGGGCGTGGTAACGGGCGCCGCGGTGCTGATCGGCCTGGTCTGCGTCAACCTGCTGCAGCCCGGCACGCACATGTCGCCCGAGCTGATCCAGAAGGCGATGAGCAGCAACCTCGCGAAGGCGAGCGAGATCGCCACGCAAGGCAACCAGCTCAATATCATGGACCTGCTGGTCAACATCGTGCCGCACAACATCGTGAGTGCGATGGGCGATGACAAGCAGAAGCTCGGCATCGTGTTCTTCGCGCTGATGTTCGGCATCGGCCTCGTCATGCGGCCGACGCCGGGCACCGAAGCGTTCAAGAACGCGCTGCACGGGCTGTTCGAAATCTCGATGCACCTCATCGGCATGTTCATCAAGCTCGCGCCGTACGCGGTGTTCTGCTTCATGTTCAAGCTGTGCGCGCGCCTCGGCATCGACGTGCTGCTGAGCCTGGGCTGGTTCGTCGTCACCGTGCTGCTGGCGATCGCGATCCACGGCTTCGTCGTGCTGCCGCTGTGGGTGCGCTTCATGGGGCGCATGTCGCCGATCGCGTTCTTCCGCGGCTCGCAGGAAGCCACGCTCACCGCGTTCGCCACCGCGTCGTCGACGGCCACCCTGCCGGTCACCCTGCGCGTCGCCGAAGAGAACCTGCGCCTGCCGCGCAAGGTGTCGCGCTTCGTGCTGACGGTCGGCGCGTCCGCCAACCATCACGGCACCGCGTTGTTCGAAGGCATCACCGTGCTGTTCCTCGCGCAGGTCTACGGCCTGCACCTCGGCGTCGGGCATCAGCTCATGGTGCTGGTGCTGTGCATCCTCGGCGGCATCGGCACGGCGGGCATTCCGTCGGGCTCGCTGCCGGTGATCGCGATGATCTGCGGCATCGTCGGCCTGCCGGCGGAGGGCATCGGCATCATTCTCGGCGTCAACACCTTCCTCGACATGTGCCGCACGGCGCTCAACGTCACCGGCGACCTCGCCACCGCAGTCGTCGTCTCCGAGCGCAGCGGCCACGCCGAGGTGCCGGACACGCTGCCGACCGAAGGCGGCCTCGGCCACTGAGCGAGCGGCCGGGCAGAGGCGGGCGGGGGATGGGACAATAGCGGGCTCCGCCGCCCGCTCCGGTGACCCCGGAAATTCCCGCCCGATGACCACGCCGACCCGCCGCGACCTCGCCAACGCCGTCCGTTTCCTCGCCATCGACGCGGTCCAGGCCGCCAATTCCGGCCATCCCGGCATGCCCATGGGCATGGCCGACATCGCGGAAGTGCTCTGGAACGACTACCTGAGCCATAACCCGGAGAACCCGGGCTGGTTCAACCGCGACCGCTTCATCCTCTCGAACGGCCACGGCTCGATGCTGCAGTACGCGCTGCTGCACCTGACCGGCTACGACCTGTCGATCGACGACCTGCGCAACTTCCGTCAGCTCGAGTCGAAGACGCCGGGTCACCCCGAGAACTTCATGACGCCGGGCGTCGAGACCACGACCGGTCCGCTCGGCCAAGGCTTCGCGAACGCGGTGGGCCTCGCGCTGGCCGAGAAGCTGCTCGCGCAGCGCTTCAATCGCGACGGGCATCAGATCGTCGACCACCGCACCTGGGTGTTCATGGGCGACGGCTGCCTGATGGAAGGCATCTCGCACGAAGCCGCGTCGCTCGCCGGCACGTGGGGTCTCAACAAGCTCGTCGCGTTCTGGGATGACAACAAGATCTCCATCGACGGCAACACCGACGGCTGGTTCACCGACGACACGCCGAAGCGTTTCGAGGCCTACGGCTGGAACGTCGTGCGCGGCGTCGATGGTCAGGACGCGGCGTCGATCAAGAACGCGATCGAGCAGGCGCTTAAGTCCGGCGACAAGCCCACGCTGATCTGCTGCCGCACCACGATCGGTTTCGGTTCGCCGGCGAAGGCAGGCAAGGAATCGAGCCACGGCGCGCCGCTGGGCAAGGACGAGATCATCGCGACGCGCGCCGCGCTCGGCTGGACCGCCGGCGATTTCGAAGTGCCGCAGGCGATCGCGGACGCGTGGCGCGCGAACGACAAGGGCCAGGCGCGCGAGGCGCAGTGGCAGCAGGCGTTCGACGCCTACGCCGCCGCCTTCCCGGCCGAAGCCGCGGAGCTTTCGCGTCGCATCAAGTCCGAGCTGCCGGCGAACTTCGTCGCCGATGCCGATGCGTACATCGCAAAGCTGCAGGCCGAAGGACCGGTGGTCGCATCGCGCAAGGCGTCGCAGATGGCGATCGAAACGTTCGCGCCGCTGCTGCCCGAACTCGTCGGCGGCTCGGCGGACCTCGCGCACTCGAACCTCACGCTGTGGAAGGGCTCGAAGTCCGTCGCGACCGACGACCCGAACGCCAACTACATCTACTTCGGCGTGCGCGAGTTCGCGATGTCGGCGATCTGCAACGGCCTGGAGCTGCACAGCGGTTTCATTCCATACGACGCCACGTTCCTCGTCTTCAGCGACTACGCGCGCAATGCCGTGCGCATGTCGGCGTTGATGGGCGCGCACGTCATCCACGTCTACACGCACGACTCCATCGGCCTCGGCGAGGACGGCCCGACGCACCAGCCCATCGAGCACCTCGCATCGCTACGCTACATCCCGCACAACGACGTCTGGCGCCCCTGCGATGCAGTGGAATCGGCTGCAGCGTGGAAGCACGCCATCGTCCGCAACGACGGCCCGACCTGCCTCGTGTTCTCGCGCCAGAACCTGCCGCACCAGCAGCGCACGGCGCAGCAAGTCGCCGACATCGAGCGCGGCGGTTACGTGCTCAAGGATTCCGTCGGCACGCCGGAGCTGATCCTGATCGCGACGGGCTCGGAAGTCGGTCTCGCCATGCAGGCCGCCGCGCAGCTCGGCGACAAGGTGCGTGTGGTGTCGATGCCGTGCACGGAGATCTTCGATCGCCAGTCGCCGGAATACCGCGAGGCGGTGTTGCCGAACAACGTACGCCGTCGCGTCGCGATCGAAGCCGCTACCGCGGACTACTGGCGCAAGTACGTCGGCCTCGACGGCGCGGTGATCGGCATGCACGGTTTCGGCGCGAGCGCGCCGGCGGAGAAGCTGTTCCCGCACTTCGGGTTCACGGTGGACGCCGTGGTCGAGGCGGCGCGCGCGCTGCGTTGAGCGAGGTACATCGAGCCGGTGCTGATCACCGGCTCGACGAACGAAAACGGCGCCTGGGAGGCGCCGTTTTCTTTTGTCGCGTGTGATGCCGCGTCAGCCCGTCGCAACGCGATCGAGCAGGAACGAAGCCGGTGTCGACCGCCCGATGTGATAGCCCTGCGCACGGTCGCAGCCGAGTGCGCGCAGCACCTCGAGCGTTTCCGCGTCCTCGATGCCTTCCGCGACGACCTGCAGGTCGAGCTGATGGCCGAGATCGATGATGGCCCGAACAACCCGCGCCGAACGAAGGTCGTGACGCATGTCGGCGACGAAGCTGCGGTCGATCTTGAGTTCCGTCGCGGGGAACTGCTTGAGGTAGGCGAGCGACGAATAGCCCGCACCGAAGTCGTCGATCGCGATTCCGAGCCCGGCTTCGCGCAGCGTGTGCAGCATCGAGATGCTGGTCAGCGGATCTTCCATCAGCGCGCTTTCGGTGACTTCGAGCGTCACCGCGTCCGACGGCATGTCCCACACCGACAGCGCACCGGTGATCTGCTGCACGAGATCGCGTTGGCCGAACACACGCGGCGACACGTTCACCGAGAAACGCAGGCGCGGGTCCTGCGCGCGGATCGCCGCCGCATGCCGGAACGTCGCGTTGAGGCTCCAGCGCGTCAGCTCGGCGATCAGGCCAGTGTCTTCCGCGAGGCGGATGAACACGTCGGGCCGGATGGGGCCACCATCGGGATCGTGCCATCGCGCCAGCGACTCGTACCCGCAGACCGCGTTGCGACGGAGATCGAGGATCGGTTCGAAGTGGGCTTCGAGACGGTTGGTCCGCAGCGCATCGTGCAGCCACTCGTACGGCACCATCATGCGTTCGGTGCCGGGGCTGTACAGCGCGCAGCGTTCGCTCAGGCGCTTGGCGTCGCGCAGCGCGATCTCGGCGCGACGCAGCAGCGTGGTCGCGTCGTCGCCGTGTTCCGGAAACAGGCTCACGCCGACGGCCACCGGCGTCATCACCGCATGTTCCGCGAACAGCAGTGGCGTCTCGAACGCACGGACGGCGCGCGTCGCTGCCAGCATGGCGTGGCCCGGATTCATCAGGCCCGGCAGCAGCACGATGAACTCGTTCTCCGCGACCTGTTCGAGTTCGTCCTGCGGACGCAGCAGTTCCCGGATTCGTTCGTGGGCAGCGCGACCGACCGCGTCGCTGGCCTCGTAGCCGTGCACGAGCCGGAACTCCTGCAGGCGCTGGACGCGCACCAGCATCACGCCGAGCGACGAGGCGCCCGCTTCGATACGTGCATTGAGGCGTCGCGACAGCTCCGCGCGGTTCAAAGATAGAGCTCCGTGACGTCGATGCCCGCGTGTCGATCCGGCAACGGACGACGGATCTCGATGGAGGTGTCGGTCGACAGCAGGTCGAGCGTGCGGAATCCGCGCAGCATCGTGCCGTCGGGATCGGTCAGCACGAGCACCCGCGGACGCAGGCGACGCGCGGAGTTCTGCGACATGATCGCGACGATCTCGCCCGTGTTGAGTTCCGCCAGGGAACCGGTGGGATACACGCCGAGGCAGCTGATGAACTGCTCGACGAGCTCCGGGTAGTAGCGCGTCACGCGATCGCGATAGAGCTCCTGCAGCGCGACGTGTCGCGGCATAGCGGCGGCGTGCGGTCGATCGCTGGTCATCGCGTCGAAGCTGTCGACGATGGCGGCGATGCGCGCATGCAACGGAATCTCGGCACCCGAGCGACGCGCCGGATAGCCGCTGCCGTCGGCACGTTCGTGATGGCCGTTCACCATCTCTATTACCGTGCGGCTGAAACGATCGGCCTGCAGCATCTGCGCGCCGAGCTCGACGTGGCGGCGGACGCGCGCCATCGACATCGCATCCAACGGGCCGTCGCGATCGAGCAGCGGGGCGGGCACCTGCGTCTTGCCGATGTCCATGAGCATCGCGCCGGTCGCGAGTTCGATCAGGTAGTCCTCGGGAAGTCCGAGATGGCGGCCGAACGCCGCGGCGAACATCGCGCCGTTGAGTGCGTGCGAATACGCGTATCCATCGCGGCGGCGCAGCGCGTTGAGCCAGAACATGGCGTCGGCATTGCGCAGCACACTGGCGACGACGGGGCGGGCTGCGGCGTGCGCGACCTCCGGTTCGATCGACTGCCCCGCCTGTGCCTGGTCGACGAGGCCGCTGACGGTGGATGCGGTGACTTCGAGCGCTTCCCGCGCGCTCGGAATCTCGTGGTCGAAGTCGACGGTGTCGTGATAGCGCACGGTGCCGATGCGCGGATCGCGCGGCAGCGCGGCGGCCGGGCGCGCGGCGGGCGTGGAGTCGCGCGTCGTCATCGTCTGCGTGGCCGCGCTCGACAGCGCACCGAGTCCGTTGAGCGCGCGCGAATAACCGCTCTGGCTCAGTTCGACGTCGATCCAGACGCGGCGACAGAAATTGCGCAGGGTCTGGATCTGCGACAGATCGCTGACGTAGAAGCCCTGCAACGGAAACGGCGTGTCGGTCCACGGGCGATCGAGCCGGCATACGAACATGCCGAGCCGTACCTGGTCCGCTTCGATCTCGCGCTCTTCGATCTGCATGCGCCCCCGGGCCGACGCTCCCCTCGGGACGCCGCATTCCCAAGAGTAAACCGCCGCGAGCGGCTTACAAGTGTTCGAAGGTCGGGGTTCGGCCTGAATGGCCGAAGGCGGTGCGGTCGCGACCGGTAGCGTCAGCTCCGGCCGCGGCGCGTCAGGCTCAGGGTGCCAGGGCGGCGTTGAGCACCTGTGCGAGGTGCGTGCCGGCGCGGCGGAGCTGTTCGTCGATCAGCGGGGTGAACGTCGCGAGGTAGGTCGCATCGATCTGCGGACTCGACGGATACACGCCGGGACGCGTGGCGATTCGGCAGGCCTGCTGCGACCATGCCGGCGAATCCGGCGGCAGGATGTGCGTCGGGATGTCGACCACGAGCGGCAACGCACGCAGCTTGGCGAGGTAGGCGGACTCGTCGAGACCGGTGGCCTCGATCATCCCGCTGTCCCAGAGCGAATGCAGGTTACTGCCCTTGTCGCCGCCGTCCTTGGTCGGCACGCGCACCTGCACGGTGTTGCCGCCCTTGTCCCGGGCGAAACCCGCGTGCAGCGGCTGGTGGGCGTCGCCGATGAAATGCACGACGAACTTCAGCGCCTGTCGGCGTGCGTCGAGCGATTGCGAATGGTCGGCGAGGATCTTGGTCTGCGCGCGGATCGCCTCGATCACGCAGTCGCCGTTCGGGCAGTCGCGCGGGGGCTCATAGTCGCCGCAGCCGTTCTCGGCGATGTCGGCGTAGTGCCACTTCGAACTGCGCTTGCCGAGGTCCGGATCGTTGGCGCGGAGCGCGTCGGCCCAGCTGGCGATGCCGGCGAGCGTCGGCTCCGTTTCGCCCTTGAGCAGCACGTCGACTTCCGCGCGCGCGGCGGGGGTGAGTTCGTCCGCAGCGAGGTCGGCGACGAGGCGGTGGCCCATCGCGCCCCAGGCGAACGCGGGGGACGCGACGGCGAGGAGCAGGGCAGAGGCGAGGAGGCGTCGAATCATCGGCCAAATGGTACGTGACAACACCGGCGCGGGCAGGCGTCGTCAGCGGGCCCGTTCAGCCGCCCTGCTAGAATGCGCGACTGTTTCCCGGCCGTTTCGGGCCCCGCAGGAGCTCTCCATGACGATCAAGGTAGGCATCAACGGCTTCGGCCGCATCGGTCGCAACGTGCTGCGTGCAGCCGTGCAGAACTTCGGCGACGACATCCAGATCGTCGGCATCAACGACCTGCTCGAGCCGGACTACCTCGCCTACATGCTGCGCTACGACTCCGTGCACGGCCGCTTCAAGGGCGACGTCTCGGTCGAGGACGGCGCGCTGGTCGTCAACGGTAAGAAGATCCGCCTGACGCAGGAGCGCGATCCGGCCAACCTCAAGTGGAACGAGATCGGCGCCGACGTCGTCATCGAATCCACGGGTCTCTTTCTCGACAAGGCCACCGCGCAGAAGCATCTCGACGCGGGCGCGAAGAAGGTCATCCTGTCGGCGCCGTCGAAGGACGACACGCCCATGTTCGTCTACGGCGTCAACGAGCGCCGTTACGCAGGCGAGGCGATCATCTCGAACGCGTCGTGCACGACGAATTGTCTGGCGCCGCTCGCCAAGGTGCTGAACGACAAGTGGGGCATCAAGCGCGGCCTGATGACCACCGTGCACGCCGCGACGGCGACGCAGAAGACGGTCGATGGCCCGTCGAACAAGGACTGGCGCGGCGGCCGCGGCATCCTCGAGAACATCATTCCGTCGAGCACGGGCGCGGCCAAGGCCGTGGGCGTCGTGATTCCCGAGCTCAACAAGAAGCTCACCGGTATGAGCTTCCGTGTGCCGACGTCCGACGTGTCGGTCGTCGACCTCACGGTCGAACTCGAGAAGAACGCGACCTACGCGGAGATCTGCGCGGAGATGAAGGCGCAGTCGGAAGGCGCGCTCAAGGGCGTGCTGGGTTACACCGAGGACAAGGTCGTCGCGACCGACTTCCGCGGCGACGCGCGCACCTCGATCTTCGACGCCGAAGCCGGCATCGCGCTCGATCCGACCTTCGTCAAGCTCGTCGCGTGGTACGACAACGAGTGGGGCTACTCGAACAAGTGCCTCGAGATGGTGCGCGTCGTCGCACGCGGCTGAGCCGTCACGCCATCGCATTGAACGGACCCCGCGAAAGCGGGGTTCGTCGTTTCGGGCTCGGACTTTTCCGACATGCGGACGCACCGAAATCCCGTGGTGCGACGTCGGCGCGCTTGCGATACTTCGCGGGCGCATTCGCGCCATGGGGATCAACAAGGAGATTGCATGTCACGCAAGACGTTCGCCGCCGCGATGGTGGCGCTGATGGCGCTTTCCGCCGTCGCCACGGCCCAGGCCAAGAAGAAGGACACCGACGAACCGCCGAGCCGCGAAGTGACGGGTCGTCACGACGTCGAGGGTGAGATCGTCGGGAACGAGATTCCGGGCAGCCCGTTCAACAAGCTCGAGATCGGCATGTCGCAGAAGCAGGTCCAGGACGTGATCGGCGCGAAGGTCCAGGACGACGCGGAGTGCGGTCAGTACTTCACCGGGAAGTCGTTCATCCCGTTCCACTTCGGTGGCGACAAGGTGCGCACCGAGTGCGCCTATAAGGGGCTGGGCCGGCTGGTGTTCACCAACCAGTCCGACTTCGATGCCAAGGCACTGCTGATCAAGATCGAATACGACGCGACCGAAGACGGTTACCGCGAGTAAGCCTGAACAAGCGTGTTTCGAAGCCCCGCCCCGTGCGGGGCTTCTTCGTTCTGGGGCGTCAAATCCGCGTGGTACCGTTCCGGCGCGGCAGGGGGCCGCACGGAGGGACGATGGAGAGTCTGTTGGTCGTGGCCGCGCTGGCGATCCTCGCCGTGCCGGTGCTCCTGATCGTGCTGCTGGTTTCGGTCGGTGCGTTGCGCCGGCGCGTCGCGGACCTCGAAACGCAGGTGAGCTGGCTTCGGCACCATGCAGCGGAAGCGGCGTCCGCGCCGCGAGCACCACGCACCGATGCGACCGATGCGTCCGAGCCGACGCTGTCGGAGTTGCTGCGGCAGTCGTCTGCCGCGCGGCCGTCGACCTCCGCGGCACCGTCGTCGCCGCAGCCGGAAGCGTCGGAGCCCGTCGCATCGTCGCCCGTGCAGGCACGGCCCGCGACCCCATCGGCCGCCGCGGTTCCGCCACCGCTGCCGCCCGCGTCCCCGGCACCGACACCCGCGCCCGCCCGCGCGGCGGCGCCCTCATCGACATCGACGTCCGGGCCTGCACCCGCCGCGGCCCCGCGTCCGCGCTCGGCGTATGCGCGACCCACGCGCGGCGACGGCCTGTTCGACACCGTGCGCCGCTGGTTCACCGAAGGGAACGTGCCGGTCAAGGTCGGCGTGCTCGTCCTGTTCGCGGGCGTGGCCGCACTGCTCAAGTACGCGGTCGACCAGGGCAGGTTGCAGGTGCCTATCGAACTTCGTCTCGCCGGCGTGGCGCTCGCGGCGATCGGCGGGCTCCTGTTCGGCTGGCGCCAGCGCGATGCGCGCCGTCCGTTCGGCCTCGCGCTGCAGGGCGGCGCGATCGGCGTGCTGCTGCTGGTGACGTTCGCCGCGTTCAAGCTCTATCACTTCATTTCGCCGGGTGCGGCATTCGGCATCAGCGTCGCGCTGGTGGCGGGGCTCTGCGTGCTCGCGGTGCGACAGGAATCGCTCGCGCTCGCCGTGCTCGGCGTGCTTGCGGGATTCCTCGCGCCGATCTGGCTGTCGACGGGGCAGGGCAACCATGTCGCGCTGTTCGGCTATTACGCCGTGCTCAACGGCGGCATCGTCGCGATGGCATGGCGTCGTCCGTGGCGACTGCTGAATCTGCTCGGCTTCGCGTTCACGTTCGGCGTCGGCAGCCTGTGGGGCGCGCTCAAGTACCGACCCGAAGACTTCGCGTCGACCGAGCCGTTCCTGCTGCTGTTCTGCGCGATGTACATCGCGATCCCGATCCTGTACGCCGCCGCGAAGACGCCGCCGCAGCGCCGGGTATTCGATGGCAGCCTGATCTTCGGCACGCCGCTGGTCGCGTTCACGCTGCAGGCCGCGATGCTGCACGACGACCGCATGCTGCTCGCGTTCTGCGCGTTGGGCCTTGGCCTGTTGTACGCGGCGCTCGCCGGACTGCTGCGACGTCGCGACACCTTCGCCGAACTCGTCGCGCCGTACGCGGTGCTCGCCGTGGGCTTCTCGACACTCGCCGTGCCGCTCGCACTGTCCGCGCGTGCGACCGCGGCAGTGTTCGCGCTCGAAGGCGCGGGCCTGGTCTGGCTCGGCCTGCGCCAGTCGCGTGCGCTGCCGCAACTCGCGGGCGTCGGTCTGCAGGCCGCGGCGGCGCTCGCCTTTGCGTACGCGTTCCGCCCCGACATCGGCGGACCGCCGGTGTTGAATGGCGTGGTGATGACGGCGGTGCTCGTGGCGATCGGCGGCTTCGCGACGGCGTTCGCGGCACGCCTGTATCGCAGCGATGCACTCGCGACGGGCGCGTATCTCTGGGGCCTCGCATGGTGGCTCGGCGCCGGTCTGTGGGAGATCGATCGCAGCGTCGAACCGCGCCACGCGGTCGATGTCGTGATGCTGTTCGTCCTGGGCACCGGTCTGCTCGCGGCCGAAGTGGCGCGACGCCGTGCGGCGGGCGCTCTGCACATGACGATGGCGGGCTCCCTGCTGATGCCGATCGTGTTCGCCGCATGGCAGTTCCAGAACCGCGGCCAGCCGTTCGCCGGGCTCGGCAGCGTCGCATGGGCGGTGGACCTCATCGTCGCGTGGCGCGTGCTGACGTGCCTGCGCGACAACACGTCGCGTATCCGCGGCCTCACGCATATCGGCTGGTTGATGTCGCTCGCGTTGGTGTCGTCGTTCGCCGCGCTGCACGTCATGCGGCATGCGAACGTGGGCGACGCCTGGCGCTTCGCTGCGGCAGCGTTGCCGTGGGTCGTGCTTGCCGCGGTCGCACTGCTCCGCCCGCACCGCATCGCGGCGCCCTTCGGCGACGATTTCGACGCCTGGAGCGGCAACCTGCAGGCCGCGCTCGCCACCGTACTCGCAGGCTTCTTCGTGGTCGGCCTCGTGTGGGAAGGCGCGATGTCGCCACTGCCGTACGTGCCCCTGCTCGACCCCGTCGAGCTCGTGCAGATCGCCGGTCTACTGCTCGCGCTTCGCGCGGCGGGCGATGTCGCGATCGCGCGACCGCTGCTCGCCGGCGCGGCGTTCGTGCTCGCGACCTCCATCGTGCTCCGCGCCACGCATCACTGGGGTGGCATGCCATGGTCCCCGTCGATGTTCTCGGCCGGACTCGTGCAGACCGCGCTGACCGTGCTGTGGAGCGTGATCGGCATGGCCGCCTGGGTGATGGGATCGCGCAGGCAGCGACGTTCGCTCTGGCAGGTCGGCGCGGTGCTGATGGGCGTCGTGCTCGTCAAGCTCGTGCTGGTCGACCGCCAGTACCTCGGCAACCTGCTCGGCATCGGCTCGTTCATCGCCTTCGGCCTGCTCTGCACGGCGGTCGGCTATCTCGCGCCCGTACCGCCGCGCGACACTGAGGCCACGGCATGAAGCGCGTCATCGCACTGCTGCTCACCTGCACCGCGTCGCTCGCGATCGCCGCGGGCACCGACTACGCGCGTCAATGGCCCGTCGTGCTGCACGCGACGCCCGCCGATGCGTATGCCGTCGAACTGACGCCCGAGGTCTACGCAACCGTCCAGCGCGCCGATCTCCGCGACCTCGACGTGCTCGATGCATCGGGCCGTCCGGTGCCGGTCGATCTCGTTGCGCAAGCTGCGCAGAACATGCAGACGACGCGTCGCGTCGCGTTGCCGTGGTACCGCATGCCGGCGCCCGGCGGCACGACGACCGACCGGGATTGGCGCGTCATGGTCGATGTCGACACGGATGGCCGCCTGCGGGTGACGCGGTCGACGGATGCCGCGGCATCGCCGTCCGCGACCACGCTGCTCATCGACGCGACGTCCTTGCGGACATCGCCGAGCGCGCTCGAACTCGCATGGCGACCGGGTGCATCGTTCGACGCCGGCTATCGCATCGAAGGCAGCAACGATCTCGACCGCTGGTACGACGTCGGCCGCGGTCGCCTGGTCGATGTGCACGAGGACGCGCGTCGCCTGCAGATGCATCGGCTGGAGATCGCGACGAGCACGGCGGGGCCGCGATTCCTTCGACTCGTGCCGGACGATGCGTCGGGCGCATTGCCCGACATCACCGGGGTCGATGCCGTGTGGACCTCGACGACTCAACGCGCGCCGGTCTGGCGCCGCCTCACGCCGAAGACGGACGCCGACGGCGCGTTCGAATTCGACGTCGGCGGCCGCTATCCGGTGCGGTGGATCGATCTCGACACCGCGGGCAACGACGCGCGCGCCTGGCGTTTGCAGAGCCGCGACACGCTGCAGGCGCACTGGAACGATCGATCGTCGTACTGGGTCGCGTATCGCGTCGGGTCCGGGCGCTCTTCGGCGCTCGTGTTCGACGTGCCGGTGCGCGATCGCTACTGGCGCCTCGTGCCGCAAAGCGGGGGCGACGCGCCGTCGCTGAAGGTCGGCTACCTGCCCGAGCGCGCGGTGTTCATCGCTGGTGGGCGCCCGCCGTACACCCTCGTCGCGGGCAGCCTGCGCGCGGTGCGCGAGCAGCGACCCGTGCAGGCGGCGATCGGCGGGATGTCCAATGGCGTCGCGACGGCCCGCCTCGCCGCCGCGACCGCCCGCTCGAGCAACGCCGCACTCGCCCCGGCCCGTGACTGGAAGACGTGGGGCCTGTGGGCCGTGCTGGGCCTGGGCGTGCTGGCCGTGGGCGGCTTCGCGCTCCACGTGCTGCGGGAGCCGCCGCGCACCGCGGACTGACGTATCGGGCTCGGAGCGACGACAATACGCGGCTGCGACGACGGCGATGCCGCGTCGCCGTCGCATCGTCCCCTTCTTCGAAGAGCCCGCCCATGTCCATCCTCCGCATGTCCGACCTCGACCTCGCCGGCAAGCGCGTGCTGATCCGCGAGGATCTGAACGTGCCGATCGCCGACGGCCGCATCACGTCCGAGCAACGCATTTCCGCCGCGCTCCCGACGCTGCGCCTGGCGCTGGAGAAGGGTGCTGCGGTGATGGTGATGTCCCATCTCGGTCGGCCGAAGGAAGGTGTGTTCAGCGAGGAGGATTCGCTCGCGCCGGTCGCCAAGCGCGTATCCGAACTGCTCGGTGTCGACGTGCCGCTGGTGCGCGACTGGGTCGGCGGCGTCGACGTGAAGCCGGGCCAGATCGTGATGCTCGAGAACTGCCGCATGAACGTCGGCGAGGGCAAGGACGACGAGGCGCTGTCGAAGGCGTACGCCGACCTGTGCGACGTCTTCGTCATGGACGCGTTCGGCACCGCGCATCGCGCGCAGGCGTCGACGCACGGCGTGATCCGGCAGGCGAAGGTGGCGTGCGGCGGCCCGCTGCTGATGGCCGAACTCGACGCACTGGCGAAGGCGCTGCAGGAACCGGCGCGTCCGCTGCTCGCGATCGTCGCGGGCTCGAAGGTGTCGACGAAGCTCGAACTGCTCGGCAATCTCGTCTCGCGCGTCGACCAGCTCATCGTCGGCGGTGGCATCGCGAATACGTTCATCGCCGCGATGGGACACGGCGTCGGCAAGTCGCTGGTCGAGCGCGATCTCGTCGACACCGCAAAGTCGATCATGGCGCAGGCGAAGGCGCGCGGCGCGGAGATTCCGATGCCGGTCGACGTCGTCGTCGCGCCCGAGTTCAACGCGAACGCGCTAGCGACGGTGAAGGCGGTCGACGCGGTCGGCGATGACGACATGATCCTCGACATCGGCCCGAAGACGGCGGCGCATTACGCGGAACTCATCCGCAATGCGGGCACCGTGGTGTGGAACGGCCCGGTCGGCGTGTTCGAGTTCGACGCGTTCGGCAAGGGCACCGAAGCGTTGGCGCGCGCGATCGCGTCGAGCAAGGCGTTCTCGATCGCGGGCGGTGGCGACACGCTCGCGGCCGTCGACAAGTACGGCATCGCCGACAACGTCAGCTACATCTCGACCGGCGGTGGCGCCTTCCTCGAGTTCCTCGAAGGCAAGACGCTGCCGGCGGTCGCCGCGCTCGAAGCGCGCGGCTGATGGCGACGCTGCTGTTCGACCTCGACGGCACGCTGATCGATTCGGCCGTCGGCATCACGCGTTGCGCGGCGTACGCATTCGAGTCGATCGGCGCGCCCGTGCCCGACGACGCGACGCTGCGCAGCTGGATCGGCCCGCCGCTGCGCGTGAGCTTCGCGCCGCTATTGAATGACGATGCGCGCGTCGAGCAGGCCGTCGAGCATTACCGCGAACGCTACGAGACGCACGGCTGGGCCGAGCACACGATCTACGACGGCATCCCCGACGCGATCGACGCCCTGCACTCGGCGGGTCATCGCCTGGCGGTCGTGACCGCGAAGAACGAGCCGCATGCGCGCAAGATCATCGCCAGCCTGCCGTTCGGCCATCGTTTCGTCGACGTCATCGGCGCCACGCTCGATGGCCGACTGAGCCACAAGCCCGAACTGATCGCCGAAGCGCTCGAACGCCTCGATGCATCGCCCGACGACTGCACGATGATCGGCGACCGTCGCATGGACATGGAAGGCGCGGTGCATCACGAGATGCGCGGCGTCGGCGTGTTGTGGGGCTTCGGCGACGAGCCCGAGCTGCGCCACGCGGGCGCGACGGAGATCGTCGACGATCCATCCGGGCTCGTACGGCTGCTGGCCTGAAATCGATTGCCGCGCGAGCGGCCGCGAGGGCGTGCTAGGTTTCGGCGATCCATCCGTTACCTGCCGCCGCATGAGCCATACGACGCGCCGCACCAAGATCCTCGCCACCCTCGGCCCTGCAACCGATGCACCGGGCGTTCTCGACCGTCTGCTCGAAGCGGGCGTCGACTGCGTCCGCTTGAACTTCTCGCACGGCGATCCGTCCGGGCAGGTGGTGCGTGCGCAGGCGGTGCGCGAAGCGGCGGCGCGGGCCGGCCGCGAGATCGGCATCCTCGCCGACCTCCCAGGCCCCAAGATCCGCATCGAGAAGTTCGAGAACGATCGCGTCGAGCTGAAGGCCGGTGATCGCTTCGACCTCGTGGCGCGCGACGACGCGCCGCTCGGCAACGAACGCGAAGTCGGCGTCAGCTATCTGGGACTGCCGGGTGACGTCGTGCCGGGCGACGTGCTGCTGCTCGACGACGGCATGATGCAGCTGCAGGTCGAACGCGTCGAAGGCGAGCGCATCATCAATACGGTGCTCAACGACGGCGTGCTGTCGAATCGGAAAGGCCTCAACAAGCAGGGTGGTGGCTTATCCCTTGGCGCGTTGACGCCGAAGGACGAAGAGCTCATCAAGGTCGCGGCAGGCATCGGCGTCGACTTCATCGCGGTGTCGTTCTGCCGCAACGCGCAGGACATGCACGACGCGCGGCGCATCGCACGCGAGGCCGGCAGCGACGCGGCGCTCGTATCCAAGATCGAACGTGCCGAGGCGATCGAGAACCTGCGCGAAATCGTCGAGGCCAGCGACGTCGTGATGGTGGCGCGTGGCGACCTCGGCGTCGAAATCGGCGACGCGGAACTTCCGGGCCTGCAGAAGAAGATCATCCGCGAGGCGCTGTCGGCCGATCGCATCGTCATCACCGCGACGCAGATGCTGCAGTCGATGGTCGACAGCCCGATCCCGACGCGTGCGGAAGTCCTCGACGTGGCGAACTCGGTGATCGATGGCACGGATGCGGTGATGCTGTCGCAGGAGTCGGCCGCCGGTAAGTACCCGATCAAGGCGGTGCAGGCGATGGATCGCATCTGCATGGGCGCGGAGCGCCAGTTCGATCACGACACCAACTTCGAAAGCGCACGCCGCGGCCTCGACCGCTCCGACCAGGCCATCGCGATGGCCGCGATGTTCCTGTCCGAACACATCGGCGTGCGCGCGATCGTCGCGATGACCGAGTCGGGCGGCACCGCGCGCTTCCTGTCGCGCTTCCGCTCGCCGGCGCCGATCATCGCGCTGTCCACGCAGGACGCCGCGCGTCGGAAGATGTGCCTGATGCGCGACGTCACCGCGCTGGGCTTCGACAGCACCGGCATGACCGCCGGCATCGCCGCCCGCGCCGCCGCGAAGATGCTGTTCGACCGCGGCCTGCTCGAAGACGGCGACCGCCTAGTGTTCACGAGCGGCGAGATCATGCACCAGCACGGCGCGACCAATACCCTGCGCCTCCTGCAGGTGGGCCCGAATGGCAAGGCCGAGGGGCTGGGGGAGCTGTAAGGGGCCGACGAAAGGTCACACGGTCGCCGCGCACGTCGCGGTAGATTCGGCGGAGCCCACCCACCGGAGAAGACCGTGAATCGGATGCTCGTTCTGCTCGGCGTATTAGTGGTTGCGACTTCGGCCCATGCGGCCGACGGCGATGTCGGCCTGCAGGTGCTCGGTCCCGATTCCATCGCCTCGTCGTGGACGCCAGTGGAAACGGTGACGCCCGTATATCCGACGCGCCTCGCGCAACGCGGTGTCAGCGGCTGCGTGACGCTGTCTTATGTCATCGAAGCCGACGGTCGCGTGTCTCAGGTGCAGATGCTGGACGGCCGCGCCAGCCCCCGATCGCCGATCGCCGAGCAATTGGCCATCGAGCAGTTCGCCGGCGCCGCTTCGGCGGCAGTGTCTGCGATGCGCTTTACCCCGACGGGCGAAGCGCGTTCGACCCTCACCGCCACGACCCTGCATTTCGGTGAGCCGGCGACATCGGCCGGTTGCGAAGGCACCCTCATGGCCCGTCGGCTTGAAGAGAAGAGGGACTGGGAAGGGTTGCTGGGAAGCCTGGCGACACGGCGTTCGTTTGCTTATACGCCCAGCGAGAATGGTGGCAACGTCGTACGCGCCATGGATTCACCGTGGGACGGCACCACGCAGATCATCCTGAGCGCGCCGCAGGTCGCTACATCAGGCCATTGATCCACTGCGCGTTGCGAGCCGCGGTCCGGGGAACGCGTCCGACACTGCAAATCGCGCCTACCGTTCCTCATTTGGGGGCGGTCGGGTAGCGGTGGAATGGGCGGATGGGGATGCTCGCTGCGGTGTCGATCAAGGCTTGTTGAAAGAGGGAGAGACGATGCGGAAGTACCTGCTGGCAGCCGTCGCAGCGCTTGCTGCTTTTTCGGGCGCGCACGCTCAATTGCCCGCAGGCGCGGGGACGCCGTCGGTTGTGGCGCCGGACCAGCTCACCGCGTACTGGCTGCCAGCGGCACCACTGATGCCGGCGACGTATCCCTCCGATCTGGCAGCGCGCGGCACCACCGGGTGCGTCACGCTCGCCTATACGATCGGTGTCGACGGCCGGACCTCGGACTTCCATACCCTCGACGCTGATGCGAGCGCGCGTTCGCCGATCGCGCGCCGCCAGGTCATCGAACGCTTCGCGCAGGCCGCCGCGGGCGCGGTCGCGCAGTGGCAATTCAAGCCGGCGGCTGAGCCGAAGCCGACCCTCACCGCGACCACCATCCAGTTCGACGGGAACGCCGCCAGTTCGCCAGCCGCGTGCACCAATGGGAATCTGGCGAAGGCGCTGCGTGACGGCAAGCGGTTCGAGGACGTCCTGCGCAATCTATACGAGGCCAAGGCCCGCTTCTGGACGCAAGGGCAGCGTGACCAGCAGCCCAGCCAGTTCATCCGCTGAGGCCCGGCGCGCCGCGAGCCGCCGTCGGCGGCCAACGCGAGACCGGCACTGAAATCGTAGTCAGTCCGGTCGGTATAATGCCGGCCCCTGATTTCAGCGCGCACGGACCCATGAGCATCGAACAGCTTGCCGAGACCGCCCAGGCGATGGTTGCCCCGGGCAAGGGCATCATCGCGATCGACGAATCCAACGCCACCTGCGCCAAGCGCTTCGCGGGCGTGGGCATCGAGAACACCGAGGAAAACCGTCGCGCGTATCGCGAGCTGCTGCTCACGGCCCCGAACATCAGCCAGTACCTGTCGGGCGCGATCCTGTTCGACGAGACGATCCGCCAGTCCACTAAGGACGGCGTGCCGTTCACCCAGATCATGATGCAGAACGGGATCATCCCGGGCATCAAGGTCGACAAGGGCCCGGTGCCGCTCGCGGGCTTCCCGGGCGAGGTCGTCACGGAAGGCCTCGACGGCCTGCGCGGCCGCCTCGAGGAGTACTACAAGCTCGGCGCGCGCTTCGCGAAGTGGCGCGCGGTCATCAACATCGGCGACGACATCCCGACCGGCACCTGCATCGAGGCGAACAGCCACGCGCTGGCGCGCTACGCCGCGCTGTGCCAAGAGCAGGGCCTGGTTCCGATGGTGGAACCCGAAGTGATCATGGACGGCGGCCACGACATCGAGACCTGCTACGAGGTCACCGAGGTCGTCCTGCGCTCGCTGTTCGGCGCGCTGTACGAGCAGAACGTGATGCTCGAGGGCACGATCCTGAAGGCGTCGATGGTCATCCACGGCACCGATTCGGCGGAAAAGGCGTCGATCGAGGAAGTCGCCGCGGCCACGCTGCGCTGCCTCAAGTCGACCGTGCCGGCCACGCTGCCGGGCATTGTCTTCCTGTCGGGCGGCCAGTCCGATGCCGACGCGACCGCGCACCTGAACGCGATGAACGCGGCCGGCCCGCACCCGTGGCCGCTGTCGTTCTCGTACGGCCGCGCCATGCAGCAGGCCGCGCTGAAGCTGTGGTCGCAGGATATGCAGGGCAACTACGCGAAGGCCCAGCAGACCGTGTTCGAGCGGGCCCGCGACAACGGCCTCGCCGCGCTCGGCCAGTGGCAGGCCGCGGCCTGATCCATCGCGCCAAGCGATTCGCAGACGCCGGCCCCGTGCCGGCGTCTTCGTTTCGGGCGGCCGTGTCGGTCGCGTTGACCTCGCCGGTGCAACACCGTCGTTCCAACCGCGTCACGCGACCCAGTACCGATGACACGGGCCGTAACACAGGCGCTGGCTAGAATTCCGGGTCCCCCCGTAGTCCGGATGCGCATGCGATCGATTCTGGTGTTCCCGGCCCTCGTGGCGGCCCTGGTCCTGACGGGCTGCGGCGACCGGGCGAACGCCGCCAAGGACGGCAGCAAGAAGGGCGGCGACCGCCCGGTGACAGTGACGACGGAAGTCGTCCGCACCCGGCCGTTCGCGGACACCTTGCAGGCGCTGGGCACCGTGCGTGCGCGCGAGTCGGTGACGGTGACCGCCAGCGTGTCGCAGAAGGTGCAGGCCGTGCATTTCGACAGCGGCGACGTGGTGCGCGCCGGTGCTCCGCTGGTGACGCTGGTCGCACAGGCCGAGCAGGCCCAGCTGCGTGCTGCGGAGGCCGCGGCGAAGGAAGCGTCCGACCTCTACAACCGCCAGGCGTCGCTCGCCGCCCAGCAACTCGTCGCGCGTTCGCAGCTCGACACGCAGCGGGCGACGCGTGATGCCGCAGTCGCACGCGTCGGCCAGATGCGCGCACAGATCGCCGACCGCGTGATCCGCGCGCCCTTCAGCGGCGTGCTCGGCCTGCGTCAGGTCAGCCCGGGGTCGCTCGTGATCCCCGGTACCGTGATCACCACGCTCGACGATCTGTCGACCGTCTACGTCGATTTCCCGGTACCGGAAACGCAGCTCGCGCAGATCGCGCCGGGCGAATCGATCAGCGGTCATGCCGCCGCATACACGGGCCGTACGTTCGACGGCACGGTGGCGACGATCGATGCGCGCATCGATCCCGCGACGCGCGCCGTCACCGTGCGCGGCCAGTTCCCGAATGCCGATCGCGCGCTCAAGCCCGGCATGCTGCTGCAGGTCGACGTCGCGCGCGCCGAGCGCCCGGCGCTGATGATTCCGGAGATCGCGGTCGTGCAGGTCGGCGACGCGTCGTACGTCTTTCGCGTCAAGGCAGGCACCGCGGAGCGCGCCGACGTGAAGCTCGGCACACGCAGCAACGGTCTCGTCGAAGTGCTGTCGGGCCTCGCGGCCGGCGACACGATCGTGGTGGACGGCACCGGCAAGCTGAAGCCGGGCGCAAAGATCAACGACGTCTCGAAGGCGCCGCGCAAGGCCGCATGACGCCGCGCATCGCGCGCGTCACGGCCGCCTTCGTTCGCGCACGGATCGCGCGCTTTCCGTTTTGTTCGCCTGCGCGTTCGCGCGCCGAACCTGAGCTTTCGCGATGAACCTGTCCGATCTTTCGATCCGCCGCCCCGTCTTCGCGACCGTGATGAGCCTGCTGCTCATCACGCTGGGCGTGATGGCGTTCAGTCGCCTCACGTTGCGCGAGCTGCCGGCGATCGACCCGCCGGTGGTCTCGGTCGACGTGAGCTACGAGGGCGCATCGGCGAGCGTCGTCGAAACGCGCATCACGCAGGTGCTGGAAGACGCGCTCTCCGGCATCGAAGGCGTCGAGTCGATCGACTCGCGAAGCATCAACGGACGCTCGTCGATCTCGATCGAGTTCAAGCTCTCGCGCGACATGGAAGCGGCGGCGAACGACGTGCGCGACGCCGTCAGCCGCGTGATCGACCGTCTACCCGACGAGGCCGACGCGCCGCAGATCGCGAAGGTCGAAAGCGACGCCGACCCGATCATCTGGCTCAACATGAGCAGCAAGACGATGAACACGCTGCAGCTGTCGGACTATGCCGACCGCTACATCGTCGATCGTCTCGCCGCGCTGGAAGGCGTGGCGCAGGTGCGCATCGGCGGCGAGCAGCGCTATGCCATGCGCATCTGGCTCAATCGCGACGCCATGGCGGCGCGCAGCATCACCGTCACCGACATCGAGAGCGCGCTGCGCGCCGAGAACGTCGAGTTGCCGGCGGGGCGCATCGAATCGCAGACGCGTGACTTCACCCTGCGCGTCGCACGCAACTACCAGAAGCCCGAGGATTTCGCGCAGATCCCGCTGAAGAAGGGCGACGACGGCTACGTCGTGCGGCTCGCCGACGTTGCACGCGTCGAACTCACCTCCGCCGAACGCCGTGCGTACTACCGCAGCAACGGCGAGAACAACATCGGCCTCGGCATCATCAAGACGTCCACCGCGAACAGTCTCGACGTCGCGCGTGCCGCACGCGCCGCCGCTGACGAAATCCGGCCGTCGCTGCCGCCGGGCACGGACATCTTCGTCGCGTTCGACACGACGACGTTCATCGACGCGGCGGTTGATCGGGTCTACCACACGCTGGCCGAGGCGATCATCCTCGTGCTCGTGGTGATCTGGCTGTTCCTCGGCAGCTTCCGCGCCGCGCTGATTCCGGCGGTGACCGTGCCGGTCTGCCTCATCGCCGCGTTCATTCCGCTGTATGCGTTCGGCTACTCGATCAACCTGCTGACGCTGCTCGCGCTGGTGTTGTGTATCGGCCTGGTGGTCGACGACGCGATCGTGGTGCTCGAGAACATCCAGCGTCGCGCGGATCTCGGCGAGCCGAGGCTCGTTGCGGCTGCACGCGGCACCAAGCAGGTCGCGTTCGCCGTTATCGCCACGACGGCGGTACTCGTGTCCGTGTTCCTGCCGATTGGCTTCATGCAGGGCAACACGGGCCGCCTGTTCCGCGAGCTGTCGGTGGCACTCGCCGGCGCGGTCGCGCTGTCGGCGTTCGTCGCGCTGACGCTCACGCCGATGATGTCGTCGAAGCTCGTGCGTCCGCATAGCGAGGAGAAGTCGAATCCGGCGACGCGCTGGGTCAATACGCGTCTCGAGTCGGTCAGTGCGCGCTACCGGCGTTTCCTGGATCGCAGCGTCGAGCGTCCATGGATGTTCGGCGTGGTGATGATCGCGGCGCTGGCGGCGAGCTTCGTGCTGTTCAAGGTCGTGCCGTCCGAACTCGCGCCCGCAGAAGATCGCGGCTTCTTCCAGGTGATGATCACCGGACCGGAAGGCGCCGGCTACGACTACACGGTTGGACAGGTGCAGCAGGTCGAGAAGATCATCGCGGCGCGTACCGGCGACGGGAAGGACATCGCGCGCTACAACCCGCGCGTGCCGGGCGGTTTCGGCGGCAGCGAGGAAATGCACACCGGCCGCATCGCGGTATTCCTGCAGGACTGGGACAAGCGCAAGGCGAGCACCGCGGACATTGCGGATGGGTTGAAGAAGGATTTCGCGAAGTTGCCGGGCGTGCGCGTGTCGACGCAGGTGAGCGGTGGCTTGGTGCGTACGCGCGGCCAGCCGGTGAACATCGTGCTGGGCGGGCCGGACTACGCGCAGTTGGTGAAGTGGCGCGATGCCGTGCAGGCGCGCATGGAGCAGAACCCGGGACTGACCGGCGTCGATTCCGACTACAAGGAAACGCGCCCGCAGATGCATGTCGAGATCGATCGCAGCCGCGCCGCCGACCTCGGCGTCAGCGTCACCGATATCGGTCACGCGCTCGAAACGATGATGGGCAGCAGCCGCGTCACCACGTTCGTGCAGAACGGCGAGGAGTACGACGTCATCGTCCAGGCCGATCGCGTCACGCGCGCATCGCCGACCGATCTTGAGCAGATCCAGGTGCGCGCGCGCGATGGCTCGCTGGTGCCGCTGTCGAACCTGGTGACGCTGCGCGAAGTCGCGGAGCCCGGCAGCCTCAATCGCTTCAACCGCCTGCGTGCGATCACGTTGAGCGCAGGCCTCGCGCCCGGCTATCGCATGGGCGATGCGATCAAGTTCCTCGAGCAGGCCGTCAAGGACGAACTGCCGCCGGAAGCGCAGATCGACTGGAAGGGCGAGTCGCGCGAATACCAGCAGGCCGGCGGCGCCGTCGTGCTGACGTTCGCGCTCGCGCTGCTCGTCGTGTTCCTCGTGCTCGCCGCGCAGTTCGAGAGCTTCATCCATCCGCTGGTGATCATGCTCACCGTGCCGCTGGGCGTGCTCGGCGCGCTGCTCGGCATCTGGATCACGCACGGCACGCTCAACCTCTTCAGCCAGATCGGCATCGTCATGCTGGTCGGCCTCGCCGCGAAGAACGGCATCCTGATCGTCGAGTTCGCGAACCAGCTGCGTGACGAGGGCCGGACGATCCATCAGGCGATCGTCGAGAGCGCGGGCGTTCGTCTGCGGCCGATCCTGATGACCTCGATCGCGACCGTCGTCGGCGCCGTGCCGCTGGTGCTCGCGGGCGGCCCGGGTTCGGCCAGCCGCGCCGCGATCGGCGTCGTGGTGATCTTCGGCGTGTCGTTCTCGACGCTTCTCTCGCTGTTCGTGGTCCCGGCCTTCTACGTGCTGCTGGCGAAGTACACGAAGTCGCCGGAGGCGGTGGGCCAGGAGCTCGAAGCGCTCGAGGCCAGCACCCCGCACGTCGCGGATCACGGCTAGCTGAGACAGTCATGTTGCCGAAAAGTGACCGCAGATGTCCGGAGTCACTTTGTTTTTACGTTTCGACCCCCTTATGATCGACGTCACAAAAAGGTAACCGCGTAGCGTTGGGCGGCGCGGTCGTTCGTCGACAGGGGAAATTCGATGCAATCCACCAAGCTGGCCGGTTCGGCCGGGTCCCGTGCTGCCCGCGTTCTGAAGGTCGCGCCCGTTGCCTCGGCGATCCGCCATGCGCTCGCTGCATCGGTTGCTGCGGTCGCGCTCGCAGGCCCGGGCATGGTGATGGCAGCCCCGGCGCACGTGCCAGCCGCGTACCGGACCTCGGTGGCCAGCGCCCCTCGCTACCCCGTCCATGACCTGACCCGCGTCGCTCCGTCGCAGACGCCCGCAACGAGCGGCGCGGTGCCGCCGCCGCAGCCCGGCGACGTCATCGTCGACAACAGCACGCCGATCGTGGATGCATCGGGGACCGGGTCCGACGTCGGCGTTACCGGCTACGCCAATGGCGTCAACCTGCACATCAACAACACGGCGAGCATCACGCTCGACGCCGCGTCGGTCGGCGGCGCGTCGACGGTGGGCATCGCCGGAACGGCGATCGATGGCGGTGTCGCGATCACCAACGACAGCGCGATCAGCCTCGGCACCACGCAAGCCGGCTACAACGCCATCGGCATCTACGCCGCGGGCGATGCCGCGGGCGTCTACAACAGCGGCGCGATCACGGGACGTTCGACGGGTCGTGCAGTCGGGATCCAGGCCACGACGTCCGGCGCCGCGATCGTCACCAACAGCGGCGCGATCGATGTATCCGGCTATCTCGGCGCCGTCTATGGCCCCGCCGACGCGATTGTCGTTTCCAGTGCGGGCGGGCCGGTCGACATCACGAACACCGGCGCTCTGACGGCCTACGGCGCGACATTCGCGCATGGCATCACCGCGTACACCGCCACGGGCGACATCCACATCGCGAACGGCGCATCGATCGGTGCCGACAGCGCGTATAGCGCGCTCGGCATCACCGCGCGTTCGAATACAGGCTCGATCGACGTCAGCAACTCGCGCGACATCGATGCGACCTCCGCCTTGGGTGACGCGACGGCGATCTACGTGTCGACCGACGGATCGGTCACGGTCAACAATGATGGCCGGCTGCAGGCGGACGGCTTCAGCGCCACTGCCGATGGCATTTTCGCGAACGGCGGCGACGTCGGCGTCGCGAATACCGGCACGATCTATGCGTCCGGCGGCACGTGGGCGGCCGGCATCGAGGCCCAAGCGCTGCACGGCGTGGAGGTCGAGAACAGCGGCGACGTGTTCTCGCAGGCGTACGGTCTCGCGTTCGGCATCTATGCGACGGCGGGTGACGGCAGGGCGATCGTCACGAACACCGGCGATCTGAACGTCGCAGCGGGCGGCCCGTATGGTTCGTCCGCCGGCATCAGCGTAGCGGCCTCGACCGGCAGCGCGCTGGTCGACAACCGCGGCGACATCACGGCCACGGGCTACTATGCGAACGGCATCGACGTTCGCACCGCAGATGCGGCGAGCGTCATCAACTACGGCGCGCTCACGATCGGCGATCCCTACGGCGCCGCGGTCGCGACCGGCATCCATGTGTCGACGACGTATGACGCCGGCAACATCGACGTCACCAACGTGGGCGACATCGCGGTCGGCGCGGCCTACATCGGCACGGGCATCGAAGCGATCGCCACCGGTGCTGGCAGCACGGTTGACGTGATCAACGGCGCGTCGGTGATCGTCAACACGCAGATGGCCGGTTTCACGACGACGGGCATCGTCGCATCGGGCGACCTGACGACACGGGTCGTCAATGCGGGCCTCGTCGGCGCCTATGGCAACGGCGATATCGACGGCGTCGTCGCGACCTCCGCCGTTGGCCTTGCGGATGTGCAGAACGTTGGCGACGTGTACGCCATTTCGTACTCCGCGGGTGGCAGTTACCAGGCATCCGGCCTGGTGGCGTCGTCGTCGGGCGGCACCGCGAACATCGACAACGCGGGTCGCGTCATCGCGGTGGCGGGTTACTCGGCTCACGCAATCGATGCCAGTGGCCAGTACGGCGCGACGGTCTCGAATGACGGGCTGGCGGTCGCCCAGGCTTACATCGCGTACGGCATCGTCGGCAGCTCCGCCGTGGGCGATGTCAGTGTGACAAACACCGCCTACGGTGCGGACGTCGTCTACGGTGTGCTCGCGGTGGGCGTCAAGGGCGCGACGGTGCAGGGCGACATCGCCGTCGACAACGCGGGCACGATCTACACGAAGGCTTATGGCCTTCCGTCGGTCGGCGTCTTCGGCACGTCGACGTACGGCGATATCGCGCTGACCAACAGCGGGGACATCGCTTCGGTCGGCAACGGCACCGGTGTCAGCGCCGAAGCTGTGTTCCTGACCTCGACGCATGGCGATATCCAGGTCGACAACACAGGCGCCATCGACGGAACGGGCGATTACAACGTCTTCGGCGTGCGCACCCGCGCGTCGACGGGCGGCATCACCGTCGACAACGGCGGCAGCATTGCCGCTACCAGCACCTACGGCAGCGCGGTTGGGCTGCTGGCGCAGGCTGGCGGTCCGATCGACATCACGAGCAGTGGCGACGTCCACGCGCAAAGCACCGACGGCCCCGCCGAAGCGATCCTCGCGGTGTCCAACGGCGCGGTCACCCTGACGAATACGGGCTCGATCGGCGCGCAGTCGGCGTATGCGGGTGCGATTGGACTCGACCTCTCTGGCAGCAGCGTCACCGTGAACAACGGCGGCCCCGTCAGCGCGACCGCGTACGGCAATGCCACCGGCATCTACGCCGTTGGCGGTACGGTGCAGATCAACA
>NZ_SELT01000011.1 GCF_004361065.1 Cognatilysobacter terrigena | reverse complement strand
GGTCGCGACCCGGGCGCTACGAACTCCCGGCCCGCCGCAGCGCGGCGGGCGTTCGGGCAGGCCACGCGGCGGTGCCGCGTAGCGGCCTGCCCTCACCCCGATCGCCGGCGGAAGAGCATGCCGGACAGCGTGAGCATCAACAGCGTCGGCGCGAGGTAGGCGATGCGGTAGTCGAGCTGGAACGCCTTCGCGGCGCGGACGAACACGATCTGCGCGAGCCAGAAGCCCAGCGCGAACACGATGCCGACGAACAGGCGTCGACCGAGGCCGCCGCTGCGCAGCGTTCCGAACGCAAATGGCACGGCCGCGAGGCACAGCGCGAGCACGTTGAGCGGATAGAACCAGCGGCCCCAGTAATGCTCTTCGAACTCGTTGGCGTCGAGGCCGTTGCGTTCGCGGTATTCCATCGCGTCGCGCAGCTCGTTCGATGCGAGATAGCGCGGGCTGTCGAGATCGGCGGTGAGCGCGGCGGTGTCGAGCTTCGACGCCCACTGCTGTTCCGGAATCCGCTCGGTGCGCACGGACTTCGCGTCGAACAGCGTGCGGTTGACGTCGCGGAGCAGCCAGCTGCCGGGGCGGTGCTCGGCCACCTGCGCATGCGAGATCGACTTCAGGCGACCGTCCGCCCCGAATTCGTAGAGGCGCACGTCGCGCAGTTCGAGCCACGTCTTGCCGCTGCCGTCGCTGCGCTCCTGGCCGCCCTGCGCGTTGAGGATGACTTCGCCCTCGCGCGCCCACAGGCCCGAGTAGCGCGCCACCACGGTGTCGCGGTTCGTCGCGGTCTGCTTGACCACGTTCGACATCCGATCGCCCCACGGGCCGAGCGTCTCGCCGTTCACGACCATCAGCAGCGTGAGGAACGCGATCGCACCGGCGACGCTGATGCTGAGGCGGCGTCGCGACAGGCCGACGGCACGCAACGCCGTCAGCTCCGACGACGACGCGAGCTGCCCGAGGCCCATCAGCGCGCCGATCACGGCGGCGGTCGGGAACAGCGTGTAGGCACGACGCGGCGCGGTGTATGCGACGTGCGCGACCGCCTTGCCGAAGCCGTAGTCGCCCTTGCCGATCTCGCCGATCTCGTTGACGAGCGCGAGCATCAGGTCGAGGCCGAGCAGCACCATCCACGTCAGCAGCACGGTGCCGAGCACGGCACGCGCGACGTAGGTGTCGTGGATCTTCGGGAACGGCTTCATCGACGTGCTCCGCGCAGGCGCGGCGCGCGCACGCGGCCGTCGTTCAAGTACATCCACGCACCGAGCGCGAGCAGCGGCAGCACCAGCCACCACTGGCCGAGCGCGACCGGAATCTTGCCCTTGGTGATCCAGTTGACGCTTGCCAGCGACAGCATCGTGCCGACGAGATAGATCAGGAAACCGACAGCGATGCGGCCGAAGCGGCCTTCGCGCGGCGAGCTGCGCGCGAGCGGCACCGCGAGCAGCGCGAACGCGACGGCGAGCAACGGCGGCGCGATACGCGAATGCAGCTCGGCCTTGGCTTCGCGACGCGCGTCGGCGAGCAGCGTCGGCGTCGACAACATGCGCGGGTCGTTGGCGTCGTAGCGGCCCTTGGTGGCCGGCATCTCGGCTTCGTTGGCGCGATAGCGCATCAGGCGGTAGTCGCGGTTGACGCCTTCGCGCGGGCCTTCGACCTCGAAGCCGTCGTCGAGCACGAGGATGCGATGACCTTCGTCATCGACCTCGAGGTGACCGGTCTTCGCGGTCGTCACGTCGAGGCGGTCGTTCTTCTGGCGGTAGATGAAGACGCGCTCGAAGTGCGTGCCGTCGGTGGACATGCGGCTGACGAACACCACGCCGCCGTTGCCGATCGGGGTGAAGCGCCCGGGTTCGAGGCCGGCGACGAGCAGGTTGCGGGTCGCCGCGTTGACCATTTCCTTCGACGTCCGCTCCGCCCACGGCGCCAGCCACAGCGAGCACAGCGCGATGACCACCGCGACCGGCCCGATCAGGCCGAACAGCGGCTTCGCCATGCGTCGCGGCCCGATGCCCACCGACGCCAGCACCGGCATTTCCGAATCGCGGTAGAGCCGGCCCAGGGCGAGCATCAGGCCGAGCATCAGCGCCAGCGGCAGGATGATCGGCAGCCAGTTGAGGAACAGCAGGCCGAGCTGCGGCAGCAGCATGTCGGCGGGGACCCGGCCCTCGGCGATGTCGCGCAGCACGTCGGCGAAGACCGCACCGAAGGCCACCATCAGCAGCACCAGCGTGGTCGCCAGCGTGGCCTGTACACATTCCGAAAGCAGATAACGGTCGAATTTCAGCATTCGCACGGGCTGTTCTAGACTCGTCGTTCGTTCAACGGCCCGGCCCGGCGCTTCGGCGCGGTCGGGTGCGCGACCCGGCCATCGCCGGCGTCCTCGGCCCTCAAGGGTCGGCGATTGTACGTAAATCCCCCTTCACACCTTTCCGGAACCTTGGATGGCCCTCGAATTCGACCTGACCTCCGACGCCCCCGCATCCGTTGCCGCGGACTGCGTGATCGTCGGCGTCTTCGCTGACAAGACCCTGACGGATGCGGCGTCGGCGATCGACCGGGCCTGCGGCGGGCGCCTGTCGGCGCTGATCGAACGCGGCGACGTCAGCGGCAAGGCCGGCAAGACGGCGCTCCTGCACGACCTCGCCGACGTGAAGGCGCCGCGCGTGCTGGTGGTCGGCCTCGGCGACCAGGCCAAGTTCGCGGTGCCGCAGTACATCAAGGCCGTCGGCGACGCCGCGCGCGCGCTGAAGGTCGGCCCGATCTCGCATGCCGTGACCACGCTGCCGCAGGTGCCGGTGAAGGGCCGCGACACCGCGTGGGCCGTGCGCCAGGCGGTCACCTGCACCGATCACATCGCCTACCGCTACACCGCGACGCTTGGCGAGAAGTCGCGCGCGAAGATCGAGCCGGGCCTGACCCGCCTCACCATCGCCACCGACGACGCACAGGCGCTCGCGCAGGGCCAGGCCATCGCGGCCGGCGTGCAGTTCGCGCGCGAGCTCGGCAACCTGCCGCCGAACATCTGCAACCCCGCCTACCTCGCGCAGCAGGCGCAGGAGTTCGCGTCGCGCTTCGCGGAGTGCTCGTGCGAGGTGCTCGATCGCGAGCAGATGGAGCAGCTCGGCATGGGCTCGCTGCTGTCCGTCGCGCGCGGCTCGGCCAATCCCCCGAAGCTGATCGTCCTCAAGTACAGCGGCGGCGGCGACGCCAAGCCGTACGTGCTGGTCGGCAAGGGCATCACGTTCGACACCGGCGGCATCAACCTCAAGGTGCAGGGCGGCGTCGAAGAGATGAAGTTCGATATGTGCGGCGCGGCGACGGTTATGGGCACGTTCGTGTCCGCAGTCGGGCTGAAGCTGCCGGTGAACCTTACGGTCATCGTGCCGGCGGTCGAGAACATGCCGGACGGCAACAGCTACCGCCCGAGCGACGTGCTGACGTCGATGTCGGGCAAGACCATCGAAGTCGGCAACACCGACGCCGAAGGCCGCCTGATCCTCTGCGACGCGCTGACCTATGCGCAGCGTTTCGAGCCGGCCGCGCTGCTCGACGTCGCCACGCTCACCGGCGCCTGCGTCATCGCGCTCGGCAAGTACGCGACGGGCCTGATGTCCAAGGACGACGACCTCTCCGCCGAACTGCTCGAAGCGGGCGAGAACGTGTTCGACCGCGCGTGGCGCCTGCCGCTGTGGGACGAATACCAGTCGCAGCTCGAATCCACGTTCGCCGACGTCTACAACATCGGCGGCCGCTGGGCCGGCGCGATCACGGCGGGCTGCTTCCTCGCGCGCTTCACCGAAGGCCAGCGCTGGGCGCACCTCGACATCGCCGGCGTCGCCAACGACGAAGGCAAGCGCGGCATGGCGACCGGCCGCCCGGTCGGCCTGCTGTCGCAGTGGCTGATGGATCGCGCCGCGCAGGCGTGATCCGGACAGTCGCTGCCCCATGGCCCGTGCCGATTTCTACCTGATCACCACGCCGCGGTTCCGCTCGGAGCCGCTGCGCCTTGTGTGCGAGCTGGCGCGCAAGGCGTTCGACGCCGGCCTGCCGACGCTCGTCCTCGCCCGCTCGCAGGAGCAGGCCGAGGCACTCGACGACCTGCTCTGGGACATGGGCGACGAGGTCTACATCCCGCACCAGATCGCGGGTGCCGAAGAGGACGAGGAAGAAGCCGAAGTGCTGATCGCCTCGCCCGACGTCGATACGCCACTGCGCCCGCTGGTGATCAACCTGCGCGATGCGGCCGTCGACGGCGCGTTCGACCGCGTGCTCGAAGTGGTGCCGGCTGACGAATCTGCACGCGGCCCGCTGCGCGAACGCTGGAAGCAGTACCAGTCGCGCGGGCTGGAGCTGAAGAAGCACGACATGTGACGCGGCGGCGCATGCCGTCGCTCTCGCGTCCCACAGGCGCTCCGCGGCTCGCGGTTCGCGCCTCGGCCCCGGTATCCTGAGACCGCGGGCCCTGCCCGATCCCTTTTCCACGCCTCGCCGGTGCGCACGCGCCGCCGGCCGGCCGTTTCCCTCGATACCGCCATGTCCCTCGCCCCCGGTTACGACCCCACCCAGTTCGAGACGCGCCTCTACCAGCAATGGGAGGCGAGCGGCGTCTTCAAGCCGCGCGGCACCGGCGAGCCCTATTCGATCCTGCTGCCGCCGCCGAACGTGACCGGCACGCTGCACATGGGCCACGCATTCCAGCACACGCTGCAGGACGCGCTGATCCGCTACCACCGCATGCGCGGCTTCGACGTGCTGTGGCAGATGGGCACCGACCACGCCGGCATCGCGACCGAGATGGTCGTCTCGCGCAACCTCGCGCTCGAAGGCAAGGGCGAATCGCGCGACACGCTCAGCCGCGACGGTTTCATCGCGAAAGTGTGGGAGTGGAAGCAGAAGTCGGGCGACACGATCGAACGGCAGATGCGCCGCCTCGGCACCTCCGGCGACTGGACGCGCAGCGTCTTCACCATGGATCCGATGGCCGCCGACGCGGTGCGCGAGGCGTTCGTGCGCCTGTTCGAGGACGGCCTGATCTATCGCGGCCAACGCCTGGTGAACTGGGATCCGGTGCTGAAGACCGCGATCTCCGACCTCGAAGTCGTCAACGAGGAGGAAGACGGCTCGCTGTGGTCGATCCGCTATCCGCTCGCCGACGGCGCCACGTACGAATACGTCGAACGCGACGAGGAAGGCAACGAGACGCTGCGCGAGACGCGCGACTACCTCGTCGTCGCGACCACGCGCCCGGAGACGATGCTGGGCGACACCGCCGCCATGGTGCATCCGGACGACGAGCGCTACGCGTCGCTGCACAGCAAGTTCGTCGTGCTGCCGCTGACGGGCCGCCGCATCCCCGTCATCACCGACGACTACGTCGACCGCGCGTTCGGTACCGGCGTGGTCAAGGTCACGCCCGCGCACGACTTCAACGACTACGCGGTCGGGCAGCGCCATTCGCTGCCGCTGATCAACATCTTTACGCCAGAAGCAAAAATCATCGGCGGCGATACGCCCTCAGCAGGAATCATCGCTAAGCACCCTCTTGAGGCGGTTGAAGCGGGTGTTCGCCACGGCACGTGGCTTCATCAGATTCCTGAGCATTACCGCGGCCTCGATCGTTTCGACGCGCGCAAGGCGGTGCTCGCGGATCTCGAAGCGCAGGGCCTGCTCGTCGAAACGAAGCCGCACAAGCTGCAGGTGCCACGCGGCGATCGCACGGGCCAGGTGATCGAGCCGTACCTCACGGACCAGTGGTTCGTGAAGATGGACACACTCGGCAAGCGCGGCCTCGAACTCGCCGAGAACGGCGACGTGCGCTTCGTCCCGCCGAACTGGATCAACACCTACCGCCACTGGATGGAGAACATCCAGGACTGGTGCATCTCGCGCCAGCTCTGGTGGGGCCATCGCATTCCCGCGTGGTACGACGCGCAGGGCCGCGTCTACGTCGGCCGCGACGAAGCCGAAGTGCGCGCCACGCATTCGATCGACGCGTCCATGCCGCTCACGCAGGACACCGACGTGCTGGAGACATGGTTCTCCTCCGCGCTGTGGCCGTTCAGCACGCAGGGCTGGCCGAACGAACAGCTCATGAAGCAGCGTGGCTTCGATCGCTACGTGCCGTCGAGCGTGCTCGTCACCGGCTTCGACATCATCTTCTTCTGGGTCGCCCGGATGATCATGATGACCGACCACTTCACGGGCGAAGTCCCGTTCAAGGACGTCTACATCACCGGCCTCGTGCGCGATGCGCAGGGCCAGAAGATGTCGAAGTCGAAGGGCAACATCCTCGACCCGCTCGATCTCATCGACGGCATCTCGCTCGACGACCTCGTCGCCAAGCGCACGTCGGGCCTCATGCAGCCGAAGATGGCCGAGAAGATCGAAAAGGCCACGCGCAAGGAATTCCCGAACGGCATTCCCGCGTTCGGCGCCGATGCGCTGCGCTTCACCATCAGCGCGCTCGCCACGCACGGCCGTGACATCAAGTTCGACCTCGGCCGCGCGGAGGGCTACAAGAACTTCTGCAACAAGCTGTGGAACGCGACGCGCTTCGTGCTGATGAACACCGAGGGCTTCACCGCCTCCGGCGTGCCGCAGCCGCAGACGGATGCCGAGCGCTGGATCCTCGCGCAGCTCGCGCGCGTCTCCGCCGAAGCCGAGCAACATCTTGCCGACTACCGCTTCGACCTGCTCGCGCAGGCACTGTACGAATTCGCCTGGAACCAGTTCTGCGACTGGTTCGTCGAACTCGCCAAGCCGGCGCTCAACGGCGACGACGTGGACGCCGCGAACAGCACGCGCCACACGCTGCTGTTCGTGCTCGAGCGCCTGCTCTCGCTGCTGCACCCGCTGATTCCGTTCGTGACGGAGGAGCTGTGGCAGGCGGTCGCGCCGAAGCTCGGCGTTGCGGAGACGACGATCATGCTGCGCCCATATCCGCGCGCGGCCGAACTGCCGCAGGGCGACGCGCAGGCCGAAGCCGCGGTCGAATGGCTGAAGGCCGTGATCTCCACCGTGCGCCGCATCCGCAGCGAACTCAACGTCGCGCCGTCGAAGCAGGTGCCGCTGCTGATGGCGGAAGGCGACGCCGCGGACCGCGAACGCGCGTCGCGTTTCGACTCGCAGCTGCGCTTCCTCTGCAAGCTCGAGGCGATCGACTACCTCGACAACGCGAAGTCCGCGCCAGCGTCGGCCGCGGGCGTCGTCGGTGATCTGAAGTTGCTGGTGCCGCTCGAAGGCCTCGTCGACCTCGGCGCCGAACGCACGCGCCTCGATAAGGAACTCAAGCGCGTCGATGGCGAGATCGCGAAGGCGCAGGGCAAGCTTGCGAGCGACACGTTCGTCAGCAACGCGCCGGCCGCGGTGGTCGAACAGGAGCGCAAGCGCCTCGTCGACTGGACCTCGCAGCGCGAGGCGTTGGCCGCGCAGCGGGCAAAGCTGGGCTGAACCATGCGGGTCACGGCGCAGGACGTTCTCGCCGCGCATCGCCTGACGCGCTCGGGCCACCGTCGCACGCGCCGGACGATCAACCTCGTCATCGCGGGGATCGGCATCGCACTCCTGTTCGTTGTGCCGAGCGACATGCGCCCGTGGATCGCTCTGTGCGTCGCACTGGTCGTCGTCGGCGAACTGATCCAGCTCGGAATCGACTACCTGTGGATCCCGGCCCGCATCAAGCGCCTGCATGCCCAGCATCGGGCGCTGCACGAATCCATCGACGTGAGCGTCGTCGAGGACGGCGTCCACGTCGTGACCCCGCACGCGACGTCGACGCTGCCGTGGGCGCACGTGCGCCGCTGGCACGACGGCCCCGAGCATGTGGTGCTGATGCAAACCGATGCGCTCATGGTCGTGCTGCCGAAGCGCGACTTCGCCGATACGGATCTCGCTGCGTTGCGCGCGAAGCTCAGCCAGCGTGTCGGGCCGGCCGGTTGACGCGCGTCATTCCGGCAACACCAGTTCCATCGCCATCACAATCGCGTCCTCGCGGCCGTCCTTCGCCGGGTAGTAGCGCGGTCGACGGCCGATTTCGTTGAAGCCTTCCTGGTCGTACAGCACGATCGCGTGGCGGTTCGACGGACGCACTTCGAGGAAAATGCGTTGTGCGCCGCGCGAGCGCGCGAGCTGCACCAGCGATCGCAACAGGCGTCGACCGTGGCCGTGGCCCTGGAACTCGGGTGCGACGCAGATGTTCAGCACATGCGCTTCGCCGGCGGCGAGGCTGAGCAGGAAGTAGCCGGCGATCACGCCGTCGATGTCGAGCACCCAGGCGAGGTAGTCCGCGCGCAGGCAGTCGCGAAAGATGCCGGCCGTCCACGGGAATTCGTAGGCGCGACGTTCGACCGAGTACACGGCGTCGACATCCGCCTCGCGCATCGGCCGCAGCGAGGCCGGACGACCGCTCGCGGACGGCTGCGCGCTCATGCGTGACGCGCCGCCTTGCGTGCAGCGCGCAGCGCGCGCCAGAACGCACGACGCGAGGCGACGTCGCGCGGCGTGCCGTAGGCCGCGAGCAACGCCCCAAGATCGACACCACGAGCGGCGCGGGCGAGCCCGGCGGGCACATCCCCTTCGCGCGTTGCGCTCTGTGACGACGCGACGCTCGTCGTGTCGCCCGGCAGCGCGCCCTGCCCCGGGCGCTGCAACACCTCGAGCCCCATCGCCTGCAGCCATTCGATCTGCTGGGCGCTCCAGGGCAGGCTCACGCCGCGACCTCCGCCGGTCGACGCATGCGTCGCCACGTCCAGTAGGCCGGGCCGGACAACGCGTAAAGCGCGAACACCGCGAACAGCACGATCGGCGGGTCGATGGCGACGGCCACGAGCACCGCGACGACCACGATGATCGCGAGGAACGGCACGCGATCGTTGCGCGGACCGCCACCCTTGAAGCTGAAGTAGCGCATGCGGCTGACCATCAGCAGCGCGGCCGCGATCGTCACGCCGAGTGCCGGATAGCGCAGGTCGCGCCCGCTGAACTGGAACTCGACGCAGGTCCACACGAAGCTGACCACCAGCCCCGCCGCCGCCGGGCTCGCGAGCCCGATGAACCAGCGCTTGTCGACTTGCCCCACCTGCGCGTTGAAGCGCGCCAGCCGCAGCGCGGCGCAGGCGGCGTAGAGGAAGGCCACGATCCAGCCGATCTTGCCGGGGGTCGCGCCGTCCAGCCGGAGCGTCGAGAGCGCCCAGTGGTACATGACCAGCGACGGCGCCAGGCCGAAGCTGATCAGGTCCGCCAGCGAGTCGTACTGCACCCCGAACTCGCTCTGGGTGTTGGTCAGGCGGGCGACGCGGCCGTCCAGCCCGTCCAGGATCGCCGCCACGAAGACGGCCACGCAGGCGTCCGGGAAGCGGCCTTGGGCGGCCGAGATGATGGCGAAGAAGCCAGCGAACATGCCGCCCGTCGTGAACAGGTTCGGCAGCAGGTAGATGCCGCGGGCGCGCGGTCGGGCCTTGGCACCCGGAGACATGGATTCCATTTGTTCAGTGTATCGCTTGCCCCGTCGCCCCGGCGGTGGTCGAATCGGGACGGGATCCCCCGTCTTCCATTGGACTGCCGACATGCGCCGGCCCTCGACCCTCGCCCGCCTCGTCCTGCCGCTCGCCCTGCTGGCGGCTCTGCCCGTCGTTGCCGCCCAGGTCTATACCTGGAAGGACGCGAAGGGCGTGACCCATTATTCGGACGCGCCGCCCGCCGGCCAGAAGATGAAGCCGCGCGAGTTCGGCAACCACGGCGTCACCACGCCGGCCGCGCCGAAGGCCGTCGCGAATGCCGACTGCACGAACGCCCGCAGCAACCTGACGCTGCTGCAGGGCACCGGCAAGGTCGGCGTCGACGACGACAAGGACGGCAAGGCCGACCGCGAACTCACGGCAGCCGAGCGAGCGGCGCGCCTGAAGGTGGCCGAGGGCCAGGTCGAGCTGTACTGCGCCGGTCCGACGACCGCGAACGCGGCCACGACCAAGCAGGGCTGATCCGCGCGCGCTGCGAGCGCGGCGCGCCCGACATCGCATCGGACCGGGCGCCGCGCATCGCGTGGCAGAATGCCGTTTTTCCGCGTTCGAAAAGCCGCCGATGCGCCTGTCGCAGTTCCATCTCCACACCACCAAGGAAACGCCCGCCGACGCGGAAGTCGTCAGCCATCAGCTGATGCTGCGCGCGGGCATGCTGCGCAAGCTCGCCGCCGGCGTGTACACGTGGTCGCCGCTGGGCCTGCGCGTACTGCGCAAGGTCGAGCGCATCGTCCGCGACGAAATGACGAACGCCGGTGCGATCGAAGTGCTGATGCCGTCGATCCAGCCGCGCGAGCTGTGGGAGGAGACCGGGCGCTGGGAGAAGTTCGGCGGCCAGCTGCTCAAGATCAAGGACCGCAAGGACGCTTGGTACTGCTACGGCCCGACGCACGAGGAAGTCATCACCGACTTCGCGCGCCAGGAGCTGTCGTCGTACAAGCAGCTGCCGGTCAACTTCTTCCAGATCCAGACCAAGTTCCGCGACGAGATCCGCCCGCGCTTCGGCGCGATGCGCGCGCGCGAGTTCCTGATGAAGGACGCGTACTCGTTCCACGCGAACGACGACGATCTGACGTGCGAATACCAGAACATGTACGACACCTACGGCCGCATCTTCACGCGACTGGGGTTGAAGTTCCGCGCGGTCGTCGCCGACACCGGCGCGATCGGCGGCGCGATGTCGCACGAGTTCCACGTGCTCGCCGATTCGGGCGAGGACGCGCTCGCGTTCTCCACGGGCTCCGAGTACGCCGCGAACGTCGAGCGCGCCGAAGCCGCCGCGCCGGCGCCGCGCGCGGCAGCCACCGAAACCATGCGCCGCATCGACACGCCGACGCAGAAGACGTGCGAGGACGTCGCCGCGCTGATGGGCATTCCGCTGTCGCGCACGGTGAAGTCGGTCGCCGCGATGGGCGTCGATCCCGAGAACAACCCGCGCTTCGTGCTCGCGCTGGTGCGTGGCGATCACGTCGTCAACGAGATCAAGCTCGCCAAGCTGCCAGGCATGACGGAGTACCGCCTCGCCACCGAGGACGAGATCCGCGAACACCTCAACGCGTCGCCGGGCTTCCTCGGCCCGATCGCGCCGGCCAAGGACATCTTCGTCGTCGCCGACCGCGACGTCGCCGCCATGGCCGACTTCGTCGTCGGTGCGAACGCGGACGGCTTCCACATCGCCGGCGTGAACTGGGGCCGCGACCTGCCGGAACCGAGCCTCGTCGCCGACATCCGCAACGTCGTGGAAGGCGATGCGTCGCCGGACGGCGCGGGCACGCTCGGCATCGCGCGCGGCATCGAGGTCGGCCATGTATTCCAGCTCGGCCGCAAGTACGCCGAGGCGATGAAGCTCACGGTGCTCGACGAAACCGGCAGGGCGATGACGCCGACGATGGGCTGCTACGGCATCGGCGTGTCGCGCATCGTCGCCGCGGCGATCGAGCAGAACCACGACGCGAACGGGATCATCTGGCCGGACTCGATCGCGCCGTGGCAGGTCGCCGTCTGCGTGATCAACCCGAAGAACGTCGAGTCGGTGAATGAAGCGGCGCAGGCGCTGTATCGCGACCTGCAGGCCAAGGGCATCGACGCCGTGCTCGACGACCGCGGCCTGCGCCCGGGCGCGATGTTCGCGGACATCGAGCTGATCGGTATCCCGCACCGCATCGTGGTGTCCGAGCGCGGCCTGCAGGCGGGCACGTACGAATACCGCCATCGCCGCGCGAGCGAGGCCGAACAGCTCGATCGCGACGCCGCGATCGCGCGCGTCATCGCGGGCTGATTATCTCCGCGCATTTACGCGATTAGCTTCGCTGGTTACGATGGGCCGTCCGCGATCGGGCGGCCCATTTTCTTTTCGGTATTGGTCGGAGGCAGCATGGCCCTGGATCTCAACAGCATGTCGGCGAAGGAGCTCGAATCGCTCATCGCCCAGGCGAACAAGCGTCGCGCGGTGCTGAAGAAGCGCAAGCCGATTGCGGACGTTCGCAAGCGCCTCGAGCAGCTCGCCCGCGCCGAGGGCTATTCGATCGGCGAACTGTTCGGTGCGCGTGGCGCGTCGACGTCGTCGTCCGCGAACTCGGACGCCGCACCCGCCAAGCGCACGCGCGCCAAGCGCGGCCCGTCGAAGTTCGCCGGCACCAAGGTCGCGCCGAAGTACCGCAACCCGGACAACGCGAACGAGACCTGGAGTGGTCGCGGCAAGCAGCCCCGCTGGTTGCAGGCGTATACGAGCAAGGGCCACGCGCTCGACAGCTTCCTGATCCGCTGATCGCACCGCGGATCGCATCGACGCCGGCCTTGCGCCGGCGTCGTCGTTTTCGGCCCCGTCACTCCCTCGCCGCGAGGCTTGCCGCATGTCGTGGACGACGCACCTGCGCGGCTGGGCCCGCAGCCTCAAGCAACAGACGCTCGTCGTGTACTTCGCGGCGCGCGATCCGCGCACGCCCTGGGCCGTTCGTCTGGCCGCGCTCGCCGTCGCGGCCTATGCGCTGAGCCCGATCGACTTGATCCCGGATTTCATTCCGGTGCTGGGCTACCTCGACGACGTGATCATCGTGCCGCTCGGCATCGCGCTGGTGATGCGCTGGACGCCGGCCGACGTCAAAGCCGATGCGCACGCACGCGCCGCGGTGGCGGCGACGCGACCGACCAGTCGCGGCATGGCCGCGGTGATCGTGGCGATCTGGGTCGTCGTGATCGCACTGCTCGCGTGGTGGGGCTACGGGCTGTGGAGTGCCCGCCGCGCCTGAGTCACAGGTTGCGGCGCGACGGCAGCAGCAGGTTGCCGAACAGCAGCCCCGCGACGAGCGCACCGAGCGCATTCGTCACCGCGATCACCGCACTCTGCCCTGCGCCGACGTCGTGGCTCTGCATCAGGCTGAGCAACCCGCGCATGCTGGTGCTGCCGGGCACCAGCGTAATGATGCCCGGCACGCGGATGATCGCGCCCGGGCGCTGCCACCAGCGTGCATAGGCATTGCCGGTGGCGGTGATCGTGAGCGCGGCGATGAACACGCCGGCCGGCGCGCCCGCGGCCTCGCCGACGAATCGCGAAATGATGTAGCCCGCCGCGGCGGCGCCCATGACGCGCAAATAGTCGCGAACGCTCGCGCGGAACAGCACGGCGAATGCGAACGACGCGATCGCGAGCGACACCCACTCGATCCACGCCGGTTGCGGACGCGAGCCCCGCACGACGGGATCGAGGCCCATGAGTTCGAGCGCGTACACCGCGACGAGCACGCCGATCGCGAGCTTCAGGATCGTCGTCAATGCGCCCGCGAAGCGCGCAGTACCGGAAACGAGTTGCTGACCGGTGAGTTCGTTGACCGCATTCGTCAGCGTGAGGCCGGGCAACAGCACGATCAGCGACACGATGATCACGGTGTTCTGGTTGAGTGGCCCGATGAACGAACCGACGAGCACCGCGATGGTCGCTGCGACCATGCCCGACAGCGCCTCGAAGCCCGCACGCACGCGCGGATGCGACTCGGCCAGGTGATCGAGCACGCCGATCAACAGCCCGGTCACGCCGGCGACGCCGATGTCGAGCCACGGCAGGCGCAGGAGACCGGCGACCGCCGCGGCCGCGAGGCCGAAGGCCACGATCTCCGCACGACGGACCGCCGGGGGTGCCGGTGCGTCGAGCGCACGCAGTTGCGCCTGCGCATCTGCGAGGTCGAGGCGGCCTTCCAGCACTTCCTCGGCGATGCGGTCGGATTCGACGAGCCGATGCAGGTCGACGTCGCCCGGGGCGAGGCGCAGCACGCGCGTGATGTCGCGCAGGCCGGTGGCGCGGGCCGGATCGGTGAACGTGAGGATCAGGCCCGTCGGGTTCGACCACGGCTCGCAGCCCACACCCAGCCGCGTCGCCACGGCCGTGATCGCGCCTTCCAAGCGCTCGGCCGTGGTGCCATAGCGGTGCAGGCGCGACGCGAGCTCGACCATGAAGTCGATTCGCGCGACGTAGGCGGCTTCGCTGAGGGGCGCGGTCATGGGTGAAGGATCGCATGCCTTGCACGCACGGCCGAGCCGGTATGCTCCGCCGCGAACATGACCGATTCCACGTCCGCCCCGCCGACCCTCGACGCCGATACCGGCGCCGGCACCGTTCGTCTCGCGGGCCATTGGACGCTCGAGCACGCGGTGTCGATCGGCGACACGCTCGCCGCCGCACCTTGCGGCCTCGCCCACGTCGATGCCCGCGGCATCGCGCGGCTGGATTCGCTGGGCGTGCTGCAACTGCTGCGCTGGTCGCGCCGCTGCGGTGTCGACTTCGACACCTTCGACTTCCGCGACGAGCACCGCGCGCTGGTCGCCGCCATCGAGGACGTCGCGGACGAACGCCCCAAGCGCAAGAAGGAATACGGCCTCGTCGCGGCGATCGGCCGACTCGGCTTCGCGATGTACGACAACGCGAAGGAGGCCATGGCGCTCGTCGCGTTCCTCGGCGAAGTGCTGGCTAAGCTGCTGCGCACGATCAAGGAACCGTCGCGGTTCCGGCCGATCGCGCTGGTGCACCACATGGAGCAGGTCGGTCTCGATGCCACGCCGCTGGTCGCGCTGCTCTCGTTCCTCGTCGGCGCGGTGGTCGCGTTCCTCGGCGCGAACGTGCTGCGCGATTTCGGCGCGGAGATCTACGTCGTCGAACTGGTCGACGTCTCGTTCCTGCGCGAGTTCGCGATCCTGCTGACCGCCATCATCCTCGCCGGCCGCACCGCGAGCGCATTCACCGCGCAGATCGGTGCGATGAAGAGTCGCGAGGAGATCGATGCGATCCGTACGCTGGGCATGGACCCGATCGACCTGCTGGTCATCCCGCGCGTGCTCGCCTTGCTGACGATGCTTCCGCTGCTGACGTTCGTCGCGATGATCTCCGGCCTGCTCGGCGGCCTCACCGTCGGCGCATACGCCCTCGACATTCCGCCGCAGCAATATCTTTCGCGCATGCAGGAAACCATCGAAGTGCGGCATCTGTGGGTGGGCCTGTCGAAGGCGCCGTTCTTCGCGATGGTGATCTCGCTGGTCGGCTGCCTCGAAGGCCTGCAGGTGGAAGGCACGGCGCAATCCGTCGGCGAGCGCACGACGTCCGCCGTCGTGCAGGCGATCTCGCTGGTGATCGTGCTCGATGCGATCGCCGCTCTCTGGTACATGGTGATGGACGTCTGATGGCGACCGACGACGCGCGCGACGCGCCCTCGCCCATCATCCGCGTGCGCGGCCTGGTCAATCGCTTCGGCGAGCAGGTGGTGCACGACGGCCTCGACCTCGACGTGATGCCGGGCGAAATCCTCGGCGTGGTCGGCGGTTCGGGCACCGGCAAGTCGGTGCTGATGCGCTCGATCCTCGGCCTGCGCGAGCCGGACGAAGGCGAGATCGAAGTGCTGGGCGTCGATGCACGCACCACCGACATCGCCGCGCGACGCGAGATCGAGCGCAACACCGGCGTGCTGTTCCAGGACGGCGCACTGTTCTCGTCGCTGACCGTGGGCGAGAACGTCGAGGTGCCGCTCAAGGAATATCACCGCGACCTGCCCGACTCGCTCCGCCACGAGATTTCGCTGCTGAAGGTGAAGCTCGCCGGGCTGTCGGCCGACGCGATCGACAAGCTGCCCTCGCAGCTCTCCGGCGGCATGCGCAAGCGCGCGGGCCTGGCACGGGCGCTCGCGCTCGACCCGCCACTGCTCTTCCTCGACGAGCCGACCGCCGGCCTCGATCCCATCGGCGCGGCCGCGTTCGACCACCTGATCCGCACGCTGCAGCAGGCCCTGGGCCTGACGGTGTTCCTCATCACACACGATCTGGACACGCTTTACGCTATCTGCGACAGGGTGGCCGTGCTCGCCGATCACAAGGTCGTCGCCGCGGCGCCGATCACCGAAATCGAACAGCTCGACCATCCCTGGGTGCAGGAGTATTTCCACGGCCCGCGCGCACGCGCAGCGCAGGCCGGTCGCGACCGCACCCGCCACGACTGACCGCACGACAGGACCGCGCCCATGGAAACCAAGGCCAACTACGTCCTCATCGGCGCCTTCACCATCATCGTGACGGCGGTCCTCCTGCTGTTCGCGCTGTGGGCCGCGAAGTACTCGTCCGAGAAGGACTGGCAGGAATATTCGGTGGTCTTCAACGAGCCGGTCACCGGCCTCAGCGAGGGCAGCTCGGTGCAGTACAACGGCATTTCGGTCGGCACGGTCGAGAGCCTCCGCCTCGCACCGGAAGATCCGCGCCGCGTGCTCGCGACGCTGCGCATCCAGGCCGACACGCCGATCAAGACCGACACGCGCGCCAAGATGTCGCAAAGCGGCATCACCGGCCCGCCGTTCATCCAGCTCACGGGCGGCAGCCCGAAGGCGCCGCTGCTGGTGAGCGTCGACCATCGCGACAAGCCCCTCATCCTCACCGAGTCGAGCGCGCTGCAGAACATCGCCGACACGGCGAACCGGCTCGTCGCGCGCCTCGACCAGGTGCTGAGCGAGAAGAACATCCAGCACGTGTCGAACACGCTCAACAACATCGATGCGCTGACGAACTCCATCGCCTCGCAGCGCGAGGACATGCGCGCGATCATCGCGAACGCGAAGGCGTCGAGCGCCGAACTCAACGCGACGCTGGTGCAGGCGCACGGCGTGGTGAACGACGTCGACCGCGATCTCGCGAACAAGTTGCCCGGCCTCGTCGCCAAGCTCGACGGCACGCTCGACAAGCTGCAGTCGGCGGCCGAAGGCGCGAACGGCATCGTCAACGAGAACCGCGCGGCGATCCATTCGTTCGCCAACGACGGGCTCGGCCAGGTCGGCCCGACGTTGACCGAATTGCGCTCGCTCGTGCGCGACCTGCGCCAGGTCACCGACCGACTCGACAGCGGCCCGACCAGCTATCTGCTCGGCCGCGAACGTCCGAAGGAATTCGAACCCAAATGAAGCCGCGCATCTCCATGACGACGTCCCTCGCCCGCACCGCGATGCTCGTCGCCGTGCTCGCGCTTCCCGCGTGTTCGATCATCGGGGGCAGCAAGGAACCGCCGCAGCAGTTCGCGCCACGCGCGAATGCGGCGCCCGATCCGAGCTGGCCGCAGGTCGATGCGCAATTGACCGTCGGCCCCGTGCAGATCGATCGCCCGTACGACAGCATGCGCATCGCCGTACGGCCGACGCCGCAGGAGCTGCAGGTGTACAAGGGCGGCGTGTGGGCTCAGCGTCCGTCGGACATGCTGCTCGCCTCGCTGATCCGCACGTTCGAGGATTCCGGCCGCCTGCGCGCGGTCGCGCGCGCGGGAAGCGGCGTCAACGGCGACTACCGTCTGCTGCTCGACGTGCGGCGCTTCGAAGCCGACTACGCGGGCGGTGCCCTGCCGAACGCGACGATCGAAGTCAGCGCGAAGCTGCTCCGTCCGGAAGCCGCCGATGTGCTGGCGTCGCGCACGTTCGTGGTCGCGGAACCGGCGTCGTCGACGGATGTTCCGAACGTGGTGGACGCATTCGACCGCGCGTTGGTGAAGCTCGATCACGATGTCGCGGGGTGGACGTTGACGTCGCTGAGCGGGCGACGCTGAGTTTCGACTCATCCCGGCAGTGCGCCGCATAGCGGCGCATCGGAGACGACGATGGCGTACGTCTACATGTGGGCGTTCGATGTCGTTGCCGACAACGCATCGGAATTCGAACGGCATTACGGACCCGAGGGCACATGGGCGCGACTGTTCCTTCGGGCCCCGGGCTACATCGGGACGTTGCTGTTGATGGATCCATCGACGTCCGGGCGTTACGTGACCATCGACCGCTGGCGGGACGAAGCGGCGTTCGATGCATTCCGCACGACGTTCGCGACGGAGTACGAGCAGCTCGATCGCGAATGCGAACACCTGACGCTCCGCGAGCAGGCGCTCGGCGTGTTCGACGAGGTCGATGGCGCAATCGCCGTGATCCCGCGCGGCCGAGTCGATTGATCGACGGGTCGCGGCCGGGACGTGCACGTCGACGAGCGCGAATGCTCGCGATCCGCTACCTGCGCCGCACCTCACGAAACGTCAGGTTGATCCGCGGCCCGACCGGGCGCGCCGTGCGCGGCAATGCATGCCGGTAGTTCGCCTGGGTCGCGCCCTGTATCACCAGCAGGCTGCCCGATGGCAGATCGAGGGCAAGGCGCGCGTCCTCGCGGCGATGCTTGAGCACGAAGCGTCGCACCGCGCCGAGACTCAGAGAGGCGATGACCGGTTCAGGCCCGAGTTCAGGCTCGTCATCGGCGTGCCAGCCCATCGCGTCGCGGCCGTCGCGGTAGAGATTGGCGAGAACGCTGTTGAACGGCACGCCCAGCGTCGTCCGGAGACGGTCGCGCAGCGTGTCGAGCGGGGGCCGCCATGGATGCGGCGTGCGGAGCAGGCCCGAATAGCGGTAAGCGGCCTCGGCGTCGCCGATCCAGCAGCTCAGGCGCGGCGCGGGGTGCGCGCGGCCGAACAGGCGGACCGGATGGTTTTCCCACGGGATCTGGTCGCGGAGCACGTCGAACAGCGCGGCGGCCTCCTCGGCCGGCAACCAGGCGGGGTCGAGCCGAACGTCGGCGTCGGGCAAGGGCAGGCGCTCGAGCATCGCGCGACGCTAGCACGCGGGCCGCGGCCCTCTGATTGGCTCGCACGGCGCGAACCGCGACAATGACGGGTCAGCAGCGGAGAGCCTCATGAGCCAGACCATCGAGATCGAACGCGACGTCATGGAGTACGACGTCGTCACCGTCGGCGCGGGGCCGTCGGGCCTGGCGTTCGCGATCCGCCTGAAGCAGCTGAACCCGGAGATCTCGGTCTGCGTGATCGAGAAGGCGTCGACGATCGGCGCGCACATCCTGTCCGGTGCGGTGATCGAGACCGGCCCGCTCGACGCGCTGCTGCCGAACTGGCGCGACAACCCACCGCCGGTGTGCGTGCCGGCGAAGGACGACGAGTTCTGGCTGCTGTCGAAGAGCGGTGCGCGCAAGCTCCCCGTGCCGCCGGGGATGAACAACCATGGCAATGTGATCGTCAGCCTGTCGGCGATGTGCGCGTGGCTCGCGCCGCAGGCGGAAGCGCTCGGCGTCGAGATCTATCCGGGCTTCGCAGCAGCCGAAACGCTGCATGACGAGACCGGCGCGGTGATCGGCGTGCGCATCGGCGACATGGGCGTCGCGAAGGACGGCTCGCACAAGCCGGGCTACACGCCGGGCATCGACATCCGCGCGAAGGTCACCGTGCTCGCCGAAGGCGCGCGCGGTCATCTCACCACGCGACTCGTCAAGCAATTCAAGCTCGACGAAGGGCACGACCCGCAGACGTATTCGATCGGCATCAAGGAGCTGTGGCAGGTGCCGGAAGAGCGCGTCTCGCCCGGCAAGATCGTTCACACGCTCGGCTGGCCCGCGGACAACGCGACGTACGGCGGCAGCTTCCTGTATCACCTCGACAAGGGTCGCATCGCGCTCGGCTATGTCAGCGGCCTCGATTACAAGGATCCGAACTACAAGCCGTGGGAAGCCTTCCAGCAGTGGAAGAACCATCCCTCGGTGAAGCCGCTGCTCGAAGGCGGATCGATCGTGTCGGCCGGTGCGCGTGCGATCGTCACCGGTGGCTACCAGTCGCTGCCGACGTGCGAGATGCCGGGCGCGATCCTCATCGGCGACACGGCCGGCCTGCTCAACGTACCGAAGATCAAGGGCACGCACCAGGCGATCAGGTCGGGCATGCTGGCGGCCGAACATCTCGCGTCGACGCAGCTGTTGCCGAACGGTTGGGACGCGAAGCTGCGTGCATCGGACGCAATGGCCGAGCTGCGCGAAGTCCGCAACATCAAGCCCGCGTTCAAACGCGGCATGTGGTTCGGCCTGCTCAACGCCGCGTGGGAAACCGTCACGCGCGGCAAGTCGCCGTGGACGCTGCGCAACAAGCCGGACTGGTGCCAGATGGAGAAGCTGGCCGAGTACGAATCACCCGATCGCCACTGGGGCGAGCGCACGCTCGCGCCGCGTGACCGCCTCGCTGGCGTCTACTTCGCCGCCACCGAACACGACGAAGACCAGCCCGTGCACCTGAAGGTACTCGACACCTCGATCTGCGTGTCGCGCTGCACCGAGGAATACGGCAACCCGTGCACGCGCTTTTGCCCGGCGGGCGTCTACGAAATCGTCGAGGAGGCGGATGTCGGCCGGCGCCTGCAGATCAACGCGGCGAACTGCGTGCACTGCAAGACCTGCGACATCAAGGATCCCTACGAGATTATCAACTGGGTGACGCCGGAAGGTGGTTCGGGGCCGAATTATCAGATGTTGTAATTTTGGGCGCAGCGCTGCGCATTACTACCCCGTCTACGCGCCGCGGACGTGGCCCGCAGACGGGTTAGTGTCAGGCGCGCGACTTACTTCAATAGCGACCAGTCCGCCCCGTAGTTACCCACCACCTGCTCCTGGAAGCCGATGCCGTTGCCCAGCCACATGATTAGGGCGCGGTCGCTGGGGCGCTGCCACACGATGTCGTCGCGCCCATCGCCGTTGTAATCGCCCGTAGTCGCGAACGTGTACGCGGTCGGGGTGCCTTGCGCCTGTGAGCTCACGAACGACGGGCCGTCCATCTTCCAGTACGCCAGATACGTGGACGCAGTATTCCGCCATAGCAGATCCGCCTTGCCGTCGCCGGTGACATCCGCGGCACCGATCAGCGACCAATCGCTACCGTACTGGCCAATCTGGTACACGGCGAAGCCGCCGCCGTCGCTGACCCACATGGAAACTGTGCGTGTGGACGGGGCGTTCCACACGATATCTGCTCGCCCGTCACCATTGAAATCCGCAATCGCGGCAATGAGGTAGGCCGGCGGCGGTGCGTACGTCTGACCTCCCTTGTAGACGGCGCCGTCCATCAGCCAATAGGCGAAATAGCCTGCGGTGGGATGCCGCCAGAAAATGTCGTCCTTGCCATCGCCATCGACATCGCCTTGGCCGGCGACGTTCCAGTCGCTCGCATAATTGCCGATCGCGGTCGGTTGGAAGCCGGAGCCTGAGTTCGCGAAATTGATGAGCATGCGGTCGGCGGGACGCCGGAACAGCAGATCTGCACGAGCACCAGCGGTGGTGTAACCGCTGGACGCAGGCTGGAGGCCGCTGCCCAGTCCGTAGTTCGCACCGGAAAGGAACTGCGAGCCGTTCATGACCCAGTAGGCGACAACGCCGGAACCGGCGTTCCACCATAGAAGGTCCGATCGCCCGTCGCCATCCATATCGTTTCGCGGACGTCGCACCGGCCCAGACGGCACGACGGTCGCCCGGAACGTCGCGATGACGGGCATCGTCTGACTCAACGTTCGCGCATTGTCCGCATCGTTCGTTCCGCAAGGGCGCGGCGCTTCTGACGACGAATTGCAGGTAGCGACACGCGGATTGGAGAACACGCGATACGGGGTTTGTCCGGTGTCGCCGTACGCCATAGTCGTGTAGAAGTTGCCGTTATTCGCATCCGTCTTGAACCCGAACGAATACGGGTACCGGCCGTACTCATCTGCATCCAATACGCCGTTGTCCCCCTTTGCGGTCGCGACGTCGTGCTGCGCGCCCATGTTGTGGCCCATTTCATGTGCGAGCGTTTCGTCGCGACACACGTAGCCACCGCTCGGGAACGAGCCCGGTCCGCGGCCGTTGCTGTCGCTCACGATTGACATCGCCCACGCAGCATCCGAACTGTCGATCGGCTGCTGACCGCCACCGAGGATCCAGCCGACGCCACAGCTGCCATTGGTGCCGTTGTCGAAGTTGCGAACAAGCGACATGAGGTCGGCGCCGTACTGGTCACGCGCATTGCGCAGCGGCTGCAGAGACGCAGGAATCGCGCGCTTGACGCACGAGCTGCCGGAACAGTCGTAACCGGTCAGGTCATACAAGGCCTGATCGTTGTCCGTGTTGTCGGCGTAGTCCACCTGCACCGTATTGACGAGGCGGACGCGCGCATCAATGCCGCTGTTCTGGTACGCCTGATTGGCGAAGTCGACCATGTTGTTCAGGCGCGTGTTCGCCTGCGACTGGCCGCCAAGACGGCTTGCGAATGTGCTCGTGTAACCGAGCACCAGATCGACCGTCGTCGATGCGGTTGCCGCCGCGGCCGCGGCGGTCGGTGCCCATGCAGACGAACGCGACGCAGCGTCGCTCGCCGGACGCTGCGCTGCGCGCGGCACCGGGAATGCGTCGGGCTTCGTCGGATGAGCACCCGGAATCGACGCCAGTGCAGCGGCGTCGGTCTGCACCATCCACGACACGCCATTGGCCTGCATCAGGCGCAGCGGCGGACCCTTACCTTCCGGAATCGAACCGAACACGGCCTTCTCGCCGAAGGTGATGATCGCTTCCGTGCCCGGCTGCGCGCCGGCCGGACGACCCACCCAGGTCCAGTCGCCGTTCGGGTGTTCGATGTGATGGTCGTAACGCAGGCGGACGAGATGACCATCCGGCGCCTGCACCGTCATCGTGCCGCCGATGGCATCGAGGGCATGCGCCTCGCTGAGGCGGACCTGCTTCCAGGTGTACGCGCGCGTCCGGACTTCCTGCACGCCGGCGGTATACGCCACCAGTTCACCGCGGTCGGGAAGCGATGCATATCGCTGCCCGTGCACGACCCGGGCGCGAATCGCTGCAAGACCGGTCGGAGCAGCAAGGCGCGAGGTACGGACCGAGGCCGCCGGCTTCATCGAGCCGGCAACGGTCTTGGAATCATCGGAGCGAACGCAGCCGGCCAGCACGGCGGCCAGAGCGACGAAAGGCAGAACCTTGCGCATGACGGAGCCCAATCGGAAAGGGAGCAGGCGGCTCTCCCCGAGCCCCTCCTGAAGTCGCTACCGTAAGGCCGCCACCGTCCTGCGGCAATACGCTCCGATCAGCCGCTTACCGCTGCGACAGGCACGCCCGTTTTAACCGCCAACTCGTCCGCAGAAACGCCCGGCGCAAGCTCGACGAGCCGCAAACCATCCGGCGTGATGTCCATCACAGCCAGCTCGGTGATGATGCGATTGACCACACCGACGCCGGTCAGCGGCAACGTGCATTCCGGCAGGATCTTGTGCTCGCCGCTCTTGGCCGTGTGCTCCATCAGCACGACCACGCGTTTGACGCCGGCGACCAGGTCCATCGCCCCGCCCATGCCCTTCACCATCTTGCCGGGCACCATCCAGTTGGCGAGGTCGCCCTTGTCGGTGACCTGCATGGCGCCGAGGATCGCGAGGTCGATGTGACCGCCGCGGATCATCGCGAACGAGTCGTGGCTGCCGAAGAAGCTCGCACCCGGCTGCGCGGTGACGGTCTGCTTGCCGGCATTGATGAGGTCGGCGTCGATCTCGGCCTCGGTCGGGAACGGGCCGATGCCGAGCAGGCCGTTCTCGCTCTGCAGCCAGACGTCCATGCCTTCGGGGATGTAGTTCGCCACCAGCGTCGGCAGGCCGATGCCGAGGTTGACGTAGGCGCCGTCGGTAAGTTCGCGGGCGGCGCGCTGCGCCATCTCGTCGCGGGTCCAGGGCATGTCGTTTCTCCGTTCGGCGAGCGCAACGCCCGCCGGTGAATTCATGTAGGCCGAACGTCGCTTACGCGGCGCGGGTGGTGCGCTGTTCGATGCGCTTTTCGGGCGTCGCATTCACGACGATGCGATCGACGTAGATGCCCGGCAGGTGCACGTGGTCCGGATCGATCTCGCCGATTTCGACGAGCTGCTCGACTTCCGCGACGCAGACCTTGCCCGCCATCGCGCACGCCGGGTTGAAATTGCGCGCCGTCTTGCGGAACACGAGGTTGCCGGCCTTGTCGGCCTTCCACGCCTTCACCAGCGAGACGTCGGCGCGCAGCGCGGTTTCCATGACGTACATGTGGCCGTCGAACTCGCGCGTTTCCTTGCCCTCGGCGACGACCGTGCCGTAACCCGTGCGAGTGAAGAACGCGGGGATGCCCGCACCCCCGGCACGCAAGCGTTCGGCCAGCGTGCCCTGCGGGTTGAACTCGAGCTCCAGCTCGCCGGCGAGGAACTGGCGCTCGAATTCCTTATTCTCGCCGACGTACGACGAAATCATCTTGCGGATCTGGCGCGTGGCCAGCAGCTGGCCGAGGCCGAATCCATCGACACCCGCGTTGTTCGAGATCGCGGTCAGACCGCTGACGCCGGAATCGCGCAGCGCGGCGATCAGCGCCTCCGGGATGCCGCAGAGACCGAACCCGCCCACAGCGAGCGTCTGGTTGTCGGCGACGAGATCCGCGAGCGCGGTTTTCGCGTCGGGATAGACCTTGCTGCGCGCGGCCATGCGGGTACTCCTGTACGGGACCCGCGGATTCTAGCGGCGCCCATGTTGCGCCGCACCGTACCTTCGGCCGATGCCGCGCTCACGACCGCCCGTAGACGTCCTCGAGCCGCACGATGTCGTCCTCGCCGAGGTAGTGGCCGGACTGCACCTCGATCAGCTCGACCGGCTCGGCGCCATTGTTGCGCAGGCGATGCACACTGCCCCGCGGAATGAACGTGCTCTCGTTTTCCCGCAGCGCGAAGACACGCTCGTCGCATGTGACCTCGGCGACGCCCGAAACGACGATCCAGTGCTCGGCGCGATGCGCGTGTTTCTGCAGGCTAAGCGACGCGCCCGGATTCACGACGATGCGCTTGACCTGGAAGCGCGCACCGACGGCCAGCGAGTCATAGCTGCCCCAGGGGCGATACACCTTCCGGTGACTCAGATGCTCCGTGCGCGCGTCGGCCTTCATGCGGTCGACGAGCAGCTTGACGTCCTGCACGCGGTCCTTGCGTGCCACCAGCGTCGCGTCGGGCGTGTCAACGATGACGAGGTCGTCGACGCCGAGCGTCGCGATCATGCGCCGTTCGGCCGCGCGAACCAGGTTGCCGCGACTGTCGACGGACATGACATCGCCATCGTGGCGGTTGTCGTCGGCGTCGCGCTCCGCGACGGACCAGAGCGCCGACCACGATCCGATATCGCTCCAGCCGCAGCTCACCGGCACGACCGCGGCCCGATCGGTCTTCTCCATCACCGCGTAGTCGATCGAGTCGTTGGGGCTCTGTGCGAATGCGTCGGGATCGATACGGATGAAGTCGAGGTCGCGCGTCGACTGCTCATACGCACGGCGGGCCGCATCGGCGATCGCTGGCGCATGGCGCTGCAACTCCTCCAGGTAGCGCGCTGCGCGGAACAGGAACATTCCCGAGTTCCACGAGTAACCGCCGTGCGCGACATACTCCTCGGCGGTGGTGCGGTCCGGCTTTTCGACGAACCGCGCGACTGCGAAGCCCGCATCGCCGAGCGGTGCACCGCCAAGGATGTAGCCGTAACCGGTCTCGGCGTAGTCGGGGCGAATGCCGAACGTGACCAGCCATCCATCGTCTGCAAGCCCGACCGCGCGCGCGACAGCGTCTCGGAAGGCCGCTTCGTCTTCGATGAGGTGGTCCGCCGGGAGCACCAGCATCAACGCGTTGGCGTCTCTCCCGAGCAGATGCAGGGCCGCGATGGCGATGGCGGGCGCCGTGTTACGCGCGGTCGGCTCGAGCAGGATCCCGCCGTTGGCCAGCCCGACGGCCTGCAGCTGCTCCCCGACCATGAAGCGATGGTCGCCCGCGCAGACCGTCACCGGCGCCTCGGCACCCGGCAGCCGGCTCGCGCGCAGGACGGTCTCCTGGTACAGCGAGCGGTCCCCCAGCAGCGCCAGGAACTGCTTGGGCTGGTTCTGCCGCGAGAGCGGCCAGAGCCGGGTTCCGCTACCGCCACTGAGCACCACGGACTGAAGCATCGGATCGTCCTGAATCGGCGTCGCGACAGGATACCGCCGGCCGCCATCACTCTCGCCTAACGGCCAAAGCGGCCGCAGTCGGCTAAAATCGCCGGTCCTCAGCGCGCCCGCCGCGCACGATCATGGAAATCCGCTGATGAAGATCCTCGTCGCCTACAAGCGCGTGGTGGACTACAACGTCCGCATCCAGGTCAAGCCCGACGGCACCGGCGTCGTCACCGAGGGCGTGAAGCTCTCCCCGAATCCGTTCGACGAGATCGCCCTCGAAGAAGCGCTGCGCCTGCGCGACAAGGGCATCGCGACCGAAGTGATCGTCGCGACCATCGCCCCGGCCGACGCCCAGCCGCACCTGCGCAACGGCCTCGCCATGGGCGCGAACCGCGCGATCCACGTGGTCGTCGACGGCCAGGACGTGCAGCCCCTCGCCGCCGCCCGCGCGCTGCTCAAGCTCGTCGGGCGCGAGCAGCCGGATCTCGTGATCCTCGGCAAGCAGGCCATCGACGACGACGCCAACCAGACGGGCCAGATGCTCGCCACGCTATGGGGCCGTCCGCAGGCGACGTTCGCGTCGAAGCTGGACGTCGCCGACGGCAAGGCCACGGTGACGCGCGAAGTCGACGCCGGCCTCGAGACGCTCGAGGTCGACCTGCCCGCCGTCGTCACCACCGACCTTCGCCTCAACGAGCCGCGCTTCATCAAGCTGCCGGACATCATGAAGGCCAAGAGCAAGCCGCTCGAGACGCTGCAGTTCGCCGAACTGGGCGTCGACATCGGCGCAGGCCTGAAGACCACGTCCTACGCCCCGCCGGCCAAGCGCTCGAAGGGCATCATGGTCAAAGACGCCGCCGAACTCGTCGCCACGCTCAAGCAGCGCGGCCTGCTGTAACGCACACCGGGCGGACCGCGCACGGCGCGACCGTCCGGTACGAAGGTTCCCGCGGGAACGTCGTATACCGAGGAAATTCCGATGTCGAAGGTCCTGATCGTCGCCGAACACCTGGGCGGCCACCTCAACGCCTCCACTGCCAAGTGCGTCACCGCCGCGAAGGCGCTGTCGCCTGAAGCGATCGACGTGCTCGTGCTCGCGGATGACGTGTCCGCGGTCGCAGCCGAGGCCGCGAAGCTCGACGGCGTGACGCGCGTGCTCACCGTTTCGAACCCCGCGAATGCCAACGCCATCGCACAGGTGCTCGCGCCGCAGGTCGCGAAGGTGGCCGCGAACTACACGCACGTGTTCGGTCCGAGCACGACGTTCGGCAAGGACCTGATGCCGTGCGTCGCGGCGCTGCTGAACGCGCCGCAGGTGTCGGATGCGATGGCCGTCGAAGGCGCACGCACGTTCAAGCGTCCGGTCTATGCGGGCAACGCGATCGTCACCGTCGAAGTGCCGGAAGGCGTCATCGTCGTCGCGACGATCCGCACTGCGTCGTTTGCGGAAACGACACGCAATGGCAATGCGCCGATCGAAGCGATCGCTGTCGACGCCTCATTGCCAGCGCATACACGCTTCGTCGGCCTCGCCGCCGGTTCGAGCGACCGTCCGGACCTGCAGAGCGCCAAGCGCGTTGTTTCGGGGGGCCGCGGCGTCGGGTCTGCGGAGAACTTCAAGATCATTTACGACCTCGCCGACAAGCTCGGCGCAGCGGTCGGCGCGTCGCGTGCAGCGGTCGATGCCGGCTACGTGCCGAACGAAATGCAGGTCGGTCAGACCGGCAAGATCATCGCGCCAGAGCTCTACATCGCGGTTGGCATTTCTGGTGCGATCCAGCACCTGACTGGCATCAAGGACGCGGGGACAATCGTGGCCATCAACAAAGATCCGGACTCAGCGATTTTCGAGATCGCGGATATCGGCTTGGTCGGCGATTTGTTCCAGATTTTGCCGCAGCTGCAACGCGCGCTCTAAAAGCGTCGAGAACTGCATTCGCATTTTTTTGGAGTGGCATCAGTTCGGCCTTACGAAGCGCATGCTCAAATGCGCCGAGGCGTTGAGATGCAGTGACGACGGTTGCGGCGCCGCGTCACGTGGATCTGTCACTTAACGGCTTCACCACTTACGCGACGAGCGCGCTGCCGGTCGTCTTTCTTTTAGCTTGCTAGCAAGCCTTACCATAGGTGCACACCTGCAAGGCGACCGGGCCGGCTATGTCCCGGTCAATGCCGGCTCCGTAGCGAATTGAATCGAAGGTCTGCAACCAGTACCAATAGATTGCGCGCACCGGCCGAGCTCATTCGACCGGCGCGGTCTTCATGGCGCGCTTCCTTTGCAGCGCTCTTGCAGATTGCGCCGAGCGCCGAGCGAGGCCCCATCCCATCCCGACAACGGCTTCCCCCGTCGCCTGCGTGCAGGGACAGCCGGCAACAATGAAAATGGAGCCTGCCGCTGAGGTCCCGATATCCGGGGCCGGGTTCGGCGTCGCATACCTGCCTCAACTCGTTTGCGTGAAGAGACGCTCACTCGGGAGTTGACGCAAGCCGTCAAGCCACGAGTACTCGAACACGTATCCGCCGTTCTCTCGCGCGATCCAGCCCTGCTCGGGAGCGCCGGGTTTTAGGTGCGCCCGCGGGTAGGCGGACAGCGACGTGTAATGCGTGACGTAGGACTTCCGAGTCAGCGACGCATCCGCGATGGCCGTGCCTTCATGGGAAAGATTGCCATGCCAAACGAGCGCGTCACCTTTCCGCGGGCAGTAGACGCGCGGCTCGATCGACGCAACCCGCATACGATCGGCAAGGTGCTCACTGAGTTCGATCGGCGTGCGCGTGCTATCGGGCTCGAGCAGCACCGAGCCACCGCCCCAGTCAAAAAAATCAGACACTTCCGGCCGATGCGAGCCGGGGTAATACGCCAATGGTCCTGACGCTGGCGCGATGTCCTCCAGCGGTATCCAGCTGGCGGCCAAGTGCGCGAGCTGTGACTGACACCGGACGTAGGGATAGTCGATGTGAATGGGCTGCTGGCTGCCCTTATAGAAGGTCAGCGACTGCATGGCGCAGGGCGCATCCCCGAATACATGTCGCAAGAACACTGCGACGCGCGGCGTCAGACTAAGGTGCGCCGCGGCCCGCGAGATCGCGTGGATGCTGTTGAACTTTAGCCCGGAATACTCGAGCTCCTCGTCGGTCAGGTCGCGGATATGCTTCTGCTCACCGCGCACTTCCACCAGCAGGTCGAAGTCCCGGTGGTGACGTCGTAGGTAGGCGACATCTTCGACCAGTGCATCGATCAGGTGACGGTCAACAACATCCTCGAACAGCACGACGCCGTCCCGCCGCCAAGCGTGAAGAGCCGACTCCAGATCGAAGTCGGCTTCGTCCGACACCTTAGCCACGTAACCCGCCACGTCGGCGTCATCAAGATCAAGCCAAGGCCGGCTGGCCATCCAGTCGTTGCGGTCGATTACTTTCATCACTCACCTTTTCCGCAGGACGTAGGCGACCTGGTCGTAGCGCTCCGGGTTGAAGCATGTCGCGACCACGTCGAACTTCTCACCGAACTCGCGAACAAGCCACTGCGCCGGTACCCAGGTCTCGCCGTAGAACGACTCGTCGCGAACACCGCCGCCACTGACGCCGGCTGACGTTGCATGGATGAACTGCCCAGCTCGAAGCGCGGCGCGCGGTGCTTCGATGTCGTCGAACAGCTGACCTAGCGCAGCCGTGTAATCCCCCACTCCATTTGCCGTCCGCGCCCAAAGGATGTAGTCGAAGAACGTGTCGTGCCGCGTAGTGAACGCAACATGCCCGCCCGGACGAAGGAGCCGATGAAACTCCTCCAGCCATGCGCGCGTGGTCGCCTCGGACAAATGCGAAAACACCGAATACGACACGATCAGTGCGTAGCGATCCGTCTCCAGTCCCGATGGCGGCGCCGGCGGGCATACACGGAAATTGGACGTGCCGAACAGCTGCGACGAGATCGCGACGAAGGAAGGATCGACATCCAGCCCGTCGAGCGAGGCCAAGGCGACGTCGCGCAGAAACATACGTCCGACCCGACCCCATCCGCAGCCGAAGTCGAGCACACGATCGCGCACGCCGAGAGGCGTTCCTCCGGCTTGCAGCGCCCGGGTAACATCCTCGTAAAACGCGCCCGCCTGACGGATTGCGGACTCCCCCGACAGGCTCGTGGTATTGACCTGCAACGTCGCGTCCGGAAACGCGGGACGTGGGTCGCCCTGCGGGCTGCGCTGTGGCGTGATCTGACTCGCGATGACTTGATCAATCCACGCATCAATCGTCGGCGCGTTGGTTTCGTGTCCCACTTCCATTACTGACTCCATTATTCGGGAAATACGCGTTTCGCGGCGCGGAACCGTCACGGACGGACCCGCCGACGCATTAAGAGCCGAGTTCGATGTGACGGCCGTTGTCGCACGCTCGCATCGCGGCGCCGTCCCCCTCAACGAGATAGAGGTGGTATTGACCCGCGGGGAGTGATGCGGCGTTGAGCTCGACGAGGAATCCGGTGTTCGCGAAGGCGGACTGACCCGTGGACTGCACCACGTCGGCGCGAGCGCGGTCGACGGTCAACGGTACCGACCACACGACGCTCTTGTCATTAGCGGCTTCGAAGCGCAGGGCCGGGCGAGTCAACGCCCCACCTTCATTGCCGAGCCAGCCGGTTACCTTGAACTGACGACTGGGTGCTTTGACGACTTCGCTGCCAAGCAGCACGTCGTCCATGTATTCCAGGTTGCAGCTGGACGAAGGCGTGAGGGAGGTTTGGAGCGCTTCCACAGGAAGGCGCGTCGGAGTGGCGCCTGGCGCGCTCGCTGCGGCCTCGGGAGCCCCCGCCGAGGCTCCGGACGCGGCCGCGGGTGCGGACGTCGACGATGGGGCGGAAGCGGGTGCTGTCGGCTCGCTACACGCCGAGACGGCCATGACAGCTGCGCAGGCCAACGCAAAAGAACGGTATGTGTGGTTCATCAGGGCTTCTCCGAGACGTTAGGAAGGGATGTCGTACGCTGTCGGGATTCGTCGTCGCGCTGACGATCCAAAATCGCATTCTGTATCGAACGATTGACGCGCTTTCCGAGATTGATGCCCGGCTGCTCAACAAGGCGGAAGGTCAGTTCGGCCGCGACGATGGTCACCATGAACGTCACGACGATGCAGGCCAGGAATGCGAGCGTCGCATTTGGTACTTGGCGGAATAACGACGCGTAGATCGGGGCGAGCAACAGCACGATCGTAGGATGGTTGAGATAGAGCGAATAACTGATCCGGCCGAGATAGCGAGTGATTCGATTGACGAAGATGCGCGCCGGGCAGTACGCGAGCCCCAGCAGCACGAACGTGAATCCGACAGCCTGCCAGTAGTAGAGGTCACCGTAAATGTCGGGCAGCCAACCATTGAGAAGCGCGGCGATAACCGCTAAACCCGCTACCAGCAGCAGTCGCCCTCGATCAAGCAGGCCGCTGTCCGACGCCGCATCCATGAAGACGTAATACGCGACCACGCCGCAGGCGAAAACCGGCAAGTGGCGCAGAACGCTCCACTGGAGAATGGAGTCACGCGCATCCATCGCGAGGGGCCAATACGGCGCGAGACCGCGCAGCGCCCACCAGCCTAGCAGCAGGGCGATGGCGAACGCCGCAGCCTGGCTCCGATTCTTAGCGAATGCGAGGAATACGGGAAACATGGCGTAGAAGACCATCTCAATACCGATGGTCCAGCTCGCCCAGACAAAGCCGCCCTGCATGTTCGGCACGAGGTTGAACAGGAACGATGCACTGAGCGCAATTTCAACGGGCGAGTGGGACGCGTTGAAAAGCTTCATGTCTCGATACAGGGTAAGCGCAATCCACACGTAGAAGAGCGGCGCGATTCGGAAGAATCGGTGCACAAAGAAGCTGACCCACGGCGCGGGCTCGCGACGGCGCGCGGGCATCGTGTAGCAGAGCGAAAACGCACTCACGATGAAGAAGAGCGTCACGCCCATCCCACCGTTGCCGACGACCAGCGAAGCCCATCGCGGCATCGCGAGGTCTGGCTCAGGGATGAGCACCATATGGTAGAGGACGACGTAAGCCGCTGCTAAGCCACGTGCTGCGTCGAGGAAATGCAGGCGGGACTTCTCCAATGTGCTTGCTGCGACGCCCATCACGCGCTCCGACTCATTTCGCCCATCCGTGACCTGGGAGGTCCAGCAAGAAGCGCGCGGAAACGTTCATCCCGATAGATGTCAATCGCAGCCACACCGAGCCCGAAATGCTCGTACAGCTTTTGTGCATAGGTGTCGCTGCACTCGCCCATTGCGACCGCACCAGGATACGTTTCGCGAGCCCAATTCTGGACCTGCAGCACTTCGCGGAGATGCGGTGCGTTGTCACCACCCAACGTCACACTGCCGCCATGCCGGCGATGACGATTGAGGGAACTGGGGGTGAACGCGAGCGACCCGCGCTCAAGCATACGAAGGTAAAGAAGCCAGTCACCCGCGATGCGGAACGCCGCGATGTCGGCGATGTGCGCTTGCAATACCGCACGCAGCGCGCTAAGACGGAAGACGACCGCACTGACATTGGGGATCGTATTTTTCACAGCCAAGCCATTCGCGAGCTCATCGTCGAGCGATGCAACGAATGGATGCACCCAGCGCTCACGCCCAAACTCGGCCACATAGTCCAGGTAATTGGGCGCGAGTTCCGCTCCTCGCGCATCAATCTGGGTCGACTGACAGTAGCTCATTACCACCGACGCATCTGCGAATGCGGCGGTGACGGTTGCGAGAAAGTCCGCTTCCGCACTGTCGTCGGCCTCGGCTATCCACACCAAATCACCGCGCGCGCGCGCGACGCCTTCATGCCACTGCTTGAATACCGAACCGGAGTTCGTCCGACTATCGACGATACGCAGAGGATTTCGTGTTTTCCGTCGTAGTGCCCTGAGCACGCTAAGGCTGTCGTCGGTCGATGCGTCGTCGAGAACGATGATCTCGAATAGCGGAACGGTTTGCGCGTCGATCGTTGAAATGCGCTCGGGCAGATAGTGCGCATAGTTGTAATTCGGCACCACGACGCTGACGCGAGGAAGCTGAATACCAAGGTACCCGAGCAGATCGAAGACATATGCCCGGAACGAGCGCTCCGATTCGACAAACTCGTGAGCGCGCCGCCCCATTTCGGAGGCGCGTGCTGTGTCCGTCAGCAAGTCGCGACAGGCATACGCAAACGCCTGCGTGTCAAACGCGTCTACCAAAACGCCTTCGACCGAGCGCAGCAATTCTTCAAAACCACCGCAGCCAGCAAAGGCGACGACCGGCAGGCAGGCGTCATACGCCTCCATGACCACGGTCGGGTAAGGATCCTCTCGCGACGTCAGCGCGAATACGTCCGCCCCCGCGTAGAACACGTCGGTGTCGTCCCGGCGGCCGACAAAATGGAAACGCTGTCTGAAGCCGCTGGCACTGACCTGCCGTTCGATCTCTGCCTGTATCGCCAGATCCGGATGGCCGAGCCAGACGAAGTGAGCTTCGGGGTCTGCCGCCATCAACGTTCGCCCCGCCTCGACGAAGAGGTCGACACCCTTCCGCAGGTCCGCATACCCGACGCCGAGCACGATGCGAGCGGAAGCATTGATGCCGAGATGCTCCCGCAGCTCCCGCCGAGCGGCGTCGATTTCATCAACCGAATAGCGATTGCGCTTGTAGAGCCCCTGCGGACGAATGATGCAGCGTGCCTCGTCGAGGGGTTGCATCGAGCAGAAGCCGTCGCGCACGGCGGTCGCGGCAAACACGATACGAGCATCGGATCGAGCTATCGCCCGCGCGCTCTCCTGCAAACCGAATTGGCGGATGACACCGGGCAGCTCATGCACGAGCGCCACGACGGGGATTCCCGCGACGCTCAAGCGCTCGACCACTGGTCCGCAGACCGTTGTATTCGCGATCACGTGCGTCACGCCACTTGCGACTAGCGAGCTGATGAGGAGCTCGACATCGTCTATGGCCAAGGCGGCGCGTCGCAGCGGCGCGAGTCGCTCGAATTCTGGAAGCAGCGCCCCCTCCCCCAGTGACACGGCCTCGACGGCAATTCCCATCGACACGAGTTCGCGGACGATGCTCAAGGCGAGGTACTGCGCACCGTGCGGATGACCGTCATGCGTGAAGACCGCGACGCGACACGGTGGCGTCGGAACGGTAATGACCTGTTCTACGGCCAGGACATCACGGGTCGCCTGGAGGTACGCATAACCGAAACGGCGGTCCGGCTCGAGATGCGCGCCTTCTGCCCACTCGTTCCATGCGTTGATGAAAACCATCGCCTCACCGGCAACGGGTCTTTCCTGCGCAAAGTCGACAGCATCGCGCAGCCATCCCGCGTACGCTTCCGGGGTCGAATGGGCAAAGGTGTATCCGCGACCCGGCTTGCGCGCTTCGTTGTCCCAGGACGGGAAAACACCGCGCACAAGTGGATAGTCTGGCACCGGCTGGCCGACCGCCGAACGAACGACGTCGGCGTAGTCCACGACGTAGCCCTCGTACTCGGAATTGACGACGTCCAGCCGGTCGTTGATGCAGGGCAGGCCGCGCGCGACTTTATGCGGTGGAAACTCGACAGCGAAATCGAAGCCATACGTGCGCGGATCGTCGACGTCGAACTGCACCATTCCGAGCAAAATCTCACCGATCCCGTGCTCGCGACAGTACGTTCGCCAATGCTCAAGTGTGCGACGGCAGTCGGGCAACAATGAAGGCCGGTAAACGATGATGAGCGGCCTTCCGTCGACGCGGATGTATCGCGCATCCTGCAAGTACGGGACGAGGTCGCGAATGAATGCCTCGTCGTTGTCGTCGTTGTAGGTTTGGCCCAGCAGAATGTCGCTTTCGGCGCCGTCCCAGCGACGCGTCCAGTTCTCGTTGGCCCAGCTCAGACAGAACGGGAAATCGATGTCGCTCGCAACGAACTGATCGACCGGACGTTCCAGCAAACGGCGTCCATTGAACCAGTAATGATGGAAGCAGAACCCGTGGACGCCAAAAAGGCGCGCTAGGTCGACTTGACGACGCATCACGTCAATCAGCCGCAGGTCGTAGAAGCCCAGTTCACCCGGCAGACGGGGCTGGTAGTGGCCGACGAACTGGGGCACAGCACGCGATACGTTGGTCCATTCGGTAAACCCGCGCCCCCACCATTCGTCGTTCTCAGCGATCGGATGGAATTGCGGCAGATAGAACGCGATCGCCTTCGCCTTGCACGCGACCGGCGCGGTGAGGGTGTCGTCCAGTGGCACGTAAGACGGCGCACGGCCCGATACGCTGTAGCCGACGAGGTCGCGAATGTAGCGCTCGGCACTCGCCGATGGCGACGGCGCGGGCGGAAGCAGCCTCGGTTCAGGCGACTCCACCCTCGGACCTGCGCTTGCGACGAACGGTGCGGCGGCGTCACGCGACGGCGCTTGGAACGCGCGCCAGCGTCGGTAGCTGTTCGTACGTGCGAACACTCCCGGAAAGTTGCGGAACACGAACGCCTTAAAGGCAAGTCGGGCATCCCAGCCGACAGGCAGCGCGAGGTAAAGCGCCCGCAACGCGCGCCCGATGTTGGCTTTGACTCCCATCATGCTCAATTTCCCTGAATCATGCGATTGACGTGACGCAAAAAACCTGTCCAACGCCAACTCCTCGACTTTTGGATGACCTGCAGCTGGGCGTCGAGGGCCTGCACCCGTTCGCGGCAGTCAGCGGCTTCAGCTCGAAGCAACGCGAATTGCAGATCGATCCGGCTAGAAGTTGACGCCGCTGTCACGCCATCGGTAGCGCCTGACGGCTCGCTCCACGCGAGCAGCAGTTCCTCGATACGTGACATTTCGTCCGCCAAATCTCCATAACGACGTTGCTCGACGAGCAGACGCTCCTCAACCACCGCATGCGCTGCGCGCGACTGTGCGAGCTGCGAAAGGGCGTCGTCCAGCTGGATTGCCTGGGCGCTGCGCGCCGCCTCCAGCGACACGCGTGCACGCTCGGCCTCGGCGATGTCGTCGCGAAGCCGCGCAACCTCTTGCCCACGCTCGTTGAGCGCTTCGCTGAGCTGCGACATCGCGTCGGACATGGTGTCGCGCAGTTGCGAGAGGGCCGCAGCGGTGGCGGCGGAACCCGCATCGATCGCGGCGCGAATGTCTGCATTGGCGCCGCGCAGTTCGACCAGGCCGGCAGCAGTGGCGGAGGAACCCGCGTCGATCGCGGCGCGAATGTCTCCATTCGCGGCGTTCGCCGCCTGGGCCGACGCGGCAGCAGCTTCCGCATCGGACACCCGCGTCGACGCCGCCGCAACCGCCGACTCGAGCTCTTGCACCTGTCGCGTCAACCCTGCATGTGCTGACACGTACTCGGCCAAAGCCGACTCGCGCGCGTCAAGCGTCACCCGACATGTCTCGAGTTCAGCTCTGCAACGCACCGCTTCGCCCAACCTGGCGAATAGGTCGTTGACGAACACGCCCTCGGCCGTGCCGGCGGTGGATGTAAGTGAACGCACCGGCGCCGGGACCTCCTCGCCGACCGCAAGCACGCCCAGCCCGTGAGTGTGGCTGAACTCGAACGCCGGATATTGTGAGCTGATCTCCCCCCACAGCTTCCACACACCGAAGTTGCGTTCCCGCACTTGGGTGTCGTGAAACAGCACGACACCCCGTCGGCTGAGCTTGGGCAGCCAGCTTGTGAAGTCGTGCGAGACCGCCTCGTACGTGTGGAGACCGTCGATGTGCAGGAGGTCTACCGATCCGTCCTCGAATTGCTGCAGCGCTTGGTCGAAAGTCATGCGCAGGAGTTGTGAGAACGCGCCGTACCGTGGGCCGTGATAGCTCGACAGAGTCGCGAACACCTCCTCGCCGTAATGGCCGGCATGATCGTCGCCCTGCCAGGTGTCGACCGCGGCGCATCGGCAGTCGAGCTGCAGGCGCGCGACCGCCTGGCAGAGTGCGAGGTACGACGTGCCGTTGTGTGTCCCCAACTCGACGATGGACCGCGGCCGCGCGGCCTCCACGATCCAACCGGCGAACGGTACGTGACCGGTCCACGCGCTCGGAGGCACGCGGTCGGGCACCAGCGTCATCCCACCGTTGGGCCTGAAGATCATCGGCCGCCTCCAGGTATCAGCCGTCCGGCCAGGCGCATCGCAGTCTGGAACGCGTACTCGCGTGGACGCAGCGGGCGCTTCACGAAAACGCCGACGGTGTCACCCCACGCCGCGCTGCCGGGATCGGAGTCCGGCTCCCAGTCGGTGCTGACCTGGAGGAGATCGCAGCTCCCAAACTTGGCAAGCGCACGATATCCGTCGGGATAGAACCTCCAGCAATCCTGCGGATACCGGTGTTCCGGCCCGCGGGACGGCGCAATGAGAAACACACGACCGCCAGGCTTGAGTACACGCAGCATCTCGAGCCAGCTCAGCCAGAAGAATTCCACGTGCTCGAATGCTTGCCCGGACACGACCAAGTCGACCGAACTGGTGGCGAACGGCAATCGATACGGGCTGTGCAGAACGACGTCGACCCCAGGGCCGGACTCGAGGTCGACGCCGGTGTAGCGCCATGCCGGGTCGGTGAACAGCGTTCGATACGATCCATTGACGTCGTACGACCCTATGTCGACGACGGCCAAAGGACTCGACGGCTGCAGATGGGCGTCGACAAGTCGCCGCATATGCTCGTAGGAACTGGCGTGCATGGGGCGCCTCGAAGGGTGGCTAGACAGCGCTCGCGGCGCGAACGTCAAGTGTGATCGAACGGTAGGGAAGGCCGACGAGACCGATCGTCACCGTCGACGGAACCGATTCCAACGCCAGAACGTCGTACATCCACACGGCCTGCACGTGGTCATGGTGGGTGCCGTCGGCCAATGCAACGTCGACGGTGTAACGCCCGCGCGGTAGGCATGGCATCCGGAACTCGAACACGGCCTCGACGATGTCACCCGGGCGCGCGGGCGGCGGCGCTTCATCGAGATACGTGTGACGGCCGAGAATCTGCTGGCCGAGCCTGTCCTTGATGAAGTAGCCGACGATCGGACTCCGAACGTCGCGCTCGATCCGCGCAATGACCTTGAGACGGACGAGTTCTCCGCCCTCGAACTGTGACAGAGGCGCACCGGACGCGCTTTCGAACACGACCTCCGTGATTGCAGCACCCCCATCGCCGAACGATGCCGCATTCCGATCGAACGGTAGGACTCTGAAACTGCTTTCATCGACGTCCACGCAAGCGTCGGCCGGTGTGTCGCGGTCGGTGCGCACCGCGACCGGCGCGTGTACCGCGTGGCCGTAGACACTGGCGTGGTATGCCTCGCATACCGTCTTCGCGGGACCGTCGAGTCGCAGCTCGCCTTTGTCGAGCCAGATCGCCCGATCGCAAAGATTTATCACGGCCGATGCATCGTGACTCACGAACAGCACGGTCCCGTTCTGCTGGAAATCGCGAAGGAACCGCATGCACTTCTGGGCAAAAAAGACGTCGCCTACTGACAGCGCCTCGTCGACGACGAGGATGTCGGCCTCGGCGTGCGCGATCACCGCGAACGCGAGTCGCACGTACATTCCGCTCGAGTACGTCTTCACGGGTTGGTCGATGAAATCGCCAATATCAGCGAAGTCCACGATGCGCTGAAACTTGGCATCGATCTCGTCGCGTTCCATGCCGAGAATCGCCGCGTTCATGTAAACGTTCTCACGCCCAGTGAACTCCGGGTTGAAACCGCTGCCGAGCTCCAGCAGCGCGCCGATTCGGCCGCCGGTGCGCACGTCGCCGCGGGTGGGCACCAGCGTCCCGCAGATCGCCTGCAGCAGAGTCGATTTCCCCGAGCCGTTGCGTCCAATGATGCCCACGGTTTCGCCGCGCGCGATCTCGAATGACACGCCGCGCAACGCCCATGACTCGCGGAAATAGGACTTCGTTCTGAGACCGAACAGCCGCTGCAAACGCGGCATGACAGCCTGCCGCAACCTGTGTTCAGGCCGGTCGTAAAGCGGGTAGCACTTAGCGACATCAGTGACCCGGATAGCGACCGCATCGTCAGAGGACATCCGCGAACCCCCGACGCAACTTCTGGAAGACCGCGTAGCCGCACGCCATGGCCAAGAATGCCGCGATGTAATAGATACCTAGCGCCTTAAAATCCGGCGGTAGTCCGTCGAACACGATGCGCCGGCTCTGCTCGATCGCGACGGTCAGGGGATTGAGCTGGATCCATGCGCGATAAGGCTCCGGCAGCGATGCGATCGGATAGAACACCGGCGCCATGAACATCAGGATTGTTGCGAGAAGACCGGCAAGCTGACCGATGTCGCGCAGGAAAGCGCCTAGTGCCGCAAACAGCCAGGCGATCCCCAGAGAAAACATGACGAGCGGAAACAGTGTTACCGGCAACCACCATGCCGTCACGGGCACCCAGTGCTCAGTAGTCCACTTGACCAAGAGAAGAATGCTCAAGCTGACGACCGCATGGAACGTCGCGGAGCCGACCAAACTCCAGACCAGCGCTTCAAGTGGAAAGACGACCTTCTTCACGTAGCTGGCGTTGCCAACAATCAACGCGGGCGCCTTGGTAATCGCCTCGGCCACCAAACCGTGTGCGATGACGCCGATGAAAAGCATCAGCGCGAACCGCGCCCGCCCCTGCTCCGCCATCACGCCCGGCCAGCGCGCCCGAAACACAACGCTGAAGACGAACGTATAGACAGCCAGCATCAGCAAGGGATGCAGGAACGACCATGCCACCCCCATCATGGAACCGCGATAGCGCCCCACCACTTCCCGTTGCGTGAGTTGGCCGATCAATCGGCGATCGTGCACGAAACCGGCGAGGAGGCTGCCTGGGCTCGTGGGGTAGCCGCGTATGCTGCTGTGTAGGGCCGGAGCAGTCATTGAAGCGCCTGTTCAATGTCCCGTCGCAGGTCGCCAAGATCCTCGACCCCGACACTCAACCGCACCAAGTTGTCGAACAACCCGAGCTGCGCGCGCCGCTCCGGCGGCACCGACGCATGCGTCATGCTCGCGGGATGGTTGACGAGACTCTCGACGCCGCCGAGGGACTCGGCGAGCGCGAACAGTTCGGTGCGTTCGCAGAATCGCTTCGCTGCGTCGAGGCCGCCCTTCACGAAGATGGTGACCATTCCGCCGAAGCCATCCATCTGGCGCTTCGCGAGCTCGTGCTGCGGATGCGACGCCAGCCCCGGATAGATCACGCGCTCGATCGCCGGATGCGACTGCAGCCATTCGGCGAGCGCCATCGCGTTCTCGCAATGCGCCTTCATCCGGAGGTGCAGCGTCTTCAACCCGCGCAATGCAAGGAAGCTGTCGAACGGCCCCTGCACGCCGCCGACCGCGTTCTGAAGAAACGCCATCTTGTCGGCGAGTTCCGCATCGTCGCCTACAACCGCCATGCCGCCGACGATGTCGGAGTGGCCGTTGAGGTACTTGGTCGCCGAATGCATGACGATGTGGGCACCGAGCGAAAGCGGGCGCTGGATCATCGGCGAGCAGAAGGTGTTGTCGACGACCACGATCAGGCCGCGCTTGCGGGCGATGGCGGCGATCTGCTCGATGTCGACGAGCTTGAGCAGCGGGTTGGTGGGCGTCTCGATCCAGACCATGCGCGTTTCCGGCCGAATGGCGGCTTCGAACGCGGCGGCATCGGTGAGGTCGACCCAGCTGAAATCGAGGTTCGCGCTGCGGCGACGCACGCGCTCGAACAGGCGATACGTGCCGCCGTAGACATCGTCCATCGCGATCACGTGGCTGCCGGAATCGAGCAGCTCGAGGATGGTCGACGTCGCGGCGAGACCCGACGCGAACGCGAAGCCGCGCGTGCCGCCTTCCAGCGCCGCGACGCAACGCTCGTACGCAAAGCGGGTCGGGTTGTGGCTGCGCGAGTACTCGAAGCCTTGGTGCTCGCCAGGGCTCGACTGCACGTAGGTGGACGTCGCGTAGATCGGCGTCATCACGGCGCCGGTGCTCGGGTCGGGCGACTGGCCGGCGTGGATGGCCAGCGTGCCGAGCCCGTGGGGCTTGCTCTCGTTCTGCATCGACCCGGGGTCCTTCTTGGCGGCCGCGGATTTTAGCATCGCGCCGCAGGCCTAAAGCGTTCAGTTTCAAGGCGTTCGGCGCACTTCGGGCACGCCGAAACGATGGCCGACTCCGACCGACGACCCGCGTGATTACTGGACGCGGCGACGCAGGTAATTCAGCAGATCGATCCGCGTGATCAGCCCGAGGAAGCGCTGCCCGTCGCTGATGATCGCAACATGCCCGCGGTCGAAGACAGGCAGCAGCGCTTCGATGGGCGACCGCACGTCGACCTTGTCGAGCTTGCTGACCATCGCGGTCGATACGGGGTCACGGAAGCGCTGTTCGTCGCCGTAGACATGCAGCAGCACGTCGGATTCGTCGACGATGCCGACGAGCTCGTCGCCGTCCATCACCGGAAGCTGCGAGACGTCGTAGAGCTTCATGCGTTGGTACGCAGTGACCAGCAGGTCCTTCGGACCGACGACCACGGTGTCGCGCTGCGAGTACGGACGCAGGATGAGGTCACGCAGGTCGCCGTGCTGCTCGCGCTGGATGAAGCCGTTGTCGAGCATCCAGTAGTCGTTGTACATCTTCGACAGGTACTTGTTGCCCGTGTCGCAGACGAACACCAGCACCTTCTTCGGCGTGGTCTGCTCGCGGCAGTACCGCAGCGCGGCGGCGAGCAGCGTGCCGGTCGACGAACCGCCCAGAATTCCCTCTTTTTCCAGCAGTTCGCGCGCGGTGAGGAAGCTCTCGCGATCGGCGATCGCGTAGGCCTTCTTGACGCGGGTGAAATCGGAAATCGGCGGCAGGAAGTCCTCGCCGATGCCTTCGACCATCCAGCTGCCCGACTTCTCCGACAGCGTGCCGCGATTGATGTATTCCTCGAGGATCGAACCCACCGGATCGGCGAGCACGAGTTCGGTATGCGGCGACTTCTCGGCGAAGCAACGCGAGAGGCCGGTCATCGTTCCGGAGCTGCCGCAACCGAACACGATCGCGTCGACACCGCCGACCTCGGCCATCTGCGCGAGGATTTCCGGGCCGGTGCCGAACTCGTGCGCAGCCGGGTTATCGGGGTTGCCGAACTGGTTGATGAAGTACGCGCCCGGCGTTTCCGCGGCGATGCGCGCGGCCATGTCCTGGTAGTAGTCGGGATGGCCTTTGGCGACGTCGCTGCGCGTCAGCACCACCTGCGCGCCCATCGCCTTGAGGTTGAAGATCTTCTCGCGGCTCATCTTGTCGGGCACGACGAGGATGAGCTTGTAGCCCTTCTGCTGCGCGACCAGCGCAAGGCCGATGCCGGTGTTGCCGGCGGTGCCCTCGACGAGCGTGTCGCCGGGCTTGATGTCACCGCGCTTCTCGGCGGCCTCGATCATGGCGAGGCCGATGCGGTCCTTGATCGATCCACCGGGGTTCTGGCTTTCGAGCTTGAGGTAGAGCTCGCAGACGCCTGTGTCGAGGCGCTGGGCCTTGATGACCGGCGTCGCGCCGATCAGCTCGAGGACAGATTGATGCAGGGGCATGGCGGATCCGTGCTGCCGGGAATCGCGCCATTCTAGCGGGCGTCGGTGCACGCCCTGGCGCCGTCGCCAACCGGGGTCGGCGACGGCGCGGCGGCGTCTTCAGTGGAAGAGCGTGTCGGCCATGCGGACCAAGCGGTCCTTGGCGTGCAACTTTTCGCGCTTCATCCGCGTGAGCTCGAGATCATCGACGGGACTGATGCCCAGTTCGGCGTTCATGACGCGTCGGTCGAGATCCTGGTGGCGTTGATAGAGCTGCTTGAACTCGGAACTGCCATTCATCAGCTTGTCGAGCTCATTCGCGGACCGGTCTTCGAACATGCAAACCTCCTCGGCACATGCATCCGGCGGGCATCGACCGCCGGAAACGGTGATGGCCAGGTCGCTCGACCGCATGCTCTGCCGACGGTGCGCGACCCGGCGTTACGACGGGGCCGAACCGCCCCGACGAATCGACCGTACTCCCGCATCCGGAACGCGGCAAGCAGCACTAGGACGACGCCGACAGCCGGTCGTCACATGCCTGAAGACGGCGACAAAACGCCGTTAAAGCCGCTAAAAAGCCGCTATTTCTGCGTGACGACGATCTCGACGCGGCGGTTCTTCGCGCGGCCGGCGGCGCTGCCGTTGTCGGCAACGGGATTGCTCGCGCCATGGCCGCTGACGTCGATTCGGACACTGCCCGCCCCGGCCGCCACAAGTGTTTGGCGGACCGCCGCGGCACGTCGCTGGGACAGCGCCTGGTTGTCGGCGGCATTGCCCTGGTTGTCCGTGAAGCCGTCGACGCGGACGGCGGCGGCACGCGAGACGTCGATGTAGTGCGCCAGCGCCTTGAGCGTGCCGCTGGCGGCCGGCGTGAGCGTCGCCTGGCCGGAGGCGAAGGCATCGCCGGCGAGCGTGAAGACCTCGCCGCGGCTGTCGCGCTTCATCGGTGGCAGCTTGGCGTCGGCGACCAGTTCGGCCTCCTCGCGGGCGAGCTTGAGCTCCTTTTCCCGGGCGGCGGAGAGCTTGGCGGCCTGCTGGGTGGCCGCGCCCTGCAGCGCGGTTTCGGCATCGACGCGGGCCTGCTCCTGCTCGGCAGCGGCCTGGCGGAGGCGCTCGGCCTCCTCGGCCTGCATCTGCGCTTCCATCCGCAGGCGGTCGGCCTCCGCGCGGGCGGCAGCGGCGTCGCGCCGGGTCGCTTCGAGCTGGAGTTCGGTATAGGTGCGTTCGAGGCGGTCGGTGTCGCGCTGGAGGGCTTGGGCGTAGGCGGCCAGCTCGGCGGCGCGGACCCGACGCTCGGCCAGCGCCTCGGCGGCGGGGCGCTGCTTGCCCTTGACTGTCGCCAGCGCGTCGACCGCCTGCTGCGCCAGCGAACGCTCCAGCTGGGCCGTATCGGCAAGACGCGGATCCGCGGCCAGCATCTGCAGGCGACCGGCGTAGTTGCCGACGGCGTCGGCCGGGGCCGCGGGCAGCGACGCCCCGGCATCCGGTTCGACCTGCAGACGGGCCTGGAGCTCGGCGACTTCCGCCTGCCGCTGCGCCCGGGCGGCGGTCACCGTGGCGACCCGGCTGCGCGCGATCGCGAGGTCCGCATCGGCCGCGGCCTGCAGGGCGAGGCGGCGCGCATCGTCATCCTTACCGGCCGATATCGCGGCCTGCGCCTGCGACAACTCGCGTTGCGCGGCGGCGAGTTCGGCCCCTGCGTACTGGTCCGCATCGGCCTGGCCTGCCCTCGCGACCGCCTGCTGCGCGGCGCTGAGCTCGCTCGTTGGCGGCGGCATCGTTGCGCACCCGCTCATCGTCGTGGTGAGAACGGCAGCAAAAAGCGCGTTGCGCGGATATGCGAAGCTTGGACGCATTGGGGACCCGGATCGTGGCGTTGGGGACGCGCGGTCATTGTGGCCATGCCGGCTGTACCGGCGCAAACCTGCATGCCATACGAGGAGACTGCATGGACATCGGCTACTTCCTGAAGCTGATGACGGAGAAGAATGCGTCGGACATGTTTCTGACGACGGGGGCTCCGGTCTACATCAAGGTGGAAGGCAAGCTTCAGCCGCTGGGCAATACGGGCCTGCCGTCGGGCATGGTCAAGAAGATCGCGTATTCGCTCATGGACGAAGGCCAGGTTCCCGAGTTCGAAACGAACCTCGAACTCAACATGGCGTACGCGATCCCGGATTCCGGGCGTTTCCGCGTCAACGTGTTCAAGCAGCGCGGCGAAGTCGGCATGGTGATCCGCGCGATCAAGAACGTGATTCCTTCGATCGAGGAGTTGCAGCTTCCGTCGGCGCTGAAGGACATCATCACGTCGCCGCGCGGTCTCGTGCTCATCGTCGGCAGCACCGGCTCGGGCAAGTCGACGACGCTCGCGTCGATGATCGACCACCGCAACAACAACATGGCGGGCCACATCCTCACCATCGAGGATCCGATCGAGTTCCTGCACAAGCACAAGAAGTCGATCGTCAACCAGCGTGAGGTCGGCCTCGACACGCACAGCTTCCACAACGCGCTGAAGAACGCGATGCGTGAAGCGCCGGACGTCATCCTCATCGGCGAAATCCTCGACGCGACGACGATGGAAGCGGCGATCTCGTTCGCCGAAACCGGCCATCTCTGCCTCGCGACGCTGCACTCGAACAACGCCGACCAGACGCTCGAGCGCATCCTCAACTTCTTCCCGGAATCGGCGCACAAGAACGTGCTGATGAACCTCGCGCTCAACCTGCGCGCGGTGGTGAGCCAGCGACTCGTCGTCGGTGTCGACGGCCGCCGCCTGCCAGCGACCGAAGTGCTGATCAACACGCCGCACGTGCGCGACCTCATGCGTCGTGGCCAGGTGCACGAGATCAAGCAGGCGATGGAGGAGTCGCTGGAGGACGGCATGGAGACCTTCGACCAGTGCCTGTTCCGCCTCTACAAGGAAGGCAAGATCGACATGGAGAGCGCGCTGCGTGCGGCCGACTCGCGCGACGGCCTCGCGCTCAAGTTCCGTCTCTCCGAAGGCGCGGGTGCCGAGCACGATCCGTACGCGGACATGTACAACCCGGCGATGTGATCGCGCCTCACGATGCTGGACACGAAAACGGCGACCTTCGGGTCGCCGTTTTCGTTTCATCGCGTTCGATCAGGCCGCGCGCTGCGACTCCGGGCAGTCCGGCTGGTTCTCCGGCCGCGCCTGGTCGAACGCCGGCAGCGCGAGGCAGGCCTTCTCGATGCGCGCGATCGTGGGCCAGCGTTCGACGTCGACGCCGAAGCGCCGCGCGTTGTAGAGCTGCGGGATCAGGCAGCAGTCGGCGAGCGTCGGCGCGTCGCCCTCGCAGAACTCGCCGGTCGCGGGATGATCGACCAGCGACGCTTCCATCGCGTCGAGGCCTTTGACGATCCAGTGCCGTACCCACTCGTCGCGCTCGGCCTGCGGCGCATTCCACTCGTGCTCGAGGTACTGCAGCACGCGCAGGTTGTTGAGGGGATGCACGTCGCAGGCGATCAGCTGCGCGAGCGCACGAGCGCGTGCACGGTCGCGCGCGAGCGCGGGCAACAGTGGCGGCTCCGGCCACGTCTCGTCGAGGTATTCGAGAATCGCCATCGACTGGCGATACAGCCGCACGCCGTGCTGCAGCACCGGCACGAGTTCCTGCGGATTCGTTTCGCGGTACGTGTCGGTGTGCTGCTCGCCGCCATCGCGCAGGAGGTGCACGGGCACGATCTCGTACGGCAGTTCCTTCAGCGCGAGGCCGATGCGCACGCGGTAAGCGGCGCTGGATCGCCAGTAGGAGTAGAGGCGCAGCGGCTCGCTCACGGCACGTCTCCACGAAGGACGGGCGCCCACCTTAACCGGCCGCCGCGAAGGCGGCGTGCCGGCGGTGCACCGTCCGTCGCCGGTCAGCGGGTATGGGCTTCGATGCGCTGCTCGATCGCGCCGAAGATGCTGCGGCCGTCGGCGTCGAGCATCTCGATATGGACGGTGTCGCCGAAGCTCATGAACGGCGTCGACGGCTTACCGTGCTCGAGCGTTTCGACCGTGCGCTTCTCGGCGAAGCACGAGGCGCCGAGCGAGGTGTCCTGGTTCGCCACCGTGCCCGAGCCGACGATCGTGCCGGCCGACAGCGGGCGCGTCTTCGCCGCGTGGGCGACGAGCTGGGCGAAGTCGAACTGCATGTCGACGCCCGCCTCGGGCGCGCCGAACCACTGGCCGTTGATGTGGGTCACCAGCGGACGATGCACCTTGTTGCCCTGCCAGGCGTCGCCGAGCTCGTCCGGCGTGACGAACACCGGGCTCAGCGCCGAGCGCGGCTTGGACTGCAGGAAGCCGAAGCCCTTGGCGAGCTCGTCCGGAATCAGGTTGCGCAGCGAAACGTCGTTCACCAGACCGACGAGCTGGATGTGGCCGGCCGCTTCCTCGGGCGTCGCCGCCATCGGCACGTCGTCCGTGATCACTACGACTTCGGCTTCGAGGTCGATGCCGTAGCTCTCGCTCGGCACGCGCACGGCGTCGCGAGGGCCGTAGAAGCCGGCGCTCGTCGCCTGGTACATGAGCGGATCGACGTAGAAGCTCGCCGGCACTTCGGCACCGCGGGCGCGACGCACGCGCTCCACGTGCGGCAGATAGGCCGAGCCGTCGACGAATTCGTAGGCGCGCGGCAGCGGCGCGGCGAGCTGGGCGAAGTCGACGTCGAACGCGCCGTCGGCAGTGCCGGCATTGAGCGCTTCGTACAGCGCATTGAGGCGCGGCGCCGTGTTCGACCAGTCCTCGAGCGCACGCTGCATCGTCGGCGCGATGCCGTCCGCGCGCACGGCGCGGCTCAGGTCGCGCGAGACGACGATCAGCGTGCCGTCGCGGCCGCCTTCCTTGAGGGATCCCAGCTTCATCGGATGCTCCAGAGATCGGCGCCCGCGGCGCGATGGTTTCAATTGTAACCGTCGCTTCCGGAGCTGTGGCGTCGCGATCAGTCGTCGCCCTGGAATGCTCGTGCGCGATAGGTGAGAACGAGCGTGTCGCGATGGCCGGGCGTGTCGCGTCCGTCGTCCGGCTGGATCGGCGTCGATTCGTGGATCACGCGGGTGTCGTCGAGCAATAGCGCGGACCACGGCGCGTCCAGCGTGAAGCGCTCGCCCGCGGGGCCGTTCGCGTCGAACACGCGCGTCTCGCCACCCTTGATGCCGTGTCGCCCGACCAGCACCACGGCGACGAAGTCGACGCCGTCGCGATGCGCGCCTTCCGGCGTGGGACGACCGACACCACCGGCGGTGTCGATACGGAACTGGTGCGCTTCGACGTACCAACGCGGCTCCGGACGAATCGTCGCGAACAGGGCACCGAGGCCGCGCAGCAGTCCACCGAATGCGGGGTCGTTCGCGACATCGGATTCGATCGGCTCGAACCAGCGATGCATGCCGCCGTGCAGTGCGTTGTAGTCGAGCGGTTGCCAGTGCGCGCGATGAGGCGCCAGCTGGATCGCATCGCCTTCGACGACGAAGCAAGAATGCCGGCGATGACGGTAGCGTCCGCCATCTCGCAGGTAGGTGTCGGGTGGCAGCGCGTCCCACGTCGGCGCGAGCGTCTGCAGGGCGTCGACGTTCGACGATGCGAGCGTCGCGATCGAATCCGGCTCGATCACCGCATAGCCGCGTTCGCGCAGACGTTCGCCGGCGATCTCGAGCGGCACGACCGGCGGCGGAAAGCGGGCGACCATGGCGGCTCCTGTCCCGAAAACGCGAAGACCCGCACGCGGCGGGTCTTCGGGTGACCGGTGAACCGGTCGGTGTATGGCAGCCCCGGATGGATTCGAACCACCGAATGCCTGAGTCAGAGTCAGGTGCCTTACCGCTTGGCGACGGGGCTATGTCGCGAATTTTACCGCGATGGATGCTGACGGCAAGACCGCCAGCATCCGGTGAAACGCGATTAGCGCTTCGAGAACTGCGTGGCGCGGCGGGCCTTGTGCAGACCGACCTTCTTACGCTCGACCTCACGGGCGTCGCGCGTCATGAAGCCGGCGCGGCGCAGGTCGCCCTTCAGGCCTTCGTCGTACTCGACCAGAGCGCGCGCGATGCCGAGACGGATCGCACCGGCCTGGCCGGTGATGCCGCCGCCGGCGACGGTCACGATCACGTCGAACTGCTCGCTCGACTTCGTCAGCTCGAGCGGCTGGCGCACGATCATGCGCGCCGTCTCGCGGCCGAAGAACTCGTCCAGCGGACGCTGGTTGACAGTGATCTGCCCCGTGCCCTTGCGCAGGAACACGCGGGCGGTGGAGGACTTGCGGCGGCCGGTGCCGTAATTCTGCTGGGTTGCCATGTTCGTCGGACCTTAGATATCGAGCGGCTGCGGCTGCTGCGCGGCGTGCGGGTGCTCGGCACCCTTGTAGACCTTGAGCTTGCGATACATCGCGCGGCCCAGCGGGCCCTTCGGCAGCATGCCCTTGACGGCGATCTCGATGACGCGCTCCGGATGGCGCTCAAGCGCCTGCGAGAGGGTCTCGGTCTTCAGGTTGCCGACGTAGCCGGTGAAACGGTGGTACTTCTTGTCGGCCAGCTTGTTGCCGGTCACCGCGATCTTGTCGGCGTTCACGACGACGAGGTAGTCGCCGGTGTCGACGTGCGGGGTGTAGACGGGCTTGTGCTTGCCGCGCAGACGGCGGGCGAGCTCCGAGGCCAGACGGCCCAGGGTCTTGCCGGAGGCGTCGACGAGATACCAGTCGCGCTGGACGGTCTCGGACTTGGCGATAAAGGTCTTCATGACAAAACTCTTGGTGGGTGCCTGGTCGGGCTGATTGGGAGCGCCGGAAGGCGTCCGAACTTCGCCGCGCGTTGTGGGGGACCGGAGTCCCGCGAACAAAGAAGCGGAATTCTAGCGGCCCCGGCCAGCGCGTGCAAGCCGCGTCAAGACCGCGCTAGCATCGCCCGCCATGCCCCTGCCCCGACCGCCCTCGGCCGACCCGCTGGTCGCGCTGGCCGACCAGTGCGTGCAGTGCGGCCTGTGCCTGCCGGCCTGCCCCACCTACCGGCGGGACCGGCTGGAGACCGAGTCGCCGCGAGGCCGCATCGCGCTCGCGCGGGGCTGGGCGCTCGACGCGCTGGAGCCGACGCCCGCAGGCGATGGCCACCTTGATCACTGCCTCGCATGCCGAAGTTGCGAGGCAGTGTGTCCGGCCGGGGTGCGGTACGGAGCACTTCTGCAGGCGGCTCGGACCCGCCAACGCGAGCGCCGCGGCGCCAGCTGGCCTCAGCGGGCGATCGAGGCGCTGGCCCGGCGTCCGCGCGCGCTGTCGGTTCTGCTGACAATCTATCGCCTGACGTACTCGATGTTGCCCGCAGCGCTGCGACCGCTGCCACGCCCCGTCAGTGCTCCGGGTCGCAAGGCATCGCCTCAATCCTCCGCGCCGACCCGGACGCGCGCGGCCCTCTTCGTGGGTTGCGTCGCACGCACATATGAAGCGACGACCCGCGATGCGCTGCGGCGACTGCTCGCGGCCTGCCATATCGACCTCGCCATTCCCAAGAACCAAACCTGTTGCGGCGCACTGCACGCGCACGCCGGCGCGACGGATACCGCAACCGAACTCGCCCGCACGAACGCGAATGCCTTCGCAGACGCCCCGCTCGTCGTGACGCTGGCGAGCGGCTGCCATGATTCAATCGCCGCCGCGCTCCCCGCGTCGACCGAAACGATCGATGCCATCGAATTGCTCGCGCGACATGCCGATCGCCTGCATTTCCGCCCCGCAACGGCGCGCGTTGCACTCCATCTGCCGTGCACGCAGCGCAACGTCGTGCGCAGCAGCCCCGCACTGCGACGCCTGCTCTCCCGCGTGCCGCAGCTCGACGTCATCGATCTCGACGCCGGCTTCGGTTGCTGCGGCGCAGCCGGCACCGCGATGCTCACCGACGCCGAACGCGCCGCGTCGTTCCGCGCGCCGCTCGTCGCGCAGGCCGAGGCGACTGATGTGCGCGAGATCCTGAGCGCGAACATCGGCTGCCGCCTGCACCTTGCGAACGGCACGACCTTGCCCGTCCGTCATCCGCTCGAGTTCCTGGCGGACCATCTCGACGGGGCCGATGCAGCGCCGCAGTAGACTGCGCGCATGCAGACCCGACGCCTTTCGCCGCTCGATCGCTGGATCGACACCGCACAGCGCGCACTGGAAACCGTGGCGGGCGATCCGCCGGCGCTGCGCGCGAATCCCTCCGAGCATCACGCCGATATCGTCCTGGACGATGCCGAACGCCGACACGCCGCCGGCTTGATGCGCATCAACCACGTCGGCGAGGTTTGCGCGCAGGCGCTGTACGTCGGCCAGGCGTCGGTCGCCCGCGATGCGCGCACACGCGATCACCTGCTGCACGCCGCGCAGGAGGAAACCGATCACCTCGCCTGGTGCGCCGAGCGACTGCGCGAACTCGACAGTAAGCCGAGCCTGCTCAACCCGCTGTGGTACGCCGGCTCGTACGCGATCGGCCTCGCCGCCGGCCTGCGCGGCGACGGGTGGAATCTCGGCTTCGTCGTCGAGACCGAACGCCAGGTCGAAGCGCACATCGACGAACACCTGTCGTCGCTGCCGCCGGCCGACGTGCGCAGCCGCGCGATCCTCGAGGTGATGAAGGACGACGAAGCGCGCCACGCCGACAACGCGGAAGCCGCGGGTGCACGCGTGCTGCCGATGCCGATTCCGCAGCTGATGGCGGCGGCGTCGAAGGTGATGAAGACGGTCGCCTATCGCGTGTGACCCAAACACATCGGGCAATGAAAAAGGCCGGCGATTACGCCGGCCTTTTCGTTTCGGTCGCCCCCGTCAGTCGACGAGGTTGCGGCCGTGGTAGAGCTCTTCGATTTCGCGCTTGAGGCGCGCCTCGATCTTCATCCGGTCCTTGAACGAGAGGTTCTTCGCCTTCTCTTCGAACAGGTAGGTGTCGAGGTCGAATTCCTTCAGGTGCATCTTCGTGTGGAAGATGTTTTCCTGGTAGACGTTGACGTCGAGCATCTCGTAACGATTGCGGATGTTCTTCGCCAGGTAGTCCTGGATCGAATTGATCTTGTGGTCGATGAAGTGCTTCTTGCCCTTGATGTCGCGCGTGAAGCCACGGACGCGGTAGTCCATGATCACGATGTCGGATTCGAAGCTCTCGATCAGGTAGTTCAACGCCTTCAGCGGCGAAATCACGCCGCAGGTCGCGACGTCGATGTCGGCGCGGAACGTCGCGATGCCGTTGTCCGGATGCGTTTCCGGATACGTGTGCACCGTGATGTGCGACTTGTCCATGTGCGCGACCACGGCGTCGGAGATCAGCTCCTTGCCGGCGTCGCGCTTGTCGATGACGGGCTCCTCGGAAATGAGGATCGTCACCGACGCACCCTGCGGGTCGTAGTCCTGGCGCGCGATGTTGAGGATGTTGGCGCCGATGATCTCGGCGACGTCCGTCAGGATCTGCGTCAGCCGGTCCGCGTTGTACGCCTCATCGATGTACTGGATATACCGCTGACGCTCGTCCTCGGACGCGGCATAGGAGATGTCGTAGATGTTGAACGACAGCGCCTTGGTCAGGTTGTTGAATCCCTGGAGCCGCAGGCGCGGCAGTGGCTTGACCACGTGCGTGGATCCCGGTGGTTGGACGAAGGCGCGGAATTATGGGGCAAGCGGGGTGATGGGGGAACGAACACCCGGCAACGCCATGCGATCGGGGCTGGAACGGTGGGCAAAAGCAATCAGTGACGGGATTGGCCCTTTCCCCGTGATGGTCTATATAGTCGGTTAATTCCTCTGGATCCTGCCCATGTCCCCCGACCTGGCTCACCAGCACACGGCGCGTCGTCCGCAGAGCCCGTTGATGCCCGATCAAGCGGCGATCGACCGGTTCCTGGCGCACTGCCACCGCCGTCGCTATCCGTCCCGCACCGATGTCTTCCGCCCGGGCGACGCCGCAACGACGCTGTACTACGTCATCTCCGGCTCGGTCAGCATCATCAACGAGGAAGAGGACGGCCGGGAGCTGGTCCTCGGCTACTTCGGCCCGGGCCAGTTCGTCGGTGAGATGGGCCTGTTCATCGAGAGCGACAAGCGCGAGGTCACGCTGCGGACCCGCACCGCGACCGAACTGGCCGAGATCGGCCACGAGCGCTTCTACGACCTGCTGATGACCCGGCTGTCGACCGACGCGCCCAAGTTGCTCTATTCGATCGGCGCCCAGATCTCCCGCCGCCTGCTCGACACCTCGCGCAAGGCCGGCCGCCTGGCCTTCCTCGACGTCACCGACCGCATCGTGCGCACCCTGCACGACCTGGCCAAGGAGCCGGAGGCGATGAGCCATCCGCAGGGCACGCAGATCCGCGTGTCGCGCCAGGAGCTGTCGCGCCTGGTCGGCTGCTCGCGCGAAATGGCCGGCCGCGTCCTCAAGAAGCTCCAGGCCGACGGCCTGCTCCACGCCCGCGGCAAGACCGTCGTCCTCTACGGTACCCGCTGAACGATGGGCCTCTACGAGGAGGCGCCCGACGGGATCCGCGTGCGTGACGCGCGGATCGGCGACGCCAGCGACGTCGCCCACCTCCTCGAAGTACTGGGCTACCCCTGCAACCGCGACGAAGCGGCCGAGCGCATCACGGTCGTGCTCGCCGATCCGCGCCAGCGGCTGCTGCTCGCCGAGATCGGCGGCCACGCCTGCGGGCTGGCCGGGCTGGAACTGCGTTACTCCCTCGCCCGCGGCGCCGAGCAGGCGCGCATCACCGCGCTGGTCGTCATGCCGGAGTGCGAGCGCCAAGGCGTCGGCCGCCGGCTGCTGCGCGAGGTCGAATCGATCGCGCGTCAGGCAGGTGCCGCGCGCATCGAAGTGACGACCGCCTCGAGCCGCGACAGCGCGCAGTCCTTCTACCGAGGTTGCGGCTACAGCGACGCCTCGCTGCATTTCGCCAAGCTGCTCGGCGACTGACACCAACTTCCACCGCATCGCGACCGCACTTCGCGTCGCCCGAGGAGACGTCATGCATACGGGAAGCTGTCACTGCGGCGCGGTCGCCTATCGCGTCGACGGCACGATCGACCGCGTGATCGAGTGCAACTGCTCGCACTGCCAGCGCAAGGGCATGCTGCTGTGGTTCGTGCCGCGCGATGCGCTGCACGTCGAAAAAGGCGAAGCGTCGTTAAGCGAATACCGCTTCAACAAGCACGTGATCCAGCACCTGTTCTGCCCGGCGTGCGGCTGCCAGCCGTTCGGTCGCGGCACCGGGCCGACCGGCCAGGCGATGGCCGCGATCAATGTGCGTTGCCTCGAAGACGTCGACCTCGACACGATCGAGCGCGTGCCGTTCGACGGGCGATCGCGCTGAGCGAACGCCTCAGGCGTCGGCGGACACCGCGTCGCCGGCGCGGCCCGGGCAACCCCAGTTGAGCATGGGCGTTCCCGGGGGCAGGCGCTCGCGGAAGAACGCGACGCCCTTTTCCTTCGGATTGACGACGACGGGACGCCGTGCCGCCTGCAGCAATGGCAGGTCGGCGGTGCTGTCGGAATAGGCGGCGGCGATGTCGCCGCGGAACCCGGCGTCGCGCAGCATCGTCATCTTCATCGCATGGTGGCAATGACGTGCCGCGCGGATGCCGCCGAACACGCGTTCGACTTCGGTGCCGATGACCGGCACGTCCTCATGCGCGGCAAACGCGAGGATGGCGCGCGCGAGGCGCGGTGGTGCGCCGGTCGCGACGACGACGTTGTCGCCGGCGAGGCGATGGCGATGGAAGACGTCGAGCGCCACTGGAAGAAGACGCGCGCGGATGCCGTCGACGTTTTCGGCGACGTAGCGATCGATCAGCGCGTCGAACGACTCGCGCTCGAACACCGTGCCCGCCCACGCGAACGCGCCGATGCCGTGCCGACGCGTCGGCAGGAACGCGATCATCGGCCCGGCGATCGACGCGATCAGCAGCGCGAGCAGCATGCGCCACGCGCTTCGCCGGATCAGCCATGCGAAGAGATGACTGCCCGAGTCGCCGTCGTAGAGCGTGTGGTCGAAATCGAACACGATCAGCGGCGCGTCGCTCGCGGGCGACGGATAGCGCGGCGCGTCCAGCGTCATGCGAACAACCGCTGCAGGGCCGCGCCCGGATCCTTCTCGCGCATGAAGCTCTCGCCGACGAGGAAGGTCTCGACACCGGCGCTGCGCATCTTCGCGACATCTGCGGTCGTCGCGATGCCGCTCTCCGTGACGAGGATGCGATCGGTCGGCACCGCCTGTTTGAGTTCGAGCGTGGTGTCGAGCGACACCTCGAACGTGCGCAGGTTGCGGTTGTTGACGCCGATCAGCGGGCAATCGGTCTGCAGCGCACGCTCGAGTTCGTCGATGTCGTGCACTTCGACGAGCACGTCCATGCCGAGCTCGTGCGCGAGGTTCGCCATCTCGACCAGTGGGCCATCCTCCAGCGCGGCGACGATCAGCAGGATCGCGTCGGCGCCGATGAAACGCGCCTCGTAGACCTGATACGGGTCGACGGTGAAATCCTTGCGCAGCAGCGGCAGCGAGCACGCGCGATGCGCGAGGCCGAGATACAGGTTGCTGCCCTGGAAGACGTCGACATCGGTCAGCACCGACAGGCAGGCTGCGCCGCCGGCTTCGTAACTGCGTGCGATTTCGGCGGGATCGAAATCCGGACGGATCAGCCCCTTCGACGGGCTCGCCTTCTTCGCTTCGGCGATGACCGCGGGCAATCCGGCCGCGTGCTTCGCGCGGATCGCGTCCACGAAGCCGCGCGGAGGCGGCATGTCGGCTGCACGCGCCCTGAGATCCGCAAGCGAGCGCACGCGACTGCGCTGTTCGACCTCCTCGTGCTTGCGCGCGAGGATGGTGGCGAGGATGTCGCTCATCGATGAGTCCTGAGTCCGTAGGCGCGCTCGACCTTGGCGACGCGCACTTCGAAATGGTCGTACCAGTGGGCGCGACCGTACTCGCGCACCGGTGTGTGTTCCGCATGCTGGCGCCACGCGGCGATCGACGCCTCGTCCTTCCAGTACGACAGCGTGATGCCGAAGCCGTCGTCGCCACGCACCGACTCCACGCCGAGGAAACCCGGCTGCGTCGCCGCCAGCGCGATCATGCGTTCGGCCGCTTCGCCATAGGCGTCGGCACTGACGTCGTTGCGCTGCGAGGTGAACGACACCAGCCAGTACGGCGGCGCCGGCGTCTTGGCGAATCCCGTGCTCATCCGGCCAACTCCTTCGTCGTCGCGACGAATTCGTGCAGCTTGTCGCGCGCCGCGCCCGACGCGATCGTGCGACGCGCCAGCGCGATGCCGTCGGCGACGGATTCGGCGAGACCGGCGACATACAGCGCGGCACCGGCATTGAGCGCGACGATCTCGCGCGGCAGGCCGGGTGTGTCGTCGAGTGCGAGCATCAGCATCGCGCGCGATTCCATCGCATCGGCGACTTTCAGATTGCGGCTCGCGGCCATCGCGATACCGAAGTCTTCCGGATGCACCTCGTACTCGCGCACCACACCGTCACGCAGTTCCCCGACCAGCGTGGACGCACCGAGCGAGAGTTCGTCCATGCCGTCGCGGCCCCAGACGACCATCGCGCGCTGCGCACCGAGCTCCTGCAGCACACGCACCTGGATGCCGACGAGGTCGGGATGGAACACGCCGAGCAAAATGTTCGGCGCGCCCGCGGGGTTTGTGAGCGGCCCGAGGATGTTGAACAACGTGCGCACACCCATCTCGCGACGCACAGGCGCGACGACCTTCATCGCCGGGTGGTGCAGCGGCGCGAACATGAAGCCGATGCCAGTGCGTTCGATGCACTGCGCGACCTGCGCCGGCTGCAGCTCGATATGCGCACCGAGCGACTCCAGCACGTCCGCACTGCCCGAACTGGAGGACACGCTGCGGCCGCCGTGCTTGGCGACCTTCGCGCCCGCCGCCGCAACCACGAACATGCTCGCCGTCGAGATGTTGAACGTGCTCGCGCCGTCGCCGCCGGTGCCGACGATGTCGACCATGTGCGTGCGGTCGGCGACGTCGACCGGCATCGCGAACTCGCGCATCACCTGCGCGGCGCCGGCGATCTCGCCGACGGTTTCCTTCTTGACGCGCAGGCCCGTGAGGATGGCCGACGTCATCGTCGGGCTGACCTCGCCGCGCATGATCATGCGCATCAGCTCGACCATCTCGTCGTGGAAGATCTCGCGGTGCTCGATCGTGCGCTGCAGCGCCTGCTGGGGCGTGATCGGCATCGTCAGCGCTCCAGGAAGTTCTTCAGCAGCGCATGACCGTGCTGCGTGAGGATGGATTCGGGATGAAACTGCACGCCTTCGACCGGGTGCTCGCGATGGCGCAGCCCCATGATCTCGTCGAAGCCGCCCGCGTCATCTTCCGTCCACGCGGTGATTTCGAGCGATGCGGGCAGCGTGCCCTTCGCGACGACGAGCGAGTGATAGCGGGTCGCTTCGTAGGCGTCCGGCAGGCCGGCGAACACGCCCTGCCCTTCATGCCGGATGCGCGAGGTCTTGCCGTGCATGATCGTCTTCGCACGCACCACGTCGCCGCCGTAGGCCTGACCGATCGACTGGTGGCCGAGGCAGACGCCGAGCGTCGGAATGCGCGGCCCGAGTTCGCGGATGACGTCGACGCAGACGCCCGCCTCGTTCGGCGTGCACGGGCCCGGCGAAATCACGATGCGTTCCGGCGCGAGCGCATCGATCTCCGCGACCGACAGCTCGTCGTTGCGCACCACCTTCACCTCGGCCCCGAGCGACTGCAGGTACTGCACGAGGTTCCAGGTAAAGCTGTCGTAGTTGTCGATCATCAACAGCATGGGTCAATCCACGTAATAGGGGTCAGCGAGGTCGACGAAACCGCATGCGGTTCGTCGCCATCGTTGTCCAGTCCCCACGGCTGCGCGTTGGCCGGCCGCAGCGAGGCGGTCGATCAGGGCAAGGTAGGCGGGATTCGAATCAGGACGTGGAGCGAACGGCACGCGCGTGTTCCTCGGACGGCGACGGGGCAGGACGGACGATGGCGCGGGGCCACCATCGCCAAGCGGCGTCGGCATGCGGGAACGGGAGGGTCGCGCGGCGGTGCATGCGCCTACTGTACCGGCTCGCCGCGGGCGGCGCGACCGCGCGGATGGAACGTCGCGCCCGCCGTGGCGCGACGCGCGCACGATGCAGCCAGGTCGCGCGCCGGATGCTTAAATCACCGTCCGTTCGACGATCGCCGCCATGACCGACCGCACCTTCAAGCCCTATACGCGACCGGCCGGCGGCTGGGACTCGCTGCGCCGCTCGTGGCAGGCGCTGCGCGAGGAAGGGATCGTCGCGGGCGGCACGCGGGCGCTGCTGCGCACGAACCAGGACGACGGCTTCGACTGCCCCGGCTGCGCCTGGCCCGATCGCAATCCGAACTCGACCTTCGAGTTCTGCGAGAACGGGGTCAAAGCCGTGGCGGCCGAGGCGACGGCGCATCGCGTCACGCGCGACTTCTTCGCGCAGCACACGGTCACCGAACTCGCCGCGCAGACCGATCACTGGCTCGAAGCGCAGGGCCGACTGACCGAGCCCATGCGCTACGACGCTGCGAGCGATCGCTACGTACCCGTCGCGTGGGACGAGGCATTCGCGCGCATCGCCGAGCACCTGAACGGTTTGGCCAGCCCGGACGAGGCGCTGTTCTACACGTCGGGTCGAACGTCGAACGAAGCGGCGTTCCTCTACCAGCTGTTCGTGCGCGAGTACGGCACCAACAACCTGCCCGACTGCTCGAATCTCTGCCACGAGGCATCGGGCGTCGCGCTCACCGAGCAGATCGGCAGCGGCAAGGGCTCGGTGCTGCTCGAGGATTTCGAACACGCCGAAGCAATTTTCATCTTCGGCCAGAACCCCGGCACGAATCATCCGCGCATGCTCGGCGAGCTGCGCGAGGCCGCGCGCCGCGGCTGCCGCATCGTCGTGTTCAACCCGTTGCGCGAGCGCGGGCTGGAGCGCTTCGCGCATCCGCAGAGCCCGACCGAGATGCTCACGGGCGGCAGCACGAAGATCGCGACCGACTACTACACGCCGCGCATCGGCGGCGATCTCGCCGCGCTGACGGGCGTCGCAAAGGCGCTGGTCGAGCGCGGCACGCTCGACCACGACTTCATCGCGACCTACACGACCGGCTTCGACGCGTTCGCCGCGCATCTCGCCGCGCAGTCGTGGCCGCTGATCGAAGCGCAGTCGCGCCTGACGCGCGCGCAGCTGGAAGAGGCTGCAGCCATCTACGACGCCAGCAACGCCACGATCTTCTGCTGGGGCATGGGCATCACCCAGCATCGCCGCAGCGTGGCGACGATCCAGATGCTGATGGCGGTGCTGCTGCTCAAGGGCAACATCGGCAAGCCCGGCGCCGGGCCATGCCCCGTGCGCGGACATTCCAACGTGCAGGGCGATCGCACGATGGGCATCTACGAGAAGCCGTCGACAGCTTTCCTCGATGCGCTGCAGGCCGAGTTCGGGTTCGAACCGCCGCGCGCGGATGGGCACGACGTCGTATCCGGCATCGAAGCGATGCTCGACGGCCGCGCGAAGGTGCTGTTCGCGATGGGCGGCAACTTCGCCGCCGCGACCCCCGATACCGCGCGCACCGCCGAGGCGCTGCGTCGATGCGATCTCACCGTGCATGTGTCGACCAAGCTCAATCGATCGCATCTCGTGCACGGGCGCGAGGCCTACATCCTCGCCTGCCTCGGACGCAGCGAGATCGACGAGCAGGCGGGCGGACGCCAGGCGGTGAGCGTCGAGGACTCGATGAGCATGGTGCATCTCTCGTCCGGCCTGAAGGCGCCGGCGTCGGAGCACCTGATGTCGGAGCCGGCGATCGTCGCGCATCTCGCCGTGGCAACGCTGCCGCACAGCGTGGTGCCGTGGATGGAGCTGGTGTCGCATTACGACCGCATCCGCGAGCGCATCGAGCGCGTGGTGCCGGGCTTCGAAGCCTTCAATGCACGCGTTCGTCGTCCCGGTGGTTTCCACCTGCACCATCCCGGCCGCGAGCGCGCGTTTCCGACCGCGAGCGGCCGCGCGGGGTTCTTCGTACACGCGTTGCAGGACGACGCGAACATCACGCCGTTCAAGCTGATGACCGTGCGCTCGCACGACCAGTACAACACGACGATCTACGGCCTCGACGACCGCTATCGCGGCGTGCTCGGCCTGCGCCGCGTCTGCTTCATCAATGCGCGCGATCTCGCCAAGCATGGCCTGCAGTCGGGGCAGCTGGTCGACATCACGTCGGTCTGGCACGACGGCGAACGTACCGTTCGCGGCTTCACGCTGGTCGAGTACGACATTCCCGACGGCTGCCTCGCGAGCTACTTCCCCGAAACCAATCCGCTGGTGCCGCTCGACAGCGTGGCCGAGCGCGCGGGCACGCCGACGTCAAAGGCCATCGACGTGCGGCTGACGCCGAGCGCGGCCGGCACCGTCGCCGCGTGAGCGGGCTGCCTTCCGACGCGTTGGGTCGCCGTGCCGCGTTGCGGGTCGATGGTGCCGGCCGCCACGCGTTCGACGATGCCGTCATCGCCGAACAGCCGATCGCGTTCGCCTACAACGGCCTCGCGCATGCGGTGATGCTCGCGACGCCCGCCGATCTCGACGATTTCGCGCTCGGCTTCTCGCTGAACGAAGGCATCGTCGACGAGGCGTCGCAGCTACGGCTCGTCGACGTGCAACGCAGCACGCAGGGCATCGCGCTCGAACTCGCCGTGTCGCAGGACTGTTTCGACCGATTGGCGTCGCGCAGGCGGCATCTCGCCGGCGCCAGCGGCTGCGGGCTCTGCGGGCTCGAATCGCTGCAGCAGACGCTGCGGGAGCCGCCGGCGGTGCGCGACGACACGCGCGTGCGTGCGACCGATATCGTCGACGGCATGCGTCGCCTCCAGGAGGCGCAACCGCTCAATCGCGAGAGTGGCGGTGTGCACGCTGCGGCGTGGGTATCCGGGCGCGACCTTCTCGTACGCGAGGATGTCGGCCGGCACAACGCGCTGGACAAGCTGGTCGGCGCGCTCGCCCGAACTGCGCGTCCATCGGGTTTCCTCGCGCTGAGTTCGCGCGCCTCGTACGAACTCGTACACAAGGCGGCCTGCGCCGGGATGGGCGTGGTCGCGGTGATTTCCGCGCCGACGACGCTCGCGATCGATCTCGCCGAACGCAGCGGCATCACGCTGGTGGCGTTCGTGCGCGGCGAGCAGATGAACGTCTATTCGAACACGTGGCGCATCGCCGATTGACGCGGCGCGTACTCAGCCCGCAAGCGGCAGGTTGATGCACACACCCAGACCCGGGCCGCGATCGACGAGTCGCACCTGTCCCCCGTGGCGCAGCACGATCGCACGCACCAGACTCAGGCCGAGGCCGATGCCCGGCGAGCCTCGATGCGTCTCCAGACGCTGGAACCGATCGAACACGCGCTCGCGTTCGGACTCGGGCACGCCCGGCCCTTCATCGTCGACGCGCAGCAGTGCACTGCCGTCGTCGCGCGACAATTCGATGCGCACACGGCTGCCTTCCGGTGCGTACTTCAGCGCGTTGTCGAGAAGGTTGACGATCACCTGGAACAGTTGGTCGCGATCGCCGCGCACGCGGGACGAGACGGCATGCGATTCGAGGTCGAGGCCGCGTTCCAGCGCGCTCGGCGTGTAGAGCTCCGCGGCGTCGTCGACGAGTTCGGCGAGGTCGAGCACCGGCTCATCCGCGACCGCCGGCTGCGCTTCGATGCGGGCAAGGCGCAGCAGTGCGCCGAACGCCTGCAGCAGCTGGTCGGTTTCGACGAGCGCGGCGTCGAGCGCGCGTGTGCGGGCCTCGTCGTCGCGGTGACGCGCCTCCTCGAGACGGTTGCGCAGGCGCGTCAGCGGCGTGCGCAGGTCGTGTGCGATGTGGTCGGTCGCGTGGCGCACACCGCCGAGCAGGTCTTCGATGCGGTCGAGCATCGCGTTGAAGCGTCGCGACAACCTATCGAACGCGTCATCGCTGCCATCGACGGGCGCGCGCAGCCCGAGTTCGCCGTCACCCACGCGCTCGGCGGTTTCGTCGAGATCGCTCAGGCGCCGCGACACCCAACGCGACGTCAGCCAACCGATGAGTCCTCCGAGCGTGGCCGCCACCAGCGCAGCGGCGAGCGCGGTGCGCAACATCAGCGCGAGGAATCGATCCTGCGACCGCGTGCGCTGGCCGGTGACGAGCGTCAGGCCGTCGCGAAAGCGATGCTGGTGTGTGATGACGCGCACGTCGCCGCCGTCATCGCTCTGCGCGAACTCGACCCAGCCGCGCGGATTGTGTGGCGCGGGCAGATGCGCGAGCGGCCCGGCGATGCGACGCCCCGCGGCATCGAACAGTCCGTAGACGGCCGCGTCGTCGTCGGATTCGACGCGACTGCGCACTTCCTCGATGAAGTCGTGGCGTCCGTCGTCGCGCGCGATTTCGAGCAGGCCGGCTTCGTCGGCGCGCACCACGTCGCGGGTGTCGCCATCGAGCAGTGTCGATACCGCGAACCGCACGCCGACGCCGAGCACCACGAACGCGACGAAGAACGACAGCGTGACCGCGATCGCGAGCCGCGCGCTGGTCGATCGCGTCAGCGCGATCACGCGTCAGGTGCCGAGGCGATAGCCGGCGCCGCGCACGGTGTGCAGCAGCGGCTTGGGAAAGCCGGCGTCGATCTTCTGGCGCAGGCGGCTGATGTGCACGTCGATGACGTTGGTCTGCGGATCGAAGTGATAGTCCCACACGGCTTCGAGCAGCATCGTGCGCGTCACCACGCGTTCGGCCTGCTTCATGAGGTATTCGAGCAGGCGGAATTCGCGCGGCTGCAGTTCGATGCGCTTCTCGCCGCGTCGCGCTTCGCGACTCAGCAGGTCGAGCTCGAGATCCGCGACGCGCAGCTTGGTCGGCTCGCTGCCGCCGGACGCGCCGCGACGCGCGATCGAATCCAGGCGTGCGCTGAGCTCGGAATATGCAAACGGCTTGACGAGGTAGTCGTCGGCACCGGCGCGCAGGCCTTCGACGCGATGGTCGACATCGCCGAGCGCGGTGAGCAGCAGCACCGGGACCTGGCTGCCCGCGCCGCGGACGGTCTTGAGCAGCGTGAGGCCGTCGAGGCCCGGCAGCATGCGATCGAGTACGAGCGCGTCGTAGGCCTCGGTGGTCGCCATGAACAGGCCGTCGCGGCCGTTGTCGGCGTGGTCGACCGCGTGCCCGTCCTCGCGTAGGCCCTTGGCGATGAACGCGGCGGTGTGCGGGTCGTCTTCGACGAGGAGGATGCGCATGGCAGGCAGTTCGCGTGTCGGGAAAAAAGATACCCCGCCGGGGGAACCGGCGGGGTATCGCGGTCCCGGGGGGGTTTCCGGGGCCGGGGGACGCCGGGCTCGATCAGCCGGTCTTCTTCTCGTCCTTCTTCGCGGCCGGCTTCTTCGCGTCCTTGGCCGGGGCGGCCTTGGCGGGAGCGGCCTTCGCGACGGTCTTGGCCGGCGCAGCCTTGGCCGGGGCGGCCTTCGCCGGGGCCGCGGCGGCGGCCTTGGTTTCGGTCTTGGCCGGGGCCGGTGCCGGCGCAGCGGCGAACGCCGAGCCGGTGAACGCGACGGCAGCTAGGGCGAGCAGAGCGGTGCGGATGTTCATGGTGGTCTTCCTCTCGACGAGTGATGGTGCGATGGCCGGCGGTCGATGCCGCCTCGGAATCCAGATTGCGCCGCGGCGCTTGGCGCGGCGATGGCGAGGGACTGAAAGTTCGGTAATGAAGCGCGCCCACAAAAAAGCCCCGCCGAAGCGGGGCTTTTTCGTCGAGCGGTCGATCACTTCTTCGACGCGGCTTCCTTGGCCTCCTCGGCCTTTTCCATCTTCGCCGACTCGTGCTTCGCGCTGTGGTGCTTGGTCGAGTGGTGATGCTTGGCGTGGTGCTTGGTCGAATGATGCATGGTCGACTTCGCCGGGGCGGCCGGGGTCGCCGGCGTGGCGGGGGTCGCGGGCGTCGCCTGCGGCGCGGCGAACGCGGCGCCGGTCACGGCGGTCAGGGCGACGGTGAGCAGAGCGGTGCGCAGCTTCATGGTGGGCTCCTGGAACAGGTGGGATTCGATTCGGGCGGACGTCCTGCGCCCGCCAACCCAACCTGCGCCCGCGCGCCTACGCGCACGATGGCCCGCCCATGAAACTTTCTTAATGCGTCAGAGGCCCTGCGCCGCTTGTGCCACCGCCCGGAACAGCGCGCGACCCTTGCTCATCGTCTCCTCCCACTCGGCGGCGGGATCGGAGTCGTAGACGATGCCCGCGCCCGCCTGCACGTAGAGGCGGCCGTCCTGGATGACGGCAGTACGGATCGCGATGGCCGTGTCCGCATCGCCGTGCCAGCCGATGTAGCCGATCGAGCCGGCGTAGACGTTGCGCTTGATCGGTTCGAGTTCGCGGATGACTTCGAGCGCGCGGATCTTCGGCGCACCGCTGACGGTGCCGGCGGGGAACGTCGCACGCAGCACGTCGGCGTAACTCAAACCTTCCTTCAGACGCCCCGTCACTTCGCTGACGATGTGCATGACGTGGCTGTAGCGTTCGATCACGAACTGTTCGCCGACTTCGACCGTGCCGGCTTCGCTGACGCGGCCGACGTCGTTGCGCCCGAGGTCGATGAGCATCAGGTGCTCGGCGCGTTCCTTGGGATCCGCCAGAAGCTCGGCTTCGAGCGCGGCGTCTTCCTCGGGCGTCGCACCGCGGCGACGCGTGCCGGCGATCGGTCGCACGGTGACGTTGCCGTCCTCCAGGCGCACGAGGATTTCCGGCGAACTGCCGACCACCTGCATCTCGCCGACGTCGAGGAAGTACATGTACGGCGACGGATTCAGCGCACGCAGCGCGCGATACACATCGACCGGCCGCGCCTTGAACGGTACCGACAGGCGCTGGCTCAGCACGACCTGGAAAATGTCGCCGGCGCGGATGTAGTCCTTGGACTTTTCCACCGCGGCGATGAAGCCTTCGCGGGTGAAGCCGGATACGAAGTCGGCTTCGTCGAGCGCCGCGGCGTGCAGCGTTTCGGGATAGCCGGGGCCGCCTTGGCGTAGCCGATGGGTGAGTTCGTCGAGGCGCCGGTTCGCACGCGCGAACGCATGCGGCTGCGACGGATCGGCGTGCACGATGAGGTACAGCCGGCCCTTGAGATTGTCGAACACCGCGACTTCCTCGCTGAGCATCAGCAGGATGTCGGGCGTGCCGAGCTCGTCGGTCTTGCCGCGCCCGCTCGCCGCGAGGCGCGGCTCGATGTAATCGATGCATTCGAAGCCGAACCAGCCGACGAGGCCGCCGGTGAAACCGGGAAGTCCCTCGATTTTCGGCACCGAATGCGCACTGCGCAGCGCTTCGACTTCGGCGAACGGGTCGTCGACCGTGCGCGACTCGACGAGCTCGCCGTCCTCGGTCACCACCAGCAGGTTGCCGGCGAACGCATACACGCGTCGCGCCGGCAGGCCGATGATCGAATAGCGGCCGAAGCGCTCGCCGCCTTCGACGGACTCGAAGAGATACGTATGCGGCCCGTCCGCGAGCTTGAGATACACGGACAGCGGCGTATCGAGGTCGGACAGCACCTCGCGCACGACGGGAATACGGGTGTGGCCGGCAGCGGCCTGCTGGTTGAACGAGTCGAGCGATGTCACGCGGTGTTTCCTCGGAAAGACGACGGGTGCGATGGACGACGGTGGCTCAGGGCCACCATCGCCAACCCGTGGCGAGGACATGCAGGTGCGCGTGACGGTTCATGGTCGCGACTATAGCCGCTGACCCGCGCCGGTGCGAAATGCCTCGAACTCCGAACAATTCATACATCACGCACGCGGTTGTCATTCGCATGTCATCGCGGACCCGGAGCATGGGAGGCCATCGCAGGGACGACGGACGAGGCAGGACGCCTCAATCATTCCCGGCCGGTGCCTCTTGCAGGGCGCCGGCCTTCTTATTTTCAGCGACGACGCGCGTCGTCCACCGCGGCCTTCATGCGGCCGATCACGTCGGCGTAGTCCGGCGCGTTGAAGATCGCCGAACCGGCGACGAACGTGTCCGCGCCCGCCGCCGCGATCTCGCCGATGTTGTCGGCCTTGACGCCGCCATCGATCTCCAGACGCACCGCGCGACCGCTCGCATCGATCATCGAACGCACGCGACGCAGCTTGTCGAGCGCCGAGGGAATGAACGCCTGCCCGCCGAAGCCCGGATTCACCGACATCAGCAGCACCATGTCGATGTCTGCGAGCACGTAGTCGAGCACTTCGACCGGCGTCGCCGGATTCAGCACCACGCCCGCCTGGCAACCGTGCGACTTGATCAGCTGCACGGTGCGATGCACGTGGCGACTCGCTTCCGGATGGAAGGTGATCATCGACGCGCCGGCCTTGGCGAAGTCCGGCACGATGCGATCGACCGGTTCGACCATCAGGTGCACGTCGATCGGCGCGGTGACGCCGTGCTTGCGCAACGCTTCGCACACCAGCGGGCCGATGGTGAGGTTCGGCACGTAATGGTTGTCCATGACGTCGAAGTGGACCCAGTCGGCGCCGGCCTTCAGCACGTTGTCCACTTCCTCGCCGAGCTTGGCGAAGTTCGCCGAGAGGATGGAGGGCGCAATAACGGTCGTTTGCATCATGGATTCTCACTGGCGAGTACGGCCCGGCCTGCGGCCGTGCGTTCGGCGGCGTGACTTGCCTTAGGGGCAAGTCCCGAAAGCCCCGCCTCACCGCCGAGCTTCGCGAAGTTGGCGGACAGGATGGACGGGGCGATGACGGTCGATTGCATGGCGGTTCTCGTCAGCGGCGCGGCTTGCGCAGCGCCTGGATGCGGTCGTACGCGGTGTTGATCTCGCGCGCCTTGATCTCGGCGCGGCGGCGCAGCTCGGGCGCGGCGGTGGCGAATTTGTCCGGGTGGTATTGCGACATCAGCCGGCGATAGGCCTGGTCGATGTCGGCTTCGCTGGCGTCGTCGGGCACCCGCAGCACGCGGTAGGGGTCGTCGCGCAGGCGGAACCAGTCGGCATCGAACGCGTGGCCGATCAGCAGGCCCAGCAGCGCACCCAGCGGCGGCTCGGCCCGGAGCAGCGCGGCACCGGCGAAGAAGCCCAGCAATTTGCCGTACCAGCGGGTGGTGCGCACGGGGCCGTCGGACGCCGGGATCGGGGCCGGCAGTGTACCTGCAGCACGACGGCGGCCGGCGTACACTGCCCGGCCCGCCGCCGTCAGGCGGCTGTGCCCACGACAGGCCCATGCGCCATTCGTTGCTGACGTCCGATCTTCCCGGGCTCCCCCTGCGCCACCGCGGCAAGGTCCGCGACGTGTTCGACGTGCCGGCCGATCGCCTGCCCGACGGCGCAGCGCGCGATGGCGACCATCTCCTCATCGTCGCCACCGATCGCCTCAGTGCGTTCGACGTCGTGCTGCCCGACCCGATCCCCGGCAAGGGCGAGATGCTCTGCCAGATCAGCAATTTCTGGTTCGGCAAGACGGCGCACATCGTCCCCAACCACCTGACCGGCATCGACGTCGCGAGCGTGCTGCCGGACGGTGTCGACCCATCGCTCTATGCGAAGCGCGCCGTCGTGACGCGCCGACTCAAGCCCGTGCCGATCGAATGCATCGCGCGCGGCTACCTCCTCGGCAGCGGCTGGAAGGACTACCAGCGCACCGGCCGCGTCTCCGGCATCCCCCTGCCCGACGGCCTGCGTCAGGCCGAGAAGCTCGCCGAGCCGATCTTCACCCCGTCGACCACGGCCGCCGTCGGCGACCACGACGAGAACATCGACTTCGACGCCGCCGTGCGTCTGTGCGGCGCCGAGCTCGCCGAAGCCGTGCGCGACGCCACGCTGCGCCTCTACGCCTACGCCGCGGACTACGCCGCGCAGCGCGGCATCCTGCTCGCCGACACCAAGTTCGAGTTCGGCACCGACGCTGACGGCCGCCTCTACGTCATGGACGAGATGCTGACGCCCGATTCATCGCGCTACTGGCCGGCCGATTCCTACGAAGTCGGCACCAGCCCGCGGAGCTACGACAAACAGTTCGTGCGCGACTACCTGGAAGCGATCGGCTGGGACAAGACGCCCCCGGGCCCGGTGCTGCCGCCCGAGGTCATCGAGAAGACGCGCGCGAAGTACGCGGAAGCGCTCGATCGCCTGGCGGGCATTTCGGTCGACTGAAGCCGCGCGTTGCGCACAGCATCCCGTCGCCGCAACGGCGGCGTACGCGCTGCTGCGGCATCATGGACGCAACCTCCGGGAGCGCCGCCATGAACGCCACCGCCCGCCCCATCGACCGCTGGTTCGCGAGCTACAGCGACGACCATCGCAACGGCACCAACCAGCACATCCACGTGATCTGCGTGCCGGCGATCCTGTGGAGCGTGATCGCGCTGCTGTGGTGCATCCCCTCGCCCAGCTCGATGTTCAACGCCGGCGTGTTCGCCGGTGCGGCGATGTTGCTCGCTGCGCTGTTCTATTACCGCCAGTCGCGCACGCTCGGGCTGGGCATGGCGATCGTGTTCGTCGTGCTGGGGCTGCTGACGCGCATTCTGTTCAACGTGCTCGGCGCGCAGGGTCTGCTGATCCTCGCGATCGCGGTGTTCGTTGTCGCGTGGATCGGGCAGTTCGTCGGTCACAAGATCGAAGGCCGCAAGCCGAGTTTCCTCACCGACCTCACCTATCTGCTCATCGGCCCCGCGTGGGTGCTCGCCAAGCTATACCGTCGACTGGGCATCGCCTGGTGACGACACGCGGCGGCGGCCTCGGGGGTCGCGATCTGTTGCTCGTCCTGCTGATCTGCCTCGCGTGGGCCGGCAACTTCCTCACGTCGGCGCTCGCGCTGCGCGAGATCCCGCCGTTCCTGTTCACCGCATTGCGCTTCGGCATCCTCGGGCTCGCGCTGATTCCGCTGATGAAGCCGCCCGCACAGGGACAATGGCCGCGGCTGTTCGCCGTTGCAATCTGTCTCGGCCTGCTGCACTTCGGGCTCAGCTTCACCGCGCTCAAGCTCGCGGGCGATCTGTCGTCGCCGGCGATCGTGATGCAGAGCTACGTGCCGATGACGGCGCTGCTCGGCTGGGTGATGCTCGGCGAACGCTTCGGCTGGCGCACCGGCCTCGCGATCGCGGTGAGTTTCGGCGGCGTGCTGGTGCTCGGCTTCGATCCGATCGTGCTCGACCATCCGGCGTCGCTCATTTCGATGTTGATCTCGGCGGTGTTTCTCGCGCTCGCCACCGTGCTGATGAAACCGCTGAAGGGCCTCGACGTCTTCAGCCAGCAGGGCTGGATCGCATGGATCAGCGTGCTGCCGCTGCTGGCGATCAGCGAAGTCATCGAACCGGGTGCGATCGCGCGTTTGACGAACGTGTCGTGGGTCGGCTGGGTCGGCGCGGCGTACGCGGCGTTCATTTCGTCGCTGCTCGGCCACGGCCTGTTCTACGTGCTGGTCAAGCGTCATCCGATCGCGCAGGTGACGCCGTGGCTGCTGATCTCGCCGGTTCTCGCCGTCGTGCTCGGCATCGTGTTCTGGGGCGATCGCCCGGGTCCGCGCCTGCTCGTCGGCGGCGCGATGGTGCTCGGCGGGGTGCTGATCATCGCGCTGCGCGCCCTCGCGAAATCGCGAGAAGTCGTGCGCGAACCGACCGAAATCTAGCCGGCGCGCGGGAACATCGACGTCTTCGGCACGAACGGGCGCGGCGCGTAGCCGAAAGCCTCCTGTGCCGGCGTCGCATCGAAGACCAAGTCGCGACGCATGCGTTCGATCGCCGCATCGCCGAAACCGGTGGCGATGCCACGCGACTGCGCGATGCGCACCGCCCACTCGAATACCGGCAACGGCAGTTCGAGCAGATGCGCCGGCGGATCGAGTACGCGCAGCACGCGCCGGACCATCTCGCGATACGTCAGCGTCTCGCCGCCGGGCAGGTCGAAGGCGCGATCGAACGCGGCCTGCGCCGTGATGCAGTCGACTGCTGCGCCCGCGAGATCGCCGACGTGCACCGGCTGCCGAAGGCCGTTCGCGCGACGCGGCAAGGGAAACCATCGCACCCGATGCGCGATGCGCGCAATGCGGCTCAAGGTGGCGTCGCGCGCCGCGCCGTAGACCAGCGTCGGGCGCAGCAGCGTGATCGCAGCATGGCGTTCGCGTGCGGCTGACGTAAGACGGTCTTCCGCCAGCTGCAGGCGCTGCGCGACGTCGCGCTCATCGGGATCGACGGAATGCTGCTTGACCACGACGCTCGTCGAACCGAACGCGACCACGCGCGTGGCGTCGATGGGCGTGCGTGCGTACCAGTGCGAGAACGCGTCGAGCGGGCCGCAGCTGATGATGGCGTCGACCTGTGCGGGCAGCAACGGCATGGCGTCGAACGCGCCTTGCAGCCACGTCACGCCGGGCTCGTCGCGTTGCGCGTTGCGCGAGATCGCGGTGACGCGCCAACCGGCGTGACGCAGGCGATCGATCACCGGCTCGCCGATCTGTCCCGTCCCACCGAAGACCAGAGCGTGACGCATCAGGCGCGCACCTTCGCGAGCGTCGGCCGAAGCCAGGCGTACCCAAGTACCGCGGAGATCACCGACGCCGCCAGCACGCCGAGCACGGCTTCTTCGTAGCGCAGCGCGTCGTCGTAGGCGAGCGATGCGATGAAAAGACTCATGGTGAAACCGATGCCGCAGAGCAGGCCAAGGCCGAGCGTCGATCGCGCGTCCATTCCGTCGGGCAGCGGTGCAAGCCCGAAGGCGCGCAGTCCCAGCGCGGCACCGACGATGCCGATCGGCTTGCCGAGCACGAGACCCAGCGCGATGCCGAGCGGCAGAGGGTCGAAGGCGTCGGACAGACGCAGCCCATGCAGCGCGAGTCCGGCATTCGCGAACGCGAACAGCGGGAGGATCGCGTACGCCACCCACGGATGCAGCGCATGCTCGAGCGTTTCCAGCGCGGAATGCTCCACTTCGTCATCGAGCGCGTTGCGCTTGTCGACGTGTGGAATCATTAGTCCCGTCGCGACGCCCGCAAGCGTCGCGTGCACGCCCGACTTCAGCACACACAGCCACAGCACCGCGCCGAGCAGCAGGTAAGGCGTAAGCGCAGTCACGTGCAGGCGATTCAGCACGAACATCGCGACGAGCGCGGCCGCGGCGAAGCCGAGCGCGAGCCACGACAGGCCGTGCGAATAGAACAGCGCGATGATGAGGATGGCGATCAGGTCGTCGACCACCGCGATCGTGGACAGCAGCAGCTTCATCCCCACCGGCACGCGCGGACCGAGCAACGCGAGCACGCCGAGCGCGAACGCGATGTCCGTCGCCGTGGGCACGGCCCAGCCGCGCATCGCGTCAGCGTCGCCACGATTGAGCGCCGCGAACAGCAGCGCCGGCACGGCCACGCCGGCACAGGCGCAGACCATCGGCAGGATGAGCTGGTCGCGACGTGCGAGCTGGCCGCTGGTGGCCTCGCGCTTGATCTCGAGCGCGACGAGCAGGAAGAAGACAGCCATCAGACCGTCGTTGATCCAGAGCAGAAGCGGCTTGGCGAGTTGCGCATCACCGATGCGCACGGCGAGCGGCATCTGCCGGAACGCCTCGTAGCCGCCTGCGAGCGGTGAATTGGCGAGGATCATCGCGATCGCCGCCGCCGCGATCAGCACGATGCCGCCCGCCGCTTCTAATCGGAAGAAGTCGGCGAGCGCGCGCACCGCGCGCGGCCCGATGGCCGTTGGATCGTGGCGTCCACCCATGCGGCCGAGTATATCGGCCGCGCTGCGGGGCTCAGCGATGCAGCATCAGGATCTCGAAGACGATCCAGCCGAGCAGTGCTACGCCGAGCACAGCGCCTTCGCGACGCGACACGCGCATGTCACCACGCAGGATCGGCAGCAGCAGCACGCCGAAGACGAACGCGGCCGGCAGCTCGTAGCGCACGAACGAGGCGGGGATCGCCAGGCCGTGCGAGAGCAGCGCCATGCCTCCGAGCACGAGCAGGATGTTGACCAGGCTCGAACCGATGACGTGGCCCGCGACGAGATCGCCGTGGCCGCGTCGCGCCGCGCCCACCGCACCGGCGGCTTCCGGAAGAGCGGTGCCGATCGCGACGGGCAACAAACCCGTCAGCAACGGCGTGAGCCCCATCGCCTGCCCGACCACCGGTGCGTGATCGACAATCAGCTTCGCGCCATACCAGAGCGCCACACCCGCGATCGCGATGCGGATCAGGTTGAGCCCGACCACGTCGCTCGTGCGGGTGAAGCCTTCGATCTCCGCATGCACCTCGGGGGACGCATCGGCGCTGCGCATGATCTTGAAGACCAGCACGGCGACGAACGCAACGACCAGGATCACGCCGTCGAGCACCGAAAGGCGGCCGTCGAGTGACATCACCCATACCAGCGCGGTGGCCGCGAGCAGCACGACGAGCAGATGCGCCAACGCACGCCAGCGCACGAGCACCGGCGCAACGAGCGCCGCGGCCGCGAGCGTCAGGCCGACATTGACGACGTTGCTGCCGACCGCGTTGCCGAGCGCGAGTTCGCCCTGCCCCTTCGCGACCGCATAGAAATTGACCACGAGTTCCGGAATCGACGTCGCCAGCGCGACCAGCACCAGGCCCACCGCGAACGGCGGCCAGCCGAAGCGTCGCGCGAGTCCCGTCGCGCCGCGAACCACCGAATCGCCGCCGAGCATGAGCAGCACGAGGGCGAGCAGGAACCACCGCGCGGAAGTGGTGACGTCAGGCATGGGCGATCCTCAGGAACAGCCTTCAATGTAATCGACCTGCGGCGCGACGCCCGCATGCCATTCGGTGACCCCGCCCTTCGCGTCCGTCTCGAACACCACCGCGCCGCCGGGGCCCGTCGCCTTCAGATACTTCCCGCCCTCGACGTACTTGTGCGGCGTTTCGGTGATGCGGCCTGCATAGAGGCGCTTGATCTCGTCGGCGACCATGCCGCGCCGGCCACCGCCGGGTGCGACGTCGCGATCGTTGCCGACGTCGTAACGCACGAACTTGCCGCCTTCGAACATGAAAGCGAGATGGTCCTTGGTCTTGTCGCCCTTGGGATTGAGGTACGTGCAGGCATTGCCCACCACGCTGCCGTTGAGTTCGCCGCCCCAGGCGCGCTTGGCCTGCTCGGGCGTCATGCCGAACTTCATGTCGCCGTAGCCATCGAAGTGCGCGAGTCCGCTCGAAGGCGGCGCATCGGACGGACGAAAACCGCCGGGCGCGCTGGGATTCGGCTCACCCACCGCGATGCCCTGATGCTCCGACGCCGGCGCGGCCGACGTACTGTCCGGCGTCGGCGCAGCCGGCTCGGCGTTCGTCGTCTGCGCTGCGGATGCGTGGTCGGCCTTCGACGAGGCGTCGGTTGCCGGCGCGGACGATGCGGACGTGGGGCCGTTCGTCGTGCCCGTGTCGGCCGGACGGCCCGAACACGCGCACAGACCGGCGACGAGAATCAGCGACGCGACATGCTTCATGGACGGCTCCACCGACGGGATCGCCCGCAGCCTAGCGGGCGGCCGTGAACCCGTCGCGAAGCGTCAGGGCGCGAAGTTCTTCTTCAGCCCGGCCCAGCAGGCCTGGTAGTCGCGCTGGCGATGCGCGGCGTCGATCGCCTGCTGCGTCGGGCGGATCACGAAGCGCGCCTCGAACATGAAAGCCATCGTGTCCTTGATGACGTCGGGCTTCGACAGGTCGGCGTTGCTCGCCTTGTCGAACGTCGCGGCGTCGGGGCCGTGGCCGGTCATGCAGTTGTGCAGCGACGCGCCACCCGGCGAGAAGCCTTCGGCCTTGGCGTCGTACGCGCCGTGGATCAGGCCCATGAACTCGCTGGCGATGTTGCGGTGGAACCACGGCGGGCGGAACGTGTCCTGCGCGACGAGCCAGCGCGGCGGGAAGATCACGAAGTCCATGTTGCCGACGCCCGGCGTGTCGCTCGGGCTGGTCAGTACGAGGAAGATCGACGGATCGGGATGGTCGAAGCTGATCGAACCGATCGTGTTGAAGCGGCGCAGGTCGTACTTGTACGGGGCGTGGTTGCCGTGCCAGCCGACGACGTCGATCGGCGAATGGCCGATCGATGCATGCCACAGATGGCCCTGGAACTTCGCGACGAGTTCGAAATCGCCTTCGACGTCCTCGAACGCCGCGTTGGGCGTCAGGAAATCGCGCGGATTGGCGAGGCCGTTCGAACCGATCGGACCGAGGTCCGGCAAACGCAGGAACGCACCGAAGTTCTCGCAGACGTAACCGCGCGACGCACCGTCGGGCAGCTTCACCGCGAAGCGGATGCCGCGCGGGATCAGCGCGACTTCCTGCGGCTCGACGTCGAGCACGCCGAGTTCGGTTTCGATGTGCAGCCGGCCCTGCTGCGGAACGATCAGCAGCTCGCCGTCCGCGTCGTAGAACCAGCGGCCCTGCATGTCGCGATTCGCCGCGTACATATGCACGCCGACGCCGGACTGCGACGCCGCGCAGCCGTTGCCGGCCATCGTGAACAGCCCATCGAGAAAGTCGACCGCCGCGTCGTCACCCGGCAGCGGCAACGGGCTCCAGCGCATCTGGTCGGGGCTGACCGGACCGGTGTCGAAATCGTTGTGGAACGTCGTCGCGGCGCGACCCTCGTAGCGTGCGAACGGCCCATGCATCGCGGCGGGACGAATGCGATACAGCCAGCTGCGACGGTTCGCATGGCGCGGTGCGGTGAACGCCGTGCCGGAGATCTGCTCGGCGTACAGCCCGTGCGCGACGCGCTGCGGCGAGTTACGGCCTTCGGGCAGCGTGCCGGACACGGCCTCGGTGGCGAATTCGTTGCCGAAGCCCGACTGGTAGCCGGTCGATTCGATCGTCATGTCGATGTCCTGATACGAAAGGCCCCTGCGAGCAGGGGCCGGAGATCGTGTCGGCTTACAGCACGCCGCGCTTCATCTGGTCGCGTTCGATCGATTCGAACAGCGCCTGGAAGTTGCCTTCGCCGAAGCCTTCGTTGCCCTTGCGCTGGATGATCTCGAAGAAGATCGGGCCGAACGCGTTCTGCGTGAAGATCTGTAGCAGCTTGCGCTGCTTGGTCTCGAGGTCGGCGTCGATCAGGATCTTGTTGCGACGCAGGCGCTCGACGTCTTCCTGGTGGTTCGGCACGCGCTGGTCGATCACATCGAAGTACGTGTCCGGCGTGTCGAGGAACTCGATGCCCTGCTCACGCATCGCTTCGATCGACGCATAGATGTCGTCGGTGAACAGCGCGATGTGCTGAATGCCTTCGCCCTTGTATTCGCGCAGGTATTCGTTGATCTGGCTCTTCTCGTCGCTCGATTCATTGAGCGGGATGCGCACGATGCCGTCGGGCGCGGTCATCGCCTTCGACAGCAGGCCCGTCTTCGCGCCCTTGATGTCGAAGTAGCGGATCTCGCGGAAGTTGAACAGGCGCTCGTAGTAGTCCGACCACTGCTGCATGTTCCCCTGGAACACGTTGTGTGTGAGGTGGTCGATGAACGTCAGGCCGAAACCGCGCGGGTTGCGCTCGACGTTCTCGAAGAAGACGTAGTCCTCGTACGGATCGGCGCCGTCGTCGATCAGATAGAGCATGCAGTCGCCGATGCCCTTGATCTTGAGCGCGCCGACCGCGCCGTCGAACTCGACTTCCTCACCGCCGTTCGCGGTGACGTGCTGCAGCACTTCGGTGGTCGGCTTCCTGAAGCGGATCGCGAACCCGCAGGCCGACGGGCCATGCGCTTCGGCGAACTTCGACGCGAAGGAATCGGTGGTCTGGTTCAGCAGGAAGTTGACGCCGCCCTGGCGGTACAGCGTGATCGGGCGGTCCTTGTGCTGCGCGACGGCGGCGAAGCCGAGCTTGCGCAGGTACTCGCCCATGCGCTCGCCCTGGCCGTCGGGTGCGGCGAATTCGACGAACTCGAAGCCGTTGATCCCCATCGGGTTCTCGAACGTGGTGACCTGCATGCCGAGATTCGGTTGCGCGCTCATGGGGGAGTCCTCAGGGGAAGCGAAAAGGTCGCGCCGGGCTTGCGGCGCGGGGTCGAAGCTTTATAGTTTCAGATGAAACTACTTGCAAGGCGCGATGCAGCATGAGCCTGAAGCCCGCCACCCTCGACCTCGAGCATTTCCTGCCCTACCGGCTGTCGGTGCTGAGCAACCGCGTCAGCGGCGCGATCGCGCAGATGTACTCGGAGCGGTTCGACCTCGGCGTGACCGAATGGCGGGTGATGGCGGTGCTGGGCCGCTATCCGGACCTCTCGGCCGGCGAGGTCGCGCAGCGCACGGCGATGGACAAGGTCGCGGTGAGCCGGGCGGTTGCCGGCCTGGTCGAGGCCGGTCGCGTCGAGCGCGACACCCACGACGACGATCGCCGGCGCTCGGTGCTGCGGCTGTCGGCCGAGGGACGCGCGATCCACGACGAGGTCGCGCCGCTCGCCATCGCGTTCGAGAAGCGCCTGCTCGACGGCATGGCCGCGGAGGAGCGCGACGTGCTGTTCCGCCTGCTCGACCGCCTCGACGAACTGGAATTGCGCGCGGAAGCGGATCTCGGCGCCCGCTGACGGCGCAGTAATCTCGCAAAGAAAAAGGCGGCCCGGAGGCCGCCTTTTCCGTATCGCGCGTCGCGCTTACTTGATGCCGTGCATCAGGCGCTGCACCAGCGGCGCGATGAGGAACAGCAGCACGCCCGAGCCCGCGAGCAGCCAGAAGCCGGTCGTGTAGGCGCTGAGCGCGGACGCGGTGGTCATGCCGCCTTCGCCCGAAGCTTCGCCCGCGAAGATGCCGGCGAGGTTGTTGCCGATCGCGATCGACAGGAACCAGCAACCCATCGCGAAACCGGCGAGGCGCGTCGGCGCCAGCTTGGTCGTCATCGACAGGCCGATCGGCGACAGGCAGAGCTCGCCGATCGACTGGATCACGTAGACGACGAACAGCGTCCAGAACGGGATCTTCAGGCTCTGCGGATCGACGAGCTTGGTCAGCGCGAACATCAGCAGCAGGAACGCGAGGCCGTTGAAGATCAGGCCCAGGCCGAACTTGCGCGGGATCGACGGATTCGCGCGGCCCATGGCCACCCAGATCCACGCCATGATCGGCGCGAGCGTGATGATCGCCACCGAGTTGACCGACTGGAACCACGCGACCGGGAATTCCCAGGTGCCGAACTGGCGGTTGACGATCTTGTCGGCGAGGAAGTTGAACGAGCTGCCGGCCTGTTCGAAGAACGCCCAGAACAGCACGTTGAACACGAAGATGATCAGCATCGCGAACACCTTGTCGCGTGCGACGGTGCCTTCGCGGATGGCTTCGACCACCAGCATGATCGCCGGGATGATGATCAGCGCCATCAGGATGTACTGCAGCGCGTGCGCGCTGATCGTCAGCAGGAAGAAAAACGCCGGCACGCCGAGCACGAGGCCGCCGAGGGCGACCATCATCGTGCGGCCGAGGCCTTCCTTGCCCGCCGGCGGCAGGCCGATGCCCTTGAGCTGGCCGCGGCCCGCCCAGAACCACAGCAGCGACAGGATCATGCCGACGCCCGCGGCGATGAACACGATCTTGTAGGACGGCATCGCGTCGGTGCCGAAGATCTTCTGCGCGAGGAACTGGGTGATGACCGGCGAGATCATCGCGCCCAGGTTGATGCCCATGTAGAAGATGGTGAAGCCCGAATCGCGGCGCTGGTCTTCGGCGCGATAGAGCTTGCCCACCATCGTCGAGATGATCGGCTTGAACAGGCCGTTGCCGACGATGACCGTGGCGAGGCCGAGCTTGAATACCTGCTCGTTCGGCACCGCGATCATGAAGAGGCCGAGCGCCATGATGACGGCGCCCAGCAGGATCGAGCGCTGATAGCCGATCAGCTTGTCGGCGATGAAGCCGCCGAAGATCGCGCCGGCATAGACGAGTGCGAGGTACGCGCCGTAGAGCTCACTGGCCGGCTTTTCGCCGGTCGGATCGCCGCCGTGGAACTGCGCGACGACATAGAGCACGAGGGCCCAACGAATGCCGTAGAACGCGAAGCGTTCCCAGAACTCGGACATGAAGAGCATCCACAGCGGCTTGGGATGCCCCATGACCTGCGTGAATTCGGGCGGCGTCTGGTTCGGGCCGCCCGGCGCATGCAGCGGCGGGCCCATCGGTTCTGCGGCATCGGGTACTTGCGCACTCATTCGGGATTTCCTGCTCGTGTCGAAGAGACGCCCGCGGAGGTCGCGGGCGTGTGCAACCGGCCGAGAATGTCCGAACGTCGACGCAGGCGTCAAACCGCGGGTTCGTGTTGCGATGCAGCAGCCTTCAGGCTGAACGGGGCAATCCGTTCACGGCGACGCGACGTCGACGCCGATCCGCGTGCGCACTTCGAAGAGTTCCGGGAAGAACGAAAGCTCCAGCGCCTGCTTGAGGAAACCGACGCCGGACGAGCCGCCGGTGCCGCGCTTGAAGCCGATGATGCGCATCACCGTACGCATGTGGCGGAACCGCCAGAGCTGGAACTGGGTCTCGAGATCGACCAGGTCTTCGCAGAGCTGGTAGGCCGCCCAATGCGTGGCCGAATCCTCGTAGATGCGTTCGAGCACGGGCAGCAGCTCGGGGTCGGAGACGTGCGTCGCCGACCAGTCGCGCTCCAGCCAGCGCGCCGGGACCGCATGGTCATGGCGGGCGAGGAAGCGCAGCGCCTCGTCGTAGAGGCTCGGCGCGTGCAGGAGCTGCTCGAGCATCGAGTGCGCTTCGGCGTCATGCGCGAAGACGTCGAGCATCCGCGCGTTCTTGTTGCCGAGCAGGAATTCGATCGCGCGGTACTGCAGGGACTGGAAGCCGGACGACGGCCCGAGGATGTCGCGGAACTTCATGTAATCCGCCGGCGTGAGCGTCTCCAGCACGGCCCACATGTCGGTGAGCTGGCGAAGGATGCCCTTCACCCGCGCGAACACCTTCTGGCAGGCGTCGACGTCGTCGGCCTGCAGGAAACCGACCGCCGCGCGCAGCTCGTGGATCATCAGCTTCATCCACAGCTCGCTGACCTGGTGCTGGGTGATGAAGAGCAGCTCGTCGTGCTGCGGCGGGTTCGACAGGGGCTCCTGCGCGGACAGCAGGCGGTCCAGCCGGAGGTAGCCGCCGTAGGTCAGTCGACCGGCCAGGTCGGTGTGGACCCCGCTCTCCAGCGGGCGTTCGTTGTTCTCGATGCTCATGCGCGATCCCGGTGACGGCCGGCAGCGTAGCGCAGGCGACGGCCGTCACGCTTTCGCAACGGAATCGGGTCACAATTCCGGCCGCTTCGCGGGCAGGCGCCCGTGCGGACGGGGCCGCGACGTTGGCGCGGGGACGCGGAGGGCACGCCCTCCGGCGATTTGGGGAGACATCATGGAACGGTCATCGCGACGCCTCGCGGCGCTGGGCTTCGGCCTCGCCGCGCTCATCGTCGGGCCTGCCAACGCGCAGGTTGTCATCAGCCAGGTCTACGGCGGCGGCGGCAATTCCGGCGCGCCGTACAAGAGCGACTTCATCGAGCTGCACAACACCGGCGCGTCCGCGGTCGACGTCTCGACGTGGTCGGTGCAGTACGCGTCCAGCACCGGCACCAGCTGGCAGAAGACGAACCTGTCGGGCTCCATCCCGGCCGGCGCGTACTACCTGGTGAAGGAAGCCGACGGCGCCGGCACGCAGCCCGCGCTGCCGACCCCGGATGCGACCGGCACGATCGCGATGTCCGGCACCGCCGGCAAAGTCGCCCTCGTCACCAATAACGCCGTGCTGCCCGCGGGTTGCCCGGTCGGCGCCGCCGACGTCGTCGCGTTCGGCAGCGGCAGCACCTGCGCCGAAGGCAGCGGCCCCACGCCCGCGCCGAGCAACACGCTGTCGGTGATCCGCACCGACGACTGCGTCGACGGCAACAACAACGCGACCGACTTCGCCACCGGTGCGCCGAACCCGCGCAATCGTGCGAGCGCGTCGCATCTCTGCGGCGGCACGCAGATCCTCGCCAGCATCGACGACGCCTCCGTCAATGAAGGCAACGCCGGCACTCGCACGCTGGTGTTCACCGTCAAGCTGAGCCAGGCGGCGGGCGCGAGCGGCGTGCAGTTCACGTGGTCGACCGCCGACGGCACCGCGAGCGCGGGCAGCGACTACGTCGCCGTGTCGAATGCCGCGGCGACGATTCCGGCCGGCAGCGATCGCACCACGCTCAGCGTCACCGTCGATGGCGACGACGCGATCGAGAACGACGAGACGCTGCACGTCGTGCTGTCCGGCCTGACCGGCGCGACCGCCGGCGATGTCGACGGCCTCGGCACGATCGTCAACGACGACTTCCAGATCATTCCGATTTCGCAGGTGCAGGGCGCAGGCGCGCAGTCGCCGCTCGTGGGCCAGGTCGTCGCGACCCGCGGCATCGTGACCGGTCGCACGTCGAAGGGCTTCTTCCTGCAGAGCCGCGACGTCGATGCGGACACCGATCCGAACACCTCGGAAGGCGTGTTCGTGTTCACCAACAGCGCGCCGCCGGCCTCCGCCGCAGTCGGGCATTGGGTGGTCGCGCGCGGCACGGTGCAGGAATACGTGCCGTCGACCGATCCGGGCCAGCAGCCCTACACGGAAATCGGCGGTGCCATCGTGGTCGCGCCGGTCGACGACGCGACGTATCCGCTGCCGACGCCGGTCGAACTGACGACGATGTTCCCGTCGCCGAACGGCGGCCTCGAGCAGATGGAACGCGTCGAGTCGATGCGCGTGATCGTGCACGACTTCGTCGCGACCGCGCCGTCCGACGGCTTCATCAACGAAGCGCAGGCGACGGGCAGCAGCAACGGCCTGTTCTACGGCACCGTCGCCGGCGTGCCGCGTCCGTTCCGCGAGCCCGGCATCCAGGCGCCGGACGCGCCGCCCGCCGGCACGATCCCGCCGATTCCGCAGTGGGACTTCAATCCGGAAGTGATGTCCGTCGACAGCGATGCGCTCGGCGGCACGCAGCTCGACCTCGCCGCCGGCGCGCATGTCGCCGACGTCGCCGGTCCGCTGAACTACAGCTTCCGCCGCTGGCAGATCCTGCCCGACTCGATCGGTGCGGTGACGCCGGGCCCCGCGCCGCGCGCGGCGAAGGAAGCGCCGGCCGATGCGGTGTCGGTCGCCGGCTACAACATGGAGCGCTTCTTCGACGACGTCGACGACGCCGGCAAGAGCGACGTCAAGCTCACCGCCGCCGCGCTGGAGCGTCGCCTGTCGAAGGCGTCGCTCGGCATTCGCGACTCGCTGCGCACGCCCGACATCCTCGGCGTGGTCGAGATGGAAAACCTGTCGGTGCTGCAGCGCGTCGCCGATCGCGTCAACAACGATGCCGTCGCCGCGGGCCAGCCGAATCCGAACTACGTGCCCTACCTCGTCGAAGGTAACGACGTGGGCGGCATCGACGTCGGCTTCCTGGTGAAGACGGGCGAGGCCGCCGCCGGCACGCCGCGCGTCGAAGTCGTCGACGTGCAGCAGATCGGCAAGGACACGACATTCATTGCGCCGGACGGCTCGACGTCGCTGCTCAACGATCGTCCGCCGCTCGCGCTGAAGGCGGTGGTGCATTACGCCGACGGCCGCACGTTCCCGATCAACGTCGTCATCGCGCACCAGCGTTCGCTCAGCGGCGCGGAAGCCGCGACGCCGGACGGCGACCGCATCCGCAGCAAGCGCCAGCGCCAGGCGGAGTTCCTCGCGGCTTACCTCGACGCGCGCCAGCACGAAGCGCCGGATACCCGCCTCGTCGTGCTCGGCGACTTCAACGCGTTCGAGTTCAACGACGGTTTCACCGACTCGATGGGCACCACGATCGGTGCGCCGCCGCGCGACGAGGAAACCGCGGTGTACGGCGACGGCGACGACCTCGTCGAACCGAACCTCGTCAACCTCACGACGGTCGAACCGCAGGACGAGCGCTATTCGTTCTCGTTCGACGGCAACGCGCAGAGCCTCGACCACGTGCTGGTCAACGAAGACCTCGTCGTCGCCACGCGCGACATCCAGGTCGACCACGCGCGCATCAATGCGGACTTCCCGGAAACCAACCGCAACGATGCGAACTCGCCGTCGCGCCTGTCCGACCACGATCCGGTCGTCGCCTACTTCGTGCCGCGCCGTCGCGCGGATCTCGTGGTGACGGCGCAGGCCGCGGCATTCGTGCCGGGCCAGCCGATGCGCTTCGACGTCACGCTGCACGACAACGGCCCGGAACAGGCGGACTTCCCGGAAATCGGTTTCGAACTCGACGCGGAACTGCCGGATCTGGCCGTCACCGCGCCGGCCGGCTGGAACTGCGATGCGAGCGTCGTCACCGCGGGCCACACCTCGGTCGACTGCCGCGCCGACGCACTCGCCGCCAACGCCGATGCCGCGTTCGCGCTCAGCGCGCAGCCGACGACCGCCCTGCGAGGCCGCCCGCTGCTGCTGGTCGCGTCGGCCGATGCGCGTTCGCTCGATCCGGACACGTCGAACAACGCGGCCGCTGCGCAGCTGTCGATCACGCAGAAGGCGGACCTCGCCACCACGCTGGCCGGCCTGCCGGTCGCCGTCGGCGGTCGCCCGGTGCTGTACGCGATCAGCGTCGCCAACCTCGGCCCGGACACGGCGGTGGTGCCGACGCTGACGGTGACCGGCAACGTGCCGGCCGCCGCCGCGACGATGACGCCTGCCGCCGGCTGGACCTGCAACGTGGCTGACGTCGCCACGGGCTTCCGTGCGACGTGCTCGTCGGCTACGCAGGCCGCCCGTTCCCTGCGCGGCTTCGGCCTGCGCCTGGTCGCGCCGATGCGTGCGGACCAGACGCAGCTGGTGTTGCGTGCGGAGGTGACCGCCGCCAGCCTCGACCCGGCGAAGGCCAACGACGCGTCGACCGCGACGGTGAAGGTGGTCGGCTCGCCGCACTGACCGCCGCAACGCGTTGAAATGTCGAAAGGCGCGGCTCCGGCCGCGCCTTTCGCGCATCTGCGTGCCGCAGCGCGCAATGCCGCTTAACGACCCCCCCGGTAGAATCGTGCGCTTTCCGACGCACCGGACCCCACGGATGACGCTCGCCGCGAGTTTCGAAATCGAATACCTGCAGTACCTCGGACCCGACGGCACGCCCGTCGCGGAAATTCCCGAGGCCTTCCGGGACGCTTCCCAGCTGCTCCCGCTGTTCAAGCAGATGCTGTTCGTGCGCACGTTCGACACCACGGCGATCGCGCTGCAGCGCACCGGCAAGCTCGGCACGTACGCCGCCTGCCTCGGCCACGAGGCCACGCACGTCGGCATCGGCGCGTCGATGCGCCCCGAGGACGTGTTCGCGCCGAGCTATCGCGAATACGGTGCGCAGTTCATGCGCGGCGTCAAACCGCGCGACGTCCTGATGTACTGGGGCGGCGACGAACGTGGCAACGCCTTCGAAGGCCCTAAGAACGACTATCCGTGGTGCGTGCCGATCTCGACGCAGTGCCTGATGGCCTCCGGCGCGGCGCTCGCGTTCAAGCTGCGCAACGAACCGCGTGTGGCGGTGGCCTGCTGCGGCGACGGCGGCTCGTCGAAGACCGACTTCTACGCCGGCCTCAACGCGTCGGGCGCGTTCACCTCGCCGCTCGTGCTCTGCGTCATCAACAACGGCTGGGCGATCAGCGTGCCGCGCGGTGCGCAGACCGGTGCGAAGACGCTCGCGCAGAAGGGCCTCGCCGGCGGCCTGTACTGCCTGCAGGTCGACGGCAACGATCTGATCGCCGTGCTCGAGGCCATGCGTCGCGCCACCGAGCGTGCGCGCAGCGGCCAGGGTGGCAGCGTCATCGAGTTCATGACCTACCGCCTGCACGACCACACCACGGCCGACGACGCGCGTCGCTACCGCGGCGAGCAGGAAGTGAAGGACGCCTGGACGCGCGAGCCCTTCATCCGCCTGCGCAAGTACCTCGTCGACCAGAAGGTGTGGAACGACGACATGGAAAAAGCCTGGATCGAGGAGTGCGGCAAGGTGGTGGACGTCGAGATCAACGCCTACCTCGAAACGCCGGTGCAACCGGTTGAAGCGATGTTCGACTATCTCTACGCCGACATGCCGGAGGATCTCCGCGCGCAACGCGAGTACGCGCTGAGCCTGGAGGGCCGTCGATGAACGCACAGGTCAAGCCCGCCGAGAACGCGATCACGCTGATCGAAGCGATCACGCAGGCGCTCGCGTACGAGATGCGCAACGACGAGAGCGTGCTCGTGCTCGGCGAGGACGTCGGCGTCAACGGCGGTGTGTTCCGCGCCACCGCCGGCCTGCACGCGCAGTTCGGTTCGATGCGCGTCATCGATACGCCGCTCGACGAAACGACGATCGCCGGCCTCACCGTCGGCCTCGCGTCGCAGGGCATGAAGCCGGTCGCCGAAGCGCAGTTCGACGGCTTCATGTATCCGATGGTGGACTTCATCGTCTGCCACGCCGCGCGCATGCGCTATCGCACGCGCGGCCGCCTCACCTGCCCGATGGTGCTGCGCGTGCCGTGGGGCGGTGGCATCCGTGCGCCGGAGCATCACTCCGAAGCGAACGAAGCGATCTTCACCAACGTGCCCGGCCTGCGCGTGGTCATGCCTTCGTCGCCGCAGCGCGCCTACGGCATGTTGCTGGCCGCGATCCGCGACCCGGATCCGGTGATCTTCTTCGAGCCCAAGCGCATCTACCGCCAGTACAAGGAAGTGGTCGCCGACGACGGCGAAGCGCTGCCGCTCGACGTCTGCTACGTGCTGCGCGACGGCACCGACCTCACGCTCGTGACGTGGGGCGCGCAGGTCAAGGAAACGCTGGAAGCCGCGGAGAAGCTCGCGGGCGAAGGCATCAGCTGCGAAGTCATCGACGTCGCCACGCTGCGCCCGCTCGACTTCGCGACGATCGCCGAATCCGTCGCCAAGACCGGCCGCTGCGTGATCGTGCACGAGGCGCCGAAGACCGCCGGCTTCGGCGCGGAAATCGCGGCGCGCCTCGCGGAAGAGTCGATGTTCGACCTGCTCGCACCGGTCGAGCGCGTGACCGGTTACGACACGCACATCCCGCTGTTCCGCCTCGAGATGAAGTACCTGCCGAGCGTCGATCGCATCGTCGCCGCGGCCAAGCGCGCGATGGCGGCCGGCTGATGCGGGCCCGCCTGCTGCGCGACGTCCGCACGCGCTACGCGAACCCGATCGGGTTCCGTCGCGGCGACGTCGTGCAGCTCGGCGCCTGCGACACCGAATGGCCCGCATTCGCGTGGACCACGACGAACGACGGCAACGCGGGGTGGGCGCCGGTCGAATGGCTGCGCCCGCTCGGCGACGGCAGCGCGGAAGCGCTGCGCGACTACAGCGCCCGCGAACTCGACGCCGACAACGGCGACGACGTCGAGCTGCTCGACGAATACGGCGGCTGGTGCTGGGCGCGCGACGCGCACGGCGCCGAAGGCTGGCTCCCGGAGAACGCGTTGCGCATGCCGCCCACACCGAAGGGCGAGAAGCTGTCGCTCGCGGTGAAGCTCGCCGGCATCGACGAGCACTGGTCGCCGCGCGTCATTGCCGAGATGAACGACGTGCAGTTCAAGCTGGTCAAGCTGCACGGCGAATTCGTCTGGCACGCGCACGACACGACGGACGAAACCTTCCTCGTCGTGCGCGGCGAAATGCAGGTCGCGTACCGCGACCACGAAGTGACGTTGCGCGAGGGCGAGATGGTCGTCATTCCGCGCGGCGTCGAACACATCACCCGTGCCGCCGACGAATGCCACGCGCTCATCATCGAGCCGCGCGGCGTCGTCAACACCGGCGACGCGGACAGCGACCTGACGGCGGCCAACGACGTCTGGGTCTGAACCATTACCAGGGAAACGAGTTCCGACATGAGCAACCAGAAGACCTTCCTGCTCCCCGACCTCGGCGAAGGCCTGCCGGACGCGACCATCGTCGAGTGGTACGTGAAGGAAGGCGACACGATCCGACTCGACGACAACCTCGTGTCGATGGAAACCGCGAAGGCCGTGGTCGACGTGCCGTCGCCGGTCTCCGGCAAGGTGCTGAAGCTCGCCGGCGGCGCGGGCGATGTGGTCGTCACCGGCACGATGCTCGCGATGTTCGAGATCGATCCGTCGATGCCGCAGCGCGCCGAGGGCCAGGACACCGGCCATCACCACGGCGGCGGACATGCGGCCGAAACTCACGGCGGCGCAGGCACCGAAACCGCGGCGCCGGGCCCGGGCCACAAGGTCATCGCGTCCGACGAAGGCGGCGTGCTTCGTGACGACGCGAAGCCGGCACCGAAGGGCGAGCCGGCCGGCGAACGTGCCGACGCGGGCACCGTCGTCGGTGCCATGCAGTCGTCGGATGCGGTGCGCAGCGAAGCGGCGGTCGCGGTCGGCGGCGTCAAGGCGATGCCGGCGGTGCGCGCGCTCGCGCGCAAGATGGGCGTCGATATCACGCGCGTGCGTCCGAGCGGCGCCGACGGCGTGGTGACGATGGAGGACGTGAAGCGCGCCGCGGCGGATGGTTCCGCGCGTGCGGGTGCGGGCGGTGGTGCGCCGCGCGCGGCCGATCGCGCCGCGATGGCGGCCGCGCCGGTGCAACAGGCGCCACAGGCCGCGCAGCGCAGCACCATGTCGCAGTCGGGCAAGCCCATGCGCACGCAGCCGCCGGGTGTCACCGCCAGCGGCCAGCCGGAACAGCTCAAGGGCGTGCGCCGCAACATGGCGCGCGTCATGGCCGACGCGCACAGCAAGGTCGTGCCGACGACGCTCGTCGACGACGCCGACCTGCACGCCTGGATCGGCAAGCAGGACATCACCGCGCGCCTCGTGCGTTCGATCGTCGCTGCCTGCAAGGCGGTGCCGGCGCTCAACGCATGGTTCGACGGCGACAGCCTGACGCGCACGATGCACCCGCACGTCGACATCGGCATCGCCGTCGACACCGACGATGGCCTGTTCGTGCCGGCGCTGCGCAATGCCGACATGCTCGACGGCAACGGCGTGCGCCAGGCGATCCAGCGCCTGCGTGCGCAGGTCGGCGATCGTTCGATCCCGCCGAGCGAGCTGTCGGGTTACACCATCTCGCTGTCGAACTTCGGCATGTTCGCCGGCCGCTACGCGACGCCGGTCGTCGTGCCGCCGTGCGTCGCGATCATCGGCGCGGGCAAGCTCTGCCACGACGTGGTCGCGGTGATGGGCGGCATCGAAGTGCACCGCCGCATGCCGATCTCGCTGACGTTCGACCACCGGGCCTGCACGGGCGGCGAAGCGGCCCGTTTCCTCAAGGCGCTGCTCGACGACCTGTCGCTGCCGCAGTAACGCATCACGGGGCAAATACGGACGGGCGCCTTCGGGCGCCCGTTTTCGTTCGCGGTAATGGAACGTCGCAATAGCTGGAGAGCGATGCGTACGTATCGCCGGACCGTATGTCGTATCGCGGCCGTGCAGGACGACGAACGACGCGCGCATCGCGATGCCGTCGGACTACGCTGCGAATTCCCCACTTGGAGATTCGCCGTGGCCCATCGCAGCCGTCTCGCTGGTTTCATCATCGACTGCAACACGCCCGACCTCGACACCGCGGCGCGCTTCTGGAGTGCCGCGCTCGGCTGCACGGTCGACCCCGAACCGGCCGGCGACGCCACCGCTGAATACGTCAATTTCAATGACACGCCCGGCGCGCTGCACATCGAAGTGCAGAAGGTCGACCACCCCTCGCGCGTGCATCTCGACATCGAGTCCGACGACGTCGACGCCGAAGCCGCGAGACTCGAAGCGCTCGGCGCGAAGAAGATCGCGTTCGTGAAGCGCTGGTGGGTAATGGAATCGCCGACGGGCCAGCGCTTCTGCGTGGTGCGGATGCGCGACGAGCCGGGGCGGCATCCGGCGAAGGAGTGGCCGTAAGCCGCTGCGCTCGTTTGGCTGTCGGTGACGCGGCCGATTCGCAACGGGACGCGTACCGACGACGACGCACAGCACGCGACCGCTCACATCGCAACCGAAACCAGCCTGCGGAGTAACCCGCCATGCTGAAGAAGGTTCTCGCACTTCTCGCCGTCCTTGTTCTCGCGGTTGTCGTCATCGCGACCTACGTGAGCCCATGGCCGAGCGTGCTCGTCATCCGCGCCGTGTTCGACCGCGGCGCCGAGCAGGCGTCCACTGCGCTCGCGCCGTACGTACCGCATGACGTCCGCGTTACGTCCGGCCTCGTCTACGACACGACGGACCGCGATGCGCGTCTGGACATCTACCGCGGTGCAACGTCGCGATCGGACCGCCCCACCATCGTCTGGTTCCACGGCGGCGGCTTCGTCTCGGGGCGCCGGTCGGACGTCGCGAACTACCTCAAGATCCTCGCCGGCCGCGGATTCACCGTGGTCAACGTCGACTACACCATTGCGCCCGAAGCGACGTATCCGACACCGATCCGCCAGGCAAACCGTGCACTCGCCTACCTCGATGCGAACGGTGCGCGACTCGGCATCAACACGAACAAGCTCGTGCTCGCCGGCGACAGCGCCGGCGCACAGATCGCCGCGCAGACGGCGGCGGTCGTCACCAATCCCGCTTACGCGCGAGCGCTCGGCATCGCGCCGGGCACACGGCCCGGGCGCCTCGCCGGCGCCCTGCTCTACTGCGGCGTGTACGACGTCACATCGATGCGCGGCGGCAACGCACTGCTGCGCTGGTTCGTGCGTTCGACCACATGGGCGTACAGCGGCGAACGCGACGGGCGAAGCAAGGATCGCCTGGCGTCGATGTCCATCGCCCCGCAACTCACGCCCGCCTTCCCGCGCACGTTCATCAGCGCCGGCAATGCCGATCCGCTGGGGCCGCAGTCGGTGGCGATGGCGGACGCGCTGACGCGGCACGGTGTGCCGGTGACACCGCTGTTCTTCCCTGTCGACTACCAGCCGCCGCTGCCGCACGAATACCAGTCCGCACTCGGCACGGCCGCCGGTCGGGACGCACTCGATCGTTCCGTGCAGTGGCTGGCATCCCTCTAGCGCGCGAGATTGGCAGCGCCACCCGACCTGCCTATCCTTGCCCGGGGGACAATTCGGGGACACCGCCATGCCGTTTCTCGGCCTCGGCCTGCACGTGCTCATCGCGCTGTATTTCGCCACGCATGCCGTCCGCACCGGACAGGACCGCTACTGGCTGATGATCCTGTTCGCGTTTCCGGGGCTCGGCAGCCTCGTGTACGCGCTGACGATCTGGCTGCCGCAGGCGCGTCATGCACCCGAAGTGCGCGCCGCGACCAAGGGCGTGCAGCGCATCCTCGACCCCGATCGCGAACTGCGGTTCGCGCAGGAAGATTTCGACGCCTCGCCGACCACCGCGCATCGCGTGCGTCTCGGCAGCGCGCTCCTCGCAAAGGGACGCGCCGAAGAAGCCGCCGCGCATCTCGAACGCGCGGCGACGGGCGTGCATGCGGACGACCCGGACATCCGCGTGCGCCTCGCGGAAGCCTGGCTCGCCTGCGGACGCGCACGCGAAGCGCGTGAGCAGCTCGACGAGGTGATCCGCAAGCATCCCGAGTACCGCTCGCCGCGCGGCCACCTCGCCTATGCGCGCGCGGTTGCTGCCGAGGGCGATCGCGACAAGGCGCGCCACGAGTTCGACACGCTGACGAGCTACAGCGGCGACCTCGACGTCCATGCCGAATACGCGAGCACGCTGGTCGGCTGGGGTGACGAGACGCATGCGCGCGAGATCTGCGAGCAGGCGCTGCGTCGCATCAAGCGCATGCCCGCGTATCAGCGCCGCCTGTATCGCGACGCCACGTCACGCATGAAGAAGCTGCTGGCGGAAACGCGCTGACGCGGTCGCGTCAGTACGCAAACTCGCGGAACACCGGGTCGACGCTGCCGCCCCACGCGCTGTCGAACAGCTCGAGCTTGCGTTCGGCGGCGGTGACGCCTGATTCGACGATCTCGACCAGCGGCGCGAGGAAGATGGATTCGTCCGCGCCGTTGCCATTGAGGCGCGCACGACGCTGCAGGCCCGCGGCGGCGATCTTCACCGCTTCGCGCGCCAGATCCAGCGCGGTGCCGTTGCGGAACGGCAGTTTCAACGCGTGGCGCGGCACGCCGTCGCGCAGCGCGTGCTGCTCCTCGATCGTGAAATCCTTGACGAGATCCCAGGCGGCATCGAGCGAGGCATCGTCATACAGCAGGCCGACCCAGAACGCCGGAAGCGCGCAGATGCGATTCCACGGGCCGGAATCGGCGCCACGCATCTCGAGGTACTTCTTTAGGCGCACTTCCGGGAACGCGGTCGTCGAGTGATCGGCCCAGTCCTTCAGCGTCGGGCGGTTGCCCGGGCACGCCGGCAGGCGGCCGTCGAGGTAGTCGCGGAACGACTGGCCGCTCGCATCGATGTACGTGCCATCGCGGTAGACGAAGTACATCGGCACGTCGAGCAGGTAGTCGACGTAACGCTCGTAGCCGAAGCTGTCGTCGAACACGAAATCGAGCAGGCCGGTGCGGTCGGCGTCGGTATCGGTCCAGATGTGCGAGCGGTACGAGAGATACCCGTTCGGCTTGCCTTCGGTGAACGGCGAGTCGGCGAACAGTGCGGTCGCGATCGGCTGCAGCGCGAGCGACACGCGGAACTTCTTGACCATGTCGGCTTCGCTGCCGACATCGAGGTTGACCTGCACCGTGCACGTGCGCGTCATCATGTCGAGGCCGAGCGATCCGACCTTCGGCATGTACTCGCGCATGATCTTGTAGCGGCCCTTCGGCATCCACGGCATCTCGTCGCGACGCCACTTGGGCTGGAAGCCCATGCCGAGGAAACCCAGGCCCATCGGCTCGGCGACCTCGCGCACTTCGCGCAGGTGCGTGCCCGTTTCGCGGCAGGTCTCGTGGAGGTCGACGAGAGCGGCGCCGGAGAGTTCGAGCTGGCCGGCAGGTTCGAGCGAGACCGACGCGCCGTCTCGGCTCAGCGCGATCACGCGGCCCTTCTCCTCCACCGGCGCCCAGCCGAAGCGCGTCAGGCCCTTGAGCAGCGCCTCGATGCCGCGATCGCCGTCGAAGGTAGGCGGACGCAGGTCGTCGGTGCGGAAGCCGAACTTCTCGTGCTCGGTGCCGATCCGCCAGTCCTCGCGCGGGCGCACGCCGGAGGCGAGGTAATCGACGAGCTGCGCCCGCGATTCGATCTCGACATCGGCCACCTGGCTGGGTCCGGACACATGCACCTCGACGCGTCCCGCGGCGCGGGAGGGCGGCCAGTCTAGCGGTCGGCGGCGACGGCGGACGTCGCGCCCGCAGGGCGTCAGCGTTGCGCGCATGAAGCGGCGGTGCGCCCGCCTAGAATGGCCGCGATGCCCCGATTCCGACCTTCCCGCCCGTGGCCCGCCCTCGCGCTCGCCATGCTGCTCGCGACCGGCGCGCAGGCGGCGACGCTCGAACGCGGCAACGGGCCGGAGCCGTCGACGCTCGACGCGCACAAATGCCAGGAGGTCGCCTGCGGCAATGTGCTGCGCGATCTCTACGAAGGCCTGGTGACCGAAGACGCCGGGGGCCGGCTGGTGCCGGGCATGGCCCGGACATGGTCGACCTCGCCCGATGGCCGCACATGGACCTTCGTGCTGCGCGACGGCCTGCGCTGGAGCAACGGCGAGCCGCTGGATGCGCCGCAGATCGTCGCGAGCTTTCGTCGCGCGTTCGCGCCGATGACGGCCGCGCCGTTCGGCGAACTGTTCGAGGCGCTCCACAACGCGAAGGCCGTGCAGGCGGGCGACCTGCCGCCGAGCGCGCTCGGCGTCGACGCGCCGGATGCGCGCACCGTCGCCTTTCATCTCGATCGAAGCGCACCGCTGCCCGCGCTGCTGACGTTGCCGATCGCGTTTCCCGTGTACCTGCCGGCGGTCGAAACGTTCGGCGCGCAGCACACGCGACCGGGCACGCTCGTCAGCAACGGCGCGTATCGGCTCGCTGCGTGGACGCCGCAGGCGAATCTCGTCGTCGAACGCAATGCGCGCTTCCACGACGCCGCGAACGTCGCCATCGACCGCGTCCGCTTCCAGGTGACGGAGGATGCCGCTGCCGAACTGCAGCGCTTCGCCGCAGGCGACCTGCACCTCACCGAGGTCGTGCCGCCGCAGCCGCTGGCGTCGTTGCGCGCGCGCTTCGGATCGCGACTGCGCCTGTCGCCGTACCTCGGGTCGTTCTGGCTCGGCATCAACACCACGCATGCGCCGTTCAAGGATGGTGACTGCGCCCGCGTTGCGGCACCGCGCGGCGTCGATGCATCGCGGGGCCTATCGCCCCTGCGCGACGGTTGCCTCGATCGTGGCCACGCGCTGCGTCGCGCACTGTCGATGGCGATCGATCGCGAGCTGCTGGTGAGCCGCGTGACCGGGCTCGGGGAGCGCGCGGCGTACGGCATCGTGCCGCCGGGCATCGCGGGTTACACGCCGGCGTCGACGACCTGGTCGCGCGTGTCGCAGGCCGAGCGGGAAAAGCAGGCTCGCCTGCTCTATCGCGCTGCCGGTTACAGCGACGCGCGTCCCCTGGAGATCGAGCTGCGCTACAACACGTCGACGCCGCATCGACGCCTCGCGCTCGCCGTGGCCGCGATGTGGCGCCAAGTGCTCGGGGCGCACGTGCGCCTGCGCAATGAGGACTGGAAGGTGTTCGTGGGCAACCGCAAGCAGCGTGTGATCACACAGGTGTTCCGCGGCGGCTGGATTGCCGACGTGCCGGACGCGCGCAACTTCCTCACCGCATTCGAAAGCGATGGTCCGTTGAACTGGACCGGCTGGCAGGACAAGGGCGTCGTCGATCGTCTGCATCGCGCGGATGCCGCGAAGAACGAGGTCGCGCGCAATGCATGGCTGCATGCCGCGGAAACGCGCCTGCTGCAGGGCGATGCGGTGGTTCCGCTGTATTTCTACAGTTCCAAGCATCTGGTCGATGCGCGCGTGCGCGGCTTCGAGGCCAACGCGCTCGATCATCACGCCAGCCGCTGGATGCATCTGACGGAGTGACCATGCGCGGCCGCCATCGCGAAGTCCATCGCAGTCATCGCGCGGGCTGGCTCCGCGCCGCCGTGCTGGGTGCGAACGACGGCATCGTCTCGGTGTCGGGGCTGGTGGTCGGTGTCGCGGCGAGCGGCGCATCGCCCGCTGCCGTGCTGGCGAGCGGCATCGCCGGCGTGGTGGCCGGCGCGATGTCGATGGCGGCGGGCGAATACGTGTCCGTGCAGTCGCAGGCCGACACCGAGGCGGCCGACCTCGCAAAGGAACGCCGTGAGCTCGCGGAGGAGCCGGAGAGCGAACTGCGCGAACTCGCGATGATCTGGGAGCGACGCGGCCTCGACGGCGAACTCGCGAAGCAGGTCGCAGAACAACTCACCGCGCACGACGCGCTTGCGAGCCATGCGCGCGACGAACTCGGTATCACCGAGACGCTGCGCGCGCGGCCACTGCAGGCGGCGCTCGCGTCCGGCGCGGCGTTCATCAGCGGTGCCGTCCTGCCGATCGTCGCGACATTGCTCGCACCGGCATCGCGTGTGGAAGTGGTCACGATCTCGGTGACGTTGCTTGCACTGACGGCGTCCGGCGCGCTCGCTGCGTGGGCGGGCGGCGCGCCGATGCTCCGCGGTGCGTTGCGCGTGGTGGGCTGGGGTGCGGCCGCGATGATCGCGGCGTCGCTGATCGGGCGCGCGGCGGGCGTCGCGTTGTGAGCGTGTCGCTGACAGGCAGCGGTGGCATCGAAACGGTGCGCACAAAGATGCATGGGGCAGCATCGCAACCGGACGCCATGGGCTGCTTTGCGCCGTCCGTCGCGGATTGGCGAACGACCGCCTACGTGCGTACGCGGGCGACGACACGATGACCCGCGCCCCTCGCCTCGTCTCCGCATTCGTCGAAGCCCTGCTCACGCTGTGGCTGCTCGCGACGCTGTGCTTCGTGCTGCTGCACGCGGCGCCCGGTGGGCCGTTCGACACGGAAAAGGCCGCGCCGCCCGAAGTCCAGGCCGCGCTCGCCGCGCAGTACCGTCTCGATCGTCCTGCGATCGCGCAGTACGGCGCGTGGCTCGGCGATGTCGCGCGCGGCGACCTCGGCCCGTCGTTCCAGTACCCCGACTACCGCGTCTCGCAACTCGTCGCGCAGGCGCTACCGGTGTCCGCGCTCAATGGCGGTCTCGCGCTGCTGCTCGCGTTGGCGCTTGGTATTCCGTTGGGCGCAATTGCGGCGACTCGCGCGGGCGGTGCGATCGATCGCGTGGTCATGGCCGTCGCCGGGCTCGGACTCGCGGTGCCGAAGTTCGTCGTCGCGCCAATGCTCGTTCTGTTGTTCGCCGTCACCCTGCACTGGTTGCCGGCCGGTGGCTGGGGCGATGCGCGCAACGTCGTGCTGCCGGTAATCGCGCTCGCGTTGCCGAACATCGCCTACTGCGCACGCCTGATGCGGGCGTCGCTGCTCGAAACGCTGTCGGCCGACTATCTGCGCGCGGCACGTTCGCGCGGGCTGTCGCCGATACGCGTGCTGCTCGCGCATGCGATGCCGCCGGCACTCTTACCGGTGATCGCGTGGCTCTCGCCCGCACTCATCAACATCGTCACCGGCTCGGCGGTGGTCGAACAGGTGTTCGGCATCCCCGGCATGGGCCGCTACTTCGTGCAGGGCGCGCTGAATCGCGACTACACGCTGGTGTTGGGCGTCGTGCTCGTGGTCGGTGCGGCGATCGTGCTGATCAACGCGGTGGTCGATGCGCTGCGCGCGTGGATCGACCCGCGCCTGGCCACGTCAGCCTGAGGTCGGCTGCGCCGCATCGAACTGCAGCCAGTTCGCGATGACTCCACGCGCCTCGTCGACACCCTGCTTCGACTCGCCCGAAAACACCTGGGCGCCGACGGTGTCCCCGAAGCGGCTCGACAGCTCCTTGCGCACCGCCATCAGCGCCTGCGTCTGCTGGCCGCGTCCCAGTTTGTCGGCCTTGGTCAGCAGCGCATGCGCCGGCAGGCCGCGGTTCACCGCGTAGCCGAGCATCTGCAGGTCGTAGTCCTTGAGCGGATGGCGGATGTCCATGATGACCATCAGCCCCTTCAGCGCCTCGCGGGTCGTGAAGTAGCGGTCGATGAAGGCCTGCCAGTGCGCCTGCAGGTCCTTGGGCACCTTGGCGTAGCCGTAGCCGGGGAGGTCGACCAGGTAGCGATTCGACGGCGGCTCGTCGCGCTTGGGCTCGAAGTCGAAGAAGACGAGCTGCTGGGTGCGGCCGGGCGTCTTGGAGACGCGGGCGAGCGAGCCCTGCTGGCAGATGGCGTTGAGCGCGGTGGACTTGCCCGCGTTGGAGCGGCCCGCGAAGGCGACCTCGAAGCCGCCGTCGGGCGGCAGCTGGCCGATGTTGTGCGCCGACAGCATGTACCGGGCGCGCTGGAAAGGGTTCGACATGCGACAAGGATCGCATGCCGGCCGCCCGGACCCGCGTCGCCGCGTTGACCCACTACCCAGCCGCCGCGGATAATTCCGCGGTTCCGGCGCCCGTTCGCGGCGCCACCCTTGCGTTTCTCCGGAGCTTCCTCGCATGCGCCATGCCCGCGTCTACGGCCTTGTCGGCCTCGCCGCCCTCGCGGTCGCCGCCGCCGCCGTCGCCGTCGCCCAGACCACGGTGACCCCGGTCCCGGACAAGGCGCCGGTGCAGGTCGCGCCGCTCGCCGCGGAGCACGCGACGTGGGGCGATCCGAAGAAAGGCCAGCAGAAGGCCGGCGCCTGCGCCGCCTGCCACGGCCTCGACGGCAACCCGAGCGTCGCGACCTACCCGCGCCTCGCCGGCATGCCGGAGCGCTACGTCGCCCAGCAGCTCGAGCTGTTCACGGCGCAGCAGCGCACCACGGGCATGGCGTCGGTGATGTATCCGATCGCGGCCGTGCTGTCGGCGCAGGACATGCGCGACCTCGGCGCGTGGTTCCAGACGCAGAAGGCCGGCGCCGGCATCGCCGACGACACCGCGATCGCGGCGGGCCCGAACGCGGGCAAGAAGTACTACCAGGTCGGCGAGACGCTGTTCCGCGGCGGCGACAAGGCGCGCGGCATCCCGGCGTGCATGGCGTGCCACGGCGCGGCCGGCCAGGGCAACCCGGGCCCGGCGTATCCGGCGCTGTCCGGCCAGCAGGCCGACTACGCCAAGCGTCGCCTCGAGGAATACCGCACGGGCACCGGCGCGCCGCCGACCTACAAGAACTTCCACATCATGGCGTCGATCGCGTCCAAGCTGACGGACGAGGAGATCGGTTCGCTGGCCAGCTACATCCAGGGCCTGCACAACCGCGCGAACGACGCCGGCGCGCAGGCTTCGGCCGCCGCCGCGCCGACGGCCACGGTCTCGACGCCCGCCGCAGCTGCTCCGGCACCGACGATGGTCGCGCCGACCAGCATCCCGGCGCAGACGACCGCGCCGGTGCAGCCGGCTTCGAAGGCCGCCACGCCGGCCGCGACACCGAAGCAGGGCTGAACTTCGCGCCGGCCGGCTGGTCCGATGTGACCGGCTGACCGTACCCTCGACGCCGGCCGTGCCATGCGCGGCCGGCGTTTTCGTATCCGCTTCCCGGGTTCCCGATGAACTTCCTGATCCGCTTCGCCGCCGTCGCCCTGCTCGCACTGCCGCTCGCCACCGTCGCCGCACCGCGTACGCCGGTGCAGGGCGAGGATTACGAAGTCCTCGAGACCGCCGCGCCCTACCAGCCGGTGAAGGGCACCGTCGAAGTCGCCGAAGTGTTCGGCTATCCCTGCCCGCACTGCGCGCATTTCGAGCCGGTGCTCGAAAGCTGGGTGCGCACGCTGCCGAAGCAGGCGCGCTTCGTCGCCGTGCCGGCGGACTTCCGCAGCGACTGGATCCCCTACGCGCGTGCCTACTTCGCCGCGCAGAACCTCGGCGTGGCGCAGCGCACGCATGCGGCGATGTACGCCGCGCTGCATACCGACGAGACGCTGCCGCTGAGCGGCGCGGCGCCGGACGAGATCGCGACGTTCTACCAGCGCTACGGCATTGCGCCGGCCAAGTTCATCGCCGCGTACAACGCGCCCGCCGTCGACGCGCAGATGAAGCGCGCGCACGACTTCATCGTGCGCAGCCAGGTCGACGGCACGCCGACGCTGATCGTCGCCGGGCGCTACAAGGTGACGTCGGATACGCGCGACGGCCAGCTCGCCACTGCGTTGTGGCTGGTGCAGCGCGAGATCGCGTCCGCCGCACGTCGATAATCACTGCCTTCGTTTCGGAGCCTTCGCATGATTCGTCGTTCGATCCTCATCTTCGCGCTCGTCGGAGCCGCGGCGCTCGTCGGCTGCGAGAAGGTCGAAAAGCCCAAGCCGACCCCGACGCCTGCGCCTCAATGGCTGATGGCGAACGTCGAGGAAGGCCGCGACTACGTCGCAATCAAGGACGGCACGCCGTTCGAAGCCGCGCCGGGCAAGATCGAAGTCGCCGAAGTCTTCGGCTACACGTGCCCGCATTGCGCGCACTTCGAGCCGCTGGTCGAGGCGTGGCGCGGAAAGCAGAAGGACGACGTCAAGTTCGTTGCCGTACCCGCGCCGTTCGGCAACTGGTGGATGCCGTACGCCAAGGCGTACTACGCCGCACAGGAACTCGACCTCGCCGACAAGACGCATACCGCGATGTTCAACGCGATCCACGTCGACCGCAGCCTGCCGGGCGCGCCGAACACCGCGACCGATCAGCAGATCGCGCAGTTCTACGCACGCTTTGGCGCCGACGCGACCGAGTTCGCCCGGCGTATGGAAAGTGCTCCTGTGCAGATGAAGCTGCAGCGCGCCAATGCATTCATCGAACGTACCGGCACCGACGGCACACCGACGATGATTGTCGACGGCAAATACCGCGTGACCGGCGCGTCGCCCGAAGACACGCTGCGGATCGTCGACGCCCTCGTCGCGCGCGAACGCGCGGCGCACTGACGTCGACATCGCGTAATCAATCGCCGCGAACCCCGCGGCTATGCTGTTCCCATCGACCGGCGGGCCGCACGCCCGCCGCTTCCGCAAGGAGATCGTCCCGATGCTGACCCGTTCGTTCCCGCGCCTCGCGGTGCTGCGTTATCCGCTGGTGCTCGCCGTCGCGCTGATGGCCACCGCCTGCGGCAAGGGCACCGACACCGCCGCGCCCGCCGCGTCGTCGACACCGGCCTCGACCGCCGCCGCGCCTGCGAACGCCGCGGCGACGCCGGCTGCCGCCACGACGCCCGCGGCGACCCGTCAGCCGGGTCCGATCGTGCCGCCGCAGGGTCCGCCGCCGGTACTGGGCACCGACTACGAAGAGATCGCCGGCGGCCAGCCGTGGCAGCCGGAGCCGGGCAAGATCGAGGTGGTCGAGGTGTTCGGCTACGTCTGCCCGGCCTGCGCGCGCTTCGCGCCGACCGTCGAGCCGTGGCACATGAAGCTTCCGGCCGACGTGAACTTCCACTACGTGCCGGCGCCGTTCGGCCCCGAGTGGGATCCGTACGCGAAGGCGTACTACGTGTCCGAGCAGCTCGGGCTGGTCGACAAGACGCACATGGCGCTGATCGACGCGATCCACGTCAAGGACACGATGCCGGGTGAGGGCGATCCGCCGGATGAGCAGAAGATCGCGAACTTCTACGCGCAGTATGGTGCGAACGCGCAGCAGTTCCTCGACATGATGCACAGCTTCGCCGTGGCCACGAAGGTCAACCAGGGACGCCAATGGATGACGAAGGCGGGCGTGACCGGCACGCCGACGATCGTGGTCGACGGCAAGTACCGCGTCACCGGCGGCAAGAGCTATGAGGACGTGCTGCGCATCGCCGATCACCTGATCGCGATGGAGCGCGCGGCGATGCAGGG
>NZ_SELT01000010.1 GCF_004361065.1 Cognatilysobacter terrigena | reverse complement strand
TGCGCGTGCGCATGAGGCCTTCCTGCAGTTCGGACGACACGCGCGACTGCTGCAGCAGCAGCGTTTCGTACTGACGCGTCAGATCGTCGAACGTCGCCTGCAGCGAGGTCTGGTCGGCCGCGGACTCGGAGAGCGCGCGGGTCAGCTGCTGCAGCGTGGAGAAGCGGTCGAGCTCCAGCGGGTCGAACGAGGCTTCGACGTCCTCGCGCTGGTAGCGCGCGACGATCTGCGCTTCCGTCTCGATTTCGAGACGACGCAGCTGGTCGCGCATACGCGTGTTCGTCGCTTCCATTTCGCCGATGGCGGAACGGAACGCACCGAGCTGCTGTTCGAGGCGGGCGCGATAGATCGCGACCTCACCGGCGTAATTGACGAGGCGATCGAGCAGGTCGGCGCGGATGCGCACCTGCTCCTGCGGCGCGCGGACGGCGATGTCGTCGTCGTCCGTGAGTGCAGGCTGCTCGCCGATCGGCGCCGACAGCGGCTTGAGGTCGGTGACCGGCTGCGGGGCGACCGGCGTAGGCGCCGCAGGCTGCTGCGCGACGGATGCCGGCATCGCGATGCGTTCGCCGCGCGCACGCGCTTCGAACTGCGCGATGAGCGCGAACGGCATGCCGATCGCGCGGCGTTCGCCGACGCGCGTGACCATCGCATGCAGGCGATCGAAACCCTGCTCCAGCAGCGGAATGCCGTCGCGACCGAGTTCGCCGCGGTGTTCGACGACCGATTCGAGCAGCGATTCCATGACGTGGCCGAGTTCGCCCACCGCCATGATGCCGGCCATGCGTGCACCGCCCTTGAGCGTGTGCAGGTCGCGCTGCAGGCCGACCAGCGTTTCGCGCTCGTCCGGCTGCTGGCGTAGCTGCGCGAGCAGGCCGTCGGAATGGTCGAGAAGATCCGCGCCTTCCTCGACGAAGATGTCGACGAGTTCCGGATCCAGACCGGTGAGGTCGAGCGACGCGTCCGGGTCGGCTTCGTCGGTGACGCTGTCCGGCATCGCCGCGCCGGACTGCGCTGCGGCGGCCGCGGCGGCGATCGCCGCACGCACCTGCTCCGCCATGCGGTGTTCGGCCGCCACGCGTTCGAGACGCTCGGCCTCGGCACGCTGCGCTTCCTGACGCGCGGCCTCGCGCTCCGCGGCTTCGGCACGTTCGCGTTCGACGCGCTCGGCTTCCGCACGCTCGGCTTCGACGCGTTCGCGCTCCGCGCGCTCCGCGGCGAGACGTTCCTCTTCGACGCGGCGCGCTTCGGCCTGTTCGGCTGCGACACGCTCGGCTTCCGCACGCGCGGCTTCTTCCGCGGCGAGGCGTTCGGCTTCCGCCTGCTCGGCGGCATGACGCTCGGCCTCGGCCTGCTCGGCCGCGATGCGTTCCTGTTCGAGGCGTTTGGCTTCCGCCTGCTCCGCCGCGATGCGCTCCTGCTCGACACGCTCGGCTTCCGCCTGTTCGGCGGCAAGACGTTCGGCCTCAGCCTGCTCCGCGGCGATGCGCTCCTGTTCGAGACGTTCGGCTTCCGCCTGTTCGGCGGCCAGGCGCTCCTGCTCGGCGCGCTCGGCTTCCGCCGCGGCGCGTTGGGCATCGGTCTGCAGCGCCGCGAGGCGCTCGGCTTCCGCACGCGCGGCTTCGTCGGCGATGCGCTGCGCTTCGGCAGCCTCGGCGGCTAGACGCTCGATCTCGGCCTGCTCGGCCGCGATGCGCTCCTGCTCCAGACGCTCGGCTTCGGCCTGCTCCGCAGCAAGACGCTCGGCTTCGGCCCGCGCCGCTTCTTCGGCGGCGCGCTGTGCTTCGGCTTCTTCCGCGGCAAGGCGCTCGGCTTCGGCGCGCTCGGCGGCAAGGCGCTCCTGTTCGGCACGCTCGGCTTCTTCGGCCGCGACGCGCTCGGCGTCGACGCGCGCGATTTCTTCTGCGACGCGCTGGCGTTCGGCTTCTTCCGCGGCGAGACGTTCGGCTTCGACCTGCGCGGCTTCGAGCTGCGCGAAGTCGTCCGCAGCGGACGCCTCGACCGGATCGATCGGCGCGGCGTGGCGTGCGTCCGGCAGGCTGTCGCGCAGCGCGGCGACACGCTCGGCAAGCCCTTCGAAACGCGGCACGTGCGGGCGGTCGGCCTGCAGGCGTGCGAGCGTCACGCGGATCGCATCGGCGACCTCCGCGATCGCCTCGACACCTTCGTGCGTCGCCGGCACACCGGCAGCAAGCAGACGCTTGATGTAGGCCTCGGTCGGACCGGTGATCGCCGGGATCACCGGCACCTCGGTCATCGCGAACGCGCCGTTGAGCGTGTGGATCGCGCGCTGCAGGCGGTCTTCCGCGCGCTGCGGTTCGCGACGGGCGTTCTCCAGCCAGTCGTCGATGGTGACGAGGTGGCCGTCGACTTCCGTCGCGAGGATCTCGAGCAGCACCGGGTCGACGTACGCGGGCTCGCCCGGATCTTCGACCGGCAGCACGACCGCGATGGGCGCAGCTTCGACTTCCGGTTCCACCACCGGCGCAACGACGGGCGCTGCGGCTTCGCTCGGCGCGTAGAAGACTTCCTCGCCCTTCTCCAGGCGATCGGCGACCGCCTCGATGCCGGCGAGATCCGCGGTCACCGACGCCGTGCCCGCAAGGGCGGTGTGGAACTGCGGCAGCGTTTCGACCGCACGATCGATGATCGCCGCAACCGCCGGGCTCGGCGGACGCGTGCCATCGAGCACGCGGTTGAGCATGTTCTCGATCTTCCAGCTGAACTCGCCGAGCACCTTCGCGCCGACGAGTCGGCCGCTGCCCTTGAGCGTGTGGAAGACGCGGCGGACCGGGCGCAGGCGCTCCAGCTCCTCCGGCATCGCCTTCCATGCGGGAAGCATCGACGCCAGGTTGTCCATCTCCTCCGACAGCTCTTCGAGGAAGACCTCGCGGATGTCGTCGTCGATGTCGGCGTTGGCTTCGAAACCGCCGTAGATCACGCCGACCGGCGCCACCGAGACCGGCTCGATCGCGTCGATCGCCGTGGCGTCGATCGCCACCGGCTCGTGCACGACGGGCGTTTCTTCCTCGCGCGCCTGCAGGTCGCCGACGGCGAACGACTCGGCGATGTGCTCGACGATCGCTTCGTCCTGCGTGGCGGCGACGATCGGCTCGGCCGATGCGTCGATCGATTCGGGGTGCAGCGTCTCGGCGATCGCTTCATCCACCGCGGTCTCGGCCTCGACCGGCGCGGCCACTTCGACCGGCTCCGGCGCGGCCGGCACCGGCCAGTAATGCAGCGATTCGAGGCTCGACTTCGCGATGTCGAGCATGCCGTCGCGATTCGGGCGATGGTCGCGCAGCGCTTCGAGGAAATACTCGAGGCTGGCGAGCGCATCGGCCAGCGCGTCGAGTTCGGCGCTCGTCGGCACGTGGCGGCGATCGATCAGCTCGCGCTGCGAATAGCGCGCGATGGCGTCGAGGTATTCCGCCGGCGCCGACAGCTGGACCATGCGCATCGCGCCGGCGACTTCGTCGAGCAGGCGCGGCACTTCGGCGAGTTCGGCGTGGTCCCAGCCGGTCTCGACGAACGCGACGAACGACTGGCGTGCGTCACCAAAGTTGGCAATGGCTTCGCGCACGACGATGTCGAGCACCTTGCGCGACTCGCGCGCGAGTGCGTTGTCGCCATCGTCCTGGTCTTCGAGGCCGAGGCGCGAGACCTGGTCGTCGAGCGAGGCATCGACATAGAGCAGCGCGCCCGCGATATCGAGCAGTGCATGCTCATCCGCGGTGCGGCGCCCATTGACAACGTCGGCCATCGCATCGCGCTGCTGCATGACGACGCCGCGCGCGGTGGACAGGCCCATCATGCCGAGCGTGTCGCCGACCTGCGTCAGCGCATCGACCTGCGGACGCAGTTCGGCCACGTCGATGCGACCGGTGCGCAGATGGATGTCGAGCGCGTCCTTGACGCGCATCAGGTCTTCCTTGATCGCCGCCGACACGGTGTCGAGCAGCGCGCGGTTGCGACCGCTCAGCGAGCCGCGCGCATGCGCGATCTCGCTTTCGCTCGGCCGCTGCGCGTCGAGATCGAAGGTCTCGCGGATGTCGTCCAGGCGCGGATGCGAGGCACCGCTGTGGGCGACGTGGTACAGCAGCTGGCGCGTGGCGTCCGCGGCGAGTTCGCCGGTCGGCAGCGCCATCGCGTCCTGCGAGGTTTCACGCACGGCGCGCTCGACGCCCGCGAACGCCTGACGCAGGCCGCGGCTGGTCGGCATCGCGCCGTCGGCGATCGCCATCGCGACGCCTTCGGCGACCCACAGCATGCGCTGGTGGGCTTCGTCGCCACCGGCGCGCATGAGCTCGCCGATCGCGCCGACGAGGCTGTGCGCATCGCTCGGCTCGCCCGTTTCCGGCCAGCCCGCGAGCGCGGTCGACAGGCGTTCGGTCGCGGCATGCGCGTCGACACCCGTATCGCCACCGGCGGCGGGCACCGGGCGGTCGATATCCGGCGCGAACAGCACGCTTTCGCTCAGCCCCGCTTCGCCGCGCGCGGCGCGCAGCTCGTTGAGCAGCGGCAGCAGGACGATCGGGATGTCGCGATGGCCGCCCTGCAGGCGCTCGAGGTAGTCCGGCAGCTGGACGACGCCGCGCAGCAGCGCCGCGCAGGCTTCGTCGCGATCCGCGACTTCACCCGACTGCAGTGCGTACGCGAGCTTCTCCATCTCGGTCGCGACCATCGCGGGCGCGTCGAGCTCGATCATGTGCAGCGTGCCGCGCACCTGGTGCAGGTGCGTGGCGCAGGCGCGCGGAATCGGTCGGATCTTCCAGGAACGCTTCGATTTCCTGCCGCGCGAGGCGGAGGGTTTCGTCGAGTTCCGGCTTGATCCAGCCGAGGGTCGTCGTATCGATCACTTCGCGCATCGCGATCATCGTGCACCTCGCGCCTGGGCGTCCGTGCGCGTAGCGCTCCCGGTCGGGAGCGCGGTCGCGCCGCAGCGGCGGTCAGGTGCGTGCCAAGTCATTTCTTCGGATGTCCGTGCGCGGTCAGGCCGGCAGCTTGAAGTCGGCGACCGAACGGCGAAGGTCCGCCGCCAGCTGCGCGAGGTTTCCAATCGACGCCGCCGTCTGGCTCGCACCTTGCGAGGTCTGCGCCGTAATCGACTGAATCGAGGTCATCGTCTGGGTGATGCTCGACGCGGCGTGCGACTGCTGCTGCGCGGCGGTCGAGATGCCCTGAATGAGGTTCGACAGGTCGGTCGAAACCTTTTCGATCTCGCCCAGCGCGGTGCCCGCGTCTTCGGCGAGGCGTGCACCCGCGACAACTTCCGAGGTCGTCTGTTCCATCGACGACACCGCTTCGTTCGTATCGCTCTGAATCGTCTGGACCAGCGTTTCGATTCGCTTCGTCGCGTTCGACGCGCGTTCTGCGAGTCGCTGCACTTCGTCGGCGACGACCGCGAAGCCGCGGCCCGCTTCACCAGCCGAGGCGGCCTGAATTGCCGCGTTCAGCGCGAGGATGTTCGTCTGTTCCGAGATGTCGTTAATCAGTTCAACGATCGAGCCGATTTCCTGCGACGACTCGCCGAGGCGCTTGATTCGCTTCGAGGTTTCCTGGATCTGGTCACGGATCGAGTCCATGCCCTGGATCGTCTGGCGCACGACGCCCGCGCCCTTCGTCGCGATCTGCACCGAGCGCTGCGCCACCTCCGCGGACTCCGCGGAGTTCTTCGAAACCTGGTCGATGCTCGCCGCGATTTCGTTGATGCGTTCCGAGGCCGAGCCGATCTCCTGCGCCTGGTGCTCCGCGGCTTCGGCGAGCTGCATGGCGGTGGCCTGCGTTTCCTGCGCGCTGGCCGCGACCTGCACCGAGGTGTCCGTGATCGTCTGCACGAGGCTGCGCAGCTGTTCGACTGCGAAGTTGATCGAGTCCGCGATCGCGCCGGTCATGTCTTCCGTGACCGTCGCCTTCACCGTCAGGTCGCCTTCTGCGAGCGAACCCATTTCGTCCAGCAGGCGCATGATGGCCTCCTGGTTACGGTCGTTGAGTTCCTTCGTGGTCTGGTAACGACGCTGCTGCTGCTTGTTCAGGGCGAGGAGCAGGCCGGCGATCGAGAGAAGCGTGAGCAGACCGGCGCCGATCGAGATCCAGATGTTGCCGAGCAGGCTGGTGTCCTTGATCGAACCGATCGAGGTGAACGCGCCGAACAGCTTCTGCGAATCGCTGAGCAGGTCGCCCGACTTCGCCGAGATCGACGCGGCCGCGGTCTGCGCACCGACGAGGTTGCGGGACGAGGCGGTGATCGCGTCGAGGTCCTTCTTCATGCCGGACCACTGCTGCTCCACCGCGGCGAGCTGCGACACGGCCGGACCCGCCGTCAGCGGCAGGATGCGGTTCGCGTCGTCGCCCTTGCGGAGGCCGGCGAGCACCGTCGAGAAGAGGTTGGCGTCGCGGCCGAGCGCTTCGCCCGCGGCCTGCGCGCCCGGGCCGCCGCTGCGGATTTCCGCGATGCGGCGGGCCATGGTTCCGGAAACGACGACCTGGCGCAGTGCGATGTAGACCTGCGAGGACGGCGAACCCGAGGCCGACATCGCGCGGACGAGTTCGTCGAGCGTGGCCTGGAAGTTCGGGAGGTTCTTGTTGAACGATTCGGCGTGCGTGGCGACGCCGGTGATCGCGTCTTCCGCCTGGACGACCTGGTCGGCGCCCGGCTTGATCTCGTTCCAGCGCGAGGCCACCTGCTGCACGGCGCTGCCGGCGCGGCTGTCGTCGCCGTAGCTCGTCTGCAGCTTGGCGACGTCGGACTCGATGCGGTCCTTGGTGTCGCGGAAGGCCTTGAACGCTTCGGTGTTACCACCGACCGCCTCGTTGCCGCGCACGGCGAGCTGCTGCGAGAGCACCTGCAGTTCCGACGCCGAGGAGCTCGCGCCACTCAGTCGACCGGCCTTGTACGACGCGTAACCGACGTTCGCGCCGAGCACGACCAGCGAGCCGATCAGCAACGCGACCCAGGTGTTGACTTTGATGTCACGGCCTTTGCCGGCGACGTTATCCATCGTGGTGCTCATGGTTGAACCTCAGGTCTTCGTGCTGGGCCGTCAGGCGGCGGCTTGTCGGAATTCGGGAGTACGGGCGAGGCGGTCGAGGCTGAAGACAGCCCAGTCGTGCTCGCCCAGGTGGTAGGCGCGATCGATGAAGCCGGCATAGCGGCCCTGCGCGAACGGCTGGAGCGCTTCGTCGTCGAGCATCTGCTCCTCGACGAACGAACGCTGGCCGAACAGTTCGTCGACCAGAACGGCGACGTCGCCGCCGGACTGGCGCACGAGCAGCACGCGCAGGCTCTCGTGCAGCACGGTGCGCTCGCCTTCGAGGAACTGCTTCATGTCGACGATCGGCAGCAGCTGGCCGCGGACGTTGGCGACGCCGAGCATCCACGGCTGCGTGCCGGGCACCGGCGTGATCTGCGGAACGGTCAGGATCTCGCGCACCTCGCCGAATTCGGAGGCGAGGCGGCGCGAGCCGATGCGGTAGCCGACGCCGCGCCACAGGCCGGGCGCGTCGAGCTGTTCCGGCAGGCCCGCGACGTGCGCGAGCGAGCGGCGCTCGTAGTCGACGAGCACCTCGAACGGGCTCATCGCGAGGTTCATGTCAGGCGCCCAGCAGTTCGTTGATGCGCGCGATGAGTTCGTCCTCGCGCGGCGGTTTCACGATGTAGTCCTTCGCACCCTGGCGAAGGCCCCAGGCGCGATCGGTGTCCATGCCCTTGGTGCTGACGATCAGCACCGGGATGGTCTTGGTCTCGGCGTCACGCGACAGCGCGCGCGTGGCCTGGAAGCCGTTCATGCCGGGCAGGACGACGTCCATGAGGACGAGGTCCGGACGCTCGCGGCGACAGGTCTCGATGCCGTCTTCGGCGCTGCCCGAGGTCATGACCTGGTGGCCGTTGCGCTCGAGGAGCTGGGTCATGACCGCCGACTCGGTCGGCGAGTCTTCGATCAACAGAATGCGTGCCATTGGTGCCCTTCCCCCCGGTCAGGCGTTGACGTGCTTGCGAATCGCGTCGAGCAGTTCTTCGCGTGTAAAGGGCTTGGTGAGGTACTGCTCCGAGCCGACGATCCGGCCGCGCGCCTTGTCGAACAGGCCGTCCTTCGAGGACAGCATGATCACGGGCGTCGACTTGAAGCTCTGGTTGTTCTTGATGAGCGCGCAGGTCTGGTAACCGTCCAGCCGCGGCATCATCACGTCCACGAAAATGATCTGCGGGTTCTGATCGGCGATCTTCGCCAGCGCCTCGAAGCCGTCCGAGGCCGTCACCACGTCGCAGCCCTCGCGCTTGAGCAGCGTCTCGGCCGTTCGGCGAATGGTCTTCGAGTCGTCGATGACCATGACCTTGAGGCCGCCCAAGCTGCCGTTGCGGGCGTCATCCTGCATTCGTAAATCCCCCGGCGCCACGTCTGGTGGCGCGTAAAGCCTTTATTTCAAGCCCTGCAAGGGCTGTCAAGCAGGCAATTTTCGTCACGACAAAACTGAAGAAACTGGCACTTTTGGTCAGGTGCGACCTGCCCCACTGCTACCATCGGCAGCCCCGACCGCGGCTTGAACCATGCCCCTCGACATCGTCGTCGTGATGGACCCGATCGGCTCCATCAAGATCGCCAAGGATTCGACCTTCGCGATGCTGCTGGAAGCCCAGCGCCGCGGCCACCGGCTGTTGTACGTCATGCCGGGAGGCCTGTCTGTTCGCGATGGTCGCGCGATGGCACGCGTTTCGGTGTTGCAGGTTGCCGACGATCCGCGCGGATGGTTCGAACTGGGAGATGCGTCACAGGTTGAGCTGGGTGCGGGTCACGTCGTCCTCATGCGCAAGGACCCGCCGGTCGACGCCAACTACCTCCACGACACCCAGGTGCTCGGCCTTGCGCAGCGCGCGGGCGCTCTGGTGGTCAACGATCCGCGCGGCCTGCGCGACATGAACGAGAAGCTGACCGCGCTCGAATTCCCGCAGTGCTGCCCGCCGACGCTGGTCAGTCGCGAGGCATCCGCCCTCAAGGCCTTCGTCGCCGAACATGGCGAAGCGGTGCTCAAGACGCTGGACGGCATGGGGGGCCGCTCGATCTTCCGCGCGCGCCACGGCGACCCGAACACCAACGTCATCCTCGAGACGCTGACCGAGAGCGGCCGGCATTTCGCAATGGCGCAGCGCTACATCCCGGAGATCACGCAGGGCGACAAGCGCATCCTGCTCGTCGACGGCGTGCCGGTGGACTACTGCCTCGCGCGCATTCCGCAGGGCGACGAGTTCCGCGGCAACCTCGCGGCGGGTGGTCGTGGCGAAGGTCGTCCGCTCACCGAGCGCGATCGCTGGATCGCGGCGCAGGTCGGCCCGGAGATGAAGGCGCGCGGCATGCTGTTCGTCGGCCTCGACGTGATCGGCGATTACCTCACCGAGGTGAACGTCACCAGCCCGACGTGCATCCGCGAACTCGATGCGCAATTCGGAGTGAACATCGCCGGCCTGCTGTTCGACGTGATCGAGGCGAAGGCGCACTGAGCGCATGACGACTGTCGGGCCCGCGCACGATCCGCCGTTGATCGAGTCGCATCGACTCGGCTGGACGATGGCGATCTCGCTGGGCGTACATCTCTTCGTGATCTTCGCGATCGGTTTCGCGCCCGAAAAAGCCGCGCCGGTCGTGCCGACGCTCGATGTCATCTTCACCGAAACGCAGAGCGCGCTGACGCCGAAGCAGGCGGATTTCCTCGCGCAGGCGAACAACCAGGGCGGCGGCGAACAGGAAAAGACGACGCGCCCGCATGAAGCGCAGACGGGCGCATCGCCGCAGCCAGAACCGGGCGTCGCCCCGCGCGAACTGCGTGCGCAATCCCCCGCGCCTGCCCCGCCGCCGCAGGCGCGCATCGTCAGCAGCACGCGCGGCACGCCGACCGCGCCCCAGGCGCAGACCGCACCAACACCGACGCCGGTGCCCGCGCCCGTCGGTGACGAACGCATCGAGCGCGACGAACGCATGGCGCGCCTCGCCGCGGAAATCCAGCTGCGATCGGTGCGCTACGCCAAGCGCCCGAAGCGCAAGTTCGTGTCGGCGAGTACGCAGGAATATGTGTGGGCGACGTATCTGCGCGACTGGGTGAATCGCGTCGAACGCGTCGGCAACCTCAACTATCCCGACGAAATCCGTCGTCACCATCTGTCGGGCCAGGTCGTCATCACGATCGCGATCCGCCGCAACGGCAGCGTCGAGCGAACCGACATCGTGCAGTCCAGCGGCATTCCCGCGCTCGACCAGGCGGCGACGCGCATCGCGCGACTCGCCGAACCTTACGCGCCGCTACCGCGCACGAAGGAAGATCCCGACATCCTGCACGTCACGCGCACGTGGTGGTTCCGTCCCGAAGGACGGATGGTCGACGACTGATCGCAGTTGAGCTGTCTATGTTATGCGCAGACGGCAGCGCTACTTCCGCGAATCGCGAAGCGCCTGTTGTTCGACCAGGGTCAGCGCGACGTTGTTGCGCAGGTATGCCGGCTCGACGCGCTCGGGCGCGATGGCACCGCCGTTCGCGACGAGATGCAGTGCGATGCGTGCCACGTCGGCGGCGTGTGGAAGCGCGGCGGCGTCGACGCTCGCAAGCTGCAGTGCGAGGCGGGTCGCGAGTGCGCCGTCCTGTGCGGCGAATCCGGTGCCGACACCGTGCCAACCCGTACCCTCGATGTGGACGTTCTCTGCCGTCGTCAGCGCTTCGTCGCCGATCGCTTCGAGCGCCTCGTTAGTCCACCGATAGCGCGCGACGTACAACTCGCTCATGCGCGCATCGATCGCAGCGAGCACCGGCGCACCGGGATTTGCGCGCGCGGCGGGACGCGCGAGTGCCGCGAGCGTCGACACCGGCACGAGCGGACGATCGAGACCCAGCGCGACACCCTGCGCGATCGCGATCGCGAGCCGCACACCGGTGAACGCGCCGGGTCCGCGGCCGACCGCGATGCCGTCGAGCTGCGAGCGCGCGATGCCGGCGTCGGCGAGAACCGCGTCCGCCCACGGCAGTGCGAGCTCGGCATGGCGCCGCGGCGCGATCTCGTAGCGCTCGACGATTTCGCCATCGATGGCGAGCGCGACGGAGCAGGCTTCGGTGGCGGTTTCGAAGGCGAGCAGTTTCATGGCGCGAATGGTCGCACTTCAGGCGGTGCCGAGCAGCGACGGCTGCGGCGTGGTGGCGTCGTCCGTGCCGAAGAACGCCTGCACATGCCCGACGCTGCGGGTCTTCGGAAACGGCGGCAGCGAGTTGAAGAACACGCTGCCGTACTGCTTCGTCACCAGGCGCGGATCGCAGAGCACGAGCACGCCGCGATCGGTCTCGGTGCGGATCAGGCGGCCGACGCCCTGCTTCAGCGCGATCACCGCCTGCGGCAGCTGCTCGTCGCGGAACGGATTGCCGCCGTTGCGACGGATCGCATCGAGCCGCGCTTCGAAGACCGGATCGTCCGGGGCCGCGAACGGCAGCTTGTCGATCACGACGACGCTGAGCGCATCGCCCGCCACGTCGACGCCTTCGCGAAAACTCGCCGCTCCGAGCAGCACGCCGTTGCCCGACGCACGGAAGCGCTCCAGCAACACCGAACGCGGCGCTTCGCCCTGCACGAACAGCGGCCACGGGCCGTCCTTCAGCAGCTCGGCCGCTTCGCGCAACGCGCGGTGCGAGGCAAACAACAGGAACGCGCGACCGCCCGATGCTTCGAGCACCGGCCGCACCGCATCGACGATCGCATTCGTGTAATCACGCGACGCCGGCTCCGGCAGGTTCTTCGGCACGTAGCACAGCGCCTGCGTGTTCCAGTCGAACGGACTCGGCGCCAGCATGGTCTGCGGCTGCCACAGCCCCAGCTTGATCGAGAAGTGCTCGAAGCGGCCGCCGACAGCGAGCGTCGCCGACGTGAATACCCATGCGGCCTGCGTGCGCGCCCGGTGCTGCGCGAGCGGCGCGGCGACGTCGAGCGGCGTGCGCGAGAGACGGAAGCCCCGGGCGGTGAGTTCGTACCAGAGCACGCTGCCGTCGTTGCGACGCTTTTTCGGCTCGCCTTCGTCGTCGGCTTCGACGTCGTCGGTGGTCTCGACATCGACGGTGTCGTGGTCGGCCTCGTTCCGCCAGCGCGACAGGCGCTCGCGGAATTCGTTCGCGCGGGCGAGGCAGCTGTCGAAACCGGGCGAACTGGCCGACAGCGGACGCAACGCGTCCTGCATCGCGGCCAGTGCGTCGTCGAGCGCATCGAATGCGATTTCGACGGCGGGCACCTCGTGGGCGCGTCGGCGCGTACCGCGCACCGGCAGTTCGTCCATCGCACTTCGCAGCTGACGGACGCGATGTTCAAGATCGCTCGCAGGGCCCTGCACCGTCGCCAGCGCGCCCGTCACCTGCCGGCATTCGAGCAGCGCATCGCGCGAGAGTTCGACCAGCGGACGCGCACTCAGCGATTCGCCGAAGAATTGCGCCGCGAGCTCCGGCAGCTGGTGCGCCTCGTCGATCACGAACGCTTCGGCGCCCGGCAGGATCTCGCCGAAGCCTTCCTGTTTGAGCGCGAGGTCCGCGAGCAGCAGATGATGATTCACGACCACCACGTCGGCGGCCTGCGCACGCTGACGCGCCGACACCACGAAGCATTCCGAATAGAACGGGCATTCGGTGCCGAGACAGTTCTCCGCGGTGCTCGTCACCAGCGCATGCAGCGGCGAGTCCTCGGGCAGGTCCGCGAGTTCGGCGAGGTCGCCCATGCGCGTACGGCCCGACCACGCGACGATGCGCTGGAACTGCGCGACCTGCTCGCGACTGCTGAACCGCGGCTCGCCCTGCGCCTGCCGCATGCGGTAGTGGCAGAGGTAGTTCGCACGACCCTTGAGCAGCGCACTCGTATGGCCGACGCCGAGCGCGTTGCGCACGCGCGGAAGGTCCCGGTGATAGAGCTGGTCCTGCAGCGCGCGTGTGCCGGTCGAGATGATCGTCTTCTTGCCCGACAGCAGTGCTGGCACGAGGTACGCGAACGTCTTGCCCGTGCCGGTGCCTGCTTCGGCGAGCAGCGTGCCGCGCGTGTCGAAGGCATCCGCGATCGCCGCGGACAGGTCCTGCTGCGCGGGACGTGCACGGAAGCTTTCGATCTCCGACGCCAGCAGCCCGCCGTCCGCGAGCGCCGCGCGGCTCGCATCGGCCAGGCGGTTCGACGTCATCTCAGTACCGCGGCGGCGGCTTGACCGTGCAGGCGTCGCGCTGCTGCGCGAACGCGGTGGCGCGGGCCGTGGCTGCGGCATCGCCTGCCGTGGCGCGAATGCGCTCGACCTGCACCAGCGTTTCGAGCGCGCGACGGCAGAGCGGACCGACCGCGGGGCCCAGCGAATGCGAACGCTGCGCGAGATCGAACGCGGCGTCGACGCGACGCTCGAGCACCGCGAGTTCCGCACGTTCCTGCAGCAGCGCCGGATCCTGAGGACGCTCGGCGAGCGCGCGATCGAGCGCGGTGGCGGCGTCGGCGATGCGGCCGGCCTGCTCGTCGCGACGCGCCTGCTCGCGCAAGTCGGCGACGAGCGGATCCTGCAGCGGTTGCACCTCCACTTCGGTCGCGACCGCCGCGCCGGCCGCGCGGATCGCCCCGACCACCGCGGCGGCATCGAACGTGGGTGCAGGTGGTGCCGGCGGCGGTGCGGTTGCGCATCCGGAGAGTGCGAGCACGAGCGCGCACAACAGGCGCTTCATCGACCGCCTCCGGGCGGCGGCGGCGCGGGCGCCGTATCGGACGGTGGCGGCACGCGCTTGGCGGGGTCGGGCTCGTTGGAACGATCGCGACCGAACAGCGAATTCCAGAAGCCGCCACCGCTGTCCTGAGGCTGGTCGGCGGGCGCCTCGCTGCCGTCGGACACCGGATTCGGCGAGCCGTACACGCAGGCCGTGCGACCCGGCGCATAGCCCGGCACGAAGGGGAAGCGCGTGGAGCCCGGGCAGCCCGGATCGGTCGTGTTGCTACCGGCGACCCACTCCCAGTCGAGCCCCTCTTCCGGGACCACGAGCGGCGCCGACGGCAGGTGGGCGAAAAGCGACGACCACACGCGCATCGCGCCGGTCGCGCCGTACAGGCCCGTCATCTTGTTCTGGTCGTTGCCGACCCAGACCACTGCGAGGTGATCGCCGGTGTAACCCGCGAACCAGCTGTCGCGGCCGTCGTTCGACGTACCGGTCTTGCCGGCCGGCGACAGATTGCCGCGGCCGTCGGCGATCAGCGGATGCGCGGTGCCGCGGTTCACGACCTGCTGCAGTGCGTAGGTGACGAGATGCGCGGCGACGGCGTCGCCCGGCTGCGCCGGCGCGGACGCCTTGTCGTAGCGGTTGAGCGCGCGGCCGTTCGCATCGAGCACGCCACGCACCGCGCGCAACGGCTGGATCTGCCCACCCGACGCGAGGAACTGGTACAGCTGCGCCATCGCGTACGGGCTTTCATCGACCGCACCGAGGATTAGCGACGGATTGACGTTGCCCTCGATCTCGATGCCCGCCAGCGTGCGGATGAGATCCGCCAGGCGCTGCGGTCCGACCTGCATGCCGACGCGCACCGTCGCCTGGTTCATCGACAGCGCGAGCGCATCGACGACGCGCACCGTGCCGTGACTGCGCCCGTCCGAATTGCCCGGCGACCACGGCTTGCTGCCCGGGATCTTCACCGTGATCGGTGCGTCCTCGACATAGCTCGCGAGCGACCACTTCGACGGATCCGCGAGCGCGAGCAGGTACACGAACGGCTTGAGCAGCGAACCGACGGGACGCTGCGCTTCGACCGCGCGATTGAAACCGTGCTCGGTGAATTCGCGCGCGCCGACCGCTGCGACGACTTCGCCGCGATGCACGTCGGTGACGACGACACCGGCTTCGAGCTGCGGGCGCTTCGGCGTCTGCAACTGCTTCAGCGTCTTCGTCACCGCGCCTTCGGCATACGCCTGTGCGGACGGCGACATCGCCGTCATCACGCTGAGGCCGGCGCCCACCAGTCCTTCGGACGGATAGTCGCGTGCGAGCTGGCGGCGCACGAGGTCGACGTACGCCGGGAAGCGGTTGGGTGCGAGCGTGGTCGGATTCGCCGTCACGCCGAGCGGCGCCTTCTGTGCGCGATCGTGCTCGGCCTGCGTGATCAGCTGCGTCTCGAGCATCTTGTCGAGCACGAAGTTGCGACGCTCGAGCGCGCGGTCGGGATGCTCGCGTGGGTCGTAGTACGACGGGCCGCGCACGATGCCGATCAGCAGCGCGATCTGCTCGGTGTTGAGGTCCTTGAGATCGCGGCCGAACCAGAACTCCGCACCCGCCGCGACCCCGCGGATCGCCTGCGAGCCGTGCTGGCCGAGGTAGACCTGGTTGAAGTAGGCCTCGAGGATCGTGCTCTTTTCGTAGCGCGCGTCGATCAGCAGCGCGTAGATGATTTCCTTGAACTTGCGCGTGAACGTCTGTTCCTGGCCGATGCCGAGCAGGCCCGAACGCGCGAGCTGCTGCGTCAGCGTGCTCGCGCCCTGGCGCTTCTCACCGCTGCGCACGTTGACCAGCACCGCACGCGCGAGACCGGTGAAGTCGATGCCGATGTGATGGTTGAAGTCGCGGTCTTCGACGGCCTGCAGACCGGTCACGAGCAGATCCGGCACTTCGTTGATGCGCACGAGGCGGCGCTCTTCCTGCTTCTGGCCGTACAGCGTCGCGATGCGGGCAGGATCGAGGCGGTGCGCGCGCAGGCCGCGCTTGAGCGCCGGGTCGCGCACGCTCATCACCTTGCCGCCCGACAGGATCACTTCGATGCGACGCGCCGGCACCACGCCGTCGACGTCGGCGAAGCCGCGCGAGGCGATCGTCCAGCGTCCGCCCTGCTGCGAATACGTCCCTTCGCGCACGCCGTCGCCGGGGCGATACGCCGCGGCGTCGAGTTCCGTCTTCAGCGTGGCCGCATCCATCACCACGCCCGGCGCGACCTCGAGCGGACGCGCATACACGCGCGTCGGCAGCTGCCAGCGCAGCTGGCCGAAGCGCTGCCCCACCTCGTGGTTCAGATAGGTGACGTAGGGAATCAGGAAGCCCAGCGCGAGTCCGACCAGCACCAGCGCGAGGGTGAACACTCGGCGGCGCCAACGGGGGCGGCCGCCGGTGTCGGCGGTGTCGTCGTCTTCGTCGTAATCGATTCGGGCCACGGAATGCGAGAATGAAGGGCCTGGCGCCCGCCTGCCGGGAGTCTAGCGCAGGCGCCCCGGCGGCCTGCCCGCCCGCGAAGCCCGGTTCACGGTCAGTTGGAGAGCCATGCGCATGTCGGAAATCGCCCCGGAATGAGCTGGGACGAACTGCGCTATTCACTCGTGCGTGCGGTCGGCCTGGCGCGGCGAGCTGCCACGAGCCTGCGCCAGCGCGGGCTCGCCCCGACGCTGCGTCGCATTGGCGACCACGTCCGGCCGACACCGCGGCCACGCTCGGCGACGCTGTACCACCCGGCGCCCGCGGCCTTCACGCCCTTCACGCTCGCGACCCACGACACGCCGCGCGCCAGCATCGTCATCCCGGTCTACAGCCACGTCGAGCACACGCTCACCTGCCTGCGCGCGCTGGCCGAACACCCGCCCTCGACACCGCACGAGGTCATCGTTGTTGACGATGCATCGAGCGACGACACGTCGGTGCTTCTCCCGCAGATCGCGGGCGTCCGCTATCAGCGGCGCGCATCGAACGGCGGCTTCATCGACACCTGCAACGACGGCGCGTCGATCGCACGCGGTGATGTGCTCGTCTTCCTCAACAACGACACCGTGCCGCAGCCGGGCTGGCTCGACGCACTGTTGTCGACGTTCGATGCGTTTCCCGACACCGGGATCGCCGGCGCCAAGCTCGTCTATCCGGACGGCCGGCTGCAGGAAGCCGGCGGCCTCGTCTTCGGCGACGCGAGCGCGTGGAACTACGGGCGCTTCGACGATCCCGCCGATCCACGCTTCGAGGTCGTGCGCGAGACCGATTACGTCTCGGGCGCGGCACTCGCGATTCCCCGTGCGCTCTTCGATGCCATCGGTGGCTTCGATACGCGCTATCGCCCGGCGTATTACGAAGACACCGACCTCGCGTTCGCCGTCCGGGCCCGTGGACTGCGCGTGCGCGTGCAGCCCGCATCGGTGGTCGTGCATTGCGAAGGCGTCACGGCGGGCACCGACGTGCGACACGGCATGAAGGCCTATCAGGTCGCCAATCGGACGAAGTTCGCCGAGAAATGGCGCGATGCGCTGACGCTGCGACCTACGCCCGGCAGCGATCCGGATGTCGCCGCGTTCGGACGCGCCCGCTCGGTCGTGATCGTCGACGAACACCTTCCGGACCCGCAGCGCGATTCCGGTTCGTTGCGACTGGTCAACCTGATGCGCCTGATGATTGGCGACGGCGTGCACGTTGCGTTCGTGCAGGTCGGGCCCGGTCGCGACGATGCGACGCTCGCAGGCCTGCGCGCACTGGGCGTCGAAGCCTGGGACACGGCCTCGACCGGCGGCATTGCACGGTGGATGCAACGCCATGGCCGACGTTTCGACACGGCCTGGCTATGCCGCTACCCGGTTGCACAATCCGTGCTGCCGATCGTGCGCAAAGCCGCTCCCGGCGCCCGCATCGTGTTCGACACGGTCGACCTGCACTTCCTGCGCGAACGACGCGCGGCGGAACTCGCAAACGATGCAACCGCGTTGCGCGCAGCCGATCGCACGCGCGCCGCGGAACTCGACGTGATCGGTCGCAGCGACGTCACCTTGGTGGTGAGCGATGTCGAGCGCGACCTGTTGCGCAGCGAGGCAGCGGACGCCGCCGTGGAGGTGGTGTCGAACGTGCACGACATCGCGGGTGCAGGGCACGCCTTCACCGATCGGCGTGACTTGGTGTTCGTCGGCGGTTTCCGCCATCCGCCGAACGTCGATGCCGTGCTGTGGTTCGTGCGCGAGGTCTGGCCGAAGATCCGTGCGCAACGAAGCGACATCGCCTTCCACTGCATCGGTGCGCAGCCACCGGTCGAAGTGCAGGCGCTCGCGCAGGTCGACGGCGTGCGCGTCCACGGGCACGTTGCCGACCTCGCGCCCTACATGGATGGCGCGCGTGTTGCGGTCGCGCCACTGCGCTTCGGTGCAGGCGTGAAAGGCAAGGTCAACCTCAGCATGGCGCATGGCCAACCGGTCGTCGCGACGTCCTGCGCCGTCGAGGGCATGCACCTGCACGACGGCGAGGACGTGCTGGTCGCCGACACGCCGCAGGCGTTCGCGGATGCGGTGCTGCGCGTGTACGACGATGCGTCGCTCTGGAATCGCCTCGCCGTCAGCGGACTTGAGAACGTGCGCCGGCATTTCTCCGCCGACGCCGCGCGTGACGCGGTTCGGCGCGCGCTCGAACTCGACTGATCAGGCCCGTCGCGCCTGCTCCACGCCCGGCAAGGCCGCAAGCTTGCCGAGCACCGTCGACAGCTGGCCGTAATCGGCCACGCGCAAGCGCAAGCGGATGATGACGCGCGACCCGCCGCGTTCGTGCTCCGTGTTGAGGCCGCCGACGCCGACGCTGTTCTGCGCGATCGCATTCGTGACTTCCTTGAGCAGCCACTTGCGATCCAGCGCGACGAGCTCGACGTCCACGTCGTAGATGCTGCCGGCGCGTCGCCATTCCACGGGCAGGACGCGTTGCGGCTGTGCGGCGGCGAGGCGCTGGAATGCCGCGCAATCAGGCCGATGCACGCTCACGCCGCGCGCCTTCGTCAGATAGCCGACGATCGCCTCGCCCGGGAGCGGCTGGCAGCACCGCGCGAGCTGCACGAGCAGGTTGCCGACGCCTTCGACCGTGAACTCGCCTTCGCGACTGCGCGCGCGTCCGGTGTCGCGTGACGGCGCAGGCACCGCAGGTGTCGGCGTGGCATCACGCGCCGCACGCTCGTGTTCGAGCAGCGCACGCCCCACCTGGTGCGGGCCGACGTCGCCGAGCGCGACGAGGACATAAAGATCGTCGTCGCTTTCGGCGTGGAACCGTTCGCGAGCAGGCGCGAGGTCGGCATTGAGCAGCGACAGGCGTCGCAGCTCCTTCTCCAGCATGTCGCGACCGGCCTGCTCGTTGCGCTCGCGATCCAGGCGGTTGAACCACGTCCGCACCTTCTCGCGCGATCGCGCGCTCGCGAGGAAGCCGTTCGATGCGACGAGCCAGTCGCGCCGCGGCTCCGACACCTTGCCGGTCAGGATCTCGACGTGATCACCGCTGCGCAGCTTGTGATCGAGCGGGACGATGCGGCCGTCGACCTTCGCGCCGCGGCAGCGATGCCCGACCTCCGTGTGCACGTGATACGCGAAGTCCAGCGGCGTCGCGCCGTTCGGCAGATCGACGACCTCGCCCTTCGGCGTCAGCACGTAGACACGATCTTCGACCAGTTCGCTGTCGAGCTCACTCGCGAGCGTGCCCTCCTCGCCTGCGGCATCGAGCAGGCGACGCATCCACGCGATCTTGCGTTCGAACGCGGCGGCGGCGTTCGCGCTCGATCCGCCCGGCCCGCCGCCTTCCTTGTATTTCCAGTGGGCGGCGACGCCGAGCTCCGCCTGCCGATGCATGTCGTGCGTGCGGATCTGCACCTCGAGCGTCTTGCCCTCCGGGCCGACCACGGCGGTGTGCAGGGAGCGGTAGTCGTTGCGCTTCGGGCGTGCGATGTAGTCGTCGAACTCGCTCGGGATCGGCACCCACGTCGCATGCACGATGCCGAGCGTCGCGTAGCAGGCCGCGACGTCGTCGACGAGCACGCGCACCGCGCGCAGGTCGTAGAGCTCGCTGATCGGCACGTTCTTGCGCTGCATCTTCTTCCAGATGGAATAGATGTGCTTCGGGCGGCCGGCGACGTCGGCCTCAATGCCCTGCGCGTCGAGCGCGTTACGCAACGTCTGCTTGACGTCCTCGATGTAGCGCTCGCGTGCGACGCGCTTCTCGTCGAGCAGGCGTGCGATCTGCTGGTACGTCGCGGGCTCGAGGAAGCGGAACGCGAGATCCTCGAGCTCCCATTTCAGCTGCCAGATGCCGAGACGATTCGCCAGCGGCGCGTGGATGTCGCGGGTGAGCGCGGCGAGCGCGCGACGCTCGTCGTCGGGCAGCGATGCGGCCTGGCGCATGCGCGCGAGCTGGCGCGCGAGCAGGATCGGCACGACGCGCAGGTCGCGCACCATGGCGAGCAGCAGCCTGCGCAGGCCCTCGCTGCCGCGCCCGCCGGGATGCCGCGCATGCAGGTCGGAGACGGGCTCGGCGGCGCGCTGGCTGTCGACCAGCGTCGCGACGCCGGGAAAGCGCGTCGCGAGCGTTGGATTCAGCGCGTCGGCCAGCCCCGGCCAGTCGTGCACCAGCGCGGCCGCGACCATGTCGCCGTCGGCGCCGAGCGTGGCGAGGGACGCGAGCGTCGAATCGACCAGCGTCCACGCCAGGGCGTCGAGCATCGGAACATCCGCGCGCTCGAGCGCCTCACGCACAGGCGCGGCCAGCGCCGACGCTGCGGGATGCGCGAGCGCGTCGGCGAGGCGGTGCGTCGGTGGGGACGACGGCGCGTTCATGCAAAGCCGGCAATCGGAGCGGTCTACACTAGCCCGCAACCGCCCGGAGGAACAGTTCATGGCTCCAGTTCGCATGCGTGCCCTCGTCCTCGCCGTCGCCCTCGCCTGCACGGGCGCGGCCGTCGCCGCCCAGCCGCCGATCCAGCAGCAGATGTCGCCGGAGGAGTTCAAGGCCGCGGGCCTCGACAAGCTTTCGCCGGACGAACTCGCGCGCCTGAATACGTGGCTCGGCCGCACGATCGAAACCGAGACGCAGAAGGCCGCGGCGACGGCAAAGAAGAAGGTCGAAGACGAGAATCGCGGCTTCTTCAACTTCGGTACGGTGGACCCGATCAAGTCGGCGGTGACCGGCGAGTTCCGCGGCTTCGGCATGGGCCGCACGTACACGCTCGACAACGGGCAGGTCTGGCGCCAGGTCGACGAAGCCAGCCTGGCCGGCGTGAAGCTCACGCACCCGAACGTCGTGATCACGCCGAGCGTCGTCGGCAACGCGTGGTACATGAGCGTTCAGGGCTATGCGACCCGCGCCAAAGTCGCGCGCGTGAAGTGAGGCGAGCCATGCACGCACGCATTCGTCTGATCACCGCCATCGCGGTATTCGCCTTCGCGTTTTCGGTGTCCGCGGCGCCGCCGGTCTATGTCCCCATCGAGCAGCGCCTGACACCTGCGCAGATGCACGACACGGGGCTCGACCAACTGTCGCCGACGCAGCTCAGTGCGCTCAACGCAATCCTCTCGTCCGACGTGTCCGCAACGGTCAAGCGCGCTCACGCAGAAGCGGCGCAGGAGAACGGGCGTGCGGTCGTCGAAGGCCGCATCGCAGGTCGTTTCACGGGCTGGGACACCGGAACGGTGTTCACGCTCGACGACGGCTCGCGCTGGCAGGTGACCGGCGGCAGCTTCAACACCCGTGCCGTCGATTCGCCGCGCGTCACTGTGAAGCCGGGCCTGCTCAGCGGCTGGTACATGCACGTCGAAGGCCAGCCGGTCGTGGCGAGCGTACGTCGCGCCCGCTAACGCAACTGCGCGAGGCGCTGCGCAAGCTTCTTCGGCGACACGCCACCGCGTGCGCCGAGTTCCTGTGCGAACAGGGAAACGCGCAGCTCTTCGAGGTCCTGGCGGAAGTCCTGCCATTCCGGCTCGTCGCTGTTCGCGGCATCGAGCGCCTGCGCGAAGGGGCGCAGTTCGAGCATGCGGGCCTGGTCGCGTGCCGGGTCGCGCAGTGCGCGTTCGGCGCGTAGCGACAGCGCCTTGAGGTAGCGTGGGTATTCGCGCAGCAGCGCCGCGGGCGTGTCGCGCAGGAACCCCGGCGGCGTAAGCGATGCGAGATGCGCGCGCATGTCGTCGAGGTTGCCGCTCGCCCAGCCCATCAGGGGTGCTTCCAGCTTGGCGCGAACTTCGGCCACCGCGGCAAGGATCGCTTCCGCCTGACGCAGGCGCTCGGTGGCTTCGGGGAACATGCCCTTCGCGATCTGCTCGCGCCGCGTGTCGAATGCGTCGCTGTCGCGGATCGCACCCAGGCCGTCGGCGGTGAGCGCATCGAATGCGCCTTCGACCAGGTCCAGCCGCAGGCGATCGCCTTCCTTGAGCGACGCGGCCTCGCCCGAGCGCGGCGCGGCGGATTCGATCGCTGCGTAAAGCAGCGCCGTCTTCGGCGACACCGGCAACTGCTTGCGCGCCTGACGCATGCGGTCCGCGAGTGCGAGACGCAACAGACGACGCACGCCTGCAGGATGTTCGCGTTCGGCCTCGCTGCGTTGCGCGAAGACCTGCAGCGACGCGCTGTCGCCGTCGTCGTGCAGCGCGGGAAACGCGGGCACGCCGCCGGCGCCGCGCACGGTCGCGGGAATCGGCGTCGACGGGAATGTCGTCAGGCCTTCAGCCGCGAGTCCGCTCGACGCCTTCTCCGCGAACGCATCGGCAGCCATCGTGCCGAAGCGTTCGCGCAGGTCGTCGAGGTCGCGCGATTCCGCGAGCACGCGGCGGCCGTCACGATCGAGCAGGCGCAGATTGGTGCGCAGATGCAGCTCGATGGATGCCTCGTCGAAATCCGTCGCGGCCACCTGCACACCGGTGAGCTTGGACAGGAAGCGCGCGAGCGTGCCCTTGATGTCATCGGGTTCGACCGGTCGTCCGTTCGACCACGCGCCATGCGCTTCAGCGAACGCCTTCGCGAAATCCGGCGCCGGCACGTAGTTGCGACGCTGTGCCTTCGGCAGCGAACGGATCAGCGCCGCGGCCTTGTCGCCCACGAAACCCGGCGCGAGCCACGAAAGCTGCGGCGCGTCCAGCGCATTGAGCAGGTGCAGCGGGACGGCAATAGTCATGCCGTCGTCCGCCGCACCGGGCTCGAAGCGGTACTTCACGGCGAGCTGCACATCGCCCATGCGCAGGAACGGCGGGAAGCGCGACGCCGTGCTCGCCTCGCCGATCATGAGGTCGTCGAGCGACCACTCGAGCGCGGCCTTCTCGTTCGCCGGCAGCTTGGCGTACCACGCGTCGAGCGCCTGCGTGTTGTGCACGTGCGAAGGAATGCGGTCGAGGTACCACTGCGCCATCCACTCCTCGTCAACGACGAGGCCGGCACGACGCTGCTTGGCTTCCTCGTCCTTGGCCTTCTGGTAGGTCGCGAGGTTCTTCTTCAGGAACACCGAGCGCGTGTTGATCTCGCCGGTGACCAGCGCATCGCGCGCGAAGATGACGCGGCTCTCCTCGGGGAACATCGCGCCGTAGTGGATCGGCCGCTTGGGTGCGAGGACGAGGCCGAACAGCGAGATCTGCTCACTGCCGATGACGCGGCCCTGCGAACGCGCCCAGCGCGGATCGCTCTGCCGGCGCGACAACAGGTGCGACAGTTCGTCGATCGCCCACTGCGGTTCGATCGAGGCGTTCGTCAGCGCCCAGACGCGCTCTGTGTCGAGCAGCGTCGCCGACAGCACCCACGGCGGTGGCTTCTTCGCGAGCGCAGAACCCGGAAACAGCTGGAACTTGCGACCGCGCGGGCCGTCGTAGCCGCGGTCGGTGCGCTGGCCGACCTGCGTCGGTAGGCCAGCGAGGATCGCACGGTGCAGCTTGGTGAAGTGCTGCGTGGCGGCTTTCGCGCCGGGCGATGCGGTATCACCCGCCGCATCCGACGTTCGCGTGTCGCCGCTCGACGCGTCAGTTGCATTCGCCGTGGCGGACGTTGCAGCGACGCTTCGCGCAGCGAGCGGCAAGGCCGCATGTCCACGCGTGGCGCGCTTCGACGGCGTGTCGCGATCCGGTGCCCGCGGTGCGGCCATGGATGCGGCCGGTACGGATGCATCGTCGCGCCCCGTCGCCCAGCCCAGCTCCTGCGCCATCAGCTTGAGTTGGCGATGCAGCTCGCGCCATTCGCGCATGCGCAGGAAGCCGAGGAAGTGCTTCTCGCACCACGCGCGCAGCTTGGATTGCGTCAGATCCGCATGCGCCTGCTCGTAGGCGTCCCACAGCTTGAGGATGCCGACGAACTCCGAGCGCGCATCGGCGAACTGCGCGTGCGCGTTGTCCGCCGCGGCGCGCTGGTCCGACGGACGCTCGCGCGGATCCTGGATGCCGAGGAACGCGGCGATCACCAGCAGCTCGTGCAGCACGCCGTGCGTGTTCGCGGCGACGAGCATGCGCGAGAGCTTCACGTCGACCGGCAGCTTCGCCATGGCGTGACCGATCGGGGTCAGCTTTCGATCGGTGTCGACGGCGCCGAGTTCGGCGAGCTGTTGCCAACCGTCCGCGATTGCACGCGGGTCGGGCGGTTCGAGGAACGGGAAGTCTTCGATACGGCCGAGGCCCAGCGCGAGCATGCGCAGGATCACGCCCGCGAGCGCCGCGCGGCGGATCTCGGGATCGGTGAACTCGGCGCGCGACTGGAAATCCGCTTCCGAATACAGGCGATAGCACGTGCCTTCCGACACGCGCCCGCACCGGCCCATGCGCTGGTTGGCGCTGGCCTGGCTCACCGGTTCGATGTGCAGGCGGTCGAGCTTCGCGCGCGGGCTGTAGCGCTTGACGCGCGCGAGGCCCGGATCGACGACGTAGCGGATGCGCGGCACGGTCAGCGACGTCTCGGCGACGTTGGTCGCAAGCACGATGCGGCGCTGCGGGCCGGGATTGAACACGCGGTCCTGGTCGCGCGCGGAGAGGCGCGCATACAGCGGCAGCACTTCGGTGTGGCGGTATTTGCGACGCTCCAACGCCTGGTGCGCGTCGCGGATCTCGCGTTCGCCCGGCAGGAAGATCAGCACGTCGCCGCGCGCATCTTCCGACGTGATTTCGTCGCAGGCGGCGACGATGGCTTCGTTCACCGTGCGCGCGCCGTCGCGCGAGGCTTCTTCGGCAAGCAGCGCACGACGCGCACCCGACGGGGTGCTCGCATCCGATTCGCCCTCCAACGGCCGGTACCGCACGGACACGGGATAGCCGCGGCCTTCGACACTCACCACCGGCGCGTTCTCGAAGTGCGCGGCGAAGCGCGCGGTATCGATCGTCGCCGAGGTGATGATGACCTTCAGGTCCTTGCGCCGCTGCAGCAGCTGCTTGAGATAGCCGAGCAGGAAATCGATGTTGAGGCTGCGTTCGTGCGCTTCGTCGATGAGCAGCGTGTCGTAGCGCGAGAGCCAGCGGTCGGACTGGATCTCGGCGAGCAGGATGCCGTCGGTCATGAACTTGACCACGGTGTCCTCGCCGACGTTTTCGGTGAAGCGCACCTGGTAGCCGACCGCCCCGCCCATGGGCACCTGCAGCTCCTCGGCCACGCGGCGCGCGACCGCGCGCGCGGCGATCCGGCGCGGCTGCGTGCAGCCGATCACGCCCGCGGCGCCACGCCCGGCGGCGATGCAGAGCTTCGGAATCTGCGTGGTCTTGCCCGAGCCGGTTTCGCCGGCGATCACCACGACCGGGTGTTCACGGATCAGATCGACAATGCGTTCGGCTTCCGCCGCGATCGGCAGCGATTCGTCGACGGTCGCGGTGGGCAGGTTCCGCGCACGGGCTTCGCGCTGGGCGATCGACACCGCGAGCGCCCGCTCGAACGCTTCGCGTCGCGCCGCATCGTCCGGGGACTGGTTCCACCGCGTCCACAGCCCGTGCAGGCGGCCGCGATCGCGCGTCATCGCGTCGTCGAGGCGGCGTCGCGCGGTCTGGAGGTCGCGCGGATCGATAGAGGGCGTGGATCGGTTCAAGACGAAAATTCGATTTCACAACGGCCGGTCGTCCGCCCTATTTTGGCCGGAGTCACGGCAAGACGTCGGGAGAAGGCAGATGCAGAAGGGAACCGAAACGAACGGCAACGGCGGCGTGCAGGTCGCCGGCAGCATGCCCGCAGTCAATATCGGGATCGAGGAGGACGATCGCAAGGCGGTCGCGGAGGGCCTGTCGCGCTTCCTGTCCGACGCATTCACGTTGTACCTGAAGACGCACAACTTCCACTGGAACGTGACGGGCCAGATGTTCAACACCCTGCACGTCATGTTCGAGACCCAGTACACCGAGCAGTGGGGCGCACTAGACGACATCGCCGAGCGCATCCGCGCGCTGGGCTTCAATGCGCCGGGCTCGTACGCCGAGTTCATCCGCCTGAGCTCGTTGCCCGAGGAACCGGGCCTGACGGAGACCATCGATTGGCGCGAGATGGTGCGCCAGCTGGTCACCGGCAATGAGGGCGTGTGCCGTACCGCGCGCAGCGTGCTGAACCGGGCGGACGAGGCGGGCGACGATCCGACCGTCGACCTGATGACGCAGCGCCTGCAGACGCACGAGAAGTACGCGTGGATGCTGCGCTCGCTGCTGCAGTAAGTGGCACCGGGTGAGGAGACGAAAGGCCGGCGCGATGCCGGCCTTTTCGTTTACGGACGAGGGTTACCGTGTCGAGCGGGTGGTGCGACGCCCCAACGGTGGCACAGACAGCCACTCCCGGCCGGTCGCGCACCACAAGGCTGAACAACCGCGACGCCGAAAGCCCCGCCCCACCCGCCGCGTCAGCGCCTGAGACCTGAAGACCGGATAATTCCCACGTCGGCGCGCGCCATGCGCCGGCAGGCGGCTCGATGTCGCGACCCCATATTCCCGACACGACCGATCGCGCCGACCCGATGAGCGACACCGCCCTCGACCTCCTGCACCGCATCTTCGGCCACACGGCCTTCCGCGGCGAGCAGGCGCACATCGTCGACCACGTGACCGGCGGCGGCGATGCGCTGGTGCTGATGCCGACCGGCGGGGGCAAGTCGATCTGCTACCAGATCCCTGCGCTGTTGCGCGACGGCGTGGCCATCGTCGTGTCGCCGCTGATTGCGCTCATGCAGGATCAGGTCGAAGCGCTGCGCCAGGTCGGCGTGCGTGCGGCCTTCCTAAATTCGACGCTCGATGCCGAGGCTGCGGCGGCGATCGAACGCCAGTTGCTGCAGGGCGAGCTGGACCTGCTCTACGTCGCGCCCGAGCGCCTGCTCACCGGCCGCTTCCTGTCGCTGCTCGATCGCGCCAAGCTCGGCCTGTTCGCGATCGACGAAGCGCACTGCGTGTCGCAGTGGGGCCACGACTTCCGCCCCGAATACCGCCAGCTCACGGTGCTGCACGAGCGCTGGCCGGATGTGCCGCGCATCGCACTCACCGCGACCGCCGACGCACCGACGCGTCGCGAGATCGTCGAGCGCCTCGCACTCGAGGACGCGAAGCAGTTCGTCAGTTCGTTCGATCGCCCGAACATCCGCTACACCGTCGTCGCGAAGGACGGCGGCGGCACGCGCCAGTTGCTCGACTTCCTCGCGCGGCATCCGGGCCAGAGCGGCATCGTCTATGCGATGTCGCGCAAGCGCGTGGAAGCCGTCGCCGAGCAGCTCTGCAAGTCGGGCATGAAGGCCCTGCCCTACCACGCCGGCATGGACGCGCAGATCCGCGCCGCCAACCAGCGACGCTTCCTGCAGGAAGACGGCATCGTAATGGTGGCGACGATCGCGTTCGGCATGGGCATCGACAAACCCGACGTGCGCTTCGTCGCGCATGTCGACCTGCCGAAGTCGGTCGAAGGCTACTACCAGGAAACCGGCCGCGCGGGCCGCGACGGCGGCGCGTCGGAAGCGTGGTTGAGCTACGGGCTCGGCGACGTCGTCAGCCTGCGGCAGATGATCGAACAGGGCGAAGCCGGCGAGGAGCGCAAGCGGCTCGAGCTGCGCAAACTCGACGCGCTGCTCGGCTACGCCGAAACCACCGACTGCCGTCGCCAGGCGCTGCTGCGCTGGTTCGGTGAAGAGCACGCCGGTGCCTGCGGCAATTGCGACAACTGCATCTCGCCGCCGGAAAGCTGGGACGGCACCGAAGCCGCACGCAAGGCGTTGTCCGCGATCTATCGCACGGGCCAGCGCTTCGGCGTCGGCCATCTCGTCGACGTGCTGCGCGGCACGCAGACCGACAAGGTGCGGCAGTTCCGCCACGACACGCTGGCGGTGTTCGGTGTGGGCGAAGACCTCGACGACCGCCAGTGGCGCAGCGTGTTCCGCCAGCTCGTCGCGGGCGGTTTCATCGACGTCGACGTCGAGCACTTCGGCGCATTGCGGCTCACGGAAACCGCGCGCCCCGTACTCAAGGGCGAAGCGACGCTGCGCTTTCGCACGGAACCGAAAACGATGCCGCGCACGCGTCGCGACCGTCGCACGTCGGAAGCGGAGGCGTTCGATCTGGATCCCGCATCGCTCGCGCGCTTCCAGGCGCTGCGCGAATGGCGCGCGCAGACCGCGCGCGAGCAGAACGTGCCGGCGTACGTGATCTTCCACGACGCGACGTTGCGCGCGATTGCTGAAGCGGGTCCCGCGGATCTCGACGACCTCGCGCGCATTCCCGGCATCGGCACCAGCAAGCTCGATCGCTACGGCGAGGCGGTGCTGCAGCAGTTGTTCGACGCGGCGTAGGCGCGGCGTTAGGCGGCGGCGGGATCGACCGTCGGGCAGCTGCGCAGCAGCGCTTCGTCCGGGCCGTGCGCCACGGCGTAACCGTTGAGACCGATGTCGAGCACGAGGGCGTCGCCGAGCGTCGCCAGCTCGCGATCCACCGTGCGGATGTAGCGCAGGCCGACCGGTGCCAGCAGCGGCATCTCGGGCGCGAAGCGGGTCGGCACCACGACAAGTGCGCCGTCACTGCGCCGGTAGAGATCGAGTTTCAAATCGGTCCCCTCTGGGCGACGAGAGGACCGTAATCGCATCCCGGCCCGGCAGCCTATCGGGAGAAGCCCCCAGCCGCCTGAACGGTTGCGCCGGGACGGACCGGTGGTGTCCGGTGTCGGACCGGCGGTCCGTGAGCGCGGCCTTCGTCACGCATTCGCAGCACGGGCGACCACGTCATTTTTCCGCGAGGGTCGCACCCCGTAGATGCGGGCGGCCGCCGATGACGTCGGTCCACACGACATGCGCGCCATCGGCGGCAGCGACCATCCGGGGCCAGCCCGTTCCGCGACCGCGACCGCCGACGTTCGCCACGTCGCGAATGGACGATGGTGTCGCTGAGCCTGTGGGCAACCGCGCGACGCGCAGGCGCTGGCCGTCGCCCTGCTCTTCCAGCCAGCTCAGCCAGACGCCGCGCGCGTCGGCCGCGGCGTCGAGTCGGCCGAGCACGCCGGTGCCCGTCGCGAGTTCGTGCGCCGGCGCGAAGTTCGCGCCACCGTCCGCACTCGTCGCGACGCGCACGAGCGGCGTCGACGCCGGCATCGTGTACCAGGCGACCGTCGTCGAACGACCCGAAGCCGTGATCGCCGGCCCATTGACCGGGCACGCGTCGATGCTCCAGTGATCGTCATGCACCGCGTGCGGCGTCGACCAGCCCGTCGCACTACGCCGCAGCAGCGCGATGTCGCGCACGTTGCCGGCGCGGCGCGCACGATAGACCACGGTCGGGCCGTCGAGATCGACGACGTCCGTCTGGCAGCAATCGCAGGTGGACACATCGAGCACGCGTTCGTTGTGGCGCGCGAGGTTCGCGTCGAACGTCGCGCCGCGCAGCATCGTCGCGCCGCGCTCGCCATGATCCATGCCCTGCATCGTATGGCCCTCGGTGGCGCGTCCGTCGAGCCATGCGATGCCGATGCTGTCGCGGCCCTCGGGCCACAGCGCGGCGAACCCGTGCTCGGTCGCGGTGCCGTCGGTATTGACGGCAACGGGCGTCGACCACGTGCGGCCGTCATCGCTCGACCGTGCGAGCACGACATCGCGCGCGCTTCCTCCGCTTCCGCGACGCAACCACGTCGCCCACAGGGCGCCGTCCGGGGTTTCGCGTACGTGCGGCATGTCGGCCGTATTGCCGATGCCCTCACCGTTCGCGATCGACTGCGGCCCCGTCCAATGGCCGTCGCGCCAGCGTGCGAAGCGCAGGTGCTGGGCGTCGCCGTCCTGTTCGATCCACGACAGCAGGACCGACCCGTCGGGCGCGACCGCAAGGTCGGGCTGCTGTGCGGCGTCGACCGGTAGCGACCACGGTGCGACGGTGATCGTGCGCGCGGCTGTCTCGGGAGCCGTTTTGGCCGCTGGCGATGCGGCCGTCGCAGCCGGCGCTGCGGGCTGGCGTGCGCACGCGGCGATACCGGCTGCCAGAAGCAACGCGACCGTGCAGCGAATTTCAGTCGTCATACCGCACCTCCACGTTGAACGTGCGCTGGTTGTAGGGGTGGAAGTTCCAATACGTGCGGTCGCCGAGGTTGTCGACACCGACCGCCCCGCTCCAGTGCGCGTCCGCGCGGTAGTGCACGCGTGCGTCCAACACGAGGAAGGGGCTGGTGCCGAAGTAGGTGTGGCTGTTCACGTCGCTGTTGTCCAGCGTGTTGAACTGACGGCCGCTGTATCGCGCCGCGCCAGTGAAGCTCCAGTGCTCGCCCGGATGGTAGGTCGCGATCAGATTGGCGCGCCAGCGCGGCACGCGTGGCTGCCATTTGCCTTCGCTCGCCGGAAAGTTCGTGTTCTCTTCGATGATGGAGTCGGCGAACGTCGCGCTCGCGTCGACGTCGAGTCCGGCGACGGCGACATCGGAGAGCGACGTCGCGACCTCCATCCCATTCGTGCGGATGAGCCCGACGTTCTGGATCCCGGTGACGTTCGGCACCACCGTGACGTTCGTCTGCGAGTAGAGCGCATCACGTGTCCGTTCGTGGAAATACGTGGTGCGCACGTGGCCCCACTCGACCGAGCGTACGTAGGACAGCTCCGACGTCCACGACCGCTCGGGCGCAAGGTCGGGCTCGTTGATGACGATCGCATTGGTGGCGGTCGTGCCCTGGAAAAGTTCGCTGACCGTCGGATAGCGCACGGCGCGGCCGATCGACGCCTTGATGGACGCATCGTCCGACATGCGGAACTGCACTGCCGCCTTCGGCGACCAGTCCGACGCGCGTCGCGATGCGTAAGGCGTCTCGACCGCACCTGCCGCTGTGTAGCCGTTCCGCGCGGCCCAGCGCTCGTGGCGCAGGCCCAGTGTGGTCGTCCAGCGTGGCGACACGGTCCAGGTGTCCTGCGCGTACGCGCTTCGCAGTTCGGTGGAACCGCCGAACGCGGACACGCGTGCGCCGCGCATCCCCTGCAGCCAGTCGGAGGTGGCGTAGACCGTGGTCGCGAGCTTGAACGTGTCGTCCTGCAGGCCGACCTCGACCGCATGCGCGGTGGCGGGTGACCACGTGAGTGCGCCGGCGAGTGTGGTCCAGCCGGTGCCCGCCGCGTCGGCGATGCGCCCTGCACCGCCGGTCGCGGCGGCCGGCAGCGCGACAGTGGGCGAGCGCACGAGATCGCGCGCGTACATATAGCGACTAGCGGAGACCGAAAAGCCCGCTCCGTCGCCGTCGCGACGCAACGTCAGCCCGTGCATGCGGTGCAGTTGATCGTTGCGCGTCGGCGCGATCGCGGTCGATGCGAGCGCGTAAGGCCGCCCGTCGATCACGACCGGGCCCGCGTACACCGGCACACCGGACGCGTCTTGCAGGTACGTCTCCGCGTCGCGATCCGCGTCGTTGGTCCAGGTGCCGAAGACGTAGCTCAGGCGAAGACCCGGCGCGAGGTCGTAGGCGAGCTTGAGTTTCGCCTCGTCCTGCACCGTGTCGGTCTGCCCGTACGCGCCGACGAGGAAATACGGCTGGTTCTTCGTATTGAGATCGGCAACCGCACCACTCACGGGTGTTGGGGCTGCATTCGGCGATGCGGGCGTCGCGCTGGCGAAGGCGATCGGATGCCCGTGCGCGTCGACCCGATTGAGCGAGAGCCAGGCCGACAGCGCGCCCCAGCGGTCGCCGAACGATGCGCCGAGCGACGTCGCGGGGAACGTCGCGTCGGTTGCATACACGTGGAACCGCTCGACGCTGTAGCCGAGCCGCGCGTGCGCCTCGAATCGATCGGGCATCCGCGTCACGTAGTCGACCACGGCGCCCACCGAATTGCCGGGGTACGCGGCCGAGAACGGGCCGTACAGCACGTCGACCCGTTCGATCTCCTCCGGATTCACCATGCCCCAGCGCGGCGCGAACGTCGCGCCATTGCCGAGCAGGTTCGACAGCAGGATGCCGTCGGCGTAGACGAGTGAACGCGCGCTGTTGTTGGTGCCGGATGCGCGCGTGGCCAATACGGCGTGGTCGTAGTCGCCGATGTAGCGCTTTCGCACCAGCAGGCTGGGCAGGTACTTCAGCGCGTCTTCGGCGTCGGTCGCGTTGACGGTGCGCGTGACTTGTACGCCCGTGATGCCTTCGACGGTGGTCGGCAGGCGGGTGGGCAGTGACGTCGGCTGCAGGCCGCGCACGACGATGCGATCGAGCGCGCGCGGTGAGGCGCCGGACGCGTCGCCGCCCGCGGCGGCCGCCGGCGCGAGCCGCGCGAACGCGGCCAGCGCCAACGCCGTCGCGAGGCGCGACGCATGGGGACGTTTCGGATGCATTGGGACACTCGGACAGGCGCACGCAGCCGCTTCGATGCGGCCGCCGCGGCGATGACGATGGAACGCGGCGAACGCCGCGCGGCTCAGCTCGTCAGAACGCTCGGCGGCCCCTGCCCGCCGAGCGCGGGCACTGGGGCATCGGTCGCGCGCTGGGCGACTGCACGCACCGACCACGGCGCGAGCGCGAGCGGCGCGCTGGGCGACCACGGCAGGGTAGTCGCGCCCACCAGGCCCGACAGCAGCGGGCAATACGGGCAGTCATGACTGTCATGCGCAGGCGTCGGCACGCGAGCCGGTGCGGCATCGCGCGACGCCATCCGCGCCATCATCGCCATGTGCGCGCGGTGCTGCTCGGGCGTCATGCCGGCCATGTGGTGCATGGACATCGACATCGCCGGCATGGCGTGCGACGCGGGCATGCCGCTTTCGCAGGCGACAGTACCGGCACCCAGACGGCCGATCGTCGGCAGCAGCGCCAGCAGCAGCGCCGCCGTAACGGCGAGCAGCGCGAAGCGGCGGCGAAGTGCGGGCGACATCCGCGCATTATCGCGTGTAGGCCGACGCGCCGATCGTGACACCGGTCGGCGCAAGCCGTGGCACCCTTCCGACTCCCCCGGAGCCGCCACCATGCCCAGCCCCCGCGTCCTCGTGTTTCCCGGTTCGAACCGCACCGGCTCGTTCAACCGCATGCTCGAAGCGCTCGTGGTGCGCGAGCTGCGCGCACAGGGCGCCGACGTCGTCGACATCGACCTGCGCGACTACGCGCTTCCGCTGTACGACGGCGACCTCGAAGCCGCGCACGGCGTTCCCGAACCCGCGCAGCGCCTGCATGCGCTGTTCCGCGAAAGCGCCGGCATCTTCATCGTGACGCCGGAATACAACGCAGGCATTCCGCCGCTCACCAAGAACACCATCGACTGGATCTCGCGCGTGCGCGATCACGGCGGCATTCCTGCGGCGTTCGGGGCCCCGCTGTTCGCGCTCGGCGCGGCCTCGCCCGGCGGGCTCGGCGGCTATCGATGTCTGATGGCGATGCGGCAATCGCTCGAGCTTGGTCTCGGCGCGACCGTGCTGCCGACGATGGTGTCGATCAGCCGTGCGACGGACGCATTCGACGCCGCGGGCGAATTCACATCGCCGTCGAATGCGCAGGCCGTCGCACGCGCGGTGGACGGCCTGCTCGCAGCGATCGGCACGCGCAACGCGCCTGCCGTCGCCGGTTAAATCGACTCAGCGTGTTTCGAGCGGCTGCGCGAGGCCGCGCTCGATCGACTCCTCGATGAGCTTCTCGGTCTCGCGCTGCGCGATGCCCGATGTGACACGCATGCGGTCCTCAAGCCCGTGCATCTGCGTCTCGAGTTCGCGCATGGGCTTCGACGCTTCTTCCATGCGGCGCTGATAGTCCGCCATCGGCGCAGCGACGAGCTTCGCCTGCTCCGAGATGATCGCGCTCTGGCGATCCATTTCGCTCTGCAGCGCCTTCATGCGCTGCGCGAGCGCGCTGTCCTGCTCCGCGAGCGCTGCCTGCGCGGCGATGCGGCCGTACTCGTTCGCGGCCTTGTTGAGTCGAAGCTCCGCATCCGCCATCGCCTTGCTGCGCTCGGGGTTGTTGGCGGCGTCATTCATCGCTTGCCCGATGCGATTCATGTTCTCACCGTGCACGTTCATGCGCTTGCCGAGCGCGTTCATCTGCTCGCCGAGCGCGTGCGTATCGCGCCAGGCCGCGTTGACGCGCGCGACCATCGCGCGATCCGTGACGCGGTAGCGCTGGCCGTAGCGCTCGAACGTCATCGCGTCGTCGTCGACGTTGATGGCGCCGTCGCGGAGCGTGGCGCGCGCGACGGTCGCGGCATCGATGGCCGCATCCTGTGCGTCCATTGCCTGTTCGACCGCACGCTCGACGTCGCGTTCTTTCGCAGGACGGGATGCCTGCACGCGCCCGGGCGACGGGTCCCGCGCGATCGAGGCGCTCGCAGCGTCGGCGGCGACCTGCGCTTCCGACGCGGCGGAAAGCACGGCACGGCCCGAGACGACGGGCGTCGGAAGCGGGCGCGCGGCGGTCGTCGTCACGGGCGTTGCGGCCGCCGAGGTCGACGTCGTGGTCGATTGCGGCGCGACGGTCGCCTGTGCGTAGACCGCCAGCCCAAGGCCGACGAGCGCGATGACGGGAACCGCCAGACGACCGCCGGCAGCGGACGTCGCGGGACGGAGCAGATTCTGGATGCGCGGCATGAGTTCACCTCCTCGGGCGGCGATTGCGGTACGCGGCAACGGCGCCGCATTGAGTTCGGACAGTTCGGACAGCGCGACGGCCAAGCGGCGCGGCTCGCCAATCGCATCGGCGGCCAATGCATCGGCGACCAGCTCGCGCTCCGCGCGCACGCGGCGCGACATCCACCACACGACCGGGTGGTAGAACAGCAGCGCTTCGACCAGCGACTGCAGCAAGTTCACGAGGTAGTCGTGGCGACGGATGTGCGCCAGCTCGTGCGCCAGCAGCGCTTCGACCAGCGCGACCGGCATGCGCGTCGCGAGCGCCGCCGGCATCAGCACGACAGGCATCCACCAGCCGGCGGTGACGGGCGATGCGAGATCGTCCACACAGCGCAGCGTCACGCCGCGGGGCAGATGCATGCGCTGCGCGAGCGCGTCGATGCGGTGCTGCCATGCACCATGATCGTCCGGTTGCGCATGTCGACGCAGGCGCTCGACCCAGGCCAGGCCCGCGATCATGCGAACGCCGAACACGGCCGCACCGCCCGCCCAGATCGCGACGAGCCACGGCATCCACGCATCGAATGACGATTTCGCGGACGTGCCCACGAACACGGCATCCTGCAGGCCGACGCGCGTCGTGATCATCCCGCCGATGGGCGCTATGTCCGACAACCGGACCATCGTCGCGATCGGCGCGATCACGCATGCGAGCATCGCGAGGCAACCGACGAGGTAGCGCGCTTGCGGCCGCGAGCGCTGCATCGTCGCGAAGGCGAGCGCGGCGACCGCACCGATCACCACGCCCTGCCACACGAAGTGCACCAGCGCGCGGCCGAGCAGCGGTACGGCGTCGATCAGGACGTCACTCATCACCGCTCTCCCGCAGGTAGCGACGGATTTCATCGCGCTCCTCGCGCGAAACGTGGCCCTTGAGCGCGGCCATCACGAGGTCCTTGCCGGAGCCCGCGAACGCGCGCTGGATGAGGTCGCCGAGCAGGCCGGTGCGCAGCGTGTCCGGCTTCTGCACCGCCGCGTAGACGTGCGAGCGCTGGCTCTCGTCGCGCCGCAGCAGGCCCTTGCCATGCATTACCTGCAGCAGGCGGAGCACGGTCGCATAAGTGACGTCGGGCCGCTCCGCCTGGCGTGCGCGGTGCACGTCCTTCACCGTCGCGGGGCCGAGCGACCAGAGCACGCGCAGCAGTTCGAGTTCGGCCGGCGTCGGCTTCGGGAGTTTGCGGCGGGACTCGGGCACGGTGGGCATCGGTCGGAAGATGCGGCGATCCTGCGCGTTCTAGACCAACGTGTCTAGACTGCTTTGTCTAGGACATTGGTCATGTTCCGACGGACGGCACGACTCGCCTTTGCGGGGTGCGCGGCACGAGTGGCGCCGATTACGGCGCAGCGTTCGCGCCTTCACGCGCCGTGGTGATCGCCGGCCTCGGTCGTCGTCTGAACCACCGCTGTCGTGAAGGCTGCCCATCGATTGACCGTGCTCGAACGTGGCACCTACGTTTCGGCGTCGCGGTCGTCCGCGCGCACCGTCGGAGCCACCATACAGATGCCGCGATTGATCATGTCCGTGCGCGATGCGCGTCGACTCGAGGCGATGCTGGCCTCACCGATGTTCGCGGGCAGCTCGTGCGCGTCGATGCTCGAGGACGAGATCGCGCGCGCGGAACTGCGTGAGCCGGGCGACGTGCCGGCCAATGTCGTCACGATGAATTCGAGCGTGATCGTCGAGGACGAAAACAGTGGCGTCGAGCGCACGGTGCGCGTGGTCTATCCCGACGTCGCGTCGGCCTCCCTGCACTACGTCTCGGTGCTCGCGCCCGTCGGCGCCGCATTGCTCGGCCTCAGCGTGGGCGACGCGATCGACTGGCCGATGCCGGGCGGATACACGTCACGATTGCGGCTGAAGGCCGTGCTCTACCAGCCCGAAGCCGCGGGCTTGCCCGAGTAAGACGCGGTGATGCTCGGCTTCGTGCGGCGCATCGTGCGCCCGTCGAACCTTCATGTGCGCGGCATCGTCGCCGCCGAAGGCGTGTGCGCCGAACGCGCAACGCACGACGACCGCTGGACCGCGCGCGTGCGACTTGCGCCGTGGTCGGCGCCCGGTTGTGCGGAGACGCACGAACCGCTGCATCTGATGCTGACGACCGCGCCATGCGAGTTGCGCGAGCTGCAGCGCGCGTGGTCGCCGGGTTGCGAGGTGCAGGCGGTCGTGCGCATCCGTCGCGGAACGTTGCAGGGCGAGTTGGTGAAGCGCGCGGACGGTTGACGGCGGTTACCTCGCGAGACGCGCATTCCCGCGCCCCCCACGTTGCGCGCAAATGTGAAGGCGCATCTCCCGGCTTATCACGCGTGGTGCCATCGGCAGTCCGGACGGGCTGCTCGTGCGACTTGGGGCGGCACGCATGTGTCATGTCCATCCCGTGCGAGCCGCTGTACGCCGCCGATGACGCCGGCCGGAGCGACGCAGTTCCGGCAGCAGCCGTGCGCCGACGTGCCGCCCAGCGTTTCGAAAGCGACCGCGGCCCGCCATGCCCACCATAAGACAGGCGGCGCGGCAGCCTCCTCCGGCGCGCGTATCGTCGACCCTGTTCAGGCAGCCGCGAGGGTGTCATGTCCCAGTCGGCGCGGACCGACCACCGTCGCACCGCGCGTTTCCGTCGGCAGATGATGGGCCTCGCACGCGCGGCCGCGGAGATCCTGCGGGCCGGCGACAGCGTGCAGCGCGCGTTCGTGACGCTCTCCCCCGCCGCGCTCGATGCGTTCGGCGTCGCAGGTGTCAGCCTGTGGGAGCGCACGTCGCCAGGCACGCTCGAATGTCGTGCGACGTGGCCGCCGAATCCGACCCATCAAGGTCTGGGGCGACGTGAATCGAGCGCGGCCACCGCGACGCGCGCCGAGCGGCACGATCATCTTCTTTCGACGATGCCGGGCTGGCTGGGTGAACTCGCGCAGGCCGGCATCGGTGCGGTGCTCGATGTGCCGGTCGTCGTCGGCGGCGAACTGTGGGGCCGCATGGTGTTCGAGAGCCGGTCGCCGCGCGCCTGGCAGGCTGACGAGGAAATCGCCGCGCTGCATTTCGCCGACGTTTTCGGCGTCGCCATCGAACGCGAGCGGCGACGCGCGGCGGAAGCGCAACTGACGTATCTCGAGATGTACGACGACACCAGCGGCGTCGCGAACCGCTCGTTGTTCGTCACCATCATGCGGCAGCAGATCAAGCGGATGCGACGAAACCCGTCGTGCGGGAGCGCACTGCTGTTCGTCGACGTGGACCGGTTCCATTCGGTCAACGAATTCTTCGGCGAAGCCGGCGGCAATGCGGCACTCGCGATCGTCGCCGATCGCTTGCATGCAGTGACGCCGAACGACGCGTCGATCGGCCGCGTCGAAAGCGACTGCTTTGGGGTGCTGCTGCCGTCTCCGGGCGCGGAGTGGCGCGTCACGCTCATCGCCGAGCGCATCCTCGAAGCCGTCTCCCAGCCCATCGTGCAGGGCGAACGCAGCTGGCAGGCGACGGCGAGCATCGGCATCGCGTTCGGCAGCGCGTCACCCGATTTCAGCGCGGAGGAGTGGCTGCGCGACGCCGACATGGCGAGCAAGGAAGCCAAGCAGGCCGGCCGCAGTCGCGTGCATGTCTACGACCCGGAGCAGCATCAGTCGTTGATGGATCGTCTGAGCATCGAACAGGGCCTGCGCGACGCATTGCGTGAGCATCGCATCGAAGTCGTCTACCAGCCGGAGTTCGACCTCGACACGGGGGAGATCGTCGGCGCGGAAGCGCTGGCCAGGTGGCGTCGTGAGCCCGATACGCTCGTGGCCGCCGGCGACTTCATCGAAGTGGCCGAGGCTACCGGACTGATCGAGCCGATCGGTCGCATCGTGCTCGTGAGCGCCTGCCTGGAAGCACGCGACTGGCCGGCGATGGCCGACGGCTCGCACCGCTCGGTGCGCGTCAACGTGTCGGCGCGGCAGTTCACCAGCGGAACACTCGTCGCGGAGGTCGACGAGGCGATCACGGTGTCCGGCATCGAACCATGGCGCCTGTGTCTCGAAATCACGGAAACCACCGTGATGGCGAAGGCCGATGAATCGATGGATCACCTGCGTGCGCTGAAGGCGTTGGGCGTGTGTCTCGCGATCGACGATTTCGGTACGGGGTATTCGTCCCTGTCCTATCTGAAGCGCTTTCCCGTCGACGCGCTCAAGCTCGACAAGTCCATGGTGGACGGCGTGGAGAGCGACGACACCGTGCAGGCGATCCTGCGCGCCGTGCAGGGACTCGCATCCAGTCTGCAGCTGCACGTCGTCGTCGAAGGCGTCGAGCGCGACGAGCAGATCGAGCCGCTGCGACGCTTGGGCATCCATCGCGTGCAGGGCTTCTACTTCGCACGCCCCGAAGCACCGGAGAGTCTGCGGCAGCGGCTGCGGGATGCGACGGGGTGATGCGAGTGCGCAATGCGCTCGACGCAACGTCGGCATAGTCATCGACCGCGCACGCGGCTTGCGCTGAGACCGCGCGGGCGGTTTCGATCATATGACGCGATGACGCGATCGCATTGGCGACCCGCGCTCACCCGTCACACCAAGGAGAACGCGGTGGCAGGTCCGGCTCGGATTAAAGGGCTCCCGTTCCCTGATGCAGGAACAGAACACCGAAGGGCGCTGGCCATCGAACCGCGTTTGGCGGAATTTTGTTGGCTCAGCGAGCGTCCCCGGGCCATCTCGACCGATCACTGAGGCTTGCTAGCTACGCGCCGGTACGTGCACCAGCACGTCGCCGGCCAGCTCGCGTGTTCGCAGCTCTCGACGCCCGAAGACAACGCGGTGCGTCATCTCAGGCACCGCAGCAGACCACCTCGTCCCGTTGCGGCGTGCACGAGGTCGCACAGCCCGTGTCGCAGGCACTGCGGGTATCGCGCTCACGCAACTGCTCCGGTGTCAGGTGCTCCAGCACAGTGAAGATCTCCCACTCATTGCCGTCGGGATCGGCGAGCCAGAACTTGTCCTGCCGGGCATAACAGCAGCTCACCGCCATCTCGTCGCGCGGTGTCAGGCCTGCAGCGACAGCGCGGTCGCGCAACGCGATGACGTCATCCGTCGAATCCACCTGAAGGCCGAGATGCGACAAGGTCCCTTTCGCGTCGAAACGGGTGCCGGGAATCTGGTTGAGGACAAAGTTGAGCGCCGGCGAATCGAGATTGAACTTGGCGTACCCGGTGCGTGTTTGCCGACTGTCACGCCCGGTGTCGTCCTGCAGTACCGAGTGCACGGTCGTATCGTCGTGGTAGTGCTTGACCGGCAAGGTGCCGAACAAGGCGCTGTAGAACGCGACCGCTGCATCGACGTCACGGACATTGAGGGACAGGTGCGGTTTGCGGACGGCGTGAAGTGCAGTGTTCATGGGCGTCTCCTCGGATTAGGGCCGGCAGCGGCCCGTGGCCGGAGCGCACCGTGCGCCCTGGCAGCAGTTCTCGGTGAGAAAGGCGATCAGGCCGTCCATACGCTCGTAGTCAGCACGCAGGCGGATGACTCGGCCTTCGCGTGTGTCGTCAACCAGGCCGGCGCCGCGCAGAACGTTGAGATGGGCCGTCAGCGTGGCCGGCGGCAGTCCCAGCGATTCGCGCAGTTCGCCGACCGCGAGTCCATCTGGCCCGGCCTGTACGAGAGCACGGAACGCGGCGAGCCGGCTCTCATGGGCAAGGGCGCGCAGCGCAGCCAGAGTCTGTTGGGTATCCATAGCTCCATTATTCTGGAATTATGGAACCTTGCAAGTGCCCGACGGTGGGTCAGGCGGTCTGGGTCATCCGCTGGCCCGGGCGCGTTGCGGGCTGCGCGGACCGTCGCACATCGTGAGTCCAGCGGCGGATATGCTCCGGTCGACGTCCACTCGAAAGGAGGTGATCCGTGAAGCTTCGTAAGATTCTGGTCGGTGTCGCGCTGTTCTCGGCCGCATTCGCCGCCTGGGCCGCCTCCGGTTGCCCGATGGGTTGCTGCTGAGAGACCCCTCAGACGGAAAAGCCCCGCTTCGGCGGGGCTTTTTTTGTTTGCGGCGTCACCGCGCCAATCGCTGACAGCGGGTGTCTGCTTTCGGTCGGAGCGGACGTCAGCCAGAACCTCCCGAACGAAGGATTCGTTCGATCCATCCGGCCAAGTCCGACACACGAACGAACACTTCTTCGACGCCGTAGACGCCCTCTGGCCCGTCACCATTGCGCTGTGCCGAACTTACGCCGACGACCGCCCAGCCATTCGCTGTCCGCATCAGTGCAGGACCGCCACTGTCACCCGGGCCGCTGATGCCTTCGAGCGTCAGCGCCCGCCCTGCTGCGGGATCGTCGAACATCCAATACAGGCGACCGTTCTCTGCTCGATCGACGCGGTTCTCCGCCACGCGGAACAAGCCATCTGATGGGCCCGCACCGGTTTTCCCCGTGCCCGTCCCGCCCCAGCCGGGCATCAGGACAATGCGACCCACTTCATCGCTCATCGCATACGGCGTGATGGGCGTGATGCCCACAGCCGTCGAACCCAGTCGCAGGACCGCTACGTCGGGCTGCGACCCGTCAACGCGAGCTGGCGGCACGATCAGCGCGACAACGGTGTTCGCGTGGCCCGCGATTTCCACCGGGTAGCCGCTTCCGGAATCGATCGCAGCACGAAGTTTCTTGACCTCGGTGCAATGCGCCGCCGTCAAGGCATAGCGTGGCGCGATCAGCGTAGCGAGGCAGTCGGGGTGGCCGGCGCGAGTCCTGTACAGGCTGAAAATCGCCGGGAACTCACTCTCGCGAGCGAGGTACGCCGCATCCGCGACGTCATGTCGTACGACGAGTGCGTCGGCACCACTCGAAACGGCGAGCGCAGCTACGGTGACGGCGAAAAGGCCGAACGTGCGGATCGAGACGAGACTCATCGGACCACTCCCCAACGGTCCCGGCCGTGCGCGAATTTTCACCGTGGCACTTGGTGTTCGCGTGGCGGGACGAGTTGGGCAAGGTGCCTCTCGCCGAGCAAGTTTCGAAGCACTGTACGAACTACGGGGCGCTCATGACACCTGACGAAGGTCACGAGGATTGCTCGATAGCGGCATCCGCGCCACCACGTCCGGTCGCTGCCAGGTAGCCGCCACGGCCTACAGCGAGGCCTATCATCAGGTTGCACTGGCAGTTCAACCGAGCCGACGCGGCTGCGCGGTGCCGGTTATCCCGCGTGTCAGCCACCGCGCCAACGTTCGTTGAGGAGCAACACTCATGTTGAACATGTCAATCCCCTGGTGGGAACTCGTCGCGCGTAGCGGCCTCGTGTACGTCTTCCTGATTGTGATTATCCGAATAAGCGGAAAGCGGCAGATCGGCCAGCTCGCGCCGTTTGATCTCGTTCTTCTGCTCGTGCTGTCCAACGCCGTCCAGAACTCAATGAACGGCGGCGACAACTCTCTTGCCGGCGGGCTGATTTCGGCCACCACCCTGATCGCCCTGAACTACCTGGTGGGGTTCGCGACGTTCAAGAGCAAACGCATCGAAGCCATCGTCGAGGGTCGGCCGCAACTGATCATTCACAACGGAAAGCTCTACAAGGACGTCATGGCGAGAATGCACCTGACGGATCACGAGCTGCAGAGTGCTCTGCGGCAAGCCGGCTGCACCTGCGTCGATGATGTCCACAGCGCAGTTTTGGAAAATAACGGAGTGCTCAGCGTCACAAGGCGAAAGGTGCTGGCAGACGCTGATTAAGGATGCGCACCGCAAATATCAAACGATCACAGCATCCCTAGCGATCACCTACGGACGAAGGCCGATGCGGTTCTCCGCAATGTGATCGAACGATTGGGCAAGCAGATCAGTCATCTGCGAACGGATGTTTGGGCCGCATGCATCATTCGCTGAAGGCATTTGAGGCCGCGCGCGATAGTCGAGTTGCCTCACGCACTTCCAAACGTCCATCGGCATTCTTGGAGTTGCCAGAACGACATGGAGCGACTACGCGCGTTCCAGGCCGGCAGCCGCCGCCACTCGAAGGAGTTCCAGAAGGCTGCGAGCGCCGATGCGCTCCATCAAATGCGCACGGTGCTGCTCGACGGTGCGCGAACTGATGCCCAATGTGCGGGCGATGGTCTTGTTCGAGCCGCCGCCCAGCAGACCGTCGAGCACATCCCGTTCGCGTGTCGAGAGTGCAGCAATGCGCCGCCCAGCGGCTTCGGCGACGCGACTCCGGCTTGCAGCCGCCTGGGTTCTCGCCGTCGCCGACGCGACCGCCTCCCGCAGATCATCGTCTTCGGACTCAGCGCTTAGGAAATCGGTTGCCCCGGCTTTCATGACGTCGACGGCTTCAGCGATGCCATCCCGCTCCCGTCCGATCACGATGATATCGAGACCGCCACACCGCGCCTTCAGCTCTCGCACGGTGGACCGATCGATATCGGCGGAACTTCGGGCGTCGAGCAGCGCACACCCCGGCTGCAGGGCGGTCGCGGACTTCAGCAACGCCCTCGCCGACTCGAAGTGCACGACCGGGTGACCTGCTCGCCCGAGCACCGCAATCAGCCGTGGCGCCGAGTCCGCGTCGACGAGATACACCGGGGACGACGATGCACGCGTGACGTCCCGTGCGATGCCTGCCGCGCCGTGGACCTTTCCCAGTCGGTCGCGGATCGGAAATGCCGTATCGCGGATCCAGCGGGTTGCCCCGTCCGTTCGCATGATCCGGTATTCGAGCGTCTGTCCTTCACCCTCGTAGACGCGGTCGAGCCCGGCGAGGGCCTGAGCCCGGTCGTGGGGATGCATGGTGTCGGACCAATGCTGCACCGTGGGCTCGAATGTGCCGAGCGCCGCGCCCCAGATAAGTTCGTACGCCGGACTCAGGTATTCAAAGGCGGCGCAATCGCTGTCAGCGATCCACAGCAGGTGATCGGTGCTCTCCGCGAACACCTGGAAGCGCTGCTCCTGAGCGCGCAATAACGCTTCGTCGCGCTTGCGCTCAGTGATCTCGATGATCGCTCCGGCGAATGTGGCGGGCTTCCCATCCTCGAAGAGCGTCCGGCCGCATGTCTGGACCCATCGCTCCACACCATCCTCGATGCCGATCACACGGTATTCGAGGGCGTAAATGCCGTCGCCCTCTGGATCGACGCACTGCGCGATAGAAGCTTCCACGTGCGGCCAATCGTCAGGATGGACACCGGCCCTGAAGGTGTCGACGTCAACGGGCGCTCCGGGCGCCAATCCCCACATCGCACGGATGCGATCGTCCCAGTCGAGCGCGTCGGTCTGTGGATCCCACGAATAGGGCGAAACATCGAGCATGCGGGCCGCTACCTGTGTTTCGCTTTTGTTCCAGGACTGACGCGGTCCAACACCACTGCTCCCAGGGCATTGCGCCGCGCGACCGGATGTAATGCGGAGTGCGCGGCGACTGCATGCTCACGCTAGCGGGCAGGCGAAACCGATGCGGCACCGTGCTCAAGGACTGGCCTCTGAGCTGAGCCACTTTTAGCAAGTGTTGGGTGACAGTGGCGCAACGCCGTCATTGCGACCCGCTGCATTGCAGCGCGTCGGCTGAGTCGGGTCGCTCGCGACGGAACAGCGGGCCGCATGGAATGTCGGGCCCGCTGCACGTGTCGGCAAGGCGCGGCGTTCGACGCCGCACCGGGCTACTTCTTCTTGTACTGGAACTCCGGAAGCTTCCTGAGGGCTTCCTTGGTGCCACCCGGCAGGGATGCGCGGGTGCCACCTGCCGTCATGACGAGGCTGTCGAACGGCACGGCGACCAGATGGCCGCCAAGTCCGAGGAATCCCCCGACCTGCAGCACTGCAATGACGCGCACGCCGGGCATGATGATCAGATCATCGATAGTGCCGATCTTCTCGCCTTTCGCGTTACGCACGTCCATGCCGATCAGCTTCGATGCCTGCAGGCCCAAGGCGACCGCCTTCACATCCACGACGACCAATTGGACCGTCTGCGCCTGGATGTTTCCAACGGACGCCAGCGCGAGCGCAGCGGCCAGCAGCAATTGCGACACCAGACGCCGTTTTCCACCCGGTGCTCGAGGCAGGTCGATTCTTTCGTGGTCAGCGCCACGAAGCCTGGTTGTAAGCGTTGTACTTGTCATGGGAACTCCCTAGTCGGCTAGCCAGCCTTGAGCGCTGACAGCGCGATCTTCCCGGCTGCGTGGCGCGGTGGCCTTGATCGTTGTCATTTCCGGGCAGGGCAGGATCAGCTCATGTCGTCGCCGCCATCGCCCAGTCGATGCTTCGAGAGAGGCCGGCAACGGAGTACTCGCCGTCGTGCCGGACACCGTTGACGAAGAACGTGGGTGTGCCGTTCACCCCGCTGCGCACGCCACCCACGAAATCGGCTTGCACCTTGGGGGCGTATCGCCCCGACGCGAGCGCTTCACGCAGTGCGTGCGCAGAGAGCTCGAGCTCGGTCGCCAGCGACTGCAACGTTTCGGGGCTCAGCCGCGGTTGATTGGCGAAGAGCGCATCGTGCATCTCCCAGAACTTCATGTGACTTCCGGCGAACTCGGCAGCTTCCGCCGCCATACCCGCCATCGGATGCACCTCGCTCAACGGGAAATGCCGGAATACCAGCATGACGCTGCCCGCATAGCGCACCAGAATCTGCTTGACCGGCAGCTGGGCGACAGCGCAATGCGGGCATTGATAGTCGCCGTACTCGACGAGCGTGACGGCAGCATGGGTTGAGCCGAAGATGTGGTCGGCTGCCGTTACGGGGATTCTGAGTGTGGCCATCTCTATTCTCCAATCTTCGGCATTGCGTCCAGGGCATCCAGGACTCCGTCGACGCCGGGGTTCACCGCGATCGGTGAGCAGTAGCTCCAGGCGATCGTCCCCTTCTCGTCGATGACGAACAGCGCTCGGTCGCAAACGCCTTCAGACGTTCGGTAGGCGCCGTACGCGCGTGCCACCTCGCCTTTCGGCTCGAAGTCCGCGAGCAGGGGAAAGTGCAAATTTCTCGCCTGTGCGAACGCCTGGTGACACCACGCACCATCCACCGAGATTCCGATGACGTCGGCACCGCGGCTGCGAAATTCCGGCAGCACCTGGTTGTAGAGCGCCATCTGATCGCCGCAGACCGGGCTCCAGTCCGCCGGGTAGAAAGCAATCACGATGCGTTTGCCCAGGAGCTCGTCCAACGAGAGCAACTGGTCCGGCGTAACGTGGAGCTTGAACGCTGGCGCCCGGGCGCCTGCAGCGAGAATCGTCGACATGGTGCGTCCTCAAGTGGGTATCGAAGCGACGGCGGCAGCACGGTCGTAATCGCGCTGCTTCCTGAGCCGAAAAGCCAATGCCAACAGCGCGACACCGAACAGCAGCGAGTACGCACCCAGCCACCACGCGAGCACGACCGCGCCGACCAACGGCGCCACGCAAAACAGCAGGCCGCATGCCACCGACCACACTCCACTCAGCGCCATCAGCCAGCGGCCATGCGCCTTGTTGAGCCTCATCGCAGCTGCAAGCGAAAGCCCGCCCGAGACCAGCGCCCATACGCCGAAAATGAAGACGAAGGCCAACACGGTCAGGCCCGGCCACAGCGCGACGAGAATGGCCACCGCGATGCCCAACAGTCCGTTGGCAACGATCCAGCCCCAGCGCGCACGCGGTTGGTGCGATCCCTTCGCGACGCGGATGCCACGCACGCCCAGCACGATGTTCAAGATGCCGTCGACGAGGCTGTACGCTGCGAAGAGCAATGCGACGGCCAGCATCATTGCCGCGGGCGACCAGAATGCGATCAGGCCGAAGGCCACGGCGGCCAGCCCGCGAATGGCGACAAGCAACCAGTCGCCCGCAAGACCGGCGCTGAGCGACTCGGTCTCGGCCGCGCGCGTTGAAGAATCGCTGAGCATGGGACACCTCCGAGTCCAAGCTAGGGTCGCCATGTGTGCTTCGCCTTGACGATCGTCAATAGCGCGCAAGCAAGTGCGATGTCAGACGCCGACGCATTCGCGCAATTCCGAATCGAGTTCCGCACGGAGCGTCGTGATCACCTGTCCGGCTTCGGCCTGGGACATGCCGCAGAGCAGCAACGCCTAGTCCGCAAGTCCCAGCAATCTCGGCAGAGAAAACTCCAGGCCCACCATCAACATCAGGAACACGAGGCCGAGTTCCGCCAGGAAGCGGGTGTCGTCGCCGGCGACGAAGAGCCCCGACCCATGCGGCCCGATCGCGAGCCCGGCGAGCAGATAACCCATCGCTGCGGGCATGCGCAGGAACTTAAAGACCCCGACCGCCAGGACCAACGCGATGATCGGGATCAAGCTTGGGCCGAGATGCGCGCCGCTCGCGTCATTGGATCGCTAGCAGGCGCCGGCGGACAGCAAACCTGCCGTCAATGCGGCGATAAGTATGGGGCGTTGCATCGAGCGCACCGACGGGTGAGAAGCCGCATCATCGACCACTGGCGGGTGCGGCCGCCAGTCGGTGTCTGCGTTGGGTCGGAAGCGGACGTCACCCGCGCGTCGTTCAGCCGCGCGGCTGGCGCATCTGGGACAATTCACATTCGCCGCAGCCACTGAGCTTCTCCGGACGTGTGATCGACCAGTTCCCCTGAATCGCAATGAGCCGCCCGTCCAACGGGCGCGTCGTCTGCCGATCGCCCTTCAGGGCGACCAGGAGGAACCCATGTCCGATGCACGCATTCGCGTCGCGGGACTTTCGTTTTCGTGGCCGGACGGGACACCCGTCTTCGCCGGCTTGTCATTCAATCTCCGCGCCTCCCGCACCGGTCTCGTCGCGCCCAATGGCGCCGGTAAGAGCACGTTGCTGGCCCTGCTGTCGGGGCGCGTGACACCGCAGTCGGGCTCGATCGAAGTACGAGGAACACTCGGCTACCTGCCGCAACAGTCGACGGTGCAGGCCGGCGGCACGGTTGCGGAGCTCATGGGCGTCGACCATGCGTTGCGTGCGGTCGACGCCGTACTGGCCGGCAGCACGGATCCCGCGACGTTTGAACACGCGGATGGCCATTGGGATCTGCGGGATCGCATCGCAGCACTTCTCGCGCAGTTCGACCTGCACGACGTTCATCCGCAACGATCAACCGAGACACTGAGCGGCGGCGAGGTCGCGGTGATTGCGCTGGCGGGGCGGCTTCTGCGGCGCCCTGACGTGCTGCTATTGGATGAGCCGACCAACCACCTCGATCGCACGCGGCGCCAAGCGCTGCGGGATGTACTGCACGCATTCCGCGGCTGTCTCGTTGTCGCGAGCCACGACCGCGACCTGCTGGACGACATGGAGCAGATCGCCGAATTGCGAACCGGTTCCGTCTGGATGGTCAGCGGAGGCTTCACCACTTACGAGACAGCCGCCCGACTCGAGCGAGCCGCCGCGGAAGGTCGCGAACAACACCTGCGTAAGGAGCTGCGACGCGAACAGAGAGCGCTGCAGAACGCTCGCGAACGAGCCGAACGTCGGGCAGCGTCGGCCGCTCGCGCGCTCCCTGACGCGGGCCTGCCGAGGATCGTTGCCGGCGGGCGGGCCCGTCGTGCGGAGGTGTCCGCGGGTAAGGTTGCGGGAGCGCACAGCTCGCGCATCGAGCAGGCGCGCGACGCCCTGCATCGGGCTCAACACGACGCTCGCACGTCCACCACGCCGAGCTTTGCGCTTCCTGCGCCGCGCGTGGGTCCTACACAGCACGTTCTAACGCTCGAGCGCGCTCGAATCCGTACTCACGAACGCATGCTCTGGGAGGAGCGCGGCGTGACGCTCACGATCCGCGGTCCCGAGCGACTCGCGCTCACCGGCGACAACGGCGCAGGCAAAACCACGTTGCTTCGTGTCATGGCCGGCGATCTGGCGCCGACGTCAGGTGAGCGGCGCATCAGTACTCGCCGCGTGGCGTACCTCAGCCAGCAACTCGACCAGCTGATACCTACCCTGTCCGTTACGGAGAACTTTTCGCGCGCTGCCTCGGCGCTATCCGACCAGGAACGCGCCGACATCCTGGCGCGCTTGGGGTTCCGCGGCGACCGCATGCAATTGCCGGCGGCCGCTCTATCGGGAGGCGAGCGCGTTCGGGCGACTCTGGCGTGCGTGCTGCATGCCGATCTGCCGCCGCAACTCCTGCTGGTGGACGAGCCGACAAACAATCTCGACCTCACATCGATCCGTGAGCTCGAACAGTCCCTGCTGAACTACGAGGGGGCGCTGGTCGTCGTCAGCCACGACTCACGGTTCCTGAAAGCCATTGGTGCAGAACGGATCCTGCACTTGGACAAACAAGGGCTGGGCGAACGGGTGGAAGACTGATGCCCGCTGTCGGCCGTCGCGGACGTTGCACACAGTCCGCGACGGCCGGTGGGAAACATGCTGTGCGAGCTATCAGGCGCTCGCTTTGTCGCGAAGCGGGTCATCGCGAGAGTATTCGCAAGGCGGCACTATGCGGGCTGCAGTCGCCCTGCTCGGGTTCGCAGTGAGCGACCGCCAGCTCACCGCCCGCTTACACCGCCGCTGCGCCCGAAGAAGGGGATAAGCCGAGCTGCACGGGCATAGCCGGCGCATTCAGCCGCCCGTTGCCCCGTCGTGGAAGGTGTCGGGCACACGAACGATCGAATCTTCCGTAGGTCGAAAGTTGAGCGACTAACAGCACGCACCCAGTTACCGTCGCCTGAAGCAGGCTGCAAGCCGGCAGACGTAACGAATCGCCCGCTTAAACCGTTCGACTTCCCCACGCATCCATCCGACGTGATCAGGACGATCGGTCGACTCGAATAGAGAACTTATGGACGACCACGACGCAGGGAAGATCAGACGCGGACACGCGCAGGCAGCGTTTGTGCTGCACGGACGTGCGCCTGCGGCGTCGGGTATTGGGGGCGGCTAGATGCTTCCTCCCGATTCCACGACGTTTACGCATCTCCAGCTGTTCCTCGCGGTGGCTCGGCTTGGGAGCGTCGCGAAGGCCTCGGTCGCGTTGGATGTACCGAAAGTTACGGTGCTGGCCGCGCTGCGCCATCTGGAACGGGAGAGCCAGGTCCCGCTGTTCAAGACTCGTGGCCGAGTCTGCGAGTTGACCGATGAAGGCCTGGCGATCGAGGAGCTCGTAACCGACGTCGTCACCGCGACGGGCAACCTGTCGGCCGCCCTGGGCAAGCAGAATCCGCTGCAATCGGGACGAGTCGTTGTCGCGTCGGCGCTCGACGAAACCGTGTTGCCTCTGGGGGAGTGGTTCGGCGGGCTGACATCGCGCTGCCCGCTGCTCGTCATTGAGATACGGGCTTTGCGACATGGGGCCTCGCCCCCGCGTCGCACCGATGTCTTGTTTACCTGCGAACCATTTTCGCCACGCGGATGGACAAGCCGAAAGCTGATGCAAATCGAGTACGGGTTGTACGGCTCGGTTGCATATTTCGAGCGCCGCCACAGGCTTGAAGACGTTCGCGACCTGGCTGTTCATTCGCTGATTGCCGGACCGAGGTCCAGCGGCTTGGCCACAGGCGATTCCGACGCCGGGGGCGCCTGGGCGACGTACCTCTCGCGCGCACCGCGCCTCCTGACGGACAGCTACGGCGCTGCCCTGGATGCCGTCGCCGCCGGCGGAGGCATCGGCCTTCTGCCGGTATCGCTCGCGGAACGGGCCAAAGGTCATCTACTCGTGCGGGTTCTGCCGGACTGGCGGATACCACCCGACGAAGTGTTCATGTCGTATCGCAATTCATCGCAAGCCTTGCCGCGCGTCGCGGCCGTAATCGCTAACGCGATAGCGAATGCGAGTTGAGGGGCTGCCCTGCTAACGGCGCGCTGGATGCGCAGGACGCGACCGATGAGCCGGTGTCACGCTTCGTCAAAGAATGCGACGCACTTCGGCCGTCGGATTTGCCGATAGCAATCAAACGTCTGCTAATGCTGGTTGCGCAGAGGTTTCGCCGTTACGTCGATCCACTGTCCGAAAGATCGAATTTCCCCTATGTCTTTCGCTGAGTAACGAAACACACGAGGCAGAGCGTTCACTGAGTGCGACGGTATCTCCACCGTGCAGCCGACAGGTGTGGATATGAAAGCAGCGATCGCGACGACCCTGATTTGGGGTGCCCTTCTCGCAACGGCTAACGCGAGCCCACAGGCGCTGGAGGAATTAGCAGCCTCAACCAGCGACTCCAAACCAGTTGCCGCCGCAGACGCGAAACTTCAGTGCGTCCATGAGCAGATGCCCGGCAACTATGGAATGCGGCGCATCTGTCTGCCGCCCGGCATGTGGGCCAAGCTGAGCGTGGCCGATCGCGCACTACTCGTTCGCACCAGGGTCCCGGTGCAGATCGAAGCGACGTACACGGCTTCCACGAACCAGTCCGCGGTCAGCCACATCGAGACCTTGACCGCCTTCCCCTCCGGGAATCGCCTCAGCACGCGGCAGGACCGCGATAACGAAGTCGCGCTCAGCCTTCGCCAAGGCGATTGAGCAGGAGTTGCGTTGTCCGGGTCGCGTCCATGGATGCTGTTGACCGCCGACTCCGCTCGGCTCTGACCGCCTTGCCATTGAGGGTCGCGTCCGCTTTCGGCCAGTAACAGCTGGCTCTGTCCACTGCCGCTGAAGCTTGCCGCGAGCCGCCGCGCCCACGGGTACCTCGGCGTCGCGTTCATTCGCCTCGGAGCACGCTGTCGCGACTGGAGGCCCCATGAATCTCCGCGAGCTCGACAGCAGGTATTTCGGACGTCACGGCGAGGCCAAGGACGTCGTCGTGGGCGATTCGGCCGACAGCCAGCTCATTGACGCTCGCGGCCGCCGGTACATCGACTTCATGATGGGGTGGTGTGTCGGGAACCTCGGCTGGGGCAACACCGAGCTTCGCGCGGCTGCGCGCTCGTTCGACGGCCCCGACTACGTGCATCCCGATTATCTGTATCGCCCTTGGGCGCAACTCGCGGAGATGCTTGCGGGGATCACGCCGGGCAAACTCGCCGTGTCCTATCGCACGACGGGCGGTACGGAATCGGTAGAGGGTGCGCTGCAGATCGCTATGGCGTACACGGGCCGTGGCGCGTTCGTTTCGATCGACGATGCCTACCACGGGAACTCGATCGGCACGATGAGCATCGGTGCATCCGACCACCGTGAGACGTTCAAGAACCTCCTGCGGAATTGCCACAGGATCGCGCCGCCGCTGGACCTGAAGGCGCTAGGCAAGCTCGAGACGCTGTTGAAGAAGCGCAACGTGGCGGCTTTCATTATGGAGCCGATCATCTGCAACCTCGGCGCGCTCGTTCCCGAAACGGATTTCATGCGCGGCGCCCGCGCCCTGTGTTCGCGCTACGGCACCCTGTTCATCGCCGACGAAGTGGCGACCGGCTTCGGCAGGACGGGGAAACTCTTCGCCTGCGAGCACTTCGATCTCGACCCCGATGTCATGTGCATCTCCAAGGCGATCACCGGCGGCTACGGCGGTCTCGGTGCGGTGATCACGACGCCGAAGATCGCGAAGGCGGTGAAGAAGGACGTCAACCTCTATTCCACTTATGGGTGGCACCCGCTTGCAGTCGCCGTCGCACTGGCCAACCTTCGCTACCTGAAGCGTCATCGCACCAGGCTCCTGAAGAACACCACCGCGATGGGCGACTATTTTCTTGGCCGGCTCGGCTCGATGGCGTTCAAGGGTCGCGCCACGGCGCGTGGAAAAGGCGTCGCGATCGGCGTCGAAGTCCAGAGCGAACGCTATGCCACGAAGATCGGCGACGCCTGCCGCAAGCGCGGCCTGCTCGTGTCCGCCGAAGAGAACCTGCTGATGCTTTTCCCGGCACTGAATGTGACCGGCCCGATCGCACAGCGCGGCCTCGACATCTTTGAAGAGTGCCTTTAGCGGTCGAGGTTGCGCGCTTCGGGCATGCGTCGACGCAGCCAATAACGACAGCAGCCGTTGCTCACTTGGCACACATAACCGATGCATGAGGGATCCAACGCCGGCTCGGCCTGACTAGGGAGCCCGCCCCTCAAGCGACGTCGGCAAACGGCCGATCGCGGACATTCAACCAACTCTCCTGCGGGCTACGCTGATGTGAGCCATCTGTCTCGCGGAAGCACAGCTGGCGCCCGGTCGGATGCGACGTCTCTTTTCCGGATGTAACCGGGCTTTTGTCCGACGCGAGACCGCATCGACAATGGTTGCAGGTCACTGGATTGCGCCGCGTCCGCACCCCACGTTTTCCTGGCCTCAGCAACGACCACGAAGCACAGCGTCACCATTCGGTGCGGGGGAACTGCACCCGACATCTGCTGCTTCACGCCGAGCAAGTCGTGAGCGACCGCTGCCTCTCTCGCAGCCGCTCCTCAGCGCCGGTGGAAAGTACGCCGTGACACCGGCAGCGCCCGTGGCGCGACACCTTGCGCGCGTCGCACGGAAGCTACCGACGTGTCGTTCGCCGCCGAGATCGGCGCAGGCGGCGGCTCACGCTGCGCCGTCAAAATGGTGGGTCGTGATGGATTCGAACCATCGACCAGCGGATTAAAAGTCCGATGCTCTACCGACTGAGCTAACGACCCACAGGCCCGGCGTCGCCGGGGGCGCGATCTTACCGCAGACGCCGTCCGCCTTCAGCCCGCGACGTAGCGCGTCGGGTCCGGAACACCGGCCGCTTCGAAGCCCTGCGCGCGCAGGCGGCATGCGTCGCAGACACCGCAGGCGCGGCCGTCCGCGTCGGCCTGGTAGCACGAGACGGTCAGCCCGAAATCGACGCCCAGGCGCACGCCTTCGCGGGCGATGTCGGCCTTGCTCATGAACTGCAGCGGCGCGTGCACGCGCAGCCCCGCGCCTTCGACGCCCACCTTCGTCGCGAGGTTCGCCAGTCGCTCGAACGCAGCGACGAACTCCGGCCGGCAATCTGGATAGCCCGAATAGTCGACCGCATTCACGCCGCAGAAGATGTCATTCGCGCCGAGCACTTCCGCCCAGCCGAGCGCGATCGACAACATGATGGTGTTGCGCGCCGGCACGTACGTCACCGGGATCGCGCTGCCGGTGTCGCCCGAGGTTGGCACGTCGATGCTGGAATCGGTGAGTGCGGAACCGCCGATCGTGCCGAGGTCGACCACCACGGTCTTGTGCGCAGCCGCGCCGAGCGACGTGGCGACGCGCGCGGCGGCATCGAGTTCCGACGTATGGCGCTGGCCATAGCGCACGCTGAGCGCGTACACATCGAAGCCTTGCGCCTTCGCGATCGCGACGACGACGGCGGAATCCATGCCGCCGGACCGAAGGACGACGGCGCGCTTCGCGCCAGTCGGTCGGGAATCGGAAATGGTCACGGACAACCTGCGTCAATCGAGGTGGATCGGAAATGCATTGAGACGTGCGGCGCGACGAATGCTCGACCGACGCGCTGCGCGACATCGCGCAGACGTCGCAAGGGCTCAACGCCCGGGTTCGTCGCCCCAGAGGATCTTGTGGAGCTGCAGCTGGAAGCGCACCGGCAGACGGTCGTCGACGATCCATTGCGCAAGCTCGCGCGGCGCGACCTGCCCGAAGCTCGGCGAGAACAGCACGTCGCAGCGTGCGCTCAACGCATGCTCAGCGACGATGCCGCGCGACCACTCGTAGTCCTCGCGCGAGCAGATGACGAACTTCACTTCGTCGCGCGGCGTCAGCAGCGGGATGTTCTCCCAGCGGTTGCGATGCACCTCGGCCGAGCCCGGCGTCTTGATGTCGACGACGCGGATCACGCGCGGATCGACCCCGCCGATGTCGAGCGCGCCGGACGTCTCCAGCGACACGGTGTAGCCGGCGTCGCACAGGCGCTGCAGCAGGATCAAGCAACGCTTCTGCGCGAGCGGCTCGCCGCCGGTGACGCAGACATGGCGAACGCCGAGGCGCGCGACTTCCGCGAGGATCGCGTCGATCTCCCACCAGTCGCCGCCGTGGAAGGAATACGTGGTGTCGCAGTACTGGCAGCGCAGCGGGCAGCCGGTCAGGCGCACGAACACGGTCGGCCAGCCGACGGAGTTCGACTCGCCCTGCAGGGACAGGAAAATCTCGGTCAGCCGCAGCCGCTCGGGGGCCGCGGCGGCCGCGGTGACGGGGACGCTCATCCGGCGATTTTACCGCCCGCCCTCCTCCGCCGGCACCGCACCGGCGGTGGCGTTCAGCCGCTCAGCGACCCGGGCCCATCGCGCGCAGGCGGTCGGCGGCCGAGCGCGCGGCATCGCTACCCGGATAGCGGGCGACGACGTCGGCGTAGGCGCCGCGCGCGCCGTCTTCATCACGCAGGTTCTGGCGGGTCAGGCCGAGCTTGAGCAGGGCGCCGGGCGCCTTGTCGTGCGTCGGGAAGCGGTCCAGCAGCTGCGTGAACGGGCCGACGGCCTCGGCGTAGTTGTGCGTCGCGTAGTAGCTCTCGCCGAGCCAGTAGAGCGCGTTCGGCGCGTAGACGCCGCCCGGGTACTTGTCGAGGAAGTCCGCGAACAGGCGCGACGCGTCGGCGTAGCGGCCGGCCTTCAGCGCATCGAACGCGGCGTTGTAGGCGGCGAGCTCGGCACCGGTGGGCGCCGCGCTGCCGGCCGAGGCGGCGGGAGCGGCCGGCTTGGGGGGCTTGATCGCCGAAGACGTTGCGGCGGGCTTGGCCGTCGACCCGGGTTTGGGTTTGGCGGGCGTCGGCGCCGTCACCGCGGGTGCCGCGGGCGCCGCGACGGGCTGCGCGGCGCCCTCGAGGCGCTGAAGTCGCCCGTCGACGTCGAGGTACTGCGTCCGCATCGAATTGCGCAGCTGCTCGTTCGCCTGCTGCGCTTCCTCGAGCTGTCCCCGCAGCGACTGGATCTCGGTGCGCAGTTGCGCGATCTGGTTGACGAGGTCGACGTTCTGCGGATTCGCGGCGCGCACTTCCAGTGCGGCGACGCGGTCGGCGAGGCTCGCGCGTTGCGCGGCCGCGGGCAGCGGCGCGACGAGCGCAAGGGCGACGGCGAGCGTGAGCGCGCGAGGCATGGTCATGTCAGGTCCCCGGTTCGATCGTGCGCCCGAGTATGCCGCGGGCGCGTGGCGATTCGACTGTCGCGACGATGAATGCGTCGCCGCGAACGAAAACGGGCCGCGCGTGGCGGCCCGTCTGTCGTGCGGTGCGTGCGATCAGCGCGCGCTGTAGCTGATCTCGACGCGACGGTTCTTCGACCAGCAATCCTCGCCCGACTCGGTGCAGACCGGCTTCTCTTCGCCGAAGCTGTTGACGGTGAGCTGCGACGACTGGCCGCCCGCGGCCTGCATCGCCGACGACACGGCGTTCGCGCGGCGCTCGCCAAGCGCGAGGTTGTAGTCGCGGCTGCCGCGCTCGTCGGCGTGGCCGTCGAGCGTCATGCGCGAGGACGGACGATCGCGCAGGTACTTGGCGTGGCAGTTCACGATCGCCTGGAACTCCGGCTTCAGCGCGTCCTGGTCGAGATCGAAGTAGACGACGCGCTGGCGCAGGCACGAATCCGTGTCGAGGTCGTTCGGGCCATACATGCCCGCGGTGGTCGGACCGTTGTCGACGGCCGGCTGCGTGGTGCCGACGGTGCCGGTGTCGGTCGGCGGCGTTTCCTTGACCTTCTTCGAGCACGCCATCGCGAGGGTGCACATCGCGGCGACGATCAGGAGCTTGCTGGCGGAGTTCACGTTCATGGGTCGTTCCTCGTGGTTGTTCGATCGGGGTTACGGCTCACGACGCTCAACGCGGCGTGCGATAAGGGCCCCACGCGGGCTCGCGCACGTCGCCATCGGCGAGCACGAGGCGCTGGCGGACGCGGGCGTCGGCGGATACGGCGTACAGCACGCCGCGGCCGCCTTCGCGCGCGGCGTAGATGAGCATGCTCGCGTTGGGCGCGAAGCTCGGGGATTCATCGAGATTACCCGGCGACAGCAGGCTCCAGCGTGCGCTGCCGACGGAGGAATCCATCATCGCGATGCGATACGTGTTGCCCGAGCCCTGCGCGGTCGCGATCTTCTTGCCGTCATACGACACGGTGGCGCTCGCGTTGTACGAGCCCTGGAAGGTCACGCGCGTCGCGCTGCCACCGGACGCCGACGCGCTATAGATCTGCGGGCGGCCGCCACGGTCGGACGTGAAATAGATGCGCGAACCGTCCGCGCTCCACGTTGGCTCCGTATCGATCGCGTAGTGGTTGCTGACCTGCGTGAGCGCGCGGCTGCCGAGATCCATCACGTAGACCTCGGGGTTGCCCGAGCGCGACAGCGTCATCGCGAGGCGACGGCCGTCCGGCGAGAACTCCGGCGAGCCGTTGATGCCGCGGAAATGCGCGACGACTTCGCGCGCGCCGCTCGCGATCGTCTGGATGTAGATCGCCGAGTTGCCGCCCTCGAAGCCGACGTATGCGAGGCGCGCACCGTCCGGGCTCCACGACGGCGACATCAGCGGTTCGGTGGAGCGCACGACCGTCTGCGGGTTGTAACCGTCGCTGTCGGCGATGACGAGCGCATAGCGCGCACCGTTGCCCGCGCCGCTCTGCGTGACGTACGCGATGCGCGTGAAGAACGCGCCGCGCACGCCGGTGATCTTTTCGTAGATCGCGTCGGCGATCTGGTGCGCGACGTCGCGCAGCTGGCCACTGCGCGCGGTGAGCGCGAATCCGAGAAGGCGCGTCTGCTTGGCGACGTCGAGCAGTTCGTATTCGACGCGATATGCACCGCCGCCCGCGTCGAGCACGCGGCCGACGACGACGTAGTCCTGGTTGATCGCGCGCCACGCGGGGTAATTCACTTCCTCGCTGCGCGTCGGACGCTCGGGCAGCGCCTCGACGGGCAGCGACTTGAACTGACCGGAGCGATTGAGGTCCGCGGCGACGATGGACGCCTCGTCCGTCGCGCCCGTGCCGTTCTGGAAAGGCACCACCGCGATCGGCAGCGCGGCCGCGTTGCCGCCGACGATGTCGATCTCCAGGCCCTGCTGTTGCGCGCCCGCCGCCAGGGGCAGCAGCGCGAAGATGCACAGGACCAGCCACGACACGAGTCGACTCATCGCGATTCCTCACGTCCGTCAGGGGCGCATACAGGTAGCAGCCCGTTCGTGAATCCTAGCTCACACCTGAATGGTTTAGCGGCTTGACAGGCGCCGTACACCAAGTCCCTCAGGGCGCCCGGAAGTTGAGCGTCAACTCCCGCTTGAAGACCTTTTCGAAGCCTGCGTAGGGAAGCGGTTGCGCCTTCAGCACCGCAGCTTCGATGGAGCGGCGGCCGGCCTCGTCGTAGACGCAGGGCGACGTGACCTGCGCATCCACGACTTCGCCGCCCGGCAGCTGGCGGATCACGAGGCGGCAGCCCGCGCCCGACGGAATGTTGTCCGGGCGCACCCACTTCGCGCGGATCGCCTCCTGCAACGCCGCGGCGTAGCGACCGAGCAGGCCGTCGTCGGCCGCGCCGGTGCCACTGGCCTGCGCATCCGCCTGAGCCGCCTGCTGCGCGGCCGAACCCGCGCGCGGTGCGGTGAGCTGCGCCAGCCTCTCCTCCGCCGCGAGCGCTTCGCGCGAGGCCGCGGCGCGGCGCCTGCGGATCTCGGCGAGCTGCGCTTCCTTCTCGGCCTTCAGCTTCTGCTGCGCCTGTTGTTGCGCGTCGACCGGATTGGTGAGGTCGGCCTGTTGCTGCGTGTGCTTTTCGTCCTGGGGCTTGGTTTCAGTGGCCTTCTGCGGCGTCGGCGTTTCGACCACCGCTTGCTGGTCGACGTCGTCCGGCTGCGTCAGCTGTTGCTGCGGCGCGGTCTGTTGCGGTGGCGGCGTGACTTCGGGTTGCTCATCCGGCACCGGTTCGGGCAGGGGCTCGACCGGTTCGGGACGATGGCGCAACGTGCGCTGCATCGCCGCCGACAGCTGGCCGACGTCGACGACGTCCGCGGCCATGCCACCGGCACTCGCCTGCATGGTGTCGCTCGGCCGCATCGTGAGCCACAGCAGCAGCCCGAGCACGACGTGCAACGCGATCGCCAGCGCGACCGCGGTGGCGTCGTCGGCCGCCCTCACCTTCACTTCGAAGAGCCCTTGGGCGAGCTGATCAGCGACACCTTCTCCACGCCGGCCTTCTTCAGCACGTCGATCGCATCGGTGACGGTCTGGTAGCTCGCCTTCGCGTCGGCACCGATCAGCACCTGTGCGTCATGGTTCTGCGCGACGATCGTCGACAGCCGCGCGGCGAGTTCGGACGCGCTCACCGCTTCGTTGCTGCCCGCCTTCACCGCGAGGAAGTAGTTGCCCTCGGCGTCGACCTGCACGACGACGGGCTCGGTCTTCTGCTGCAGCGATTTCGCGTTCGACTTCGGCAGGTCGACATCCACGCCGAGGTTCAGAAGCGGCGCGGTGATCATGAAGATGACCAGCAGCACGAGCATCACGTCGATGTACGGCACGACGTTGATCTCGGATTTGAGCTTGCGGCGGCGATGCCGCCTGAGCGCGAGCGACATGGCTCAGCCCTCGAGATGCGACTGTCGCTGCAGGATCGACGAGAACTCCTCGGCGAAGGCCTCGTAGCGCGTCGCCAGGCGCTCGACCGCGGTCGCGAAGCGGTTGTACGCCCACACCGCGGGGATCGCGACGAACAGGCCCATCGCGGTCGCGAGCAGCGCTTCGGAAATGCCCGGGGCAACGTCCTTGATGCCGACCTGCTGCGAACTGGCAAGCAGCGAATGCATCGTCACCATGATGCCGAACACGGTGCCGACAAGGCCGATGTACGGCGACGTCGAACCGATGTTCGCCAGCAGTTCGAGGTTGTGCTCCAGCGAATCGAGTTCGCGCGACGCGGTGGCGCGCATGCCGCGCTGTGCCGCTTCGAGCTGCGCATCGGGATCGGCGCCGCGACGCTGGCGCAGGCGGTTGAAATCGCGGAAACCGGCTTCGAAGATGGCTTCCATGCCGCCGACGTTGCGGCCGTGGCCGCTCGCGCCTTCATAGAGCTTGTTGAGTTCTGCGCCCGACCAGAAGCGCTCTTCGAACTGCATCGCTTCGCGCTTCGCGCGGCGCAGCAGCGCGGCTTTGCGGAAGATGATGATCCACGAGCCGATCGAGGCGACGATCAGCAAAAGCATGATCAGCTGCACCGGCAGGCTGGCCGCGGCGACGAGATGCACGAGATCGATCGAGCCGGCCGCGGGTGCCGCGGCGGTCGTCGCCGCCTGCGTCGCATCGGCGAGCGGCTGCACGTTCGCAGGCGCGGCATCCGGCAGCGCGCTCGGGCTGGACTGCAGCATCAGCGACAGCGCGCTCATCGGGCGATCTCCGGCGTCGAAGCGTGCGGACGGTGCGATGCGGTCATGCGGGGTCTCCGGTCCATGCGGCGGACGTCAGTTCTTGGATTCGAGGGCGGCGAGCTGCGCATGCAGCCCGGGCGGGATCGGGGCGGGACGGAACGTCGCCGCGTCGAGCGCAGCGATTCGGACCGTCGACGCGAGCAGGCGTTCCCCGTCGCGCTCGATCGCCTGCCGGAACGACAGGCTGGCGCGCCGGCATTCGGCGAGTTCGCAGGTGACGGTCAGTGCGTCGTCGAGGCGCGCGGGCTTGAGGAAATCGAGCGTCATCGCGCGCACTGCGAAGACCAGGCCTTCGGCCTGCAATGACGCCTGCCCGTGGCCGTTCGCGCGCATCCACTCCGAGCGCGCGCGCTCCAGGAATGCGACGTAGCGCGCGTGGTACACGACGCCGCCGGCGTCGGTGTCTTCCCAGTAGATGCGGACCGGCAGGCTGAACATGCGCTCCGTACGGTGCGGCGGGCGGGCCAGTCTACCCGCCGTGCGACGACGGGATCGACCCGCCGGTTCGCGCGACGTTCAGTCGTTCGCGCTCCGTGCCTAGCTTGCCGCAGCAAAACCGCTGCGACGCGGTACCCGAACGTCAGACCGCCGGCGGCTCGAACAGGTCGTTCGGCTTCGCGCGCGGCGTAAAGCCGAGGTGGCGATAGGCCTTCTGCGTCGCCATGCGCCCGCGCGCGGTGCGGATCACGTAGCCCTGCTGGATCAGGAAGGGCTCGACGACGTCCTCGAGCGTGCCGCGTTCCTCGCTGAGCGCCGCGGCCAGCGATTCCACGCCGACGGGGCCGCCATCGAACGATTCGATGATGGTGGCGAGCAGGCGGCGGTCGAGCTCGTCGAAACCTTCGGGGTCGACCTTCAGCATCGACATCGACTCGAACGCCGTTTGCTTCGTGATCGTGCCGTCGCCGCGCACCTGCGCGAAGTCGCGCACGCGGCGCAGCAGGCGGTTGGCGATACGCGGGGTGCCGCGCGAGCGTCGCGCGATTTCCGCCGCGCCATCCGGATGGCAGGCGATGCCGAGGATCTGCGCCGAGCGCTGCACGATCTTCGTCAGCTCCTCCGCGCTGTAGAACTCCAGGCGCTGCACGATGCCGAAGCGGTCGCGCAGAGGCGCGGTCAGGAGGCCCGCGCGAGTCGTCGCGCCGATGAGCGTGAACGGCGGCAGGTCGATCTTGATCGAACGGGCGGCGGGGCCTTCGCCGATCATGATGTCGAGCTGGAAGTCCTCCATCGCCGGATAGAGCACTTCCTCGACGAGCGGCGACAGACGATGGATCTCGTCGACGAACAGCACGTCGTGCGGCTGCAGGTTGGTCAGCAGCGCGGCGAGGTCGCCGGCCTTCTCGATCACCGGGCCCGACGTCTGCCGCAGGTTGACGCCCAGTTCGTTCGCGATGACTTGGCTCAGCGTGGTCTTGCCGAGGCCGGGCGGCCCGAAGATCAGCACGTGGTCGAGGGCCTCGCCGCGCCCCTTCGCCGCCTCGATGTAGATCTTCATCTGCTCGCGCACCGGCACCTGGCCGAGGTACTCGTCCAGGCGCTTGGGGCGGATGGAGGCTTCGGCGGCGGCGTCCTCGTGGGTCGCGCCGGCTCCGATGAGGCGGGTGTCGGTCATGCCGGGATTATGGCCCGGCGCCGCTCACGCGGTGCGACGCGTCAGATCTCGACCTGCGCGCCCAGCTCGACGAGGCGGTTGCCCGGGATGCGGAAGAACGACGTCGCCGGCGCCGCATTGCGGTGCATGAGCGCGAACAGCTTGTCGCGCCAGAACGGCATGCCGCGATGCTTGCTGGCGACGACCGTCTCGCGGCTCGCGAAATACGTCGTGTCCATGGGGTCGAAATGGATGCCGCCCTTGTCGCAGGACCGCATCAGCGCAAGCGGCACGTCCGGCGTCTCCATGAAGCCGAACTTCAGGGTGATGCGATAGAAGTTCTCGCCGATCGATTCGATCTTGAGGCGCTTGTCCTTCGGCGCGGTCGGCACCGTCATCGGTTCGATGGTGAGGAAGACGTTACGCTCGTGCAGCACCTTGTTGTGCTTGAGGTTGTGCAGGAACGCCTGCGGCACGACGCCGCGATCGGCCGTCAGGAAGACCGCCGTGCCCGGCACGCGCACCGGTGGCGACAGCATCAGCCCGGGCAGGAACACGTCGAGCTGGATGCCTTCCTTGCGGATTTCCTCGTGCAGCAGCGCGCGGCCGCGACGCCAGGTGCGCATCACGGTGAACGAGCCGATGCCGATGATCAGCGGCACCCACGCGCCGATGCCGGTGAACAGCTTGCCGCCGTTGGCGATGAGGAAGGCGATGTCGATGATCAGGAACAGCCCGCACAGGGGCAGCACCCAGCGGCGCGAACGCTCCCAGCGCGTGTAGGCGACGACGGCGAGCAGCAGCGTGTCGATCAGCATCGTGCCGGTGACCGACAGGCCGTACGCGGTCGCGAGATTCGTGGCGCTCTGGAACGACAGCGTCAGCAGGACGACCGCGCCGAGCAGCATCCAGTTGATCGACGGCACGTAGATCTGGCCGATGGTCTGGCGCGAGGTGTGCTTGATCGACAGGCGCGGCAGGTAGCCGAGTTGGATCGCCTGGCGCGTCACCGAATACGCACCGGTGATGACCGCCTGCGATGCGATCGCGGCGGCGACCGTCGCAAGTCCGAGCATCGGGATCTGCGCCCAGTCCGGCATCGACATGTAGAACGGATTCGAACGCGCGGCCGGGTTCTGCAGCAGCGTCGCGCCCTGCCCGAAATAGTTGAGCACCAGCGCCGGCAGCACGAATGCGAACCAGCCCCAGCGAATGGGCTTCTTGCCGAAGTGGCCCATGTCGGCATACAGCGCTTCACCGCCGGTGATCGCCAGCACGACGGCGCCGAGGATGAAGAGCGCATGCCCGCCGTGGGTTGTGAAGAAGTCGAACGCCCAGTACGGATTCAGCGCCGACAGCACCGACGGATAGCGTGCGATGTTGTAGCCGCCGATCACCGCAAGCACGATGAACCACGCGATCATCACCGGCCCGAACGCCTTGCCCACGGTCTCGGTACCGAAGCGCTGGAACGCGAACAGCGCGAACAGGATCAGCAGGCCGACCGGCATCACGAAGTGCGAGAAGGCGGGCGAAATCACGCGCAGGCCGTCGAGCGCACCCAGCACCGTGACCGGCGGCGTGATCATGCCGTCGCCGAAGAAGAGCGACGCACCGAAGATACCCAGGATGCCGACCGTGTAACTGAGCCGCGAACCCGGCTTCAGCGAGCGCTGCGCGAGTGCGGTGAGCGCCATGATGCCGCCCTCGCCTTCGTTGTCGGCGCGCATGATGACGATGACGTACTTCAGCGTGACGACCAGCATCAGCGCCCAGAACGCGAGTGACAGCAGGCCCTTCACCGTGTGCGCATCCGGCGACAACCCGTAGTGCGGCAGGAACATCTCCTGCATCGTGTAGAGCGGGCTGGTACCGATGTCCCCGAACACCACGCCGACCGCGCCCACGACCAGCGACGCGAGGCCGGCATGCCCGTGGTGCGCATGGCCGGTGTCGCCGGCGCCGTTGGAAGGCGAAACCGTGGAAGCGGTAGCGGTCATGGAGCGTTCTCGAACGGTCCTTCGCTCAGCGGAGCGCGGACTGTAGCGCCTTGCGGATGATGGTCGCGGTGTCGTCGCCGGGCTGCGTGGCGTCCTTCGCCATGCGCGCCGCCTCGGCGGGCTTGTAACCGAGCTGTTGCAACGCGACGACCGCTTCGGTCTGCGGATCGGCCGGCAGGCCGGTGTTCACACCCAGTGTCGAACCGAGGCCCGCGAGGTCGGCCGCGCGGTCGCGCAGTTCGACCACGATGCGTTCGGCCGTCTTCTTGCCAATGCCGGGAATGCGCGTGAGTGCCGTGACGTCGCCGGCCTGCACGAGCCGCGCGAACTCGTCGACGCTGACTGCGGACAGGATGGCCAGCGCGATCTTCGCGCCGATGCCGGTCACTTTCTGCACGTCACGGAACAATCTGCGCTCGCCTTCGCGCAGGAAGCCGTACAGGGCGACGCTGTCTTCCTTCTGCGCGTAATGCGTGAAGAGCACGACCTCGCGCCCGGCTTCGGGCAGGTCGTAGAACGTGCTCATCGGCGCTTCGAGTTCGTAGCCGATGCCGCCGCCGACTTCGATGAGCAGCCACGGCGGTTGCTTCTGGACGAGCACTCCACGGAGACGACCGATCACGCGCGCGCTCCCGCGGCCGCGTGGCGCGCGATGCGTTGGATGTCGTGAATCCGTGCGGTCATGCCCGATCCCCCGTGCCGGCTTCGCGGCGGCGCGCATTGTGCGCCCGTTTCGACGTCGACGGTGTCATGGCCGTGTCTCAGGCGCCGCGCCGGCGCAGATGGGCGAGATCGATACCGGTGCGCCCGGCGGTCGCGCTCATGTGCGCGTGGGTCAGCGCGACGGCCAGCGCGTCCGCGGCGTCGGCCTGCAGCTTCTGGTCGGGCAGGTTCAACAGCAGGCGGACCATGTGCTGCACCTGCTGCTTGTCGGCCGCGCCGCGCCCCACCAGCGACTGCTTGATCAGTCGCGGCGCGTATTCGCTGACGCCGAGGCCGCGACGCACCACCGTCGCGATCGCCGCCCCGCGCGCGTGCCCGAGCTTGAGCGCGCTCGTCGCGGACTTGTCCATGAAGACGGTTTCGATGGCGACGTGCTGCGGTTTCCACTCGTCGATGAGCGCGTCCAGGCCTTCGCAGAGCAGGCCGAGGCGCTTCGGGAAATCCTCGGCGTCGAGCAGCTTGAGCGTGTGCGCCGACACGTAGGTGCAGCGGCCCGTCGCGTCGACGTCGACGAAGCCGACGCCGGTGCGCTGCGAGCCCGGATCGATACCGAGGATGCGGATCACGTCGATGCGGCGCCGGTCAGGCGTACGCGTCCTCGCCCAGCTCGGCGTTCGAATAGACGTGCTGCACGTCGTCGAGCTCCTCGAGCCAGGCGAGCAGCTTGGCGACCTGCTTGGCCGTGTCGCCTTCGACCTTGACGTTGTTTTCCGCGCGCATCGTGACCTGCGCCTCGCCGGGCGTGAGGCCCGCCGCTTCGAGCGCGGCCTTCACGTCGGCGAACGATTCGGGCGCGGTGAGCACGTCGATCGAGCCGTCTTCCGGATACACGACGATGTCGTCGGCGCCGGCCTCGATCGCCGCTTCGGTGATGCGGTCTTCGTCCGCGCCCTCGCCGAACCAGATCACGCCGCGCTTGTGGAACATGAAGGCGACCGAGCCGTCGGTGCCGAGGTTGCCGCCGAACTTCGAGAACGCGTGGCGGACGTCGGCGACGGTGCGCACCTTGTTGTCGGTGAGGCAGTCGACGATCACCGCGACGCCGCCGGGCGCATAGCCCTCGTAGCGGATCTCTTCGTAGGTGACGCCTTCGAGTTCGCCCGTCGCTTTCTTGATCGCACGCTCGATGACGTCCTTCGACATGTTGACGTCGAGGCCGCGGTCGATCGCGGCGCGCAGGCGCGGATTGCCGGACGGATCGCCGCCACCCATGCGCGCAGCCACGCCGATCTCGCGGATCACCTTGGTGAAGATCTTGCCGCGAATGGCGTCGACGGCGTTCTTGCGGGCTTCGATCGAGGGACCACGACCCATCGGGCACATCCGGACAACAGGAAACGGGGCGCGGATTTTACCGGATCGGCCGCTCGCCACCGGCCGCGCCGGGCGCCTGTTCAGTGGATGAAACGGCCTTCGCGCAGGAACGCGGTGACCTGCCGGGCGGCGGTCGGCGACAGGACGAGGCCGCTGTGGGTGGCGTGGACGGCGACGTGGTCGGTCAGCCCCTCGAGCCGGGTTTCGGACACGGCGACCGTGCCGTCGTTCGGCCCCTGCAGGCGCCCGACGACCCGCCCGAGCCCGAAGCCCAGGGAGCCGGCGATGGAGCCGACCTGCTGGCGCCCACGCCACGGCCGGCAGCCGTCGCGCAGCAGATGCCGGCTATGGCCCAGCCAGCGCCCGACCACCGGCAGTCGCGCCGTTCTGTTCGCCGCCGCGCTGCCGCACAGCGGCGACCCGAGGCAGACGACGCGCTCGACCGGCAGCCCGGGCTCGGCCTCGAGCGCAGCCAGCGTGACGAGGCCACCGAGGCTGTGGCCGACGACGTGGCAGGGCGTTTCGCCGACGGCGTCAGCGAGCGAGCGCAAGGCCCGCGTCACCCGATCCTTCGAACTCGCGTAACCGACGTAGTCGACCTCGAAGCCATCGCGCGCGAGTCGTCGCGCGAGCAGGCCCATCGACGGGGGTCGCATCCAGAGGCCGTGGATCAGCAGAACGCGGGAAGTCGTCATCACCGCGACATCGGGCCGCGCCTCGCGTGGTGCAAGGGTGACGATCGGCGCATGGACGCGCCGGACGGACCGGTGGGATCAGTCGCGCGCTGGGCGTCGCAGGATGAACTCCAGGTCGCGCACGCGGCCAACCGGGAACTCGTAGGTGCCGACTTTCTCGAAGCCGTACCGCGCATAGAAGCGCTGCGCCCCGAGGTTCTCGCTCCACACGCCGAGCCACAGCGTGCGCGGGCCATCGCGCTCCAACCACGCCATCGCGGTGTCCATCAGACGCCGCCCCGCGCCGCCGTTCTGGAATTCGCGCAGCACGTAGAGACGCTTCAACTCGCGATCACCTTGCGCGACGTCCGGATGCGGCAGGCCGCACGGACCCGCGGCGCAGTGACCGACCGCGCGACCATCCGCCTCGAGGAACCACACCGCGTAATCGGGATGCGACAGGATCACCGCCTGCTTCTCGACGGCGTACGCGTCATCGAGAAACGCCTGCAGATCCTCGGGCGGATACAGATGCCCGAAAGTCTCGACGAACGTGGCGGTCGCGAGCGCGGACAGCGTCGCGGCGTCGTCCACCGTGGCGCGGCGGATAGTCGGAGTCAAAGCATGCCCTCCCGATTTCGGCGGTGCGCGATGAACCATTGGACGACGGCACGCGTCGCGATCGCCGCCGCGATGAATTCAACCATCCGATACGGCACCGCGTAGCGAGGCTCGGCTTGCAGAACCATATGCACGGCTGTTGCGGCAATGAGCGTTGCCGCGACCAATGCTTCACCCAGCGTCACGTTCTCTCGGGTCTGACGCCGGGCGGCGCGAACCACGACCAGTACGACGCCCGCCAGCGCTGCAAGTCCGATCAAGGCGTTCAGCCCGAAACAGATGGACGCTACCACCCTGAAGAACGCATTGCGTTCGTAGGGCGAGTTGTACGTCGGGAACACGTAGAAGCCGCCTTGGCCAACTCGAATATCCCAGCCCCAGAGCGTCGCCGGCTTTTCCAAGAGGTACCAGCGCAGCGATTCACCTGGTGTCTGCATCAGCCGCGAGGTGACGCGCGCTAGGCCCGCTCGGCGCGACTGCGTACCCACCGCAATCTCGGCGTCGATCTCGTTCCAGGCCTCCACGCCCGCCGGCGTCATCGCATTTGCGAGACGAGACCAATGCACGACGTGATACTCGGGATGCGATCCCTGCACGAAGTTCATCCACGCGCGATCGGACGAACCCGGCCCGTCCGAGTGAACGGATACGGCGTCGCGCACCGACCAACCAATCGGCGCCATCAGGAACGTGAGGAGAAATACGAGCGCACAACGCCGCCTGCCACGAATGGCAAGCACGATCGCCGCTAAAACCCAGATGACGGCACTCACCGGATTAGTGAGCCATGCCAAACCCGCAAGCAGGCCCGCACCTGCTGACCTACGCGAGGCGCGCACGGCGTCGAGCGTCGACAGCCACCACAGGGGCACGACGACAAGGGCGCCGTACAGCACCTCTGACAACAGGTAAGCGCTGCTTGCAACGAGATGCGGCCAGAACGCCCCGGGGACGGCGACTGCGATCGCTGCAGGACGCCCCGCGACGCGCTGTGCAAGTAGGGCAGCGAAGGCCACTGTCAGCGCGCCAAGCAACGCTTGCGCGACGAGGATCGGCATGTAGGCCTGGTCCAGCCCGAACGCTGCAAACAGTGCAGCGAGAAATGCCGGGTAGCCCGGTGATCGCCATGCATCGGGCACCAGCGGCAACCCTTCTGCCGTCATCGCGAACGTAGCATGTCGATACAGGTTCAGTGCGTAGGCGACGTACTGGCCGGCATCGCCTCCGGTCGGCGAACGCACCGTGACCTGCGTTACGAAGTACGCGCGAACCGCGAACGACACGAGAAACGCAACTACCGCGAGAGCCGCCGCACCGCGCCACCACTTGTCCGTAGGCTGCGGTCGGACGTCCGGACCGGCCGTATAGCGACCTCCGGACGCCGGGGACATCACTCCGCCTTCGCCTCGCGCGGACGCACTGCGATGTGCACTTCCGCCAGCTGCGCATCCGGGATCGGCGACGGCGCGCCGGTCATGAGGCACTGGGCCGATGTCGTCTTCGGGAACGGAATGACGTCGCGGATCGACTCGGTGCCCGCCATCAGCGCGGCGATGCGGTCGATGCCGAATGCAATGCCGCCGTGCGGCGGCGCGCCGTAGCGCAGCGCTTCCAGCAGGAAGCCGAACTTGAGCTCGGCTTCCTCGCGGCCGATGCCGAGCAGGTCGAACACGGCCGACTGCATCGACGAGCGATGGATGCGGATCGAACCGCCGCCGATCTCGTTGCCGTTGAGCACCATGTCGTAGCCGCGCGACACCGCCGTCGCGGCGTTCGCGCGCAGGTCGGCCTCGTCGTCGACGCTCGGCGCGGTGAACGGGTGGTGCAGCGCTACGTAGCGCTGCTCTTCCTCGTCCCACTCGAACATCGGGAAGTCCGTAACCCACAGCGGCTTCCAGCCGTCCTGCACCAGTCCGAGGTCCTTGCCGAGCTTCAGGCGCAGCGCGCCCATGAAGTCGGATGCGGACTTGTACGTCGCCGCACCGAAGAAAATCGCGTCGCCGGTGTTCGCCTGCGTGGCGCGCAGGATGGCGTCGAGCGTGGCGTCGTCGAGGAACTTTGCGATCGGCGAATTGATGCCCTCGCGGCCCTTCGAGGCGTCCTCGATCTTCATCCACGCGACGCCCTTTGCGCCGTACTTCGCGGCATGCGCGCCGAGCTCGTCGATCTGCTTGCGCGACAGCTGCGCGCCGCCCGGTGCACGCAGCGCGATCACGCGGCCGTCGGCGTGGTTCGCCCAGTCGGTGAACACCTTGAACTCGCAGTTCTTGACCAGCTCCGCGATGTCGGTGAACTCGATCGCGATGCGCAGGTCCGGCTTGTCCGAACCGTAGCGACGCATCGCCTCGGCATAGGTCATGCGCGGGAATTCGGCATCGAGTTCGACGTTGATGACGTCGCGGAACACGCTGCGGATCATGTCCTCGACCGTGTCCTGCACGTCGCGCTCCGACACCCACGCGAACTCCATGTCGAGCTGCGTGAATTCGAGCTGGCGATCGGCGCGCAGCGCTTCGTCGCGGAAGCAGCGCGCGATCTGGTAGTAGCGGTCGAAGCCCGCCATCATCAGGATCTGCTTGAACAGCTGCGGCGACTGCGGCAGCGCGTAGAACTCGCCCGGGTGCATGCGCGCCGGCACCAGGAAGTCGCGCGCGCCTTCGGGCGTGGCCTTGGTGAGGATCGGCGTTTCGATGTCCTGGAAGCCGCGCTCGTCGAGGTAGCGGCGCAGCGCCGCGACCAGCTTGATGCGCGTGCGCATCATCTGCTGCATCTCAGGGCGGCGCATGTCGAGGTAGCGGTACTTGAGGCGGATGTCCTCGCCGGCGTTCTCGTGCGCGTGGAACGGCAGCGGGTCGGCCTTGTTCAGCACGTCGATCGACGTCGGAATGATCTCGACGCGACCGGTGCGGATCTTGTCGTTCGCGGCGTAGCGCGCGCGCACCGTGCCGGTGACGCGCACGGCGTCCTCGTTGCCGAGTTCGGCCGCGGCCTTGAACAGCTCGGGCTGGTCGCTCTCGACGAGCACCTGCACCACGCCTTCGTGGTCGCGCAGGTCGATGAAGGTCTGGTGGCTCTGGACGCGGGCGCTGTTGACCCACCCGCAGAGGGTGACGGTCTGGCCGATCAGGCGCTCGTCGACGAGGCCGCAGAACTGGGTACGCATGGACACTCCGGCGGCGCCCCGGAAGCGGGCGCGGATGAGCCGGCTAGTTTAGCGTCCGCGCGGGCCGCGGACCCGGCCCGACGGGTGTCGACCGCTCGATGCCGACGTATTCAGGATGCCGCGGAGGTGCCGCCCGAGCTGCTGCCCGAGGTCGAGCCGGAGCTGCCTGACGATCCCGCCGCAGGCGCCGCCGGCTTGGCGTCGCCGCCGGACGACGACGCACCGCCGGAGGGCGTGCTGCCGGACGACCCGCCGTCGCCTGCAAGGTTGCGCTTCTTGTCGCCGTCCTTCTTGAAGTCGGTTTCGTACCAGCCGCCGCCGGCGAGGCGGAACTGCGGGGCGGTCAGGCGACGGCGGACCTGCGGCGCGCTGCACTGCGGGCAGTCCGTCGGGTCGGCGTCGCTGAGCTTCTGCAGGCGGTCGAAGTCGTGGCCGCAGGCGGCGCATTCGAAGGCGTAGATGGGCATGCGCGGTACCAGAGGAGATGCTGCACGCCACATGGGGGTGGCGCGCTCGAATTCAACCGCCCGGTCACGGGGCCGTCGCGCAGCTCCCGGCGTCGCACTGGTGGAAGCTTGCCCGCGTCGTCGACGTCACGCTGTAGGTCCCTGAATAGCCGATGGGCTTGAGTTCACTCTGGAGATGGATCTCTTCGATCCCGTATAGGCGGCTGCCTACGCGTCGAAGCGGTCGCAAGTAGCGGACCCGCCACGGCGCGCACTGCGTCGCCCCGGCCGCCTGCGCGCTCGCGCAGTCGCTCACCCAGCGAGTGCTGCCATCGGCCATCTTCGCGCGGGTTCGACGCTCGTAAAGGCGCTCGCCGATGACGGACCACCATTGCGGGATGTGCGAGGTGGACGACAGGATCGTATTCGCCTCTTCACCGGTCCCATCACTGTTTCGCGTCCACACGATGGAGGCGTTGTCGGACGGATACGTCGACGGATAGGCAAGCGTCATTCCGGATCGCCACGTGCCGGCCGCGCGCGCAACGTCGAACGGCACCGTCTCGGCACGGACCGAAATTGCGGTTCCCAACGCAGTTCGGGAAACGCCGCCGGAGGTGCGGGTGGCCGCGTACACGACAGCGTCGACGCCGGGCACGCCATCGACGGACCACAGGGTGGTCGCACCATCCGTGTAGCGCACCTGCAGGCCCCCGTCGGACGTCGTCGACCAGGCGAACGACACGCCGTAGCCGCCCGTCTGCGGTTGCATGCGCGAGTCCACCTTGTAGCCGACGTCTTCGGTCACACCGGCGCCACCGGCGTCGAACCGGTGGAGCGCTGTGTCGCAAACATCCAGCGTGTACACCGGAGCAGCGCCCATACAGTGGACAGGCAAGGTCTGGCGTTGGCTGGCGATGGTCGACCACGCCTGCGTACGAACGAGTGCCGAAAAGTCGGTGCTGCCGATGAGATCAGTCGTCGTGATCTGCACGGGCGCCTGCGCCGGGACATCCGGATAGCTGTCCTGCCAGCGATAAACGATGAGCCAGTAATCCACACGACTACCGTCGTAGAGGCGACGCCATTCAATGGCGTTCAACGTGCGATCGATCGCGACCGGCGTACTGGGGCTGAAGGACGTTGTTTCGAACCGGCGCTGCGCGGACGGCGTGACGGCCGTGAGGCGGAATGTACCGGCGGTGATAACCCCGTCGTATCGGCTGTCCGCGACGGGCGTGGTGTCGAGATAAGTGAAGCGGCCATCGTCACGGCGATCGAGCAGCGCCGCGTAGGTGTTCATCGGCAGCTCGTCCTTCGGTTTACCCGAACGGGCGAGCAGTCGCGCAGGCATCTCGTCGACGCGTGCAATCGGCGCTAGTGCGGGTCGGGCCGCCATGTACATCGTCAGCGCCGCCGGCCACGTGTAGTGGCCGTTCGAGGTCACCGGATCGATCTCGACACCCAGCCGCGACGGATCGCTGACGACATCGAACCCGGTTGCGTACCCGGGCGGAAGCACCCGGGCCCCGCTCGCGTACTGATCGAGCATGTACGCGACCACGCCGAGGTCGTAACCAAGGAACGTGCCGAGCGTGTCCTCAAACTCCGTATCGCTCGACGCATCGCGCCCACCCAGGCTGTTTCGCTCGAGCACTGCGAATGCAGTACTGAAGGGACCGACATGCAATGCCGGCGCATCGGCCGACGAAGCGACCCCGTCGCCTGCCGCAAGCGCCTTCAGGCGCGCCATCGACCCCAGCACGCTGCGATATTTGATGTCGCCGGCCGTGGCCGTGACCACGACCATATCGCCCGGCCTCATGAGCGGCGTCGTCGCAGTGAAGCCAGCTCCACTCACGACCGCGGATACGTGCTGCGTACCGACGACCACGTCGACACCGTCGAGCGCACGACCTGCCGGAAGCCCCAGCACATCGCCGCTCAGCGTCAGCGAGATCGGCACTACCTTCGGTGCTGCACCGTTGCGCGCCGGAAGCTCGCTGGATGCTGCGGCCGTCGCGAGACGAGGTGCAGATACCGCCGGCGCCGCCTTCGTGCGCGCAAGCATGCTAATCACCATGCGCCACATCGATCGATCCGCGCTCATCGACATGGCCGCGGCAGTCGTCGCGGCGACGAGCGCGGCGACCATCAATCCCTTGCGAACGTGCATTCTCCAGCCTCCCCCTCGGCGTGAGCCCGCGAGTCTAGGGGTAGACCGCCGTACGGTCACCTATCGATCAGGCCGCGTCGTAAAGCGCGAGGAACGCGGCTTCGGCTTCGGCCAGTGCCGCCGCGGCGGCCGCGCGGTCGGCGGCGAGCTTGCCGGCTTCGGCGAACTTCGACGGATCCGCAAGTTGCGCGTCGATGGTTTGCAGCTTGGCTTCGAGTTCGGCGACGCGCGCTTCGGCCTGTTGCAGCTTGATCGGGTTCACCTTCTTGCCGGACTTCGCAGGCGCAGCAGGAGTCGGCGTTGCGACCGGCGCCGCCGCCGGCTGTGCGTTCTTCGACGGCTCGTTCTCGCGCGTGCGCAGCCACACCGCGTACTCGTCGAGGTCGCCGTCGAAAGGCTGGGCAACGCCACCGGCGACGCGCCAGAACGTTTCGCAGACCAGGCCGATGAGGTGGCGGTCGTGGGAGACGAGCACGATCGCGCCATCGAAATCGGCGAGCGCTTCGGCAAGCGCTTCGCGCATGTCGAGGTCGAGGTGGTTGGTCGGCTCGTCGAGCAGCAGCACGTTCGGCTTGCGCCACGCGATCATCGCGAGTGCGAGTCGCGCACGCTCGCCGCCGGAGAAGCCGTCGACCGATTCGAATGCGCGATCGCCCGGGAACTGCCACTTGCCGAGGAAGTCGCGCAGCTGCTGCGTCGCCACGCCCGGCGCGAGCTTCTGCAGGTGTTCGATCGGCGTCTCGCCCTTGCGCAGCGATTCCACCGTGTGCTGCGCGAAGTAGCCGATGCGCAGGTCGGGATGGCCGCCCCGCTCGCCTGCGAGCAGTGGGATCTCGTCGACCAGCGACTTCACCAGCGTCGACTTGCCCGCGCCGTTCGGGCCGAGCAGTGCGATGCGATCGCCCGCTTCGAGGCGGAAGGTGATGTCGCGCAGCACACGGATGTCGCCGTAGCCGCAGTCGGCATGCGTGAGGCCGAGCAGCGAATGCGGCAGCTTGTCGGGCACCGGGAAATCGATGTGCAGCGAGCGCTCGGCGCGCACGGCCTCGGTGCCGGCGAGCTTGGCGAGGCGCTTCATGCGGCTCTGCGCCTGCTTGGCCTTCGACGCCTTGGCCTTGAAGCGGTCGATGAACTTCTGCAGGTGCGCGCGCTCGGCCTGTTCCTTCTCGTGCGCGATTTGCTGCTGGCGCAGCTGTTCGGCGCGCTGGCGTTCGAAGTCGGTGTAGTTGCCGGTGTAGAGCTTCGCGGTGCCCGAATGCAGGTGCAGCATGTGGCTGCAGAGGCCGTCGAGGACTTCGCGATCGTGCGAGATCACGAACAGCGTGCCCGGATATTTCAGCAGCCACTGCTCGAGCCAGAGCACGGCGTCGAGATCGAGGTGGTTGGTCGGCTCGTCGAGCAGCAGCAGGTCCGACGGTGTCATCAGCGCACGCGCGAGGTTCAGGCGCACGCGCCAGCCGCCGGAGAACGACTTCACCGCGCGGTCGTGCTTGTCCGACGAGAACCCGAGGCCGTGCAGGAGCTTCGCCGCGCGTGCTTCGGCGTCATAACCGCCCACCTCTTCGAGGACATGGTGCGCCTCGGCAACGGCCTCCCAGTCTTCGCGCGCCGCCGCCTCGCGTTCCGCCGCGATCGCCGCATGCACCTTGGCATCGCCGGAAAGCACGAAGTCGAGCGCCGTGTCGTCGAGCGCCGGCGTTTCCTGCGCGACGCTCGCGATGCGCGCCTTGCCGGGGATGTCGATGTCGCCCTTGTCCGGCTCGACCTCGCCCTGCAGCGCCGCGAACAGCGACGACTTGCCCGTGCCATTGCGGCCGACCACGCCGACGCGCCAGCCGGCATGCAGCGACAGGTCGACGCCGGACAAAAGCAGCCGCTCGCCGCGACGCAGGGCGAAATCACGAAATCCAATCATCCGGCCATTGTACCGGCGGGCCGCTGCGCGCTCTGGCGCCCACATCACGGAGACGCCGTGCGGTTAAGGTGCTGAACGGCCGCCGGGCCTTTCATCACTGCCGACGACCCCATGCACCACACCTCGCTCATCGCCCTGCTCGTCGTGGGCTTCGCGCTCGCCTTCCTCTTCGGCGGGCTCGCCCACCGCCTGCGCCTGTCGCCCCTCGTCGGCTATCTCATTGCCGGCGTACTGATGGGGCCGTTCACGCCGGGCTTCATCGGCGATGCGTCGCTCGCGCCGCAGCTGGCGGAGATCGGCGTCATCCTGCTGATGTTCGGTGTCGGCCTGCACTTCTCGTTGCGCGATCTGCTCGACGTCAAGGGCATCGCGGTGCCGGGCGCCCTCGTGCAGATCGGGTTCGTCACCGCACTGGGCTGGGGACTCGCGCGATTGATCGGCTGGCCGAACGTCACCGGCATCGTGTTCGGCCTCGCACTGTCGGTCGCGAGTACGGTCGTGGTGCTGCGCGGGCTCGAGGAGCGGCGCCTGCTCGACAGCTCGCGCGGGCGCATCGCGGTGGGTTGGCTGATCGTCGAAGACCTCGCGATGGTGCTCGCGCTCGTGCTGCTGCCCGCGCTCGGCGGACGCGAGGGTGGAAACATCGGCGTCGCGATCGTCATGACGATCGCGAAGGTCGGCGGCTTCGTCGTCTTCATGCTCCTGGTCGGCCGACGCGTCATTCCGTGGATCCTCGAACGCGTTGCCGGCACCGGGTCGCGCGAGCTGTTCACGCTGTGCGTGCTGACGATCGCGCTCGGCGTCGCGTTCGGTTCGGCACACCTGTTCGGCGTGTCGTTCGCGCTCGGCGCGTTCTTCGCCGGTGTCATCCTCAGCGAATCCGAATTCAGCCAGCAGGCCGCGAGCGAAACATTGCCGCTGCGCGATGCGTTCGCAGTCCTGTTCTTCGTCTCGGTCGGCATGCTGTTCGACCCGATGATCCTGATCGAAGAACCGATGAACGTGCTGGCGACGTTCCTGGTCGTCGTGCTCGGCAACGGGATCGCCGCATGGGGTGTGGCGCGGCTGCTCGGAAAGCCCGGGAGTACGGCGCGGCTGCTCGCGGTGAGCCTGTCGCAGATCGGCGAGTTCTCCTTCATCCTCGGCAGCCTCGGCGCGTCGCTTGGCATGCTGTCGAAGGACGGGCAGAGCCTGATCCTCGCCGCCGCGATCCTGTCGATCGTCATCAATCCGCTGCTGTTCGCGCTGCACGACCGCATCGAAGCGCGACGCGAGCGAAGCAAGCCCGAAGCCATCGAGGTGATGTCGCCGCCGCTGCCGGATGGCGAGCGCCCGCACGTGATCCTGATCGGCTACGGGCGCGTGGGCAGCGAACTCGGCCCGCTGTTGCAGGCACACGACATCCCGCTCGTCGTGATAGACGACGACCTGCCGCTCGTCGAGCGCGCGCGCGCCGCGGGCATTCCCGCCGTGCGCGGACATGCGGCGAATCCCGTGGTGCTTACCGAAGCGCGACCGGAGCGCGCGCAGATGGCGCTGGTCGCGATTCCGAATGCGTTCGAGTCCGGCGAGATCATCGAGCGACTGCGCGAACTGAATCCGACGATCAGCGTGATCGCTCGCGCGCATTCCGATGCCGGTGTGAAATACCTGCTCGAGCGCGGCGCCGATGGCGCTGTGATGGCCGAGCGCGAGCTGGCGCACAGCCTGGCGGAAATGGTCGGTGCGCTGCCCGCCTTCCGCGGCGAGCGCTCGCTGCCGCCGGCGACGGCCTAGCCGCGATGCGGCTCGTCGTGCTCACCGGCGCCGGCATGTCCGCGGAGAGCGGCGTGCCGACGTTCCGCGACGCGTTGACCGGCCTCTGGGCCCGCTTCGATCCCGAGCGCCTGGCGACGCCCGAGGCATTCCGTCGCGACCCCGACCTCGTCTGGGGCTGGTACCGCTGGCGCGCGGCGCAGGTGCAGCGCGTGCAGCCGAACGCCGGCCATGCCGCGATCGCGGCGATGGAACGCGATGGCATCGAGGTCGACGTCGTGACGCAGAACGTCGACGACCTGCACGAACGCGCCGGCAGCACGCGGGTGCATCACCTGCACGGGCATCTGCTGCAGTCGCGCTGCATCGACTGCGGCGCGACAGCGGAACCCGATCCGATCGTCGCGCCCTACGAAGGTGGCGACGAGGGTCGCCATGAAGCGCCGCCGCGATGCGCGCGCTGCAGCGGCCTGTTCCGTCCCGGGGTCGTGTGGTTCGGCGAAGCACTGCCCGACGACGCGTGGAGTGCGGGCATCAGTGCGCTCGAACGCGCCGACGGAGTGGTCGTCGTCGGCACGTCGGGGCTGGTGCACCCGGCCGCTTCGTTACCGGGCCTTGCGCGCTGGCGCGGGCTGCACGTGCTCGAGATTAACCCGCAAACGAGCGCGCTCACGCACGACGTCGACGAACACTGGGCGATGACCGCGAGTGCAGGCCTCACCCGCCTCGCCGAAGAACTTCGCAGCGCGTAAACGACAACGCCACCGGTGCGACCGGTGGCGTTGTGTCGAACTGTCGCGTCGATCAGACGCGATCGAACTCCAGATGCCCGCCCTCGGTGCGCACGCGCACGGTGTCGCCGCTCGCGAACTCGCCTGACAGGATGCGCTGCGCCAGCGGGTTCTCCAGCTGCTGCTGGATCGCACGCTTGAGCGGCCGCGCGCCGTAGACCGGGTCGAAGCCGATGTTGCCGAGCAGGTTCAACGCCTCGTCGGTGAGTTCCAGCTTGAGGCCGCGCTCGGCCAGACGCTTCTCCAGGCCACGCAGCTGGATCTTCGCGATTTCGCGGATCTGCTTCTTGTCCAGCGGATGGAAGACGACGATGTCGTCGAGGCGGTTGATGAATTCCGGACGAAAGTGCGCCTGCACCACGCCCATCACCGCCGCCTTCATCTGCAGGTAGGCCTCCGGCGAATCGTCGCCCGATAGTTCCTGGATCTGGTGCGAGCCGAGGTTCGACGTCATCACGATGACGGTATTTCGGAAATCGACCGTGCGGCCCTGGCCGTCGGTGAGGCGGCCGTCGTCGAGCACCTGCAGGAGGATGTTGAAGACGTCGGGATGCGCCTTCTCGACCTCGTCGAGCAGGATCACGCTGTACGGGCGACGACGCACCGCCTCGGTGAGGTAGCCGCCTTCCTCGTAGCCCACGTAGCCCGGAGGCGCACCGACGAGACGGCTCACCGCGTGCTTCTCCATGAACTCGCTCATGTCGATGCGCACCATCGCGTCCTGCGAGTCGAACAGGAATTCGGCGAGCGCCTTGCACAGCTCGGTCTTGCCGACACCCGTGGGGCCGAGGAACAGGAACGAGCCGCTCGGGCGGTTCGGATCGGAAAGGCCGGCGCGCGAACGACGCACCGCATCCGACACGACCTTGATCGCCTCCTCCTGGCCGACCACGCGCGTGTGCAGCTGCTCGTCCATCTTCAGGAGCTTCTCGCGCTCGCCTTCGAGCATCTTGCTGACCGGAATGCCGGTCCAGCGCGCGACGACCTCGGCGATTTCCTCCGCGGTCACCTTGTCCTGCAGCAGCCTGAAGCCCTTGGTTTCGGCTTCCTGCGCGGCGGCAAGCTGCTTCTCGAGTTCGGGCAGCAGGCCGTACTGGATCTCCGACATGCGCGCGTAGTCCTGCCTGCGCTGCGCGGCCTCGAGCTCGAGCTTTGCCGCTTCGATCTGCTCCTTGATCTTGGTCGCACCCTGCAGGGTGGCCTTCTCGGCCTTCCAGATCTCCTCGAGGTCGTTGAACTCGCGCTCCAGCGTGGCGATCTCGCTTTCGAGATCCGCCAAGCGCTGCTTCGACGCCTCGTCCTTCTCCTTCTTCAGCGCCTCGCGCTGGATCTTGAGCTGGATGAGTCGACGCTCCTTGCGGTCGAGCTCCTCCGGCTTGGAATCGATCTCCATGCGGATGCGCGACGCGGCCTCGTCCATCAGGTCGATCGCCTTGTCGGGCAGCTGGCGATCGGCGATGTAGCGGTTGGACAGCGTGGCCGCGGCGACGATCGCCGGGTCGGTGATCTCCACGCCGTGGTGCACCGCGTAACGCTCCTTCAGGCCGCGCAGGATCGCGATGGTGTCCTCGACGCTGGGCTCGCCTACGAACACCTTCTGGAAGCGGCGCTCCAACGCGGCGTCCTTCTCGATGTACTTGCGGTACTCGTCGAGCGTGGTCGCGCCGATGCAGTGCAGCTCGCCGCGCGCGAGCGCCGGCTTGAGCATGTTGCCCGCGTCCATCGCGCCCTCGGCCTTGCCCGCGCCGACCATCGTGTGCAGCTCGTCGATGAAGAGGATGATCTGGCCTTCGTTCTTCGCCAGATCGTTGAGCACGGCCTTCAACCGTTCCTCGAACTCGCCGCGGTACTTCGCGCCGGCGATCAGCGCGCCCATGTCCAGCGACAGCACGCGCCTGCCGCGCAGGCCCTCGGGTACCTCGCCGTTGACGATGCGCTGCGCGAGACCTTCCACGATCGCCGTCTTGCCCACGCCGGGCTCGCCGATCAGCACCGGATTGTTCTTGGTGCGACGCTGCAGCACCTGGATCGTGCGGCGGATCTCCTCGTCGCGGCCGACCACGGGGTCGAGCTTGCCGCTCTCGGCGCGCGCGGTGAGGTCGATCGTGTACTTCTCGAGCGCCTGGCGCGCGTCTTCCGCGTTCTCGTCCTGCACCTTCTCGCCTCCGCGCAGCTTGTCGATGGCCGCTTCGAGCTTGTCCTTCGTCGCACCGGTCGCCTTCAATGCACGGCCGAGATCGCCGCCATCGTCCAGCGCGGCCAGCACGAACAATTCGCTCGCGATGAAAGAATCGCCGCGCTGCGTCGCGAGCTTTTCGGTGACGTTGAGCAGACGCGAGAGATCGTTGCTGATCGACACGTTGCCGGCCTGCCCCGTCACCTTCGGCAGCCTGTCGAGCGCCTCGCCGATGCGTTCGCGCAACGCGGCGACGTTCACGCCGGCCTGCGCGAGTAACGGACGCGTGCTGCCGCCCTGCTGATCGAGCAGCGCGGCCATGAGGTGCACGGGCTCGATCACACTGTGGTCGCGCGATACCGCGAGCGACTGCGCGTCGCCGAGCGCCTGCTGGAAGCGGGACGTGAGCTTGTCCATCCGCATTGGAAGATCCTCTGGACGACCGGGGCGGTCATCGACCGTGATGGCCGATAGATGCGGTCTATGCCGGGTGATTCAAGCGTCGCGCCCGACCGTTCAGCAGCACGTCAAGCCGCGTCCACCGATCCCTTACGCGCGGACCACCAGACTCCGTCGGATGAGTGCGACCGCCCCGCTGGCCCTGCCCGCCCCGCCGCCCGTGCAATCGCACTGGGCGCTGTTCCTCGATGTCGACGGCTGCCTGCTCGACTTCGCCGACCATCCCGGTGACGTCCACGTGCCCGACGGCCTCGGCGACGCCTTGATGCGTCTGTCGCGTGCGCTCGATGGCGCGCTGGCGCTGGTGAGCGGACGCCGCATTGCGCAGCTCGACACCTTGTTTCCGGGCCTGCGCGTCCCCGCGGCCGGCCTGCACGGCCTTGAACTGCGCGAGGCCATCGACCATGCGCCTGCGCTCGACGCACCGCCCGAGCTGCAGCACGTGCGTGACGCCGCCGAGCAGATCGCGCTCGCGCATCCCGGCGCGATCGTCGAGGACAAGGGCGTCGCACTCGCACTGCATTGGCGCGGCTCGCCCGCCGCGCGTTCGCCGCTGGAGGCGATCGCCGCTTCGGCGCTCGCGAACCTGCCGGGCTATCGGCTGCAGCACGGCAACTGCGTCGTGGAACTGCGGCCGTCGCACGCGGACAAGGGCGATGCGATGCGTCGACTGATGGGCGTCGACCCATTCGTCGACCGGACCCCGGTGTTTGCCGGCGATGACCTGACCGACGAGGACGGCTTCGCGGCGGCGAACGCGCTCGGCGGCCTGTCGGTACGCGTGGGCGACCGTCAGCCGACGCGCGCGACGCACACCCTGCCCGGCACGGATGCGTTGCGTCGCTGGATCACGGAAGGCGCCGACCGCCTCGGAGCGACCGCATGAGCACGCTGTCCCTTGGCCTGGTCGGCAACGGCAGCATCGGCGCACTCATCGACCCGCAGGGCCGCGTGGTTTGGGGCTGCGTGCCCGCGTTCGACGGCGACCCGACGTTCTGCGCGCTCTTGTCGCCACGTATCGACGGTGGCGATTTCGCGATCGAGCTCGACGGCGGCGTGTCGAGCGAGCAGCACTACGTCGACAACACCGCCGTGCTGCGCACCGTGCTGCGCGACGGACGCGGCGGCGCGGTCGAGATCCTGGATTTTGCGCCGCGATGGAAGCAGTACGACCGCTTCTATCGCCCGGTGATGCTGATCCGCACCGTCCGGCCGCTGTCGGGCGAGCCGCGCATCCGCGTGCGGCTGCGCCCGCTCGCCGACTACGGTGCGCGTGTGCCCGAGCGCACCTGGGGCAGCAACCACGTGCGTTTCGTGCTGTCGGATTTCACGCTGCGCCTCAATACCGATGCGCCGGTTCGAATGGTGCGCGAGGAAATTCCGTTCCTGCTCGATCGCGAGCTCAACTTCATCCTCGGCCCGGACGAGACCTTCACCCGCGCCATCGACGACTTCACGCACGAAGCTTACGAGCGCACCGTCGACTACTGGCGCGAGTGGGTGCGTGCGCTGTCGATTCCGCTGGAATGGCAGGACGCCGTGATCCGCAGTGCGATCACGCTCAAGCTCTGCCAGTACGACGAAACCGGCGCGATCATCGCAGCGATGACGACGTCGATCCCGGAAGCCGCGCATACGCAGCGCAACTGGGACTACCGCTACTGCTGGCTGCGCGACGCCGCGTTCGTCGTGCGCGCGCTCAACCGCCTCGGCGCGACGCGCACGATGGAGGAATACCTGCGCTACGTGTCCAACCTGATCCCTGAGGACGGCCATCTGCAGCCGCTCTACGGCATCGGCCTGGAGCGCGAGCTGCACGAGAGCGAGGTCGAGGCGCTGGCCGGCTACCGCGGCATGGGGCCGGTGCGTCGCGGCAACCTCGCCTGGGTGCAGCCGCAGCACGACGTCTACGGCAGCGTGGTGCTGGCGTCGACGCAGATGTTCCTCGACCGCCGCCTCAACCTGCCGACCGGAAGCGCACACTTCGCGCGCCTCGAACGCCTCGGCGAACGCGCGTTCTCCCTGTTCGACCAGCCCGACGCCGGCCTGTGGGAATTCCGCGGCCGCGTCGAAGTGCACACCTATTCCGCGGTGATGTGCTGGGCGGCATGCGACCGTCTCGCGCGCATCGCGAACGCGTTGCATATCGACGACCGCGCGCGCTTCTGGCGAGAGCGTGCCGACCGCATGCACGCGCGCATCAGCGAGCTGGCGTTCGACCCGCATCGCGGGCATTTCGTCGAAGGCACGCACAGCGGCCGCATGGACGCCGTGCTGCTCCTGCTCGCCGACCTCGGCTTCGTGCGGGCCGACGATCCACGCTTCGCGGCCACGGTGGATGCCGTCGGGCGCGAACTGCGCCAAGGCGACGGCATGCTGCGCTACATCGCACCGGACGATTTCGGCGTGCCGGAAACCAGCTTCACGATCTGCACGTTCTGGTACATCGACGCACTGGCGTCCGTCGGACGCGCGGACGAGGCGCGCGAACTGTTCGAACGCGTGCTCGCGCGCCGCAACCCGCTCGGCCTGCTGTCGGAGGACCTCTCGCTCGAAGGCGGCGAGCTGTGGGGCAACTTCCCGCAGACGTATTCGCATGTCGGCCTGATCAACGCGGCGATGCGCCTGAGCCGCCCGTGGGAGGACGCAACCTAGCGTTCCGCTGGCATCGCGCAGCCATCACGCATCGACGAGCCGCGGGTCGGCATCCTCTGCTGCATCGGCATTCGCCGGCAGGAGCGTCAACGCGGGTATCGCATGGGCCGTCTCGTCGTCGTCAGCAATCGCGTCGCATTGCCCGAGGAGTCGCGCGCCGGCGGCCTCGCGATCGCGCTGCTCGACGCGCTGCGCGAGGACGGCGGCCTGTGGTTCGGGTGGAGCGGCAAGATCGATCCGCACGCCTCGGGCCGCATGCACGAGCAGCAGGACGGCAATATCACGTTCGTCACGATGGACCTATCGGCGCAGGACCACGAGGACTACTACAACGGCTTCGCGAACCGCACGCTGTGGCCGCTGCTGCACTTCCGCATGGACCTGGTCGACTACGACCGCGATACCTATGCGGGCTACCAGGTCGTCAACGCGCTGTTCGCGGGCAAGCTCGCACCCATGCTGCGCGAGGACGACCTCGTCTGGATCCACGACTACCACTTGATCCCGCTCGCCCGTCTGCTGCGCGACCGCGGCGTCAAATGCCGCATCGGCTTCTTCCTGCACGTGCCGATGCCGTCCTCCGACCTGCTCGCGGCGCTGCCGAGCCACCAGCGCCTGTTCGACGGGTTTTCGTCGTGCGATCTCGTCGGCTTCCAGACCGAGCGCGACCTCGAGCGCTTCCAGGATTACGTGCGCCTTTTCGGCGGCGGCCGCGTCATCGAGCGCGGACTGCTCGAAGCACCCAACGGCCGACGCTTTCGCGCCGGCGCGTTCCCGATCAGCATCGACACGCCGCGCATCGCCGAACTCGCGCGTGACGCGGTGGCGAAGCCGGGCGTGAAGCGCCTGACGGCGAGCCTGTCGCGGCGCGAACTCGCGATCGGCGTCGATCGTCTCGACTATTCGAAAGGCCTGCCCGAGCGATTCCGCGGGTTCGCGAACTATCTCAAGCGCTATCCGCAACAACGCGGCAAGCTCACGTTCCTTCAGATCGCGCCGGTGTCGCGAGGTGGCGTCGCGGAATACCGGCATCTTCGCAGCGAGCTCGAACAGCTGTCCGGCAACATCAACGGGCGCTTCGCGGAGCCGGACTGGACGCCGGTGCGTTACGTCAATCGCAACTACCCGCACGCGACGCTGACCGGCTTCTATCGCCTCGCGCGCGTCGGGCTGGTGACACCGTTGCGCGACGGCATGAACCTGGTCGCGAAGGAATACGTAGCGGCACAGGATCCGGAGGATCCCGGCGTTCTGCTGCTCTCGCCGTTCGCCGGCGCAGCGCGCGAGCTCGACGGCGCGCTGGTCGTGAATCCGTACGACCTCGATGGCACCGGCGATGCCATCGCGCGGGCGATGACGATGTCACGCGACGAACGCCGCGAACGTTGGGAGGGCATGTTCCGCTACCTGCAGACGCACGACATCACGTACTGGCGGCGCAGCTACCTGCAGGCGCTGCGCGAGACGGGCGACGTCGAGCCGGCCGCCGATAGCACGGAACGCCCCGCGTACCGGCGACGGAAGACCGATCTTCCGCGCGACATGCGCCACCACTGATCGCGCGGATCAGTGCAGCGCGGTCATCTTCCGCAGTTCGGAGACCGCGGCCCCTAGTGTGGCCGCGAGGCGCGCCACGCCCAGCTCCGCCAGCTCGCGACGCTGGCGAACCTGTGCATCGCCCGCCAGGCCCGGCCGCACGATGAGAAGCGGCACGCCCCCGAGTTCGCTGCCGAGGCGCTTGACGAGATAGCGCACATGCGCGAGCCCGCCCGGTGGCACGGAGACCAGCACGATGGCGTCGACGTTCGCATCGCGGATGTGGCCGACGACATCCGACGCGAGCACCGCCGACGACGCGGCATTCCATTCGATACGCCCCATGTCGACGAGCTTGCCGAGCATCGACACCGCGACTTCATCGACCGCATCGCGCACCGGAATCGCGAGCACGCGCATGCGGTCGCCGCCGACCATGTCGTCCGGGCGGATCAGGCGACGGTGCGCGTCTACGAGTGCGTGCGCTTCGTCGATCACGCGGGCGTGGTCCGGCGCCTGCAGGCGGCCCTGGCGCAGGTCTTCGCGTGCGTGCGCGAGCGTGGGCACGACGATTTCGTCGTACGCGCGGTCGAGGCCGTCGAGCGCGGCGTAGTCATCGAGCAGGTCGGCGGCTTCGGTGTCGTCCTGCGCGAGCAGTCGCTGGTAGAAGCGATGCGCGGGCGCGAGCGGCGGCGTGTCGCCGAGCAGCGTGTCGAGGAACTTCAGGAACGGCACGTAGCGGCCGAGCACCACAAGGCAGACGGTGAGCGGCGACGCGAGCACGAGCCCGATCGGCCCCCACAGCCACGTCCAGAACGCGACGGCGATCAGCAGCGCGGCCTGCGACACGCCCATGCCGCGCCCATAGACCCACGGCTCGACCAGCATGTTCGTGATGAGTTCGAGCGTGCCGAACAGCCCGACCACCAACAGCGCGGTCGTCCACTCGCGGGTGATCAGCAGGCTCAGCGCCACGGGCATGAACGCCGCCAGCCACGAACCGAGGTACGGGATGTAGCGCAGCACGGCGGCGAAGAAGCCCCACAACAGTGCATACGGCACGCCGATCGCCCACAGCCCGATCGCCACCGACAGCCCGTAGCCGCTGTTGACCATCAGCTGCATCAGCAGATACCGGCCGACGCGTTGGCCCGCGTCTTCCAGCGCGCGCGTCGTGCCGGCGAGCTGGTCGACACCGACCAGCGAGATCACGCGATCGCGCAGGTCCTCGCGATGGATCAGCATGAACATCACCAGCACGAGCACCAGGCCGAGGCCCGCAAGCGGCTCCAGCAGCGGGCCGGCGATGGCCCACAGTTGCGACAGCCGCACCGGCTCCTGCTGCACGATGCGCACGGGTTGCGCGCGTGCGACTTCGCGTTCGGCCTGCGTCATCGGGGCCGGGCCGCGACGATCGAGCTGCACCGAAATGCGCTCGGCCACGACCTGCATCTTGTCGAGCAGCCCGGTGCGCCCGCGCGCGCGCAACTGCTCGATCTTCGCGGTGACGTTCGGTTCGTAGCGCGGATACGCGTCGAGCAGGCTGCCGATCTGGCGCGTGACCGCTACGCCCGCACCGATCGCGAGGGCGAGCGCGAGGATCGTCATGAGCGCGCTCGACACCACGCGCGACACCCCGCGGCGCTCCAGGTAGTGCGCGGGCGGCGTGAGCAGGAACGTGAAAAGGATCGCGAGCGCGACCGGAATCACGATGACCTTGGCCCAGTACAGGAAGCCGAGCACAAGCGCAGCGCCGACGAGCACCGGCAGGCTGCGATGGATGGTGGAGGTGTCGGCGGCCAACGCGGTCCCCTGACCGGACGATCCGGCCCGGCCGTTATGCACCGGCCGGCGTCAACAGCGCATGCAGCCGCTTGGTCGCCGCCGGGCCGCTAAGCTGCGCCCATGTCGCGCGGTCGCATCCTCCTCATCGGCGCCTACGGCCAGTTCGGACGGCGCATCGCCGAGGCACTGGCGCGGGACGACGTCGACCTGATGCTCGCCGGGCGGGACGTCGGCAAGGCGGAATCGCTCGCCACGCAGCTACGACCGCAGGCGCGCGCGCCGGTGTCGCCGGTGCAGATCGACGTCGAAGGCGACGATCTCGACGCCCGCATCGCCGCGCTGATGCCGGACACCGTCATCCACACGGCCGGCCCGTTCCAGCAGCGCGACTACCGCGTTGCCGAAGCCGCGATCGCCGCGGGCGCGCATTACATCGACCTCGCCGACGGCCGCGAATTCGTGGCGGGCATCGGGCGGCTCGACGCGCAGGCCAAGGCGCGCGGCGTCCGCGTCGTCAGCGGTGCGAGCAGCGTCCCGGGCCTGTCGGCCGCAGTCGTCGACGCGCATCGATCGCGGTTCGCGACGCTGGAGTCGATCGACACGTGCATCGGTCCGGGCAATCGCACCGAGCGCGGCCTGGCGACGACGCGCGCGATCCTCGGCTACGTCGGTCGTCCGTTTCCTGCGTTGATCGATGGCGACCGTCGTCCGGTGCACGGCTGGCAGTCGCTGCGTCGCATGCGTATCGAGGGCGTGGGCGCACGCTGGTTTGCACGCTGCGACGTGCCGGATCTCGACGTGCTGCCTGCGCGCTATCCCGGGCTCCGACACTGCGACTTCCGCGCCGGACTCGAACTGCGCCGCATGCACTTCGGGCTGTGGCTCGCCTCGTGGTGCGTTCGCGCGGGTCTCGTGCGCAATCTGCCGCGCTATGCGGAGCCGCTGCTGCGATTGAGTGAGCACTGGACCGATGCGGGCAGCGACATCGGCGTGATGACGGTCGATCTGGGCGGCGTCGATCCCGACGGACAGCACCTGCACCTGCGCTGGTCGATCGTCGCGCGCGAGGGCAGCGGGCCGCACATTCCCGCGACCGCCACCGTGGTGCTCGCGCGGCGCTGGCGTCAGACGCCGCCATCACCCGGTGCCGGGCCGTGCATCGATCTCTTCACCCTCGACGACTACTTGCAGGCGCTGTCGCACCTGCCGATCGAGACCTCAACGCAGGCGCTCGTCAGCCGATAAATCGCGCCGCGGCGTTTTCGGGCGGCAGCGCGCATGCCGCGTGCCGACCGAACAACCGATAACGATGTCGCGCGACGAAGCGGTACGCGCGGTCACGCATACCGCGCGGCATGACGCGCAGCAGCGTGGCGGCGATCGTCCACGGCGAACCGAGCGTCGCGAGCACGCGCGCGATCGCGTCGGTGTCGGTCCACGCGGTGCCATTGTCGATGAGCAGGAACGACGACGGATCGTCCGGGTCGAGGCCGTGCCGCGCGAGCAAGGCGCGACCCGCGTCGGTCTGCATCGCGGCGAAACGGAACCGCGCCTCGCGGTCGTGGCGCAGCAGGAAGCGCACCCAGCCGTTGCAGAGCACGCAGACGCCGTCGAACACGATGATCGGGCCGTCAGTCGACATCGAGCCACCCGCGGTAGTGCACGAGCAGGCCGGCGAGGGGCAGGCTCGCACGCACGTCGAAGCGATAGCGCCGGTCGTCCTCGTATTCGCGCGCCGCGACGCCGTCGAACCAGCGGCGCGGCAGGCGGAGGCCGAACACGCGCACGGTGTCGACGATCCAGTGCAGTCCCACTCCGTCGACGGTGAGCCGGAAGTCGAACGTCACCAGGCCGAGCTGCTCGCGCAGCAGTCCGCCGCTCGCGCGCAATCGCGAATGCATGGCATGACCGGCGACGTGCCGCGTCCACGCTTCGCCGTGCCTGTTCGCCACGATGTCGACGTCGATACGTCCGCGGCCTTGCGGCGGCAGGCGCGTCGCTGCGGCGCACAGGCGCGAGAGCAGCGTCGTTCCGCGCACGACATCGACTTCGCCGGCGTAGCGGCGTTCGCCATCGCGCGCATGCAGCGTCGCCACGGTCGTCGGCAGACGGGCGTACGCGTCGCCGAGCACACGCCCGAAGAGCGTCGCGGGAATCAGCGGTCGATCCACACCAGCGACGCCATGCGCCCCGTGCGGCGGTCGCGCCGGTGCGAGAAGAAGCGCGCGGGTTCGGCGATCGTGCTCAATCCTCCGCCGTGGATGGCATCGGGCGACACCCCCGCGGCAACGAGACGGCGCCGCGCAAGCGCATAAAGATCGACACGCCAGTGATGCGGCCGCGTGCTGACGAAGGCCGCGCCGCTCGCCCAGTCACGTGAGACGAACGCGTCGTACACGTCCACGCCGATCTCGTAGTCCGCCGGCCCTGCTGCAGGGCCGAGCCAGGCGCTGACGCGATCGGGCGGCGTCCTCATCGCTGCGACGGTCGCTTCGAGCACGCCGTCGGCGAGTCCGCGCCAGCCCGCGTGCGCGCCGGCGACTTCCGAGCCGTTGCGCGCGGCGAACAGCACGGGCAGGCAGTCGGCGGTGAGGATCGCGAGGACGACGCCAGCATCCGAGGTGACCGCGGCATCGCCCTGCGGTTCGTCGGTGCTCGCCTCGTCCGCGGCGAATCGGACCACGTCGATGCCGTGCACCTGCCGCAGCCAGCGCGGGCGCGACGGCAATGCGAGGCGCTCGACCAGTTCGTCGCGGTTCGCGTCGACGGTGGCCGCGTCGTCGCCATCGGCGGCCGTTCGATTGCCGAGATTGAAGGTGTCGAACGGCGCGTGCGAACGCCCGGCGCCGTGGCGCAGCGTCGTCAGGCCATGCACGCCCGACGGCGCGGGCCAGTCGGCGTGCAGGAAGGGCGTCACCGCTGGCGGTCCTCGTGCTCGCGCTGGTCGGCGCGCAGCGCGTCGATCAACGCGCGGAGATCGTCCGGTACGGGCGCGGTGCAGCGCACCGGCTCGCCGCTGACCGGATGCGCGAACTCGAGCGTCTCCGCATGCAGCGCCTGGCGACGGAATCCGCGCAGCGCCTCGATCGTTTCGGGCGATGCGCCGCGCGGCAGCTTGAGCGGGCCACCGTAGAGCGGATCGCCCACGATCGGATGCTTGAGGTGCGCCATGTGCACGCGGATCTGGTGCGTGCGACCCGTCTCGAGCCGGCATTCAAGCAGCGTGTGTGCGCGGAAGCGTTCGCGCAGGCGGAAGTGCGTCACCGCATCCTTGCCGTCCTCGCGCACCGCCATGCGCAGGCGGTCGCGCGGGTGGCGGTCGATCGGCGCGTTCGCGGTGCCGCCCGACACCAGCGCGCCGACCACGACGGCGAGGTACTGGCGATGCACCTGTCGCGCCGAGAGCTGGTCGACCAGCGCGGTGTGCGCCTGCAGCGTGCGCGCGACGACCATCACGCCCGAGGTGTCCTTGTCCAGGCGATGCACGATGCCCGCGCGCGGAAGCGCCGACAGCGAGGCGTCGCGATGCAGCAGCGCGTTGACCAGCGTGCCGGCCGGATTGCCCGCGCCCGGATGCACGACGAGGCCGGCGGGCTTGTTCAGCACGATGACCTCGGCGTCCTCGTAGAGCACGTCGAGGGCGATGTCCTCGGCGGGGGCGTCGGTCTGGATGCCGATCTCGGCCTCGACCGTCACGTGCTCGCCGCCGCGAACCGGATCGCGCGGGCGCACTTCGCGGCCGTCGAGCCGGGCCTGGCCGGACTTGATCCAGCCCGCGAGGCGCGAGCGCGAATGCTCGGGGAAGAGCTCGGCCAGCACGGCGTCGAAGCGGCGCCCGGCACTGGTGTCGGGGACACGGGCTTCGAGGGTGATGGTGTCGGGCATCGGAGGCCTATTTTCCTGCGGCCCGCCAGCGCGGGTCGGTTAAGACGGGCCTGCTATTATCCGGCCTTCCTGTCTCCCGATCCGGCATCCGTCGATCCCATGAGCTCAAGCTCCGCCTTCCGCCCGTCGCCCGTGTCCCTCTTCCGTGGCATGGCGGTCGCCGTCCTCGCGGTCTCGCTCCTCGCCGGCACCGGCTGCTCCAAGTTCCGAAAGAAGGACGACTCGAACGAGGGCGTCCCGGTCGAAACGCTGTACCAGAAGGGCCACAAGTCGATGACGAATGGCAACTGGTCGTCGGCCCAGGAGACCTACAAGCGCCTCATCGCCCAGTACCCGTACGGGCCGTACACCGAGCAGGCGCTGATCGAGACGGCGTACGCGCAGTACAAGGCCGGCCAGCACGACGACGCGGTCAGCACCATCGACCGCTTCATCCGTACCTATCCGACCAACCGCAACATCGCGTACCTGTACTACCTGCGCGGGCTGGTGAACTCCTCGCGCGACGCCGTGTTCCTGCAGCGCGTGTGGCACCTCGACCCGGCGCGCCGCGACCTCGCGACGCCGATGCAGGCGTACAACGATTTCAGCATCGTCGTGGAGCGCTACGGCAACAGCCGCTACGCCGCCGACGCGCGCGACCGCATGGCCAAGCTGCGCGACATGTTCGCCCGCTACGAGATGGACACCGCGCTGTTCTATCTGAAGCGCGGCGCCGACGTGGCCGCCATCGACCGCGCCAAGTACGTGCTCGAGAACTATCCGCAGTCGAGCTACCAGGCGGACGCGATCGCGACGCTGGCCGCGGCGTACACCGACCTCGGCAATACGACGCTCGCGAACGACGCGCGCGCCGAGCTGCAGAAGGCCTCGCCGAACCACCCGTATCTCGCCGGCAAGTGGCCGGATTACCCGAGCCACCTGCGCCGCCTCAACCCGTTCGGTGGCGATGCGTCGGCCGTCGGCCACTGACGCTTCCCTTCACGCGCCATCGAAACGCCGCCTCCGGGCGGCGTTTTTCGTTACGGACGACGGACGGGCATCCCCCTGCGCCGAGACGGCGCGAGACTGCAGCGCCCCATCCACGGAGAAGGCGCATGCCCCGCTATGTCATCGAGCGCGATATTCCCGGCGCAGGCGATCTCACCCCGCAGCAGTTGAAAGACATCTCGAATACGTCCTGCGGCGTGCTGCAGGCGATGGGGCCGCAGATCCAGTGGGTCGAAAGCTACGTCACCGGCGACCGCGTGTACTGCCTCTACCTGGCGCCGGACGAAGACACGGTGCGCGAACACGCGCGTCGCGGCGGCTTTCCGGCCAACCGCGTATCCCGCGTCCACAACGTGATCGATCCGACCACCGCCGAGTAGCCACGTCGATCAGCGATACCCGTTGCTGATCGAATAACGCCGCTCGCGACCGAACGCGCGCGGCGTCATCTTCGGGCCCGGCGCCGCCTGATGCCGCTTCCACTCGGACGTGCGCACGAGCTTGAGCACACGCTCGACCGTGGCCGCGTCGAAGCCCGCAGCGACGATCTCGTCGCGCGACTGCTCGCCGTCGACGTGCCGCTGCAGGATCGCGTCCAGCACGTCGTAGGGCGGCAGCGAGTCCTGATCCTTCTGGTTCTCGCGCAGCTCGGCCGACGGCGGACGATCGATCACCGCCTGCGGGATCACCGCATCGACGGTGTTCCGCCACCGCGCAAGCGCGAACACGTCGGTCTTGTAGACGTCCTTGATCGGCGCGTAGCCGCCGCACATGTCGCCATAGATCGTCGCGTAGCCGACCGCGTACTCGCTCTTGTTGCCGGTGGTAAGCAGCAGGCCGCCGAACTTGTTGCTCAGCGCCATCAGCATCCCGCCGCGGATGCGCGATTGCAGGTTTTCTTCGGTGGTGTCGACGTCGCGACCTTCGAACGTCGACGCGAGCGTGGCCAGGTACGCCTCGAACGGCTTCTCGATCGGCAGGGTCAAGAGGCGCACACCCTGGCGTTCGCACTGCGCGGCGGCGAGGTCGTTCGATATGTCCGCGGTGTAGCGCGACGGCAGGCGCACGGCGGTGACGTTCTCCGCGCCCAGCGCGTCGACGGCGATCGCGAGCACCAGCGCGGAATCGATGCCGCCGGAGAGCCCGAGCCACACCTTGTCGAAGCCGTTCTTGCGGCAGTAGTCGCGCGTGCCGCGCACGATGCCGCGCCACGCTAGGCCTTCGCGGCTCTCGTCGTCCTCGATCGTCCAGCGAACCGGGGAGAAACGCTTGGTCGCGGCGTCGAAGTCGACCACCAGCCATTGATCGTCGAACGCACCGGCGGCCGGATGCACGCGGCCATCGCCATCGGCCACGACCGATGCGCCGTCGAACACGACGTGATCCTGTCCGCCGACGACGTTGAGGTAGGCGATCGCCGCACCCGATTCGGTCGCTCGCTCCGCGAGCAATGCATCGCGCGTGGCGTGCTTGTCGTGCTCGTAGGGCGATGCGTTCGGCACCACGACGAGTTGCGCGCCGTCGGCGACGGTGGCCGCGAGCGGCTCCGGAAACCAGAGGTCCTCGCAGATCACCACGCCGACCTGCACGCCGTTGACGTCCACCACGCAGGTCTCGCCATCCGGATCGACGGAGAAATAGCGGCGTTCGTCGAATACCTGGTAGTTCGGCAGCTCGCGTTTGCGATAGGTGCGCTCGATGCGGCCATCGCGCAGCACGCTCGCGGCGTTGTAGACGATCGCGCCCGCCGTCTCGGGCCAGCCGACCACCGCGGCGATGCCCCGCGTCGACGCGGCGATGCGCCGGATCGCCTGCTCGCAGTCGGCGAGGAAGCTCGGCCGCAGCAGCAGGTCTTCCGGCGAATAACCGCTCACCGCGAGCTCCGGGAACACCACGAGCTGCGCGCCGTGCGTATCGCGCGCCTCCGCGATGAACGCTTCGATACGGGTGGTGTTGCCGGCGATGTCGCCGACCGGGAAGTCGAACTGCGCGAGGGCGATTCGCAGGGCCATGGCCGCTCCTGTCCAAGGCCGCCGATTTTACGCAGGCGCGTGCGTCGCCCCGTCATCGAGCGGTTCGACCGGCGCCGGCCGGCCGTTGGCGTCGAGCGCGATCATCGTGAAGTGCCCGCGCGTGCACAGATGCCGCGTGCCCGCATGCGGATCCTCGGTATGCAGCTCCACCTCGATGCGCATCGAGCTCCGCCCGACGTCCGCCACGCGCGCGACCAGCTCCACGAGCTGGCCCTGCCGCACGGGCACGTGGAAGTCCACCTGCTCCGAGCGCGCCGTCACCACCGTACGGCGCGCATAGCGCGTCGCGGCGATGAACGCGGCCTTGTCCATCCACGCCAGCGCCTGCCCGCCGAACAGCGTGCCGAGATGATTGGCGTGGTCCGGAAACACGATTTCCCAGAGACGCGCCTCGCGTGGCGCTTCAGAACGCGTCATCGAACGCGACCTGCCCGCTCACGCCGACCTGGTAGGCCGACACGCGGCGTTCGAAGAAGTTGGTCAGTTCCTGCACGTCCTGCAGGTCCATGAAGGCGAACGGGTTGCGGCTGCCGAATTCGGGCGTCATGCCGAGCGCGGCGAGTCGCAGGTCCGCCACGTATTCGAGGTACTGGCGCATCTCGCGCGGTGAAAGCCCATTCACGCCACCGGACAGCACGTCGTGCGCGAAGGCCGCTTCGACGTCGACCGCCTCGCGCAGCATCGCGCGGACGTCACGCTCCATCGCTGCGTCGAACAGATCGGGTTCCTCGTCTCGCGCGGTACGGATGACCTCGAGCGCGAACGCCATGTGCCCGGACTCGTCGCGGAACACCCAGTTGGTGCCGGCCGCGAGCCCCGGCAGCAGCCCGCGCGAACGCAGGAACCAGACGTAGGCGAACGCGGCGAAGAAGAACAGGCCTTCGATGCAGCAGGCGAAGCAGATGAGATTGAGCAGGAAGGTGCGGCGGTCGGCACGACTTTCCAGTCGCTGCAGCCCTTGGATCGAATCGATCCAGCGGAAGCAGAAGTCGGCCTTGGCACGGATCGACGGGATGTTCTCGATGGCGGCGAACGCCGCGGCGCGACGCTCGACGTCCGGCACGTAGGCGTCGAGCAACGTGAGATAGAACTGCACGTGCAGCGCTTCCTCGTACAGCTGCCGCGACAGGTACATGCGCGCTTCGGGCGCGTTGACGTGCTGGTAGAGATTCAGCACGAGGTTGTTGGCGACGATCGAATCGCCCGTCGCGAAGAACGCGACGAGGCGCTCGATGAGATGCCGGTCGGCCGGCGTGAGCTTGTCGCGCAGGTCGTTGACGTCGATGCCGAAGTCGATCTCCTCCACCGTCCACGTGTTGCGCACCGCATCGCGGTACATGTCGTAGAACGCGGGATAGCGCATCGGGCGCAGGGTAAGGGCGAAACCGGGGTCGAGCAGGCGTCCAGTCATGGTGATGTCCGACGGCGACGCATCGCGTCGCATTAAGAAGGTGCAGGGGCGGCGGACGACGTCCTTGCATCGCGTCCAAGCGCGCGATCCATTGCGCCGGCGTTCCCTCGACGGCTCCTGCCGTCTTCCGCGCGCCCCTGCAGAGGGAAGGCGCCGGCGCGCGTCACTGCGGCCGGCGCATGAGTCGTTTACTGGCAGGCCTCGCACGCCTCGGGGTTCTCGAGCGAACAGGCGATCGCGGCTTGCGGCGCGACGGCGCTCACCGTCGCCTTCGCGATACGCGTGGCCGGCCGCGAACGCAGGTAGTACGTCGTCTTCAGACCGGACTTCCACGCATACATGTACATCGACGACAGCCGCCCGATGTTCGGGCTCTCCATGAAGAGATTCAGCGACTGCGACTGGTCGATGTACGCACCGCGCGCGGCGGCGAGGTCGATCAACGCCTTCTGCGGCAGCTCCCAGGCGGTGCGATAGACCTCGCGCAGCGCGGCGGGAATCGCTTCGATCGACTGGATCGAACCTTCGCCGAGCTTGATCGCGTCACGCACGGTCTGCGTCCACAGCCCGAGCTTCTTCAATTCGTCGACGAGATAGCGATTCACCTGCACGAAGTCGCCCGACAGCGTCTCGCGCTTGAACAGGTTCGACACCTGCGGCTCGATGCATTCGTAGCAGCCGGCGATCGATGCGATGGTCGCGGTAGGCGCGATGGCGATGAGCAGCGAATTGCGCAGGCCGTGTTGCGCGATTCGCGCCTTGAGCGCCTCCCACGCGACGGACTGGGTCGGCGCCACGTTCCACAGGTCGAATTGCAGGTCGCCCGCCGCGGCACGCGTCTCCGCGAACGACGGATGCGCGCCGTGCTGTTCGGCGAGGTCGCACGACGCCTCCAGCGCGTGGAGGTAGATGCGCTCGGCGATGCGCGTCGACAGCTCCAGCGCTTCCGCCGAATCGAACGGCATCCGCAGCTTGAAGAACACGTCCTGAAGGCCCATCACGCCGAGCCCGACGGGACGCCAACGCAGGTTCGAGCGACGCGCCGATTCGATCGGATAGAAGTTGAGATCGATCACGCGATCGAGCTGACGCACCGCGACCTGCACGGTCTCCGCCAGCTTGTCGAAGTCGAACCCGTGTTCGCCGACGTGCTGCGCGAGGTTGATCGATCCGAGGTTGCAGACCGCCGTCTCGTCGGCGCTCGTCACCTCGAGGATCTCGGTGCAGAGATTCGATAGATGCACGGTGCGACCCGGGCCGACCTGGTTGCAGGTGCGGTTGGACGCGTCCTTGAACGTCATCCAGCCGTTCCCGGTTTCGCCGAGCACCTTCATCATCCGCGCGTAGAGCTCGCGCGCCTTGACGGTGCGGCTCGCAAGGCCCTGCTGCTCCGCCTGCTCGTAGGCGCGATCGAAGGCATCGCCCCAGAGGTCCGGCAGCTCCGGCACGGCCTTGGGATCGAACAGCGACCAGTCGCCGTCCGCGTCGACGCGACGCATGAAAAGGTCGGGAATCCAGTTCGCCAGATTGAGGTTGTGCGTGCGACGCATCTCGTCGCCGGTGTTGTCGCGCAGCTCGAGGAACTCCTCGATGTCCGCGTGCCACGTCTCAAGGTAGATGCAGGCGGCGCCCTTGCGCTTGCCGCCCTGGTTCACCGCGGCGACGGAGGCGTCGAGCGTCTTCAGCCACGGCACGATGCCGTTGCTGCGGCCGTTGGTCGAGCGAATCAGCGAGCCGCGCGCGCGGATGCGGTGGTAGGCCTGCCCGATGCCGCCGGAGAACTTCGAGAGCTGCGCAACGTCGCCGTAGCGCGCGTAGATGTCGGTGAGCGAATCCTGCGGCGAATCGAGCAGGAAGCAGGACGACAGCTGCTCGTGGCGCGTGCCGGAGTTGAACAAGGTCGGCGAACTCGGCACGTAGTCCAGCGACGACATCAGCCGATACAGCTGCAGGGCGCCGGCCGCGCTGTCGGTCAGCGCGACCGCGATGCGCATGAAGAAGTGCTGCGGCGTCTCGATGACGTGGCGCCTGTGAGGATGCTTGAGCAGGTAGCGGTCGTAGAGCGTGCGCAGGCCGAAGTACTCGAAGCGCTGCGTCTGCGCCGCATCGATCGCGTCGTTGAACTTGCGCGCGTTGGCCTCGACGGCGTCGCGCACGCGGTCGTTGATCAGCCCCAGGTCGTGGCCGAGCACGATCGACTGCGAGAACGAATACACGCCGAGCCCGGCGACTTCCTTGTCGATGTACGCGCTCAGCAAGCGCGCAGCGAGGCGCGAGTACTGCGGCTCTTCCGCGGTGAACGCCGCGGCGGTGTGGATCGACAGCTCGTCGAGTTCGCGCGTGGTCGCGCCGTCGTAGATGCCGCCGATCGTTTTGAGCGCGACACGCATCGGGTCGATGTCGTCCAAGCCCGCGCTGCAGCGCTGCACGGCGCGCACGATCTTGGCGACGTCGACCGGCTCGCGGCGGCCGTCGCGCTTGGTGACGGTCATGGTCGCGGGCGCATGCGGCGGCGTCAGCGCGAAGCCCGGCTGGTCGGTGTCGAGCGCCTCGGGCGGCGTGGCGTGGGTCAGTGTTTCGGTCGTCATTGTTCCTCTCCGGTGGCGATGGAGAGGAAGCGAAAGCGGCGCACGCGTCGACCTGCGCCGGCCCCCGCCCCCTCGGGCGAGCCGGCATCGACATGTGGAGACGGAAGGCGGCGGACGAGGTCCGCGGACCGACCCGTCCCTCCCACGAGGACGCCTGGCCAACGGCAGCACGCGGCCGCCGATCGAGGCAGGTCTTCGGACTCGTGGACTACGGCGACCGGAGTCGCCACCTACTGCGCGTCGCTTCCCAGCCGTAAGGCCAGTGCCAATGACGCGGGTCGTTTCCACTTACCGCTGCGGGGCAGTCCCGGATTCCCACCGGGTTCCCTATTAAGCCGCTCCTGGCAGAGACGGCACCTTCGACGGGCACAACATATGCGGGACGGCAAAATCCGTCAACACAATATTTGGTGCTGACAGCAAGCCACCTCCGCTTGGCGCGCAAAACAAAAGGCCGCCCGGAGGCGGCCTTTTGCTGACAACTCGAAGGGCTGAATCAGCCGGCAAGCTTCTTCGCGATCGCCGCACCGAGGTCGCCCGGCGACTTCACCGTGGTGACGCCCGCCTTCTCCAGCGCCGCGAACTTGCCTTCGGCCGTGCCCGAGCCGCCCGAGGCGATCGCACCGGCGTGGCCCATGCGCTTGCCCTTCGGCGCGGACGCACCGGCGATGAAGCCGACGACCGGCTTGGTCACGTGCTTGGCGATGAACTCCGCCGCTTCTTCTTCAGCGGAACCACCGATCTCGCCGACCATGATGATGCCTTCGGTCTGCGGGTCGTCCTGGAACCACTTCAGCGCGTCGATGAAGTTGGTGCCGTTGATGGGGTCGCCGCCGATGCCGATGCAGGTCGACTGGCCGAGGCCGACGTCCGTCGTCTGCTTCACCGCTTCATAGGTGAGCGTGCCCGAACGCGACACGATGCCGATCTTGCCGGGCTGGTGGATGTGGCCCGGCATGATGCCGATCTTGCACTCGCCCGGCGTGATCACGCCCGGGCAGTTCGGGCCGACGAGCACCGTTTCCGGATGCTGGTTGAGCACGTTCTTCGCGCGCAGCATGTCCAGCACCGGAATGCCTTCGGTGATGCAGACGATGACGCGGATGCCCGCAGCCGCGGCTTCCATGATCGCATCGGCCGCGAACGGCGGCGGCACGTAGATCACGGACGCATCGGCGCCGGTCTTGGCGACGGCTTCGGCGACGGTGTTGAAGACGGGCAGGCCGAGGTGCTCAGTACCGCCCTTGCCCGGGGTGACGCCGCCCACGACCTTGGTGCCGTAGTCGAGCATCTGCTGCGCGTGGAAGGTGCCCTGCGAGCCGGTGAAGCCCTGCACGATCACCTTCGTGTCCTTGTTGATCAGAACGGACATTGGATTCGTATTCCTGTGTCGGTCGCGCGGATCAGTGCCGCGCGACGTGGAAGTCTCAGGCGGCTTGCTTGACGGCCGCGACGGCCTTCTTCGCACCGTCGTTGATGTCGTCGGCCGGGGTGATGGCGAGGCCGGAGTTCTTCAGCAACTCCTTGCCCGCTTCGACGTTCGTACCCTCGAGGCGCACGATCACCGGCACCTTGACGTCGACTTCCTTGACCGCCGCGATGATGCCTTCCGCGATCATGTCGCAGCGGACGATGCCGCCGAAGATGTTCACGAAAATCGCCTTCACCTTGTCGCTCGACAGGATCAGCTTGAACGCCTCGGTGACGCGCTCCTTGGTCGCGCCGCCGCCCACGTCGAGGACGTTCGCCGGCGAACCGCCGTTGAGCGCGATGACGTCCATCGTCGCCATGGCCAGGCCCGCGCCGTTGACCATGCAGCCGATGTCGCCGTCCATCGTGACGTAGTTGAGGTCGTACTTCGACGCGAGCACTTCGGTGTCGTCTTCCTGACGCACGTCGCGCATGGCGACGAGTTCGGGATGACGGAACGACGCGTTGTCGTCCGAATTGATCTTGCCGTCGAGCACGGCGAGGTCGCCATTGGTGAGGATCGCGAGCGGGTTGAGCTCGACCAGCGCGAGGTCCTTGTCCATGAAGAGCTTGAACAGGCCCGTCATGATCTTGGTCAGTTGGCCGACCTGCTTCGCGTTGAGACCCATCGCGAAGCCGACGTCGCGGCACTGGTACGGCTGCAGGCCTTCGACGTAGTTGATGTTGAGCGTGTGGATCGCCTCGGGCTTCTCGTGCGCGACCTGCTCGATGTCCATGCCGCCTTCGGCGGAAGCGATGAAGGTGACGGTCTTCGTCGAACGATCGACGAGCACCGACAGGTACAGCTCCTTCGCGATGTCCGTGCCTTCGGAGATCAGCACCGAATCGATCGGCAGCTCGACACCGGCGGTCTGGTAGGTCGCCATCTTCGTGCCGAGCATCTGCTTGGCGTACTGCGCGACTTCGTCATACGACTTCGCCAGCTTCACGCCGCCGGCCTTGCCGCGGCCGCCCGCGTGGATCTGCGCCTTGACGACCCAGAGGTCGCCCGGGATCTGCTTGGCCGCCGCGACCGCCTCGTCCGGCGAGCGGGCAACGATGCCCTTGGGAACGGCGATGCCGTAGTCGGCAAAGAGCTGCTTCGCCTGGTATTCGTGGAAATTCATGCGTCACCGAAGGATGGACGTGGGGCCTCGCGCGCCTGACGGCGCGGCCGGGCTGGGCGCGAGGGGGCCATATTGTCGCCGATCGGGCCGGGCCGGGCCACCCCGCGGGTCCGGGGAACGCCCGGAGAATCAGCCACCTATACTCGGCCGACCGACTGCTGGACGCGCGCCGTGCCCTTCAAACCTGCGCTGACCCCGCTCGACGCCGACCACGTCCTCTACCGCGAACTGCGGCTTTTCAATCTTTACCGGGTGCTCGAGGCGGCGCTTCTCGTCGCGCTGGTGTTCGGGCCGACGACCGGCCTGCTCGAGCCGCCGCGCTATGCGCTGCTGGCGCGCTCGGTCGTCATCGCCTACCTGTTCGTGTCGATCGTGATGCTCGGCCTGGGTCGACGCATCGACGTGCGCCTGTCCGCGGGCATCGGCGTTGCGGCCGACCTGTTCTTCGGCGTGCTTGCGATGCATGCGCTGCCGTCGGCGGGCAGCGGCATCGCGGTGATGATCCTGTTCAACGTCGGCGCGGCATCGCTTCTGCTGCCGCCACGCTTCGCGTTCGCGTTCGCGACGGTGTCTGTCGCGCTGTTGTTCGCGGAATACGCATGGGGCGTGATCGACAGCGCACCGCGTCGCTCGTTTACCGAGCCGGTGATGTTCGCGATCGGCTACATCGCGCTCGCGACGGTCATGAACGTGCTCGGCAAGCAGATGCGTGAGAGCTACGAGATCGCCGCGCTGCGCACGACGGAAAACGAACATCTCGCGCAGGTCAACGAACTCATCATCCGCCGCCTGCGTACGGGCGTTCTGCTCGTCGACGGCGCGGGCCGCATGCGTCTGGCGAACGAAGCGGCGACCGCGCTCGTGGGCGATGTCGGCGACGAAGTGCACGGCTTCCGCGAACTCGCGGTCGCCGTGCCCGAGCTCGGTCGCCGTCTGCAGACGTGGCGCGAAACCGGGGGCGTCGACGACACACCACTGCGCCTCGCAGTCGACCAGTCCGACGTCATTCCGCGCTTCACGCGCTTGCAGGCCAACAGCGACCAGGCGCTGGTGTTTCTCGACGACACGTCGCTGCTGTCGCAGCGCGCCGAGTCGATCACGCTGGCGACGCTCGGTCGCTTCTCCGCGAGCCTGGCGCACGAGATCCGCAATCCGCTCGCGGCGATGAGCTACGCGGTGCAGCTGCTCGAGGAATCGGATGACATCCGTCCGGCGGATCGTCGACTACTCGAGATCATCCACCAGCACGTGGTGCGCATGAACGGCATCGTCGAGAACGTGCTCGGGCTCGCGCGCCGCGAACCGGCGAAGCCGGTCGTCGTCGAGCTCGTGCACTTCGCGAAGCAGTTCGTCGACGACTATCTCGTGAGCCATCCGATCGAAGGCGACACGCTGATCGCGGCGTCGACGCAAGCGGAACTCAATGCGCTGTTCGATCCTCGACAGCTGCACCAGGCGGTGACGGTGCTGGTCGCGAATGCGCTCAACTACGGCCGCATGCCGGGCGAGCCGGCGCGCGTCACGGTGCGTGCGGCGATCGACGGCGGCCAACCCGTACTCGACGTCATCGACCGCGGCCCCGGCATCCCCGAGCCGATCCGCAATCGCCTCTTCAAACCGTTCTTCACGACGTCGAGCCACGGCACCGGCCTGGGCCTCTACATCGCCCGCGAACTCTGCCGCGCCAATCAGGCGAGCCTCGACTACGTGCCGACCCCGGGCGTCGGTGGCTGCTTCCGCATCCGCATGAGCGCGCTCGGCCGCTGAAACCTGCCCTTCGGCTGACGAAAACGGCCCGAAGTGGCCGCAGGCGGTCACATCAGCTAAGGTGCGCGGCGGAGGACCCGATGGCCGAACCCCGTAGCGCACCCGCCCGCACCGCTCTTGTCGTCGATGACGAGCGCGACATCCGCGAATTGCTGGTCATGACCCTCGGCCGTATGGGCCTGCGCTGCGATACAGCGGCGAACGTCACCGACGCCCGCGCCCTGCTCTCCCGCAACAAGTACGACCTCTGCCTGACCGACATGCGGCTGCCCGACGGCACCGGGCTCGAGATCGTCTCCGAGATCAACCAGAAGCATCCGACCACCCCGGTCGCCATGATCACGGCCTTCGGCAACGTCGAGGCGGCGGTCGAGGCGCTGAAGGCCGGTGCGTTCGACTTCGTCAGCAAGCCGGTGGACCTCGGCGTGCTGCGCGACCTGGTCAAGCAGGCGCTGGAACTGCACGAGCGCCGCCGCGCGGCCAACGAGTCGGGCATCTCCTCGCGCCTGTTCGGCGAATCGCCGGCCATGGCCTCGTTGCGCGCCACGCTGACGAAGGTCGCCCGCAGCCAGGCACCGGTCTACATCTCCGGCGAGTCCGGCGTCGGCAAGGAGCTCGTCGCCCGCACGATCCACGCCGAGGGCGGCCGCGCGACCGGTCCGTTCGTGCCGGTCAACTGCGGCGCGATCCCCGCCGAACTGATGGAAAGCGAGTTCTTCGGTCACAAGAAGGGCTCGTTCACGGGCGCCCATGCCGACAAACCCGGCCTGTTCCAGGCGGCCGACGGCGGCACGCTGTTCCTGGACGAAGTCGCCGAGCTTCCGCTGCCGATGCAGGTGAAGCTGCTCCGCGCAATCCAGGAAAAGTCGATCCGCCCGGTCGGTTCGAACAACGAGGTCAAAGTCGACGTCCGCATCCTGTCGGCGACGCACAAGGATCTGGCAGCGCTGGTCGAGGAAGGCCGCTTCCGGCACGACCTTTACTATCGAATCAACGTCATCGAATTGCGCGTGCCCCCGCTGCGCGAGCGCCCGGAGGACCTTCCCGGTCTGTCCGACGTCATCCTGCGTCGCCTCGCAACGGCGCAGGACCGTCCGATCCCGCACCTGTCGCCGGATGCCGTCGAGGCCCTGCGCGACTACCCGTTCCCGGGCAATGTGCGCGAGCTCGAGAACATCCTCGAGCGCGCACTCGCGCTTGCCGAAGGCGAGGTGATCCGGTCCGATGACCTGAGCCTTCCGAAGGTGACGCCGAAGCCGGCGACGTCGAATGCCGCCGCGCAGCAGGCACCTGCGCCCGCGCCGACTGCGACGCCCGCAGCCGCGGACCCCCGCGCCCTCGACCCGCGCGACACCGCCACCAGCGCCCTGCCCTCGTACATCGAGGAGATCGAACGCGCGGCCATCCAGCACGCGTTGCAGGAGAACCGCTACAACAAGACGCGCACCGCGGCGGCCCTCGGGATTACGTTCCGGGCGTTGCGGTACAAGCTGAAGAAGCTGGGGATCGAGTGAACGACGAAGCCGGCGTTCCTCGGCGCGCCGTAGCATGGGTCCTCGTCGTCACCGCATCGCTGCGGTTGATCCATCTCTATTTTGCGATTCGCAGCCCGCTGACCTATCAGCCCGGGCCTGACGAGGCGTACTACATCGCATTCGGTCGTGACGTTGCGTCTGGCACCGGCGGCATGCAGCCGATGTTCGGCTTCATGGATCCCTTTTACGGCTATCTGGTCGGCGCCGTACTTCGACTGACGGGGTCGCTGTTTCCGATCTATCTGCTGCAGATCGCGCTCGACACCGGGACCGCTTACGGCGTGTATCGCATCGCATCCGCGCTCGGCCGCCATCGCACAGGCGTTGTCGCTGCCAGCCTGTACGCCTGCACCGGCACGGCCATCGCGTACACGGCCGCGATCCTGAAACCGACGTGCGACGTCGCGTTCGTCACGTGGTGGAGTGTTCTCCTGCTGCGGCTGGTCCGCGAACCGACGCCGCGGCAGTGGCTGCTGTTCGGCGCGTACTGCGGCTTCGGCGTCGCGATCCGATCGAATCTTCTCTTGATGACGCCGCTGGCAGTCGCGGTGGTGTTTGCGTGCTCGGCCGACGCACGCCGACGATGGCTGCCGGGTGCTGCTGCGCTCGTCGTTGGTCTTGCCGTCCCCCTTGCGATGCTGGCCGCACGCAATCACGCCATATCTGGGAACTGGTCACCGCTGCCGACCAACGGCGGCGTTGTTCTGCACCAGCTCTACAACGAGGACAACCCCCAGTCGCGCTCGGGCGTTCCGCGCTTCGTCGGCCGCTATGCCGCGCCGTTCGACATCTGGCGCGGCTACGCGCACGAGGCCGAACGTCGGGCCGGCCACGCTCTACGACCCCATGAAGTCAGCGCGTACTGGCAGCACGAGGCGCTGGGCTATCTCGCGGCGCATCCCGCGCAGTCAATGGCGAACGGCATCCGCAAGCTGCGCGAGTTCTCCGCGTATCCGGAAGTGCCCAACACCCGAAGCTACGGCGACGAGCGCCGCTTCTCGCCGGTGCTGAGCGTTCTGCCGCTGCCGTTCGGCTGGCTGTTCGCCTTGGGCTTCCCCGGACTGGCCTTATGGCTACGACGCGACCGACGCGCGCTCGCGCTGTGGGCGCCGGTGGCGATGGGCCTCGCCACTATTGCGGTCTTCTTCGCCGAAGACCGATTCCGCTTCGACTTCATTGGCCCGTTCATACTGGGCAGCGCGTACTGGCTGGTGGCGCTGGTCGACGAGTTCCGTGCCCGACACATCGCGCGCCTCGCCGGCGCTGTCGCGATCAGTGCTGCGCTCGGTGCATGGACCATCGTCCAGGCGCATCAACTGATCCCGCCGTTCCCATCCGACTGGCAGCGCATCACATGGGGCTACATTCGCTCCGGCCGCAACGGCGACGCACAGCGCGAACTCGATCGTGTCGAGCGTGCCACGCCGGACGCGACGGGCGTGCACGAACTGCGCGGCTTCATCGCGCTACGGAATGGACAACCCGAGGTTGCCGCGGCACACCTCGAGCGGGCGCTCGCACAACGCCCCGATGTTGCGACGACGTGGCAGAACTACAGCCTTGCCGCCGAACGACTCGGGGATACGCGCACCGCGCTCGCCGCGGCCCAGCGCGCCGAAGTATTGGATCCAACGGCCGAGGCCGCGGTGCGCGTTGGCGACCTGCAGGCGGCTCTAGGTCGCGTGGACGATGCGCGCGCAAGCTGGCGTGGAGCCTTGGCTCGATCACCATCGCCTGCCACCGTTGCTGACATTCGCCAGCGCCTGACCCCAATGGCCGCTGCGCAAGACGACACTCTGCGTCACCCGACTCCGAGCAACTGACGCACCGCGTCACCTACTGGTTTCCGCTCGTCGGGGCAAGCGTGACACGTTCCTCGAAAGAGCCCTCCCAAACTGGACCATCCGTTTGGCACGGGTTATGCGTATGCTCGCAGTGCACGGGCAGCGAGCATGGCAGACCGAAGGATCTGGCGAGCCGTCCGGCGTTGTCCGTGAAGACCACTCTCCTAGGGGATACACATGAAGAACCAGCAGGGCTTTACCCTCATCGAACTGATGATCGTCGTCGCGATCATCGCCATCCTGGCCGCCATCGCGCTGCCGGCCTACCAGGACTACGTCGCCCGCTCGCAGGTGTCGGAAGGCATGAGCCTGGCGTCGGGTGCGAAGACGGCTGTGGCCGAGTACTACGCGAACTATGGCGCGTGGCCGACCGACAACCCGGCTGCTGGCTTGGCCACTGCCGCGTCGATCAAGGGCAAGTACGTGACGAGCGCGACCGTTGCTACGGGCAAGATCAACCTGGTCTTCAACGAGACGTCGACGAGCTCGAAGATCAAGG
>NZ_SELT01000009.1 GCF_004361065.1 Cognatilysobacter terrigena | reverse complement strand
CGCCGTCGACTCGCGACGCGATCAGGTTTCCAGCGACGTCTGGATATCCTCGAGGCGCACGCCGCGCGTCTCGATGCCGCTGATCAGCAGCATCACCATCGACACCACCATCGGGATCGCGATCAGGAACGCGGACATCGCGAAGTTCTGGAAGAAGCCGTACACGCCCAGCCCCGCACCGATGATGCCGCCGAGCTTCGAACTCGCCGCGACCGCACCCGATCCGGTGCCGCGCAGGTGCACCGGATAGATCTCGGCCGCGTACGGGATCAGCATCGCGATCACGCCGCTCACGCTCACCAGCAGCGCGACGACCACTGCGATCACCACCGCCTGCGAACGCAGGCCGAGCGAACCGATCGCCCCGAGCGCGAGCAGCGACAGCGCAGTGAGGCCGATGAACAGCACGAGCGCGCGATAGCTGCTCCAGCGGTGATACAGCCATACGACGACGGCGATGCCGGGCAACGCATAGACCGCCGACTTCGCGAGCAGCGCGCTCGTCGCCTTCGCGTCGACACCGAGCGCGGTGAGGTTCACCGGCAGCCACAGCAGCACGCCGAAGTTCACCAGCCCCCACGCGATGCCGCAGACGACGAGGCCCGCGGTGATGCGCGCATGGCGACCGTGCATCAGCATGCGGATGCCCGACGCCGCATGCTGTTCGTCGATCACCGGCGGACCGGGATGCGCGGCGTCCTCGCGCTCCAGGCCGTCGCGTGCGGGGCCGACGAATTTGCGCAGCACGGCACGCGCGACGTGCTCGAGGCCCATGCTCGAAAGGAAACGCGGCGACTCGGGAATGAAGCGGTTGAGCAGGATGATGATCGCGCCGGTCGGCAGGCCGAGCAGCCACAGCACGCGCCAGCTGAACATCGGTTCGAGCGTCGCCGCGGCGCCGGCGGCGAGCAGGTAACCCGCCGACGTGCCGATGCCGCCGAGCGCGACCAGCAGCCAGCCGCGATGCGCGGCGGGAATGGTCTCGGCCATCAGCGTGAAGGTGATCGGCAGCAGGCCGCCGGCCGACGCGCCCATCAGGAAGCACATCGCGAGGTTCCAGCCGAACGCCGGCATCGCACCGCAGATCGCGGTGCCGATGAACATCAGGGCGGACAGCAGGATCGCGGCGCGACGGCCCGCGAGATCCGCGATGCGACCCCATACCACCGAACCCACCGTCGTGCCGGTGAGCGCGCACAGCGCGAGCAGGCTCGCGGTCGGCTTGGCGATCTTGTATTCCGCGCTCATGCCGGGGACGACGAAACCGAGTGTCGCCGGCTTCATGACGTCGATCGCGAGCGTCACGGTCAGCACCAGCACGAGCTTCCAGTGCTCGATGTTGAGCGGCACGCCGTCGGCGATGTGGAACTGCGCTGCGGGCGTCCCGTGCGCGCCGCGGCGCATGCCGTCGAAGCGCGGCATCAGTCCGTAGCAGGCGAAGGCGAGGCCGAGCGGAATGGCGGCCATGCCGAACAGCATGTCGGTGGTCATCGGCATGCCGACCATCTGCCAATGCGTGTAGCGGCCCATCATGAACATGGGCATGTGGGCGAAGACGCCGGCGGTGATGAGCGCGCAGCCGAGCCAGAACGCCCAGGCGTGGTGGAAGGAAATGCCGCTGGCTTTCATGTCGACCCCTGAAGGAGCGAGCGAGTGTAGTGCGGCGGTGGCGCAGGCGGGTGGGCGACGCATAACCTCGCAGCGATCAGGGCCGCGCGTTCCGAAAGCGCCCACTCATGCGTAGCGGGGGCGCGAGGTCCTGGAGCCGCGGTCACCTGCCAGCTTCCGCGGATCAATACCGCGTCAGCCCTGCTGCGCCTCGGCCAGAGTCGCGACGGTTTCGACGCGCTGCGCGTTGAACAGGCGCTGCTTGCGCAGCCACGCGATTGCCTCGTCGCGGCAACTGAAGGCGTGCGCGTTCAAGCCCAGCTGCGACGCCACGATCATGCCGATGCGGTCCTCGTCGAGGAACGCGTGGTGGGCGACGAAGGCGAGCGACAGGCCCGGCACGGCGATCGCGGCCCACTCGCGCACGGTGTCGATGCGCTGCATCACGCCGGGGTGGCCGAGGCCGGTGGCCTCGCTCATGTCGACGACGATGCGGCGCCGTCCCGCGAGCTGCACGTCCACCATCGCGTCGCGCACCGCGCCGCGCATGGCGCCGATCGACGCATCGCCGCGTCCGGCCAGCACGGCGATGCCGCCGTCGACCATCGAAATGTCGAGCATGGATCCCTCCCTCGTCGCATCTTACGGACGGACGAGGTCGGCATTGTGACCGTTCGCACGCGGCGCGGTCAGGGCTTGCAGCGGGCCTCGACGATGCGCACCTGCGCGTCGGCCACCGTGGCCGGGCGGCCTTCGCGGTCGACCAGGTCGTAGCCGCGCGGACGGCAGAGGTCGCTCGCGCGCTCGAAGCAGGAGAGGTCGCCGCCGGGCCCGCAGACCACGGCGGTGGTGCGCGGCGCGGGCGCCGCGTTGGTGGACGCCGCGGGCGGCGCGGTCGTCGTGCAACCGGCGAGCGCGGCCAGCAGCACGGGCATCACACGGGTCGGGAACATGGCGGCCTCCGTCGGATGCGGGACATGCGCGAAAGGTACGCCTTGCGTGGCGACGATGCCGGCATGGGTTCGAGGCCGCCGGCGTGACGCGCGGTCATCGATGACGGGCGTTCGCGATGTGCCGGTGTCGCTCGCATCGAACGGCTCGGGCGCGCAAGCGCGTCGGTATCCATCGCACGCCGTGCGCGTATGTCGCACCGCGCCGGTATGCTTCGCACCGCGCGATCCGGGGAGGGGTAGCCGCATGCGGTCCATGTCGCAACGCACCGAATGCGTGCTCGTTCTGCTCATCGCATTCGCGTTGCCGGTGGTGTCGAGCATCGCGTCCTTGGCGGCGCCGCCGACCGCGCCTGCGATTACCGAAGACGGGCTGCGTTCGCTGATCATCTACGAAGCGGTCGTCCTGCTCGCGCTGTTGCCGTTGCTGCGGCTGCGCGGCTGGGAACGCGCGCATCTCGGCGTGGTGTGGAACGGCTGGGACCTGCCCGCCGCGGTGCTGCTCGTCGGTGTGACGCTCGCGGCCTGCAGCATGGTCGACGTTGGCCTGCGCATGTTCGCGCACGCGGCGACGCCCTCACCCGATGCGCTGGTCGCGCGCGGCATTCCACTGGCGACGGTCGCGCTCGCGTCGATGGTGAACCCGCTGTTCGAGGAACTGTTCCTCTGCGGGTATCTCGTCGGCGTGCTCAAGCCCGCGCGCGGCACAGCGTTCGCCGTCAACGCGAGCACGGCCTTGCGCCTGTCGTACCACCTCTACCAGGGCGCGCCGTCGCTCATGATCATTCCCGTCGGCCTGCTGTTCGCGGCGTGGTATGCGCGCACCGGGCGGCTCTGGCCCGTGGTCCTCGCACACGCCACGTTCGATGCAATGGCGCTGGCGCGCTAGGACTCCCGGCCGCCGAGCGCGCGCAGCGCATCGAGCAACGGCTCGATCGGCCCGGTCTTCGACAGCACGCGGCAATTGATGTCCTCGGCGAGGTTGTCGAGGTCGACCTGGTCGCCCACCGCGGTCATCACCAGGATCGGGATGTCCGCGTGCACGGTGGCGCGGATCGTCTTCAGGAAACGCAGGCCGTCCATCACCGGCATGACGAGGTCGAGCACGATCACGTCCGGTCGCAGCCCCGCGCGCAGCAGGTTCAGCGATACCAGCCCGTTCTCCGCGCGGCTGACGCTGAAGCCTTCGAGCTCCAGCAGGTCGGCCAGCCCGTTGCGGGTGGTGGCGTCGTCTTCGACGATCAGGACGTGCGTCATCTCGCAGGCCGGGGACGGGATAACGGCATTAACGGCGGGCCGCGAACCGTCTTGAGGGCGATCGCAACGGGCCGCGCACGCCGCGGACGGCGATGGGACCCCATGCCAGGTCAAGCGTGCATCAAGGCCATCCGTGCCTCAGGCCGGCAGCGCGACGCCCGCATCGATGTGCACGCCGTTGCGGCCGGCCTGCTTGGCGGCGTAGAGCGCGGCGTCCGCGGCTTCCATCAGGCGCTGCGGGCCGTGCGTCGGGGTCGGCACGACGCAGGCGATGCCGACGCTCGCGGTCAGCACGCCGCCCTCGCCCTCCGCATGCGGTATGCGCAGCGCTTCGATCGCCGCGCGCACCTGCTCACCCAGCGTCGCGAGTTCGGCGTCGAGCGGGCGATACCAGACCAGCATGAATTCCTCGCCGCCGTAACGCGCCGCGAGGTCGAGCGGACGTCGCGCCTGCGCGCCCACCGCAGCGGCGACGGCCTGCAGCGCGACGTCGCCTTCCGCGTGACCGTAGCGATCGTTGTATCGCTTGAAGTGGTCGACATCGACCATCGCGATCGCCACGGCGGCACGCTCGCGCAGCGCCTGTCGCCAGATGCGCGCGAGGTGTTCGTCGAGCGCCGCGCGATTCGCGAGCCCGGTGAGGCCGTCGTGCGACGCGCGCTCGTTGAGCAGGCGCTGCACGAGGAACACCGCGCGCGTGGAGTGCTCGAGGAAGTACGCGCCGGTCGCGCCGACGATGTTCGCCGCAAGCATGAACACGATCTGGTACAGCCGCGCCTGCGGATCGATCTGCCACGCGAGTTCGGCGCCGATCAACGCGACGAGCGTCGCCAGGTTCACCGCGAGTGCGCGCCACCAGCCCAGGCTCGCGAGCAGGTAGATGAACATCGCGACGAGCAGGATCCCCTCGTACGGCAGCGGATGCCGCGCGCGCAGGCCGATCGCGATCAGCAGCACGGTGCCGAGGCCCGCCATCGTCGCGGCGAGCGTGATCGGGCCCTGCATGCGCGGCTGCCAGGCGTCGCGATACGTCGCCGCGATCACCCACAGGAACGCCGGCATGATCGCGAACGCGCGGATGGGCGCCGTCCAGTGGTGCACGTCGGGCGGCAGCGTCAGGATGTCGATCGCCACGAACACGCCGTACAGCACGAACGCGAGCCACGCCGACCAGCGCACGCGCGCGAGGTTCACGCGGCTGTGGAAGCGCTGGAACTCGCGCTCGAGCAACGGCTCGAAGCGCAGCGTGCTGAAGCCGCGATCGAGGGCGTGCTGATAGGGCGAAGCGGCGGCGGCAGCCACCGGCAGGGCAGTCATGGACGATCCGACCATCGCCGGACGCGGCGACTCGCAGCGGTTATCGGCCGGCACCGGAGCGTTCTTGATCGACGGATCGCCACGTCGCGCATTCATTTTCGACCGCACATGAAAAAGGCCGGCACGGGGCCGGCCTTCTCCGGGACGACGGCCGCTTACGGCTGCGGCTGCACGCCCATGTACGCGCCGGCCATGCGCATCGACGCCCACGTGCTCTTGGGATCGCGCGCAATGGCCTGGCGGAAGTAGTTCTCCGCGGTCGCGCGGTCGCCGTTGAGCAGGTAGTACGCGCCGATCTCCGACAGTTCCTTCTCGTCGAAATCGCCCATGGCGAGGAACTGGTCGAACAGCGGCTTGGCCTTCGCCCAGTCGTGCGCCTCGGCGTACACGCGTGCGATGCGATAGACATCGCCCGCGTCGTGCTTGCCCGCAAGGATCTGGTCGAAGATCGCCTGCGCGTCGGCCTTCCGGCCGCCGAGATACAGCACGCGGGCCACGCCGATGCGTTCCCAGCTGCCGCCTTCGGTCTGCGACATCGCGGCATCGAGCAACGCCTTCGCGGCAACGTCGGGCGACTTGCCGTCGTACATCGAGCTGTCGGTCTTCGTGACCGCACCCTTCGCGTGCGCGCTTCCCATGGCGAGCACCAGCGCGGCCGCGACGGCCACGCATCCGGTCTTCATCTTCATCCTGTCCCCTGGAATGACGGGGCCGCGGCGCGGCCCTGCGGCCGGCCCCCTCGACCGGCGCCCGGATGCTAGCAGCCGCGCCACGCGCCATGAAACGAGCGCGTGGCGCGGCCTGGGCCGTGCATCAACCGACGTGGATCAGTGCAGCGACTGGTCCGGCACCGTCAGCACCTGACCGGGGTAGATGCGATCGGGGTCGCTGATCGTCGCGCGGTTGGCTTCGTAGAGCTGATGCCAGCGGTTGGCATCGCCGTAGAGATGCTGCGCGATCTTCGACAGTGAATCGCCCGTCTGCACGGTGTAGGTGCGGTGTTGCGCGGTTGGCGTCGGCGCCACCGCGGCCGACGGCGTGGCCGGCGTTGCAGACGGTGTGTTCGCGACGGTGGTCGGTGTCGGCGTCGCCTGCCGCGCCGTGGGCTGCGTCGGCTGCGGCGCGCTCACTACGCGCGGCGTGACCTGCTGCGGCGTGTGCGTCGCCGCCTGCTGCGGCTCGTCGCGATGGAAGATTTTCGAGAACACGCGCGAGATCGGGTTGGAATGGGTGTCGTTGGAACTCATCGGATCACCTCCCGTGGTGAAAGCTCGACCGTCGCATCGCGTGCGTTAGCCGCGCATCGCGGCGGCGTCAAACGCAGGCGACGGTTCATGCGCAGCGCACACCGGCGTCGTGGCGCGACGCCGGTGTGCGCGCGATGCGTCAATGCATGTTGCGGCTGAATCCGGCGCCCTTGCCGTGCATCGCGGTCGGCTGGCCTTCCGCTTTCGCGCCTTCCGACTGATCGGACTGCGGATCGTTGTGCGGACGCTGCGCCTTGCGCTGGGTCTGCGTATCGACCTGCCCCTGGTTGGCGGCGCGGATCATGTGCGGCGTTTCCGACGCGGGCTTCTTCGACGAACTCATGGCCTCTCCTCGTGCGGCCGCGCTGGCGGCGTTGCATGCAGCCTGTCGATTCGCGCGTGAGCGCCGCGCCGATGAACGGGCGCGCAAGCTGTCCCGCGACTGACCGCAGTGCCGCTGCGGTCCGTCCGCACGGTTCGACAGCCGGTTCACGGCCGGGCGTCGAGCATCGGGCCTCTTCGATCGCAGGTGGAACGATGGCGGCGTCCGGCCACAAGGTCGTGCTCGTGGCACTGGCCGGCAATGTCGCGGTGGCGATCACCAAGTTCGTCGCGGCCGGCATCACCGGCAGTTCGGCGATGCTGAGCGAAGGCGTGCATTCGCTGGTCGACTGCACCAACGAGTTGCTGATGCTGTATGGCATGCGCCGCTCGCAGCGCGCGCCAGACGAGGCGCATCCGTTCGGTCACGGCCGCGAGCTGTACTTCTGGGCGTTCATCGTCGCGCTGCTGGTGTTCGCGCTCGGCGCCGGCGTCTCGGTGTACGAGGGCGTGCATCACCTGCGGCATCCCGAACCGATGGTGCGGCCGAGCGTGAACTACCTCGTGCTCGGTGCGTCGATCGTGTTCGAGGGCTGGTCGTGGATCGTCGCGATCCGCCAGTTCCGACGCGACAAGGGCGCGCTCGGCTGGTTCCAGGCGTTCCGCCAGAGCAAGGATCCCACCACGTTCACCGTGCTGTTCGAGGACACCGCCGCGCTCGCCGGCCTGGTCGTCGCACTCGTCGGCGTCGCGCTCGCGCAGCTCACCGGCAATCCGACCTACGACGGCGCGGCGTCGATCGTGATCGGCCTGATCCTCGCCGTGACCGCCGGCCTGCTCGCACGCGAGACCAAGGCACTGCTGGTCGGCGAAAGCGCGGGCCGCCTCGTGCGTGAGGACATCCTGCGCATCGCCGGCGCCGACCCCGACGTGCGCTGCGCGAACGGCGTGATCACGCAGCAGTTCGGCCCCGACACCGTGGTCGCTGCACTGAGCGCCGACTTCCACGATCACCTCGACACGCCGCGCATCGAGCAGTGCATCGGCCGCATCGAGACGGGCGTGCAGGCCGCGCATCCCGAGGTGGTCGCCTTGTTCATCAAGCCGCAGACGGCCGAGACGTGGCGTCGCCGCATCTCGCGGCTTCGCGATGGCGTCGCAGTGACGCGCGCGGACGCCGCGCCACCGCCGCTGCACTAGGCTCGCGCCATCACCGGAGACACGACATGCCGACCACGACCGGATGGCTCACCTGGGCCCTGCTCTCCGCGACGTTCGCCGCGCTCACCGCGATCTTCGCCAAGATCGGCCTGCAGGGCGTCGACTCGGATTTCGCAACGCTGCTGCGCACGGTGGTGATCGTGGCCGTGCTCGCCGCGTTTGTCGGCTTCACCGGCAAGTGGAGCGACCCGCGCGCGCTGTCGCCGCGCACGCTGTTGTTCCTCACGTTGTCGGCGCTGGCGACGGGTGCGTCGTGGGTCTGCTATTTCCGCGCGCTGCAGCTCGGGCACGCCTCGCAGGTGGCGCCGGTCGACAAGCTCAGCGTGGTGCTCGTCGCGCTGTTCGCCGTCGCAGCACTGGGCGAGCGACCGAGCGCACGCGAATGGCTGGCGATCGCGATGATCGCGGGTGGCGCGGTGCTGATGGCGTGGGCGCCGCGCAGCGCGTGAGTCAGGCCGGCAGCACGCGATCGAGCGCGACGCCGACGTCGACGCGCGCGTCGTCCAGCGTGCCGAATGCGAGCCGGTGCGCATCGGCAAGACGGCTGGCGACGAACGCGGCGGCGACCGGCGACCCGGCACGCAACAACACGCTGCCCTGCAGCGCGAGCGCCAGCGCTTCGACGACACGACGTGCCTGCGACTCCGACGGCAACGACTGCTCGAGCTCGTAGAGCAGCGTTTCGACCGCGGCGTCGTACGAGGCATCGCGACCGCGCGCACCGTCGAGCTCAGCGACCAGCGCGTCGCGCGCGGCGGCTTCGCGCGACAACGCGCGCAACACGTCGAGGCACTGGATGTTGCCGCTGCCTTCCCAGATCGAATTGAGCGGCGCCTGCCGGTACAGGCGCGGCAGGATCGTCTCCTCGATGTAGCCGATGCCGCCGAAGCATTCCTGCGCTTCGTTCACGGCGACGGGTGCGCGCTTGCACAGCCAGAACTTGCCGATCGCGGTGGCGATGCGCGCGAACGCGGCTTCGCGCGGGTCACGGGGTGCGGCGTCCACTGCACGCGCAACGCGCATCGACAACGCGACCGCCCCTTCGACCTCCAGCGCGAGATCCGCGAGCACGTTGCGCATCAAAGGCTGCTCGACCAGCCGCGCACCGAACGCGACGCGATGCCGTGCGTGGTGCATCGCCTGCGCGAGCGCCATGCGCATCTCGGCGGCGGCGCCGAGCATGCAGTCGAGCCGCGTGAGCATCACCATTTCGAGGATGGTCGCCACGCCGCGACCTTCATCGCCGATGCGCCATGCATGCGCGCCCGTGAACTCGACTTCCGACGAGGCGTTGCTCCAGTCGCCGAGTTTGTCCTTCAGTCGCATCAGCCGGAACGCATTCTTGTGGCCGTCGTCGAGCCGGCGTGGCATGAGGAAACAGCTCAGCCCGCCCGGCGCCTGCGCGAGCACGAGGAAGCCGTCGGACATCGGCGCGGAGAAGAACCATTTGTGGCCGACGAGTGCGTACGAACCGTCGGCCTGCGGTGTGGCCGTGGTCGCGTTGCTGCGCACGTCGCTGCCGCCCTGCTTCTCGGTCATGCCCATGCCGAGCGTGACGCCGCGCTTGTCGGCGATCGGCACCTCGCGCGCGTCGTAATGCGGCGCGGCGGCCTTGTCCGCCCATTCGCGCAGCGTGGGTTCGCGACGCAGGACCGGCACGGCCGCGTGCGTCATCGTCAGCGGACAGCTGGTGCCGGCGTCGGCCTGGTGATGCAGGTAGCTCAACGCGGCGCGGGCCACGTGCGCACCCGGGCGCGCGTCGTGCCAGGAGAGTCCGGCGACACCGTGCCCGACCGCCACGTCCATCAACGCGTGATAGCTCGGATGGAAGTCGACCCGGTCGATGCGGTGACCTCGCGAGTCGTGCGTGCGCAGGCGCGGGCGATCGCGGTTGGCCTCGAAGCCGTGCGCGTACAGCGTGTCGCCGGCGAGTGCGCCATAGCCCGCGAGATGCGCGTCGAACGCTGCGCCGCCCTCGCGCGCCACCGCCTCCCGCAGCGCGACATCGTCGTGCCACAGGTTGCGCGGCGCGAAGTCGGGCGACTGGTTGGTAACGACGTGGGTTTCGAAGTCGGGCGGAGTCGACATCGCGGCAACCGGCGGGGCGATGCGCCGATGCTAGTCGCTCGCCGCGCGCCCGGCGCGGCTCAGCGGATCACGCAGGCGCCGGTGACCAGCACGATCCCCATCAGCACCACGAGCCGGTAGAAGCGCGTGCGCATGCGCCCGAGCTGGCGGGCGGTGAGGTGGCGCGAGGGGCTGCCATCGGGGCGTCGTGCGGCGATATAGCGCGGCGTCATGGCTCCCAGTAGACCGGTCCAGCGTCGCTTGCGGATGAAGGCCGGTCACGGTTTTCGACGGGGCGTCGACGCGATCGGCGACCGCACGTCGGCAAGCGGCCCATCGCATCGTCACGTTCGGTCTGCTGCCCTGTGGCCCCGCCTGCAGACCGCTCGACGATGCCCGCGCTGTCCGCCACCACCGACACTCAGGAAATCTCCCGCGAGCAACTGCGCGAAGGCGGCCGACGCCTGATGCTCGACGCCGCGTTCGCCACGGTGGTCGGCACGCTCAACAGCGGTGTGGTGCTCGTCGCCTACGCATTGATGCTGGGTGCGTCGTCGACGGTGATCGGCGTGCTCGCGGCAATTCCGTTCCTCACGCAGTTGCTGCAGGCGCCGGCCGTCGCGTTGCTCGAACGCGTGCGATCGCGGCGTCGCGTCGCCATCGCCGGCCTGTTCGTCGCGCGGCTCGCTCTGCCGATGATGGCGATGCTCGGCTATCTGCACGACCACACGCTCGCGCTCGTCCTGCTCGTGATCGGCGAAACCGTGCATTGCGCGCTCAATGCGGTCGCCGGTTGCGCATGGAATTCGTGGATCCGCGACCTGATACCCGACGCCAAGCTCGGCCTGTTCTTCGCGCGACGCACGATCTGGGCGACGCTGCTCGGCATCGCGGGCACGGCCGCGGCCGCGGCGGCGCTGCAGTTTGGCGATCCGACCGGTCGTGGCGGCGGAAGCCCGGTCGCGTTCGCCGCGCTGTACGGCCTCGGCTTCCTGTCGAGCCTGGTCAGCACGTGGCACCTCGCGCGCGTGCCCGAACCTGCGATGCCCACGCCGGTGCCGGGCCGTCGACTTGGACGCATGCTGATCGAGCCGCTGCGCGATCCGGGCTTCCGTGCGCTGATCCGCTTCTTCGCGTCGTGGCAATTCGCGGTGAACCTCGCGGCGCCGTTCTTCAGCGTCTACATGATCCGGCAGCTCGGCCTGTCGGCGGGTTTCGTGCTGCTGATGAGCATCGTCAGCCAGCTGGCGAACATCGTGGTGCTGCGCGGCTGGGGCCGGTTGTCCGACCGCTTCGCGAACAAGACGGTGCTCGGCGTCGCCGCGCCCGCGTTCATCGCCTGCATCGCGGCGATGGCGCTGGCCGGCCAGTTCGATCGACCGTCCTGGACGATCGCCTACCTCACCGTATTGCACGTGCTGATGGGCATGACGTCGGCGGGCGTCGCACTCGCCTCGAGCGCGATCGGGCTCAAGCTTGCGCCGCGCGGACGCTCGACGGCCTACGTCGCTACGAATGCGCTCGTCACCGCGGTCGCCGCGGGGGTCGCGCCGTTGCTCGGCGGTGCATTCGCGACCTTCTTCGAGAAGCGGCAACTGCGGTTCTCCGTCGACTGGCGCTCGCCGACCGGCGCGCTCGACCTCGTCACGCTGTCGATCGGCTGGTGGCAGTTCTTCTTCGTCATCTCGGCCCTGATCGGCCTGTACTCGCTGCATCGCCTGTCGCTGGTGCGCGAGTCCGGCGAGGTGCGTCGACGCGAAATGCTGCAGCACGTGCTCAACGTCGCGCGTCGCGGCGTGCGTAATGCGTCGACCGTCGCCGGCCTGCGGGCAGCCGTCGCGTTCCCGGCCGGTCGCGTCGTGCAGGAGCGCCGGCAACAACGTACGACGCCGCGACGTGCGGCCTGACCAGCGCCGCTTGCATGACGTCAGTGACCATGACTGACGACCTGGTGCGCGATTTCATTGCAACTTTCCCTGCCCGGCGCGCATCCGAATAGTCGTGCCACCCCGGCACGCGTCCGTCTTCACCGCCATGTCCGCCTTCATGCTGTTCGGCACCGCGCTGACGATCGCGCTGGTGCTCGCTCTCTCCCTCCTGGTCGGCGATGCGCTGCATCGCGAACACGTCGACGACGATGCGCGCATGCGTCGCCGCGCGCGTGTCTTCCGTCTCCCCACCGTGATCAGTCGCAACTACGTCGGCATCGAACGCCGTCGCGTGCCGCGCGCCGCGAACGACGACGTCCGCCACGCCGCCTGAGTCCGCTCGCTGGCGCTCCGGAGCGCGACGCGCGAGCATCGCGCGACCGTTCCGGAGCCCCCCATGGCCGTTCGCATCGTTCGTCTCGGCACGCCGCGTCATCCCGGCGAGGGCACGCGCCTCGGCACCGTGCGACGTCCGCCACGTGGCGTTCGCAAGCAGGAGTTCGCCTCGCGCGACTTCTACGACGTCTGGCTGCCGACGCTCGCCCCGCAGCCCGAAACCGTGGCGGCCGGACTGTCGGCGACGACACCACGCGAAATCGCCGCGTTCGCCAAGCGCTATCGCAGCGAAATGGCCAAGGGCGAGGCGCGCCACGTGCTCGACACGCTCGCCGCGCTGTCGCATACGACGGATTTCTCGGTCGGGTGCTACTGCGCGGACCCGTCGCGCTGCCACCGGACGATCCTGCGCGACCTCTTGGCCGAACGCGGTGCGGCGATCGTCGACGAGCCGCTGTAACCCACGCCGCGTCGACCGCGGGCATACTCCGCCCCTCCTTGGGGAAGGACCGCCGCGATGCCGCATGCGATGAGCACCACCGAAGTCTTCCTGATCGCGATGGCGATCATCTTCGCCGTGCCCTACATCATCTGGCGCCTGGGGCGCACCGACTACTTCGCGCCGCTCGTGGTCGTGCAGATCGTCATGGGCATCGTGCTCGGCCCCGGCGTGCTCGGTAAGGCGTACCCGGACTACTACCAGCTGGTGTTCGCGCCCGACGTCGTGAAGTCGCTCAACGGCCTCGCGTGGTGGGCGGTGATGCTGTTCGTGATGATCGCGGGCATCGAACTCGACCTGCGCAAGGCGTGGGAGAAACGTCGCGAGAGCGCGATCACCGCGGGCCTCGCGCTGGCGGTGCCGATGCTGTTCGGTTCCGTCGTCGCACTGGCGATGCTCGGGCTGCCGGGATGGATCGGCGAGAAGGGCCTGCCGTGGCAGTTCGTCGTCGGCGTCGGCATGGCCGGCGCGGTCACCGCATTGCCGATCCTGATCCTGCTGATGGAGAAGCTCGAGATCCTTCGCGCGCCCATCGGGCAGCGGATCCTGCGCTACGCGAGCTTGGACGACGTCGCGATCTGGGGCGTCCTCGCCGTCGTGCTGATGGACTGGCAGCGCATCGGTCGACAGGTCGCGTTCCTCGCGGTGTTCGCCGTCGCCTGTGCGTTGTACCGCCGCCTCATGCCGAAGCTGCCGGCGCGCGATCGCTGGTTCGTCGCATTGATCTGGCTCGCGCTATGCGCATTCGGCGCCGACTGGTCGGGCCTGCACTTCATGGTCGGCGCGTTCCTCGCGGGCGTGGTCATGGACGCCGAGTGGTTCGAGCAGAAGCAGATGGACCAGCTGCGCCACCACGTGCTGATGGTGATGATGCCGGTGTTCTTCCTGAGTACCGGGCTCAAGACCGCGTGGTCGGTTGGCGGCGCGACCGTGTTCCTCGCCGCGGGCGCGCTGCTCGTCGCGTCCGTGACCGGCAAGCTCGTCGGCGTGCGACTCGCCGGACGCATCCTCGGCTGGAAGCGCGGAGAGGCCTCGATGATCGGCTGGCTGCTGCAGACCAAGGCGCTGATCATGATCATCTTCGTCAACGTCCTGCTCGACAAACAGCTCATCACCGCGGCGACGTTCACCGCGCTGCTGCTGATGGCGATCGGCAGCACGATGCTGACGGTGCCGATGGTCGCGCCCAAGCTGCGCCGCCTTGCGGGCGCTGCCGACACCCGCGAGGAGCTCGTTGCCAGCACCTGAGGCATGAGCTCAGAACCTGCGCGCGGTTGAAATCCGCGCGCGGGGCTGCGATACGGACGGTCGACTCCTTCGAGCCTCTGTCCCATGGGTTACATGCGTTGTGTCCGCGGCCTCGCGTCCGGCGTCGAATATTCCGCCGACGTGCCGATGAACCTCGATCCGGTCGACGGCCGACCGGTCGAGATGGTGCTCGACCTCGAGCGTCTCGCCGCCGAGCAACCGCATGCGGCGTGGTACCGACCGCAGCGTCGCGACATGTGGCGCTTCGGCGCGTTGATGGCGCTCGATGCGAACGATCCGCGCGACGCCGCGCACCTCGTCCCGCTCGGCGAAGGCGCAACGCCGCTGCTCGACTACTCGACGCATCCCGTGGCGGCGCGTGCGGGGTTGCAGCTGCGGCTGAAGGACGAAGGCAAGGCGCATCCCGGTTTCGGCGCGAATCCGACGCAGAGCTTCAAGGACCGCGGCATGTCGATGGTCGCCGCGCAGGCGCGTCGGCTCGGGCTGTCGAAGCTCGCGGTGCCGACGCAGGGCAACGCGGGAGACTCACTCGTGCGGTACGCGCTCGAAGGCGGGCTCAGCGTCGTCGTGGCGATGCCCGAGGACACGCCGATGCCGATCCTCGGCAGTGTCGCCGCGGCGGCGAAGCGGTTTCCCGACCGTGTGACGCTGGAACTCGTCGGCCCGACGATCCGCGAGGCGGGCGCGTTCCTCAAGGAGCGCTACATCCCGAATGGGTGGTTCTCCGTTGCGACCTTCCAGGAGCCGGGCTGGCGTATCGAAGGCAAGAAGTCGCTGGGGCTCGAGCTTGCAGAACCCGCTCCGGGTGAGACGCGCTGGTCGCTGCCCGATGCGGTGATCTACCCCACCGGCGGCGGCACCGGCGTCCTCGGCATGTGGAAGGCGTGGGACGAACTCGAAACGCTCGGCCTGATCGATTCGCGTCGCCCGCGCATGCTCTGCGTGCAGAGCAGCGTCACCGCGCCGCTGGTGCGCGCGTTCGATGCCGGCGCGGACGACACCACCGTCGTCGATGCAGGCCACACGCTCGCGACCGGGTTGAACGTGCCCGGCGGCGTGGGTCATTTCCGCGTGCTGCAGATCATCCGTGCGAGCGGCGGCGCGGCGGTTGCCGTCGACGAAGCGGACATCGCGAGCGAACTGGCGTCGACGTGGACGCAGACGCATGACTGGCTTTCGCCCGAGGGTGTCGCCTGCCTTGCGGCGATACCTCAGCTCCTCGACCGCGGGCTGCTGCGTCGCGGCGAGCGCGTCGTCGCGGTCAACACCGGGTCGAGCGAGAAGTACCTGCCGGCGTTGCGGCACTTGCTCTGACATCGCAGCGGTCATACCGCCGGTGCACACTCGCGCCATGACCTGGCACAACCGAATCGCGACGTTCGTGTGGGGCATGGCCGCCGCGTGGAACGGCATGCTCATGGTTATGACGGGCGTCCTGCTGCGCGACGGCGTGCGTTCGCCGTGGACGATCGCCGCGGTGATGGCGCTGTTCTGGGTCGCTGGCGTTGCGTTCGCGGTGTTCGCATCACGGCAGGCCTGCACGCGTACCACGCTGTTCCACGACGGCGGCCTGCATGTGCGCCAGCGCTTTCCATTGCGCGTGGCCGAGCAACGCTTCGACGCACGCGATCGCCCGCAGGCTTCGGTCGTCGAAGGCAGCGACAGCGATGGCGACGCCTATTTCAGTTGCGAGCTTCCACTCGGCCCGCCGTTCCGCATGCCGTATCGCGTCGTCGAAGGCCGCCGCGAACGCTGCGAGGACGCCTGCGCGAGCCTCAACACCGCGCGCCGCTGAACCTCAGTCGCGCCCGCCCGCGCGCAGCTCCTTCGCGTTCCACAGCTCGAACCGGCGCTGCCCGCGCGCAGTGTCAACGAGGAATTCGATGATGCCGTCGGGGATGTGCACGAAGACGTTGGTCACGCGCGACGTCGCGGTCTTGATCGCCTTGAAGAACGCGCGATCGGCAACGGGATCGATGTGCGAGACGGCCAGCACGCGGATCGCGTGCACGTGCTCGTCGACCGCGGCATCGAACGCAGCCGCGTCGAGCCGGCGCGCATCCAGCCGCGCGATCGATTCGGCGTGGTCGACGATGGCGTCGGCGATCTCGGAATAGGCGCTCACACCGGTCTCCGCAAAAACGGGTGCGCAGTGTACGCAGGCGATGTCGATACTGCGGAAACGACGACGGCCGGACCCGAGGGCCCGGCCGTCGTATCGATCAGGGATCAGCGGTCGCAGACGCGCACGACTTCCCGGTAAACGCGGTCCTGGCGGTGACGCTGGATCTTGTGACCCGCGACGCCGCCGGCAACTGCGCCGCCGACCGTCGCGAGATCCTTGCCGGTGCCGCCGCCGACCTGATGGCCGAGCAGGCCACCCAGTGCGGCGCCGACCACGGTGCCGGTCACGCGATGCGGATCCTTCACCGGCTTCTTGTGGTAGACGACCTTGTCGTGGCACGCCGCCTGCGCGGTCGGGGCGATGACCGCGGTCGAGAGCAATGCAGCGATGAGAAGCGAGCGGACGTTCTTCATGACGACCTCGGGGTTCGGGGATGGGCCCACCGTAGTGCGCGCTCCCCCGCTGTTCGCTGACTGGCGGCCGTTGCGAGTCAGGCGGCGGTAATGGATGTCGCAGCGACGCGAGCGTCGTCACGTTCGCGTGCCGCGGCGACGTCATCCGCGCAACAATGGCTGCATGACCGACGCCGCTGTTCTCGAACGCCGCGCAGTCCGTCTGCTTCCCGGCGTTCTCGCGATCGGCATGTCCGCGTTCGTCGCCCTGGTGGTGACCGCGCTCAACACCGGTGTCGACGCGGGTCTCGCGGTGCGCTGGCTACGCGCATGGGGACCGGCCTGCCCCGCGGCCATCGTCGCCGCGTATGCATGGCGCCCGCTTGCCTGGCGCATCGCACTCGCCCTTGCACGCGTCGTCTAGGTGCGCCCCATCCGCAGCCCTTCGATCTGGTGCAACTGGATGATCGGCTCGAGTCGATCGACGAGCCGGCACGCGAGGTGATCGAGCACGCTGGGCGGCAACGTGCGCGCGTAGTCGTGGGTGAGCTGCAGGTCGTGGCGCGCGGCATTGCACGCATCGGGCGCATCGACGCCGAGCACCAGCACCGGGCGGGCACGCGTCGAATGGTTCGCGGTGCCGCGATGCACGGTCAACGCCGATCGCGCGGAGATGTCGCCCATGCGCGGCAGCTTGCGCTCGGCGCGTTCGACATAGCGCGGCCAGTGGTGCTCGGGCGGGAACATGCCGTCGACGAAATCCTCGCCGGCCTCCCACTGCGTGCCGGGTGCGATCTCGAACGGACCCATGTCGGGTTCGACATCGACCAGCGTGAGGTTGAACGCGAGCGAATCGAGGCGTCGCCCGATGCGTGTCGCTTCGGGCGACGGGAAATCGCGATGCCACGGTTGATCCATCGCACCGGGGCCCGGCACGTCGAAGCCGACTTCGACGATGCGCCACTGCGGCCCGAGCACCGCTTCGCTCACGGCGACGATCCACGCATGCGTCGCGAGATCGACGAACCCGCGCAGGCGCTGCGGATGGATCTCGACATACCAGCGCTGCGGTCCACGCGGCACCGCGCCGCCGGGAATCGCGCGCGCTTCGTCGAACAGCAGGTCGACGTCCTCGCGCAGGCGCTGCGCCCAGTCGCGGTCGAACGCGCCCTTGAGTCCGATGATGCCGGGCCCGTACAGGCCGCCCATGATCTGCGCGACGTCGTGATTCGATGTCGCGATCTGCTGCGGCACGGCGTCACTGGACGTTGCGGGCTGCACGTTCACGAGGCGTCGTCGAACAGCGCTTCGACCTCACGCGACGCGCGCGGGCGCACCACGCGCGCATATTCGACGCCGTCGCGCATGAGGACGAACGTCGGCCACAGCTTCACGCGAAACGACCGGCCGAGCGGTTTGCCGCGGCCGTCCTCGATGCGCAGATGCTGGACGTCGTCGTGCAAGCCGAGCACGTGCTCGACCAGCGGCTCGGCCGCGAGGCAGTGCGGGCACCACGGCGCGCCGAATTCCAACAGCACGTCGCCGCGCATGGCGTCGACGGCCGCGCGGGCCGGTTCCTGGGCGACGTAGGCGCGACTCGCCGCCACGCCTCAGTGGTGCCCGCGGCCGAAGCCGGGGTCGCGCGAACGGGTGCGGTCGATCGCGGCCGCGTCGTCTTCGGCCTGCGCTTCAGGCCGGTTCGCGGGCGAGACCTTCTGGCCGTGCCGATCGAGGTCGCGGGCGTCGTCTTTCTTGCCCGATTCCTGCGTCGCGCGGCGGTCGGCGGGGTCGGTGCGCATGGCGTGCCTCCTCAGTTCCGGTTGCTGTCGCTGCCGTCCCGGCGGTCGTCACGACCGGCGTCGCGGGTCGGCGCCTCGTGCGGCTGCACGGACTTGCGCTGGGTCGGGCCGTCCTTGCCGGCGCGCAGCGCATGGGTGCGGCCGCCGAGATCATCGGGACCGGGCGGCGGGTTCTGGCGACCGGCGTCGCGCAGGTGCTTTTCGTGGGTGTTCTTGGTCATGGGGTTCTCCAACCGACGTCAACGATCCTGTCGGCCGGGGCGTTAGACATGGAGCACGGCGTGGTGAGGGGCGCGTAACACCGCCGGTCGGAAACCGCGCCGCCATGCACGCGCTCCGCACAGCCGGGCGGTAGCTTGGCGCGTCTAAATGAGACACACGTCACATTGCCGCCGCCGCTTGTCCCGCCTCGCCCCGATCGCGGGGGCGCTGGTTGTGGCGTGGACGGTCGCCACCGCGGGCACCGTGGTGGCGGACGACACCCGCTGGCGGGCCCGGGGCGACGGCATAGGCGCCCAGGCCGCGTGGCGGGGCGCGGCCGGGGTCGGCGCGACCGTGCAGTGCGAGCAGGGCGATGCCCGGCTGCTGCTACGCATCGACCCCGCGGTACTCCCAGCGGGGCTGGAGAAGATCACGCTGATCGCCGATGGCACCGGCATGGACTATCCGGTCGAGCGCGCAAGCGCCGGCGGCTACGTCTCCAAGATCGCGCTCGACGCCCCGATCCTCGACCGCATGCTGCTCGCCCGCGCCTTCACCCTTCAGGGCGGCGGGCGCTCACTGCAGACCGGCATTCCCGGCGAGGCGCTGGCCCGCGTGGTGCGGGCCTGCCGCGCGCATCACTGGCCGCGAGAGGCGAGGATCGATCCCAGCGACGCCGGCTTCGCGAAGAAGTAGCCCTGGCCGAGTTCGCAACCGAGCGTCATCAGCGCGCGGCGCTGCGCTTCGGTCTCGATGCCTTCGGCCACCACTTCCATGCGTTGCGCGCGCGACAGGGCGAGGATCGCGCGGACCACCGCGGTGCTGCCGCCCTCTTCCTCGATCTGCAGGTCGTTGATGAACGAGCGATCGATCTTCACCGTGTGCAGCTTGAAGCGGTGCAGATAGCTCAGCGACGAATAGCCGGTACCGAAGTCGTCGAGCGCGATCAGCACACCGTTCTCGCGCAGGCGATTGAACACGCGGCCGACCTGTTCCGGATTCTCGAGCAGCGCGCCCTCGGTCACTTCGATGCGCACCTGCGAGGCCGACACACCCTTGTCGTCGATCAGCTGCAGGAAGCGCTCGTCCAGATCCTGCGAACGGAAATGGCGCGGCGAGAAGTTGAGGTTGACGTACTGACCCGGCTTGAGCAGGTCATGGATGCAGTCGAGCGTGCGGTCGAATACCTGCCAGTCGATCGCCTCCATGCTGCCGCTCGCGTCGGCGACGTGCAGGAACGCGCCCGGCGCGAGCACGCCGCGGTCCGGATGGTTCCAGCGCATCAGCGCTTCGTAACCGACGATCGCACCGTCGACCAGGCGCACGATCGGCTGGAAATACGGCTCGAATTCCTGGCGCGTGATCGCGCGACGCAGGTCGCTCTCGACTTCCAGCAACTGCAGCGCCTGCTCGTGCAGCTGTTCGTCGAACACTTCGATGCGATGGCGGCCCGCCGCCTTCGCGCGGTACATCGCGATGTCGGCGTCGCGCAGCAGGTCTTCCGGCGACGTGTAATGCGGGCTGCTGAGCGTGATGCCGACGCTGACGCCGGAGAAAAGCTCCTTGCCCTCGACGCGCACCGGTTCCTTCAGCGCATCGATCACGCGCTGGCCCATGCGCATCGCCGATTCGGGTGAATCGACTTCCATCAGGATCGCGAACTCGTCGCCACCCAGGCGCGCGACCATGTCACGGCCGCCGCGCACGCAATGACTGAACCGACGCGCCACTTCCTTGAGCAGCGCGTCGCCGACGAGATGGCCGACCGAGTCGTTGATGACCTTGAAGCGGTCGAGATCCATGAACAGCACGGCGAAGCGATACGACGGATCGCGTTCGCGGTGCGCGAGCGCGCGCACCAGCTGGTCGCGCAGGTAGGCGCGGTTCGGCAGACCGGTCAGCGAGTCGTGCAGCACTTCATGCTTGAGGCGCTGCTCGATCTGTTCGCGAACTTCGATCTGCTCGGAAAGCTCGACGGTGCGCTCGGCGACGCGACGCTCGAGGTCCGAGTACGCGTTCTTGAGCTCGGCAGCCGCGCGTTGGCGCTCCAGGCCGTTGGCGATCTGGTAGCTGATGAAGGTGAGCAGTTCGCGATCGCGCGCGGTGTAGCCCACGCCCGGCGTATAGCTCTGCACGGCGAGCAGGCCCATGACGCGGTCGCCCAGCACGAGCGGCACGCCCAGCCACGCCACCGATTCCTTGCCGATCACGTTGAGCTCGCCGCAGCGCTGCAGCTCGCGGATGTGCTCGATCGTCTCCGGCTCGGTCATGTCGAGCAGCAACGGCTTGCCGTAACGCATCGCATATTCGGACACGCCGCGGCCGACCGGGCGGCTCTCGGCGCGGTTGCCGTACTGGTCGACGAAATACGGGAAGTGCAGCGTGTTGCCGTCGTCCGACAACAGCGCGATGTAGAAGTTACGCGCGTCGAGGAATTCGCCGACGATGCGATGCACCGCCGCGTGGAACTCGTCGAGGTTGGTCGCAGTGTGCGACAGCTCGGCGATGCGGTAGAGCGTTTCCTGGATGCGTACGCTGCGCTGGCGCTCCTGCACCTCGAGCGTGAGCGCCTGGGTGCGCTCCTCGACGCGGCGTTCGAGTTCTTCCTGCTGCAGCTTGCGATCGAGCGCCGTCAGGATGTGGCTACCGACATAGGCGAGCAGCGCCTGGTCGGCCGGCGTGTAGCGCGGGCGTTCGATGTAGCTCTGCACGACGAGCACGCCGCGCACGCTGTTGCCGACGAGGATGGGCACGCCGAGCCAGTCGTACGCGTCCATGCCGATATCGCGCATGGGCCCGGAGATCTGCGAGCGCATCGCGTCCATCGAGCCCATCAGCGGGTGCTTCTCGCGGATCACGTACCAGGTGAGGCCACGCTCGAGCACTTCCATCGAGATGAACTCGTTGGGCGGGCGCGTGATCGTGTCTTCGGTGTCGACGAGGTAGATGAAGCGGATCGCGTCCTTCTGCTCGTCGTAGAGCGCGATGTAGAAGTTCTCGGCGTACATGAACCGGGCGACGATCGCATGCAGCTCGCGCAGCATGTCGTTGAGGTCCATTTCCGAGCTCGCCATGTCGGCGATCTGGAACAGCGCCGACTGCAGCTGCTCGGAACGCTCGAGCGCACGCATCGATTCGGTGAGGCGGTTCTTCTCGAACACCGCGCGCGCCACGGGCGCGAGCAGCAGGCACTGCTCGCGCACCAGCGCGCGCATGTGGGCCTGGCCGTCCAGCACGACGCCGATGGCGTCGCCCGTGTCCTGCACTTCGATGCAGGCCGCGACGCGGCGTCGTGCCGGGTCGACGGACCAGTCGTCATTGCCGCGCGCGGAGCGGGCGAGCGTGAGGTCGGCATCGTCCAGCGTCGCGGACGGATGCGTGCGCAGGTCGCTGCCGGCATTGCGCCAGACCACCGCCACGTTCTCGAAACCTTCGCCGGTCAGGTACGCGGCGACGCGTTCGGCGAAGTCCGTGATGTCGACCGCATCGAGCAGCCCGCCGAGCGCGCGCCCGATGCGCTGGCGCTCGGCTGCGGGTGCCCGTTCGATCCTCATCGCGTTCAATGCCGTCCCCATGGAATCCATCTCCGGCCGCCTTCTCCGGCCACGCCTGCGGGAGGGCAATCCTCCCTGCCGTCATATCGGCCGACGCGTTCGACGCTTGAACGGACGGTCGTGACGGTTTCAGGTTTTCGAAACGAATGGGCTGCAAGGAACGTACCACCGCCAGGGTGAATCGACGGCGTGACGAATGCCGATTCGGCCGCCGGTTACGGGGCGTTCCGGAGGAAGCGTGCCGTCGTCCACGATTCGCAGTCCGCCGCTGCCCGTGACGAGGTCGACGCCATCCTGCGCGCCGGTGATGCCGAAGGCCTGGCACAGGCGCGCGGGGCCACGGCAGAGGTCGCGATCGCTCCGAGCGCTCGGACGCGCTTCGCGCATCAGCGGCAGGCCATCGAGCGGCTGCAGCGCGCGCAGCAGCACGGCCACGCCCTCGCCCGCTTCGCCGCACACCGGGTTGCAGCACCAGTGCATGCCGTAGGTGAAGTAGACATACAGCCGGCCGGGCGGGCCGAACATGGTGGCGTTACGCGGCGTCTGTCCGCGGTAGCTATGCGCGGCCGGATCCTCGGCGCCGCAGTAGGCCTCGGTCTCGACGATGCGGCCGCGGCGGCCGTCGTCGCGCACCAGCACCTTGTTGAGCAGTTCGACCGCGACGATGCGCGGATCGCGGCGATAGAACGCCCGTGGAAGCGTGCGGCCCCGGCGGCGGGGCGACGATGCGTTCACCGCGCGATGGCCAGCATCGCCGGCCCATCGCGCCTTACGCATCGAATGCCTCCACGCGTCCGTCTTGTCGGCTGCCTGCCGAGCCTGATCATCTCCATCGTGCTGACCGTCGTGGTCAACGTGCTGCTACGCGCCTGCAGCGGCTGATCAGCGCAGCGTGCCGGTCGCGTGCTCGAACGGCAGCGGCTTGGCGCCGGTGGCTTCGATCGCCGGGCCGGCGACGCGCTGCGTCGCGTCGTCGCAGTCGGTGACCAGCAGGATTCGGCCGGCGGCGATTTCGTCGTGGAATTTCTGTCGCACCGGGTCCGGTAGCGCGGAGCCGAACAGTGCGGACGCGAAACCGCCGATGCCCGCACCCGCCAGCGCGGCGATGCCCGCGCCCGCGAGCGTGATGCCCAACGGCGTGAAGACGACCGCGATCAGGCCGAGGAGTAGGCCGGTGCCTGCACCCGCGGCCATGCCCTTGATGGCGCCGGGAATCGCATCGCTGTCGGCTTCCTTGTGCTCGTTCGGGATCGCATCGAGTTCGATGTCCGAACGCGCGACGAGCATCAGGCACTCCTCGCCGATGCCGGCGTGACGCGCGGCGTTCATCGCGGCGCGGGCCATGTCGAGGTCGGTGGTGCTGTAGACGTGGCGGATCTTCATCGCGGCTCCCTGCTCTGCGCGCCCGGCGCGCCGTTCGCCGCAGCGTGGCCCGCAGCCGGTACAGGTCGCGTGAGGGCTGTCTGCGATACTTCGCACATGACGCTCAAGATGATCGGCTTCGACGGCGACGACACGCTGTGGCGGAGCGAAGACTATTTCGCGCAGGCGCAGACGACGTTCGAATCGATCGTCGCGCCCTACGTCGACCTGCGCGGCGATGCGCTGCACCAGCGCCTCTACGCGGTGGAGAAGCGCAACATCGCGGTGTTCGGCTACGGCGTGAAAGGCATGGCGCTTTCGATGATCGAAACCGCCATCGAGATCACCGACGCGCGCATCGCCGCGACCGACATCCATCGCATCGTGCAGCTCGCGCAGTCGATGCTGCAGCATCCGGTCGAACTGCTTCCCGGCATCCGCGAGGCGGTCGAACGCGTGGCGTCGCGGTGGCCCGTCGTGCTCATCACCAAGGGCGACCTGTTCCATCAGGAAGCGAAGGTGCGCGACTCCGGTCTGGCCGATCTCTTCCATCGCATCGAGATCGTCAGCGAGAAGGACGTCGGCACGTATTCGCGGCTGCTCGAGGAATTCGGCATCGACGCGTCGCAGTTCGCGATGGTCGGCAATGCACTGCGTTCGGATATCGCGCCGGTCGTGCGGCTCGGCGGTTACGGCGTGCATATCCCGTATCACCTCACCTGGGTGCACGAGCGCGAGGCGGACGTCGCCGAACCGTCGCGCATGCGCACGCTCGCCCACGCGAACGGCCTGTACGATGTGCTTGACGAGATCGAACGCGGCATGACCGGAACGGGAACGCGACCTGAGCCGGATCCGGCGCATCGCGGAAATTAAATAGGGATTCATTCCGGGGAGCGCATGGTCGATCCCAGGTCCCGCACGGTGCGGGACGAGTGGAGGATTCCATGGCTCTTACCCGTTGGGTCGCACCTGCCGTGCTTGCCGCGACGCTCGGCGTCGCCTCGCTGACGCCCGCGCCTGCGAAGGCGCAGTCGATGAACGACCTCACGCAGGCCATCGTCAACATCGCGGACGTGGTGTTCCAGGGCAACCAGCCGTACTACCGCTACGGCGACTACAGCGCCGACGACCGCCTCGTGATGCGTCGTGACCAGTACGGCCGTCCGGTGTACTACCGCGTGGTCAACAATGGCTACAACGCTTACAACGGCTACAACACCCAGTACCGCACCTCGCCGCCTTACGGCCGCGCCTACGGCTACTACAACCAGTCGCAGGGCCAGCAGCGGATGAAGTGCAACAAGAACGGCAAGTGCAAGGTCGAGTACTACGATGCGCGTTACGACCGTCGCGGCTACGGCTATGACGACCGCCGCTGGCGTGGTCGCGACGACTGAGTCGTTCGCACGATCGAAGTGTCCACGCGCCACGGCCTTCGGGCCGTGGCGTTTTTCGTGCGCGACTGGCAGACCCGCCAGCGCGCGCGCATGATCGGCCCGCGCCATGTCGAGAACCCCGATGAAGAGTCCCGCCGCCCTGCTGCTCGCCTGCCTGCTGCTGCCCGGCATCGCAGGTGCACAGGCCACTCCCGATCGCCACACGGGCGACGCCTGGGTCGACGCGCGCCTCGCCGACATCGACGCCTATGCCGCGACCTACCGGGATGCGTTCGTCGACGAGATGACGCGCTACCACCGCGCTCCGCGCGAGCTCGTGCAGGAGCTGCTCGCCCGCCCCGGCTGGTCGGCCGGCGACGTCTACTTCGCCTGCAGCCTCGCCCAGCAGGCCGGCCGGCCCTGCCGCGACATCGCGGACCTGCGCTCGGCAATGCCTGCACCCGGTTGGGGCGATCTGGGTCGCGACCTGGGCGTCGCCCCGGGCACGCCGGGCTTCCATGCACTCAAGCGCGACGTCGTGGCGACCTACGACCGCTGGGCGCGTCCCGTCCGGGTAGACGCGGAGCTGGCGCCCGATTTTCCGAAACGCCCGCGTGATCCGGCCAAGGCGGCCGCGCCGCCGGTGAAACCCGCGGCGCACGATCACTAGTGGAGTGCCTGCCGCGTTGCCGATGCCCGATCGCTAGCGGCCGGCCGGCTGCTTACCCGTGAGCGCGCGGCTAACGAGCACTCGCTCGACGGTGCTCTCACGGGCGGTGATCTCAACAGCAGGAGCCGGGCCGACCGAGAGATTCGCGCTCTTTCCCGGCACCCGAACGCAGAAAAGCCGGCCACGCGGTGCGTGGTCGGCTTTTCGTGCTGCATCGACGCGCGCCGGCGAACCGGCGTCGCGGATCAGTACATGCGCTGGCGCTTGGTCACGTCGCGCGAGGCACGGCGGGCCTGACGCTTCACGGCCGCAGCGGCCTTGCGCTTGCGCTCCTGCGTCGGCTTTTCGTAGAACTCACGCTTGCGGGTCTCGGCGAGCACGCCGGCCTTCTCGCAGGTGCGCTTGAAACGGCGCAGGGCAAACTCGAAAGGCTCGTTTTCGCGGACTTTGACGCTCGGCATACGGAATCTCGGTGATAGGGACCGCCGGGCACGAGCCAGGCGAGCCGCCTATGATATCGGCCTGCCCCGCGGCGCCGCAAGCCGCCGCTCTCACTTTTTCGTGACGCCGTCCGCCGAGCGGTCGGCCGCGACCGGCATTCCGAGGCCAAGTCGTTGAAAGTTCTGGGAATCGAGACCAGCTGTGACGAAACGGGCGTCGCCGTCTACGACACCGTCGACGGCCTGGGCGCCCATGCCGTCTACAGCCAGATCGCGCTGCATGCGCAGTATGGCGGCGTCGTGCCCGAGCTCGCCAGCCGCGACCATGTCCGCAAGACGCTGCCGCTGATCCGGCAGACGCTCGCCGAAGCGGGGCTCTCGACTGCGGACATCGACGGCGTCGCCTATACCGCCGGCCCGGGCCTCGTCGGCGCATTGCTGGTCGGCGCCGGTGTCGCCCGCGCACTCGCCTGGTCGCTCGACGTGCCCGCCATCGCCGTCCACCACATGGAAGGCCACCTGCTCGCCCCGCTCATGGACGACGCCGAACAGCGTGCCGCCCTGCATGCCGGCCATGCGCCCGAGCCGTTCGTGGCGTTGCTGGTCTCCGGTGGCCACACCCAGCTGGTCGGCGTCGACGGCGTCGGCCGCTATCGCCTGCTCGGCGAGACGCTGGACGACGCCGCGGGCGAAGCCTTCGACAAGACCGCCAAGCTCATGGGGCTGCCCTATCCGGGCGGCCCGCAGCTCGCGGCGATCGCGGAACAGGGTCGGCCCGGCGTGTTCAAGTTCGCGCGGCCGATGACCGACCGCCCCGGTCTCGACTTCAGCTTCAGTGGCCTGAAGACGCAGGTGCTGCTGGCCTGGCGCGATTCCGACCAGACCGACGCCACCCGCGCCGACATCGCCCGTGCGTTCGAGGACGCCGTGGTCGACACGCTCGCGATCAAGTGCGCGCGCGCGCTCGATGCGACCGGCTTCCGACGCCTCGTCGTTTCCGGCGGCGTCGGCGCGAACCGGCGCCTGCGCGAGAAGCTGCACCAGCTCGCGGCGCAGCGCGGAGCGATCGTCGGCTTCCCGCCGCCGGTGCTGTGCACCGACAACGGCGCGATGATCGCGTTCGCCGGCGCGCTTCGCCTGCAGGCCGGCCAGCACGCGGATCTCGGCGTGCACGTGACGCCCCGCTGGGACATGTCGACGCTGCCTGCGGTCGAACTCGCGACGGCGTGAGTGGACATCGCGCGGCGCGTCCGTAGCATCGCCGCACCGCACGGGAACGCCGCCATGGACCACGTCTTCATCGAAGGCCTCGAGATCGAGGCGCTGATCGGCATCTACGACTGGGAGCGCCGCATCCGCCAGCCGTTGCTGTTCGACCTCGAGATGGCCTTCGACAACCGCGTGCCCGCCGCGCACGACGACATCGCGCATACGCTCGACTACAAGGCGATCAGCACGCGCATCCGCGACTACGTATCGCAGTCGGGCTTCGGCCTCGTCGAAACGCTGGCCGAGCGCGTCGCCGAACTGGTGCTCGCGGAGTTCTCCGTGCAACGCGTGCGACTGAAGCTCAGCAAGCCCGGCGCAGTGCGCGGGGCACGCGCGGTTGGCGTGATGATCGAACGATCGCGCAGCAGATGAGCGGGCGTGCGTACCTGAGCCTCGGCAGCAACATCGAGCCGGAGAAGCAGCTGCGCGCCGCAATCGCGTCGTTGCGCGAGCGCTTCGGCGATGTGGTCGTCTCGCCGATCTACCGCACGCCTGCGGTCGGCTTCGACGGACCGGCCTTTCTCAACGCCGCGGCGATCATCGACAGCGACCTCGAACCGCAGGCGCTCAACGACTGGCTGCACGCGCTCGAGGACGCGCACGGTCGCGATCGCAGTGGGCCGCGCTTTTCCGATCGCACGCTCGACATCGACATCGTGCTGTTCGACGACCGCGTGCTCGACGGCGACGGCAACCTGCGCATTCCGCGTCCCGAGCTCAAGCACGCGTTCGTGCTGCGACCGCTCGCCGATATCGCGCCCGACGTCGTCGTCCCCGGCACCGGTCATACGCTCGCGCAACTGTGGAGCGCGCACGCTGAATTCGCGACCTGCGGCGACGTCGTAAACCTCGTCTAACCGCGACGATCAGTCGTCGTTACGGCGTGGCGCATTCGCGAGTTCCGCCTCGATCCACGCCATCGCGTCGTCGACCGCGCCGAAGACGTCGAAATCGAAACTCAACCGGCGGCCGATGATGAAGCCGATGCGTCCGGGGTCGACGAGTTGGGGTGGCATGACCAGCGCCATGACGAAGCCCGGCATCGCCTCGGCGGCCGCGGCCCACTCGAAGACGCTGTCGATGCGCAGTGCGAGCGATGGATTCTCGTTCCCGCTCCAGGCGTGGAAGTCGACGAGCAGGGCACGACGGCCCGCCGCGATCGCGTCGCGGATCGAGGCCGTCACCGCGGCGCGCGCGGCGTGCAGAGGCAGATCGTTGCCCGGGGCGACGTAGGCGAGATCGGGGAGGATCGGCGGGTCGGCCATGGCGGGATCCGGAGCGGGCGCGTCGACTCTAGGCCGGCCGGTCGGCGCGGTCGAGCCTCAGCCGGCGAGCGTGCGTCCGCCGTCGACGGCGAGGACGTGCCCGGTGCAGTAGTGCGCGTCGAACAGCAGCCAGCGCACGGCCTCGGCGATCTCCTCCGGCGTGCCCACGCGCCCGAGCGGCGTGCGCGCGAGCATGGCGTCGCGGGCTGCGGCATCGCCGCCCTCTTCCGGCCACAGGATGGCGCCCGGCGCGACCGCGTTGACGCGCACGCCGGGGCCGAGTTCGAGCGCGAGCGACTTCGTCGCCATCACCAGCGCTGCCTTCGCCATGCAATAGACGCTGTGCTGCGGCAGCGGACGCTCGGCGTAGAGGTCGGCGATGTTGACGATCGCGCCGCGCGAAGCCTGCAGATGCGGCGCGGCCGTCTGCGCGAGGAAGAACGGCGCGCGCGCGTTCGAGGCGAAGAGGACATCCCAGTCGGCAGGCGTGACGCTGCCGAGCGGCGTCTGGCGGAAGGTCGACGCGTTGTTGACCAGGCCGTCGAGCCGACCGAAGCGTCCGATCGTGTGCGCGACGAGCTCTGGCAGGCGATCGAAATCGGCGAGCTCGGCCTGCAGCGGCAGCACCGAGTTCGGCCGCGCGCGCTCGAGTTCGTCGACCAGTGCGAGCGCTTCGTCACGCGAGCCGCGGTAGTGCAACGCGACGTCGCATCCGGCGGCGTGCAGGCACCGCGCGATCGCCGCGCCGATGCGCCGCGCCGCGCCCGTCACCAGCACCACCGGGCGTACATCGCCCTTCGTCGTCGCCTGCATCACCGGCCCTTTCCGCGCACGTCCCGTATCCTGCGCGAGTCTCCCACGTCCTGTGTCCCGATGCCGATCGATCCCGCCGCGCGCGCCGCGTCCGAGCTGCCCCTGCCCGACGAGGCCGCGCGTGCGCACAGCACGACGCTGGCGCGGCATATCGATGCGGAAATCGCGGCGAGCGGCGGAGCGATTCCGTTCTCGCGCTTCATGGAGCTTGCGCTCTACGCGCCGGGCCTCGGCTACTACAGCGCGGGCGCCACGAAATTCGGCGAAGCCGGCGATTTCGTGACTGCGCCGGAACTCGGCCCGGTGTTCGCGGCCTGCGTCGCCGATGCGGTAGCGCCGGTGCTGCAGCAGCTCGGGCCGAGCGCAGTGATGCTGGAACTCGGCGGCGGCACCGGTGCGTTCGCGCAGGTCGCATTGATGCGCCTGATGGAACTCGACGCGTTGCCGTCGCGTTACCTCATCCTCGAGCCCAGCGCGCAGCTACGCGAGCGCCAGCGTGCGCAGCTTTTCGAGCGCCTCCATCCGATGCTGTTCGAGCTCGTCGAATGGGTGGACGGCCCGGTCCCGCACGACTGGAACGGCGTGCTGTTCGCGAACGAAGTGCTGGATGCGTTGCCGACGCCGCGCTTTCGCATCCACGGCAGCGAAGTGATGGAGCAGTACGTCGCGGTCGAGAACGAACGCTTCGTCTCGCAGTGGCGTCCCGCCGATTCGATGCTGCTGCAGGCGGTGCGTCACATCGAACGGCGCATGGGTCGCGCGTTGCCGGACGGCTACACCTCCGAACTGCTGCCGCAACTGCCGTACTGGATCCAGGCGGTGTCGGGCGGCATGAAACGCGGCGCGATGCTGTTCGTCGACTACGGCTACGCACGCAGCGAGTTCTACGCGGCGGACCGGTCCGACGGCACGCTGCGCGCGTTCTACCGCCACCGCATGCACGACGACGCGTTCGCGTGGCCGGGCCTGCAGGACCTCACCGCGTCGGTGGACTTCACCGCGCTCGCCGAAGCCGGTGTCGCCGCGGGCTTCGATTTCGCCGGCTACTGCTCGCAGTCGAGCTTCCTGCTCGGAAACGGGCTCGCTGGCGTGCTGTCGCGCATCGAGCAGATTGAAGACAACGCCGAACGCCTGCGTCGCACGGGCGAGGTGAAGCGCCTGACGCTGCCCGGGGAAATGGGCGAGCGCTTCCAGGCGATGGGCTTTTCGAAGGATGTCGAGTTCGGTGCGGCGTTCCTGGCCGGCGACCTGAGCCATCGCCTGTGACGCGACGCGCGGGTCTCGTCGCGATCTGGATCGCGATGTTCGTCGTCATCACCGTCGGCTCGCTGTTGCCGGCGCACGACCTGCCGCCACCCACATTCGATGGCATGGACAAGCTCGAGCATGCGCTCGGCTATGCGGTGCTCGCCGGTTACGGCGCGTGGCTGTTTCCGACACGTCGACTGCATGTGCTGCTCGGCGTGATCGTGTTCGGCATCGCGATCGAGGTCGCGCAAGGCGCATTCACGGCCTCGCGCTCGGCGGACGTATTCGACGCGATCGCCGATGCGATCGGCGCAGCGGCCGGTCAGCTCGCGGTGCGTCGACGCCAGCGTGCTGAACCGTCGCCATAGAGGCCTTGAAACGTGTGATTCGCGCGAAAATCGCGTGATAACCTCGCGACGATGACGACGATTCGCCGCCCGCTCCTCCGCACGCTCACCGCCGCTCTCGTGCTCACCGCCGCTTCGTGCGCGGTGCCGCCGAAGCCGGCGACTCCGCCACCGTCCGCGACCACGCTGCCTCCGACGCCCGCGCCGCTGCCGCCGCGCGTGCCGTTCGAAGTCGCGCGCGCGAAGTTCGTGCAGGACACTGCACGGCAGTACGGCATCGATCCGGCGTACGTCCAGTCGGTGCTGGCCAACGCGCAGATCCGCGATTCGATCGTCGCCGCGATGTCGAGGCCGGCCGAAGCCAAGCCGTGGCGCGACTACCGGCCGATCTTCATGACGGACTCGCGCATCAACGGCGGCCGCCAGTTCCTCGCCGACAACCGCGCCGATCTCGCCAGCGCGGAAGCGCGCTTCGGCGTGCCGGCCGAGATCATCACCGCGATCATCGGCGTCGAGACCAGCTACGGCGCGAACAAAGGCAGCTATCCGGTGGTGGATGCGCTGTACACGCTCGCGTTCGCGTACCCGCGCACCGGCGATCCGGCCAGGGCCGCGCGCGAGGAGCAGCGTGAGCAGTTCTTCCGCGGCGAGCTCGCGCAGCTGTTCGCGCTCGGAAAGGAAACCGGCATGGACATCACCCAGCTCAAGGGCAGCTATGCCGGCGCGATGGGCTGGGGCCAGTTCATGCCGTCGAGCTACCGCGAGTTCGCGGTGGACGCCGACGGCGACGGGCGTCGCGACCTGTTCGACAGCAAGGCCGACGTGTTCGCGTCGATCGCCAACTATTTCGTGAAGAAGGGCGGCTGGGTGCGCGGTGGGCCGGTGGCGGTACGTGCGACGCACGATCCCGCGGCGCAGACCTTCGAACCCGATGCGCTCGATCCGATCTACACGATCGCCGACCTCAAGGCGCGCGGTTACCAGCCGCTGGCGCCGGTGCCGGCCGGCGCGACCGCCGTACCGCTGCGCTTCGACGGTGCGAACGGTGTCGAATACTGGCTCGGCTTCCGCAATTTCTACGCGATCACCCGCTATAACATCTCCAAGCATTACGCGATGGCGGTGTACCAGCTGGCCGAATCGATCGCCGGCCGCGATATCCCGCCGCTTCCTGCCGCCGCTGCCACGGACACGCCTCCGGCCCCATGAAGAAGATCGTCGTCGCGCTGCTGTGCGCGGGCCTCGCGGCCTGCGCGAGCGCTCCGCGTCCCGCGTCCTCGCCGTCGACCGCGTCGATCGTGAAGCCGCCCTCGCCCGCCGGCCGCGACTGCAGCTGGTACCGGCCGGCCGAAGAAGACGTGAGCAAGCGCGGCGACTACGTCGCCGGCGGCCTGTATCGGCCGGACGAGAAGGACCGCGTGCCCGGCGCGATCCCCGACATCGACTGCATCCCGGAACCGCAGGTCGTGTCGCTGCCGCGCAGCAAGCTCGGCAACAAGCCCGCGTACACCGTGCTCGACAAGGAATACCGCGTGCTCGACGACACGCGCGGCTTCGTCGAGGAAGGCCTGGCGTCGTACTACGGCGAGAAATTCCACGGCCGCCGCACGTCGAACTGGGAGGTGTACGACATGTACGCCTTCAGCGCGGCGCACAAGACGCTGCCGCTGCCGAGCTTCGCGCGCGTCACGAATCTCGCCAACGGCAAGTCGGTGGTGGTCCGCATCAACGATCGCGGCCCGTTCCACGACGGGCGCGTGATGGATCTCAGCCTCGCCGCCGCGGTGAAGCTCGGCATCTATCCTGCCGGGACGGGCCGCGTGCGCGTCGAAGCGCTGCAGCCGGGTGATACGGCGACCGGCACGACGTTCGCGTCGACCACGACCACCACGACGCCGATCGCACCCTCGCTTCCGCCGCCGACGCCCACCGCGCTCGACGTCGCGACCCGCGATTACCGCTATGCGACCGCCGCGAATGCTGGTGCGTCCGACACGCAGCGCTTCGATGCGTGGATGAAGGAGCGCGGCATCCATGTCGCGACCGGCACGCCGACCGTAGTGGCGTCCGCGGATGCGTCGAGCGGCGTTACGCCGCGCGTAAACGCGGCGGTGTCGACGACCGTGACCTCGCCTGCGCCGACGGCCACGGCGCCGCCGGTTATCGCGCCGATGTCGACCGCGACCGCGCCGATCGCACCGACCACCTCCGCACCGACCGCGACGCTCGGCGTCGCCTCGAGCGGCGCCATCACCCTGCAGGTCGCGAGCTTCTCCACCCGCGACAACGCCGACCGCGCGCTGGCCACGCTTCGCGGCGCCGGCATCGCCGACGCGCGTGTGTTCGACGCCGTCGCCAAGGGCCAGCCGATCTGGCGCCTGCGCGTCGGCCCCCTTCCGGCCTCGGCCGAAGCGGAACTCGCCGCGCGCCTGCGCGGTCTAGGCTTCGCCGCGCAACGCGTCCACGACTGACCGCGGCGCGCGGGTTTTCGCCCGCGTCGCCGACGCATTCCCGCGCTTTTGTTTATCTTTCTTCGCTGCCGCGGAGAAAGGTCCGCCCGCAATCCGTTCCATCGCCGCCCGCCGGCCCGGAGTCCCACCTTGATGAAGTCCCCCGCCCGCCTCGCCGGCCTGCTCGCCGCCGGTCTCACCCTGACGCTCGGCCTCGCCGTCGCGCAGACCGGCCCCGTCCCGAACAACCAGCCGCCGCCGGCCATCGACGAGCTGCCGGTTCCGCCGCCGCCGACCGTGCAGGCCAAGGCCTGGATCCTGATCGACTACGCCAGCGGCAACGTGCTCGCGGGCGAGAACTACGACACGCAGGTCGAGCCGGCGAGCATCACCAAGGTGATGACGAGCTACGTCGTCGCCGCCGAACTCAAGGCCGGCAAGGTCAAGCGCGACGATCCGGTCATGATGACCGAGAACGCGTGGCGCAAAGGCGGCGCCGGCACCGAGGGCTCGTACTCCGGCTTCGAGGTCAACAAGACCGCGCCGCTGATCGAGATGGAAAAGGGCATGGTGGTGCAGTCGGGCAACGACGCCGCCATCGCGCTCGCCGAACACATCGCCGGCAGCGAGGACGCATTCGCGTCGCTGATGAACGCCTACGCCAAGCGCATCGGCCTGAAGCAGACGCACTGGATGAATCCGGACGGCCTGCCGGCCGAGGGTCACTACACGACGGCGCACGATCTCGCGCTGCTCGGTCGCGCGCTGATCCACGACTTCCCGGAGTCGTATTCGCTCAACAAGATCAAGGAATACACGGTCGGCCCGATCACGCAGAGCAATCGCAACCGCCTGCTGTGGCGCGACGCGACCGTCGACGGCATCAAGACCGGCCACACGGCCACGGCGGGCTTCTGCCTGATGGCATCCGCGCAGCGCGGCGACCAGCGCCTGATCTCGGTCGTCATGGGCGAGCCGTCGGACGACCAGCGCATCAACGATTCGCAGGCGCTGCTCAACTGGGGCTTCCGCTTCTTCGAGACGCACAAGCTCTACGACGCGAACAAGCCGATCTCGACGCAGCGCGTGTGGAAGGGCGCGGAGAACGAAGTACGCCTGGGCCTGACCGAGCCGATGATGGTCACGCTGCCGCGCGGTCGCTACCAGCAGCTCAAGCCGGTGATGGACGTGCCGAAGCAGATCGTCGGCCCGATCGCGAAGGGCCAGAAGATCGGCACCGTGCGCGTGATGCTCGGCAACAAGGTGCTCGCACAGCGTCCGCTGGTCGCGCTGGACGCGGTCGAGGAAGCCGGCTTCTTCAAGCGCCTCTGGCACGAACTGCTGATGTGGTGGAACTCGTAAGCGTCCGCGCCACCGTCGACACGAAAAGCCCGCCTCGCGCGGGCTTTTTCGTCTTAGCAATTCCTTAGCGCGACTAGCCGATCGACGGTGCGCGTACAGCCGCTATGCTGGCGGCCGGCGCGCCGCGCCGATGACCTCACCGCCAGGATGCTCGATGCCATGACCGTACGGACCACCGCCCTCTTCGCCGCCCTTGCTCTCGCCGCACTGCCCGCCGTCGCGGCCAACGTCGACGAGATGCGCAAGCAGCAGACCGCACAGATCCCGACCTGCGCGCGTCCGCTCGGCACGATCTCGGTGCTGGAGCCGGAGGACGCGACCAACTGGTGGACCGGCCAGCAGCTCGAAGCGCCCAGCAAGCTGATCAAGCTGTTCGTCGCCAAGTCGCGCTGCTTCACGCTGGTCGACCGCGGCGCCGGCATGAACGCGGCGATGCGCGAACGCGACCTCGCCTCGAGCGGTGAGCTGCGCAACCGTTCGAACATCGGCAAGGGCCAGATCAAGGCCGCCGACTACGTGATGGTTCCGGACCTCGTCAACGCGAACAACAACGCCAGCGGCGCGAATATCGGTGGCTTGCTCGGCGGGCTCGTCGGCGGCCGCGCCGGTGCCGCGATCGGCGGGCTGAACTTGAAGAGCAAGACCGCGAACGTCGTGCTGACCGTGACCGACGTGCGCTCATCCGAGCAGGTCGCGATGGCCGAAGGCAACGCCAAGAAGACCGACCTCGGCTGGTCGGGCAACGGCGTGCTGTTCGGCAGTTCCGGCCTCGGCGGCCTCGGCGCCGGCGGCTACGCGAACACGGAAGTCGGCCAGGTGATCACGCTGGCCTACCTCCAGGCCTACAACGACGTGGTGTCGCAGCTCGGCGGCCTGCCGGCCAACGCCAGTGCGGCGAACGCGACGCAGGCCGTCACCGTCGCCAAGCCCGCCCGCCTGTTCAGCGATCCCGCGGGCAAGGGCAAGGTCGTCCGCAGCCTGGATGTCGGCATGATGCTGTACCCGACCGGCGAGAAGCAGGGCGCCATGTGGCAGGTCGAAGACGAATTCGGCAACAAGGGCTGGGTGTCGTCGATGCTGCTGCAGATGTCGCACTGACCCCGATTGCGCTTTCCGCGACGGCCGCCTCCGGGCGGCCGTCGTCGTTTCCGACGCACGCATTGGGTCGCGACGCCCGCGTCCCCATAATCCGCGCATGGACATCCATTCCGACAACCCCGAGCACGGCTTCCAGTTTCCCGGCGAGTTCGAGCTGTCCGCGATGGGTCCGGCCGAGGCCGGGCTCGAGGTCGCGCTGCCGCGCCTGTTGACCGAAGCCGGCGTCGACCTCATCCACGAGGACGTGAGCTGGAAGGCGTCATCGAACGGCAAGTACGTGTCGGTGCGCATCCGCTTCCGCGCGAACAACCGCGACGAGCACGAGCGCGCGCATCGGCTGCTGCGCGACCACCCGGAAGTGAAGTGGACGCTGTGAGCGAGGCCTGCGCGGTCGCCGAGCCCCCGGCAACGTCCGCCGGCGTACCGACGGCCCTCGTCCGCGACCTCGGCCGCCAGCCGTACGAGCCGGTCTGGCGCGCGATGCAGGCCTTCACCGACGCGCGCGACGAGTCGACGCCCGACGAGTTCTGGCTGGTCGAGCACGATCCGGTGTTCACCCTCGGCCAGGCCGGCAACCCCGAGCACGTGCTGATGCCCGGCGACATCCCGGTGATCCACGTCGATCGCGGCGGCCAGGTGACGTACCACGGCCCCGGCCAGATCGTGCTGTATCCGCTGCTGGACCTGCGCCGGCTCAAGGTGGGCGTGAAGGAGTACGTCTGCAAGGTCGAGCAGTCGATGATCGACACGCTGGCCGACTGGAACATCCACGCGGTGCGTCGCGACGGCGCGCCGGGCGTCTACGTCAACGACGCCAAGATCGGCGCGCTCGGCATCCGCGTACGCCACGGCTGCACCTTCCACGGCCTCGCCTTCAATATCGCGATGGACCTGGAGCCGTTCCGCCGCATCAATCCCTGCGGCTATGCGGGCCTGCAGGTGACGAGCATGGCCGACCTCGGCGGGCCGTCGTCGCTGGAGGTCGTCAAAACCCGCCTGATCGAGCATCTCGCCCGCCAGTTCGGCCTGTCGACCGCCACGGCACCCGTACCCGACTTCTCCAGCGCGGCGGCCTGACGCCGCCGCCGTCCCGCCAGCGCTGCTCCACCGTTTCCCGCGCGTTTTGGCGTTCGCCGCCCGGGCGCGGGACAATGCACCTCCGGCCGCGCGCCGGATCGCTCCCCACCGGCCGCTGCCATGTCCGAGTCCCGCACCATTCCCCTTGCCGTCGTCGAGAGCGCGTCCTCGCTGGTCGAGGGCGCCAAGCAGCTGGGCGGCGACAAGATCGGCCGCAGCCCGGTGAAGTTCGAAGACGCCCCGGTGCTGCGCAAGCCGTCGTGGATCCGCGTGCGCATTCCGTCGGGCAACGCGGTGGCGAACCTCAAGGCCAAGCTGCGCGAGAACCGCCTCGTCACCGTGTGCGAGGAAGCGAGCTGCCCGAACATCCACGAGTGCTTCGGCCACGGCACCGCCACCTTCATGATCCTCGGCGAGGTCTGCACGCGCCGCTGCAGCTTCTGCGACGTCGCGCATGGCCGACCCAAGCCGCCGGATCCGAACGAACCGCTCAACCTCGCGCATACCGTGCGCGACATGGGCCTGCGCTACGTCGTGGTGACGAGCGTCGACCGCGACGATCTCCGCGACGGCGGCGCGCAGCATTTCGTCGACTGCATCGCGGCGATCCGCGAGCATTCGCCGCGCACGAAGGTCGAAGTGCTGACGCCTGATTTCCGCGGCAAGGGCCGCATGGATCGCGCGCTCGAGATCCTCGCGACGAATCCGCCGGACGTGTTCAACCACAACATCGAGACGGTTCCGGACCTGTATCCGAACGTGCGTCCGGGCGCGGATTACCAGTGGTCACTGACGCTGCTGCAGCGCTTCAAGGCGCAGCACCCCGATGTCGCGACGAAGTCGGGCGTGATGCTCGGCCTCGGCGAGACGATGGAGCAGGTCGAAAACACCCTGCGCGACCTGCGCGCGCACGACGTCGACATGGTCACGATCGGCCAGTACCTGCAGCCGACGCCGCACCACCACCCGGTGATGAAGTACTGGACGCCGGACGAGTTCAAGCAGCTGGAGGACTTCGGCTACGCGCTGGGCTTCCACCACGTCGCGTCCGGCCCGCTGGTGCGCTCGTCGTACCACGCCGATCGCTCGGCGGCCGAAGCGGGCGTCGTCGAGACGGCCTGACCCGTCCCGCGCGCGACACGCTGCGTCGCGCGTCTCCACGCCGCATTGCCGCCCCGGCGGCGCATAGTCGTGAACGCCCGCCGACCGCCACGGCCGCTGGGTGACGGTGCCCGCAAGTCCGGCTGAACGCGGGGCGACGGGCGCCCGATACGACTTGCGCTGCACCCCCTGTCGCGCTCATATGCGGTCGAAGGCCCGTGCAACTTTCGGCACTGGGCTGCGGTCTCAACCGCATCCACCGTGGTACCCCCGGCGATCCGCCGGACCTGATCGGCGTCCCCACGCCCGGTTCCGATGAAGCTCAAGACCTCTCTGCTCGCCCTCCTCCTCACCGCGCCGGTCGCGCTGCTCGCGCGTCCCGACAGTGCGTCCAACGCGATTCCCAACGCGCCCACGCAGGACCAGGCCACCGCGGCCAAGCTGGTCTACGGGTTGCTGTCGGACAGTCGCTACGCGTACCGCCCGCGCGCGCTCGACGACGCGCTGAGCGCCGACATCTACAAGCGCTATCTCGAAGCGCTGGATCCGAACAAGCAGTTCTTCACGGCGCAGGACGTCGCGAAGTTCGACGCGTACAAGGACAAGCTCGACGACGCGATCAAGAGCGGCGACCTGAGCCCGGCCTACGCGATCTTCGCGGCGTACCGCCAGAACGCCACGGCGCGCGCGCAGTACGCACGCAACCTGCTCAAGCAGAACATCTTCGATTTCAGTGGCAAGGACGAGTTCCAGTATGACCGCAAGGACGTGCCGTGGGCCAACGACTCCGCTGCGCTCGACACGCTGTGGAAGGAGTCGGTGCGCAACGACTGGCTGCGCCTGAAGCTCGCCGGCAAGCAGCCCGATGAAATCCGCAAGACGCTCGACAAGCGCTACGCGAACCTCGCGCAGAGCATCGGCGAATTGAAGGGCGAGGACGTCTTCCAGTCCTTCCTCAACTCGTATGCGAACGCGGTCGATCCACATACGGATTACTTCACCCCGCGCAGCGCCGACAACTTCAACCTGACGATGTCGAACACGCTGGAAGGCATCGGCGCCGTTCTGCAGAAGCAGGACGACGTCGTCGCGATCCGCGAGATCGTCGCGGGCGGTCCGGCGTCGAAGACCGGCAAGGTCAAGCCGGGCGATCGCGTGATGGCGGTCGGCCAGGGCACGAGCGGCCCCATGGAAGACGTGGTCGGCTGGCGCATCGACGATGTCGTCGCGAAGATCCGCGGCACCAAGGGCACCACGGTGCGCCTGGATGTCGTGCCGGCGGAATCGCCGCTCGATTCCAAGCCGATGCGCGTCAACATCGTGCGTGATCGCGTGCGCCTCGAAGACCAGGCTGCGAAGGCCGAGACCATCGACGTGCCGGCCGCGAACGGCAAGCCCGCGCAGAAGATCGGCGTGATCAAGCTGCCGGCGTTCTACCAGGACTTCGACGCACGCCGTCGCGGCGACAAGGATTTCGCCTCCGCCACGCGCGACGTCGCCAAGCTGCTGCAGACACTGCAGCAGCAGCATGTCGATGGCGTCGTGCTCGACCTGCGCAACAACGGCGGCGGCTCGCTCGACGAAGCGATCGAACTCACGGGTCTCTTCATCGACCAGGGCCCGGTCGTGCAGGTGCGCGAATCCGGTGGCCGCGTCACGGTGAACGGCGACGACGACAAGCAGATCGCGTGGGAAGGCCCGCTCGCGGTTCTGATCAATCGCGGTTCGGCGTCGGCGTCGGAGATCTTCGCGGGCGCGATTCAGGATTACGGTCGCGGCCTCGTCATCGGCGAGACCACGTTCGGCAAGGGCACCGTGCAGACGCTGCTCGACCTCGACCGCTGGCCGGCGAACGAACAGGCGCGCTTCGGCCAGGTCAAGCTCACCGTGCAGCAGTTCTTCCGCGTGAGCGGCAGCTCGACGCAGCACAAGGGCGTCGTGCCCGACATCGCGTTCCCGGCGTCGGTCGATGCGACGGAGTTCGGCGAGAGCACGTACGACAACGCGTTGCCGTGGGCGCGCATCGCCGCGGTGCCGCACACCACGTACGGCGACTTCCGTCCGATCCTGCCGACGCTGCTCACGCATCACGAGCAGCGCATCACGACGGATCCCGAGTTCCAGTGGTGGAGCCAGGACGTCGAACAGTTCCGCAAGGAACGCGCGGAGAAGTCGATCTCGCTCAACGAGGCCGAACGCCGCGGCGAACGCGACCAGGAGGAAGCCAAGCGCAAGCTGCGCCAGGCCGAACGCGCCAAGCTCGGTCTCTCGCTGGATCCGCTCGCGGACGACAACGACGACGGCCTGCAGGCGAACGAGCGCGACATCGCGAAGGATGCGCAGCGCGACAAGCTCGCCGACAAGCGTCCGGACCCGCTGCTGCGTGAGGCCGCATCGATCCTCGGCGACGCGGTGAGCCTGCTCAACGCCGATCGCCAGCTGTCGGCCAAGGTGTTGCCGACCGCGCGCAGCCCGGGCCACTGGGCCGACTGACGTCGAGCGGACATCGCAACAAACGGATAGCGGGCGCCTTCGGGCGCCCGTTATCGTTGAGGCCATGGATCGCGCCACCAACAAACTCGACCGCGCCCGCGACCTCCTCGACGCGGGCGAGCCCACGCTGCAGCAGCTGGCCGATGCCGTCGGCTGGAGCCCGGCGCACCTGCAGCGCCGCTTCGCCGCGCGCTTCGGCCTGAGCCCCGCGGACTACCTCGCGCAGCGCAAGCTCGGCCGCCTCAAGCAGGCGTTGCGCGACGGGGTCGATGTCACCACCGCGATCGTCGATGCGGGCTATGGCTCACCGTCCCGCGTGTACGAAGCGGGCGCGGCGCGACTCGGCATGGCGCCGTCGCGCTATCGCCGCGGCGGTGCCGGCGAGGCGGTGCGCTGGAGCGTGATCGACACCGCGCTGGGGCGTGCGCTCGTCGCCGCGACCGAACGCGGCATCTGCGCGATCGAACTCGGCGACGACGAAGCCGCACTGGAAGCGAAGCTGCGCCACGAATTTCCGCACGCAACGCTGGAGCGCGTGGACGACGGCCGCGACGACTATCTCGCGCCGCGCCTGCAGTCGGTCGCGAACGCGCTCGCGGGCCTGGCGTCGGAGGTCGAACTCGATCTCATCGGCACCGCGTTCCAGAAGCGCGTGTGGGATGCGCTGATGCGTATCCCGAAGGGCGAGACGCGCAGCTATGCGGAACTCGCGCAATCACTCGGTGCGCCGCGCGGTGCGCGAGCAGTGGCGCGTGCATGTGCGGGTAATCGGCTCGCGATCGTCGTGCCGTGCCACCGTGTCGTGCGCGGTGATGGCTCGCTCGGCGGTTATCGCTGGGGACTGCCGCTCAAGCAGCGCGTGCTCGAACGCGAGCGGGCGTAGCGCGGTTCAACCGTCGCGAAGAGCGCTGCTGTCGCCGTCGCGACGGTGTTCGGCTAGCGGCGGCAAGAGCGTGGGCACAGCGGGCTCGCCGTCGGCGCGCACATGCTCGGCACCATTGGCCAGGAGCTCCCGGCACTGCTGCAGCGCCGCTTCGGCTTCGCGCAGGAGTTCGATCGCCGAAGCGGCGTCGTCATGGACGAGTTCGCGGCCGATCCGGGCCGCCACGCTCGCGGTGCTGACCATGTTGCGAAGGTCGTGCAGCCAGCACGCATGTGACGGGACCTCGTCGAACGGTCGGATCGCTTCGAACATCATCGACAACAGAACTCCCGGCGGCCTTCAGCCTTCACTACGCGTTGACGCCACCTTAGCGGTCACCCCACCTGCCGCTCAATGGACGCTTGGCGCTGCAGCCGCTCATGAAGCTGAGTCGCGACGTGGCGCAACGTCTGACTCGACGGTTCGTGCATCGCAAGCGACCGCGCGCAGCGCGTGCGCCATAGCGCCGCCCGGTCGCTGCACCAAGAGGCAATAGGCAGGTCCGCGCGATGCGCGCCTAATGCGATGCACGACTGGGCGACGCATGCATCGCACGCGGGGTGCGAACGCGTGCGCGCACGCATGGAGACGCCACGTGGGCACGACATCCGCCGTCCGCACCGACACCGATCCGCGCCTGCAATCGCTGTTCGATGCGGACCGCGCGTTGTGCAAGGTCGCGCGCAACATCAAGGTGCTGCAGGCGATCGGCTGGCCGGCCGAAATGGAGACGACGTTCCTCGACGCGTGGAACGCCGGGCGCCCGCAACTGCCGAAACCGCCGACGGTTCCCGTACCGCTCGACGCCGAACTCGATGCGCTCGACACGATCATGCACGGCCTCGATCGCGGCCATCCGATCGGCAACTGGCTGTTCAAGACCGCGTGGAGCTATCGCGTCGCCGCGCGCATGCTCGAACAGATCGGGCAACCCGGATTCACCCGGTGCTCGGTGCTGCTCTACGGCCGACCCGACGTGCGTTATCGCAGCCAGGACGCAAGCAATGCCGATGGCGCACGCGAGGTGCTGACGATCACGGACGATCTCATCGATCGCCAGTTGTTGCCGCCGGTGGAGTGCGCGATGAACGCGGAGGTGTTCGCGGAGCATCTGCGCGAGCGCATCGGCGAATTCTTTACCCACGATCGGGTCGAGGTCGTGCTCGATGCGACGCTGTCGTCGAAGGCGACCGCGAGCAGCACGAAGATCAAGCTGCGTGCGACCGCTGTGTTCTCCGACGCCGACCTCGACCAGCTGCTCGAGCACGAGGCGTTCATCCACACCGCGACCTCGCTCAACGGCAAGCACCAACCTTATTTCAAGGTGCTGGGCCTTGGCGCACCGCGCACGACGCGCGCGCAGGAAGGCCTCGCCACCTTCGCCGAATGCGTGACCGGCGCGATGGACATCGTGCGCCTGCGTCGCATCGCGTTGCGCGTGGTGATGGTGCAGCGCGCACTCGAAGGCGCGGACTTCATCGAAGTGTTCAAGGGCTTCCTCGATGCCGGCCAAAGCGACGTCGAGAGCTACCGCAGCGCGTCGCGCATCTTCCGCGGCGGCGACGTGCACGGGCGCGTCTGCTTCACCAAGGATGGCGCGTATCTCGAAGGTCTCTTCATCACCCACCTGTTCGTGCGCAAGGCCCTGCAGGAAGGCCGCGCGGAACTGCTGCGCATGCTGGTCGTCGGGCGCGTCACCACCGGCGATGCGATCAACCTCGCGCCCTACCAGCAGGCGGGCCTGATCGGCCGCGCGACCTACGTACCACCCTGGGCGCGCGAACCGCAGCGCATCCTGTCGTTGCTCGAGTTCTCCGCGGCCGCGCAGAAGTTCCGGCTCGATCGCGTCGAGCTCAATCGCTTCGCCGACTACGAGGACGAGGTGATCGAGGAGGCCGGCACCGGCTACTGACGCCGCGCAACACGGTGATCCAACGTTCGGCACGGACGGCGCCGCGTCGCAGGCGATAGGCTGTACGGGTCGGCCGCGCCGCGGCTCTTCCCGGATCCCACCCGATGCACGCCCCTGCCGCGCGCACCGCGTCGCCGCTCGCCGTCGCCGCCGCCCTCGCCTCGCTCTACGTGCTGTGGGGCTCGACCTATCTCGCCATCCGCTTCGCGCTGAAGGGCTATCCGCCGTTCCTGCTCGGCGCGTGCCGCATGTTCATCGCGGGCCTGTTGATGTTCATCGTGCTGCGCCTGCGCGGTACGCCGGGGCCGACCGTGAAGCAATGGCGAACGTTGATCGTGCTGTCGATCTTCATGGTGCTGCTGTCGAACGGCTTCGTGAACCTCGCGGAGACGCAGGTGAGTTCCGGCCTCGCGGCGATCGCGGTCGCCTCGATGCCGCTGTTCGCCGGCCTGTTCGCGATGCTGCGTGGGCGCCATCCGTCGCGCGTGGAATGGATCGGCTTGGTGGTCGGCTTCCTGGGCGTCGTCTGGCTCAACGCCGGTAGCGCGTTGCGCGGATCGACGCTCGGCCTCGTCTGCCTGACGATCGCGCCGATCGCGTGGGCGTGGGGCTCCATCTGGAGCCGCGACCAGGACCTGCCCGAACCCTTCATGGCCGCGAGTGGCCAGATGATCGCGGGCAGCGGCTGGATGCTCGTCGCCGCACTGATCCACGGCGAGCGCTTCGCCGCGGTGCCGAGCACGTCATCGACGTTCGCGATGCTCTACCTCGTCGTCGCCGGTTCGATCTTCGGCTTCACCGCTTACATCTGGCTGCTGCACCACGTGCGCCCGGCGCTCGCGACGAGCTACGCCTACGTCAACCCGCCGCTGGCCGTGGTCTTCGGCGCACTGCTCGGCGGCGAGCACTTCACCATGCAGGACGTCGGCGCAATGGCGGTGATCCTCTCGGGCGTGGTGATCATCACGCTGTCGAAGGCGCGGGCGTCGAAGCCGGCGGCCGCGGAGCAAGAGCCGGCGGCCTGACCGGAGGCGCTGGTCGAGCGATCAGGCGTCGGACGGAATCTGCGGAGGTCCGGAACGCCGCGCCGCCCGTCGTTCGGCTTCGGTCAGTTGCCCATGCACCGCTTGTAGCGGTGCATGCCCGATCCAAGAGGGAAGCCACGGCGCTTGGACGGTGCGGCGGAACGCACGTGCGCGGAGATACAGCTCGTCCGGTTCCTGATCCACGCCCGACAGCGTGATCGGCCGCAGGCGCAAACCGTCCTTCGCCGTCGCATCGCGCACCAGCAGGTTCAGATACCACCGCTCACCAGAACGCGAATACGACGACTGCACCGCGATGCCGACGATGTCGCTCCAAGCGACACGAGAGCGCCGCGTCTCGATGCCCGTCGAATCCATGAGGATCGCGGGACGAGCGGACCGCGAGGCTCGCGCGAACAGATGCCACGCGCCGTAAAGGCCAAGTCCGGCGACGGCGGCGTTGACCGCCATCATGCCGAAGCGATGGTGCGCAACGTCGGAGGGGATCGGGAGCAGGAACAGGCCCCCGATCACGATCAGCGCCAGCGCTTCGACACCCGGCAACCGGTAGCGCGCGACAAGCGGAGCCGGTGGCGACGACTCTGCCTGCCCAGCATGACCCGCAAGCGCGAGCTCATAGTCCTGCGCGATGCGCATCCGCTCGCGAAGCTTCGACATCACTGCGCGCGCAACGCGTCCGTCACTTCCATCCGCGCCGCACGCAGCGCGGGGAACAGGCCGCCGACGAGGCCGATGCCGAGCGCCCACTTCAGGCCGGTCCACAGCAGTTCGGGCGAGACGCGGAACTGGAACACGACCTGGCTGAAGTTATTGCCCAGCGTCGACACCGAGTGGCCGTTGAACAGCAGCCACGCGACCAGCGCGCCGATCACGCCGCCGACGAGCGCGAGCAGCATCGTCTCCAGCATCACGGCGGTGACGACCGGCAGGCCGCGGAAGCCGAGTGCGCGCATCGTCGCGATCTCGCGGGCACGCCCCGACACCGCCGCATACATCGAGTTGAGCGCACCGAAGATCGCGCCCAGCGCCATGATCGCGCCGATCACCTTGCCGAGGATGTTGATCAGCTTGGTGAGGTTCTCGGACTGCTTGGCGTAATAGTCGTGCGTCGTGAGCACGTCGAGCTTGAGGCGGGGGTCGGCGGCGAGCGCCGCCTTGAGGCGCTTGAACCCGCCGGATCCGTCGAGCTTCGCCGTCACCGACTGGAAAGCCTGGCGCTGATACGCAGGGCCGAGCACGTCGACATCCGCCCACAGTTCCGAGTCGTGCGAATCGCCGGACTGGAACGCACCGACCACCGTCCATTCCTGCTGCGCGAGCTTGAGCTTGTTGCCGACCTCGAGCCCGCGGAACTGGCTCTGCGCACCGCGGCCGACCACGACCTCGCGCAGGCCCGGATTGAACTTGCGGCCTTCGACGATCTTGAGCTTGGGACGCACCTGCCACGCTGCCGGACCGACGCCGCGGAACTGCACGTTGGAGTCGGTGCCATCGGCCTTCGACGGCAGGTTCACCACCTGCGACAGCTCGGGCGAAATCAGGCCGCGGCCGTCCGGACCACGCTGGATGCCGTCGAGCGACTGCAGCAGCGGCACCTGGTCGCGCGTGATCACCGAGTTGGTCTCGGCCTGCGAACCGCCGCGCAGGATGATCGCGGTGTCGTTGCCGCCGGTGCTCGCGAGCGTCGCGCGGAAGCCCTCGCCCATCGCGAGCATCGCGACGAGCACGCCGACCACGCCGGCGATACCGACCACGATCACCGACGACGCACCGAGGCGTTGCGGCAGGCCGGCGATGCCGACCTGCGCGGCCGCGAGCGCGAGGCGACCGCTGCGCGTCAAGAACAACCACAGCGCGGCGAGTACGGCGAGGCCGAGCACCATGGGCCACGAGAGGAACATCCACACCACGAGCCCGGCGACGAGCGCGAGGACCACGCCGAAGTTCGCCAGTGCGCGCTTGGCGCGTTCAAGGAATCGATTCTTGCGCATGACGTGTCCTCCTCAGCGCCCGGCCAGGGCGTCGACGATGTTGAGGCGCATGGCGCGCAGGGCGGGCAGCAGGCCGGCGAGGACGCCGAACAGCAGCATCAGCACGAGACCCATCGTCCAGCTCTCCGGCGGCAGGCGATCGGGCAGGGCGATGAAACCGCCGCTGCCGCGACTCACGACCTGCATCGCCGCCGGCGCAAACAGCAGGCCCAGAATCGCGCCGATCGCGACCAGCAGGATCGACTCGAACAGCACGAGCGCGAGCACGGTACGGTCCTGGAAACCGATCGTCTTCAGCACCGCGAGTTCGGGAATGCGCTCGCGCACCGCCTGCGCCATCGTGTTGCCGGTAAGCAGCAGCAGGGTGAAGAACACGGCGCCCATGATCGCGGTGACGATCAGGCCGATGTCGCCGATCTGCTTGGCGAACGACTGGTTGAACGCTTCTTCCGTCTGCGTCTTGGTTTCGTGGTCGGAGTTCGCGCTCAGGGCGTCGATCGACTTGGCGACGCGGTTCGACACGCCCGCATTCTCGACCTGCACGATGTACCAGCCCACGCGGCCCTTGACGTAGTCGTTGGCCTCGTCGAAGTAGTTCCAGTGGAAGAACATCACCTGTTCCTGGCCCTTCCGCTTGACGTCGTCGATGCGGAAGATGCCGTCGAGCTTGAACGACCAGTCATTGCTGCCCTTGGTCGGGAAGATGGTCGCCTGCATGGGAATGGTGTCGCCCACCTTCCAGCCGAACTTCTTCGCGAGGGCTTCGCCGACGATCGCGCCCTGGCGATCGGCGTCCCACGCCTTGCGTTGCGCGGGCGAGAGCTTGAACTCGGGATAGAGGTCCAGATAGCCCGGCCCGACCGAGAAGTTCGGGAAGAAGTTCTTCGGATCCTGGTAGATACCGCCGAACCATGCGGCGTACGACGACTTGCGCACGCCCGGGATCGACGCGATCTGCGGATCGAGCCGGTACGGCAGCATCTGCGTGATCGACAGACGCGAGGCCACGACCATGCGATTCGCGCCGGTCACGTCGCCGCCCGAATTGAAGGCGACACGCACCGAATCAAGCATGCCGAACAGGAAGAACGCGACGAACACCGACAGCAACGTGAGCAGCGTGCGCGTGCGGCTTCTAAACAGCGAAGCCCAGATGAGATGCAGGTATTTCATGACCGCCTCTTCGATTCGTCGAAAGGCTCCGCGGTGCGGAGGCGGCGGCGCGGATGCGCCGCGACGGGATCAGTGCGCGTAGGCCGGCTCGGCGACGAGCACGCCCTTGTCCAGGTGCACGGTGCGACGCGCGTGGTCCGCGGCCTTCGGATCGTGCGTCACCATCACGATGGTCTTGCCGTGGTCGCGATTGAGCGTCTGCAGCAGCGCGAGGATTTCTTCGGCGGACTGGCGATCGAGGTCGCCGGTCGGTTCGTCGCAGATCAGCAGCGTCGGGTCGGAGACGATCGCCCGGGCGATCGCGACACGCTGCTGCTGGCCGCCGGAGAGCTCGTTCGGCTTGTGCTTGGCGCGATCGGCGAGGCCGACGAGTTGCAGGGCGATCGCCGCGTTGCGCGCACGCTGCGATGCGTTGAGCTTGGTCAGCAGCAGCGGCAATTCGACGTTCTTCTGCGCGGTGAGCGTCGGCATCAGGTTGTAGAACTGGAACACGAAGCCGACGTTGTCGCTGCGCCAGTTGGCGAGCTGGCCGGCGCGCAGCGTGTCGATGCGGCGACCGCCGATCTCGACTTCGCCGCCGGTGGGCGTGTCGAGCCCGCCGATGAGGTTGAGCAGCGTCGACTTGCCCGAACCCGACGGGCCCATGAGCGCGACGAAGTCGCCCTCGGGAATCTCCAGGTCGATGCCGTGGAGCACTTCGACGCGTTCGGCGCCGCGCTGGTAGGTCTTGCGCAGGCCTCGGATGCTGACGAGCGACGACATGGCGATCTCCTGCTGGAATGCGTGGATCAGGCGGTGACGAGGCGCGCGGCGCGTTGTTCGCGCAGCGCGATGGCAATGGCGAAGCCGGCTTCGATCGCGCCGCCGGTGAACGCGGCGATCGACGGCGTCATGAACACGCGGCCGAGCGCGAAGCCCGCCGCGGCGAGCGCGAGGCCGCACGGCCAGTACAGGCGTTCGCCGTAGAGCGTGTCGAACGTGAGGTAGCGGCCGCCGATGACGAGCAGCATCGCCGGGAAGAACCATTCGACGTGCAGGCGCGACGCGGCGTATGCGAGTGGCAGGCTGAAGACGAGCCAGAACGTCGTCGCGCCAGCGAGCATGCCGAGCGGATTGCCCTTCGCGTGTGCACCACTGCGGCCGACGAGCTTCGACAGCAGCACCGACGCCGGGAAGATGAAGAGGCCCGCGATCAAGAGTGTCCACACCGCGGTATCCGCCAAGCCGCGCAGCGCGACGCAGCCTGCCGCGAACCACGCGATGGACGAGGCCACCATGCCGGTCGCGCCGCCGTAGTACGCCCGGCGCATGTCGGCCTGGGCCTGTTGCAGATCCAACGTCATGACACCACTCCCTGTGACCGTTGCGATGGGTTATTCGGACGCGCCGTCCGCGTTGTCCTTGGCGATGCGCACGCGCGCACCGTCGGTGAGCGTGTCGCCGGGCTCGAGCACGACGCGATCGCCGCCGCTGAGTCCCGTCAATACTTCGCGGTCGTCGCCGAGCGTGCGACCGACCTTGAGTTCGCGCCGCTTCACGGTCGCTTTCGTGTCGTCGCCTTCGACGGCGAACGCGACCTGCTTGCCGTCGCGATCGACGATCGCGGCCGACGGCACCAGCACGGCCGGCACGCGGTTCTGCGCGGCCGGCTGCTCGCGTTCGAGGAAGCTCACGCGCACGCCCATATCCGGGACGATGCGCGCATCCTTCTGCTTGAGCGCGATGCGCACCTTCACCGTCGCCTTGCTGCGATCGGCGGTCGGAATGATCGCGATCACTTCCGATGGAATCTTCCAGTCCGGATACGCGTTGAGCACGGACTCGACCGGCATGCCCGGCTTGACGCGACCGATGTAGGCCTCGCCGACGTCGACTTCGACCTCCAGCGAATCCATGTCGACGATCGTGCCGATGCCGGTACGCGTGAAGCCGCCGCCCGCGGACAGCGGCGACACGATTTCGCCCGGCTGCGCGGCCTTGGCAATGACGACGCCCGCGAACGGTGCGCGCACGACAGTGTTGTCGACACCGTTCTCGGCGATCCGCAGGTTCGCACTCGACACCTGCGTGCCGCGCTGCGCACTCGCGAGCTGCGCGCGCAGGGCATCGCGCTGCGCGATCGCCTGGTCGTACTGCGCCTTCGACACGAGCTGCTGGCCGACCAGCGACGAGAGCCGGCGCACGTTCGCCTCGGCTTCGCGCAGCTGTGCCTGCACGTTCGCGATCTGCGTGCGCGACGCCTCGACCTGCGCGCCCGCGAGTGCGCGGGTGGCGTCGGCGTCGACCGGATCGAGCGTCGCCATGACGTAACCCGCGGGCACGTGCTGGCCTTCCTCGATGCGCACTTCGCGCACCTTGCCGGTGATCTTCGCCGACACCGTCGCCATGCGACGCGCCACGACATAACCCGTCGCGTCGAGCACCGATGTGTTGCCGCCGTTCGCACCGATCGCGGTGACTTCGGCGACGTGCACTTCCGGCCCCGCGTTTCCGCGCGTCAATGCGAACGCGATCCCGCCGCCGACGAGCACCACGCCGGCGATCGCGAGGCCGATCCACCGCCCGCGCCGGCTCGGCGACGGCGGCGGCGCGGCGTTGCGGTCGATGCGGAGTTCCTTGAGCAGGTCAGCGGACGTGTTCATCGCGTTCCATTACGACAGAGGGATGTCGCCCGCATGACCGGCTCCGGCCGGCATGCCCCAAGGGCGACGATGGGGCGCAGGTTACGGCGGGGGCGGGGCCGCGTCACCTGACGGTTGTCACGTGGAATTCCTGACACCCGCGACTGCCGCGATCGCGGGACGCGGCGCATCGTGGCGCCACCTTCCACCGGAGATGCGTCATGGGTTCCACGGTCACGCTCTCGCCGCTCGCCCGCCTGGCCGGCGTCCGCAAGCGCTACGGCAACGTCCTTGCGCTCGACGGCCTCGACCTCGAGGTCCGCGGCGGCGAGCTGCTCGCCCTGCTCGGCCCGAACGGCGCCGGCAAGTCCACTTCCATCGCCCTGATGCTCGGGCTGACCTCCGCCGACGACGGCCGCGTGCTGCTGTTCGATCGCGACCCGCACGAGGTCGAGGCGCGCCGGCAGGTCGGCGTGATGCTGCAGTCGGCCGGCATCCCCGACACCCTCAAGGTGCGCGAACTGATCGAAGTGACGCGCAGTTATTACGCGAACCCGCGCAGCATCGCCGACTGCGTGGCGCTGGCCGGTCTCGACGGGTTGCTCGAGCGTCGCTACGGGCGGCTCTCCGGCGGCCAGCAGCGTCGCGTGCAGTTCGCGATGGCGATCTGCGGGCGTCCGAAGCTGCTGTTCCTCGACGAGCCGACGACCGGTTTGGACATCGACGCGCGGCAGAAGCTGTGGGCGGCGATCCGCGAATTGGTCGCCGACGGCACCGGCGTGGTGCTGACCACGCATTACCTCGAGGAAGCCGAAGCACTCGCCGATCGCGTCGTCGTGATCAATGGCGGGCGCGTGGTCGCCCAGGGCAGCGTGGCGCAGATCCGCTCGCGCGTTTCGCAGCGTCGCGTGCGCTGCGTGTCGTCGCTCGACACCGCGGCCATCGCCGCATGGCCCGACGTGCTTGCCGCCACGCACGACGGCGAACGCCTCGAGATCGTCGCGGACGCGGTCGAAGCCGTCGTCTACCGGCTTCTCACCGAGGATCCCACGCTGTCGGACCTCGAAGTCACCCGCGCCGGCCTGGCCGATGCATTCGTCGAAATCACCAAGGAGGCCGCATGAACACCGTCGCCCTGCCCGCGCGCCCGAACGCGCTGCGCGCCTACTGGCTGGAAGGCCGCAACGAATTCCTGCGCCTGCTGCGTTCGCCGTCCTTCGCGGTGCCGACGCTCGTCTTCCCGCCGATGTTCTACGTGCTGTTCGCGGTGCTGCTCAACCACAAGGGCGGCCCGGACGTCGCCACCTACCTGCTCGCGACCTACGGCGTGTTCGGCGTGATGGCGCCCGGCCTCTTCGGCTTCGGCGTCGCCATCGCGATGGATCGCGAGCGCGGCTTCCTGACGCTCAAGCGCGCCCAACCGGTGCCGGCCGGCGCGGTCCTGCTGTCGCGCATGGCGATGGCGATGCTGTTCGCCACGGCGATCTCGCTGCTGCTGCTCACCATCGGCCTGACCGTCGCCGGCGTATCGCTCACCGCATCGCAGGCGGTGTCGCTGGTGCTGGTCGACCTGCTCGGCGTGCTTCCGTTCTGCGCGATCGGGCTGTTCATCGGCAGCGTGGTGTCGGGCCAGGGCGCGCCGGCGGTGGTCAACATGACCTACCTGCCGATGGCGTTCCTCGCCGGCCTGTGGATGCCGCTGTCGATGCTGCCCGGCTTCATCGCGAAGATCGCACCGCTGTGGCCGGCGTATCACCTGTCGCAGATCGCGCTGGCGACGGTGGGCGCGAAGTCGGATGGCGCAGTCGGCCTGCATGCGCTCGTGCTCGCCCTCTACGCGACGGTGTTCTTCGTTGCCGCGCGTCGCCGGCTGGCGCGCGGCTGAGGCACAAGGCGGCATCATGGGCGCACTCACGGGGCGGGCGGCATGAACACGAAACGCGACGACGGCGGCAGGTCGATCATCCAGGTCACGCAGATCGGCACGGGTTGGCAATCGTGGCTCAACCTGGTGTGGTCGATGTGGATCTTCCTGGTCCCGCTGACCGAAGCGCCCGGCGCGTTCCCGCACTGGCTCTGGCCGACGCTCGGCAGCTACGCGATCTTCCTCGGCCTGTTCGCGTACATCCACTACGGTGACTGCCGGCGCACCTTGCCGGTGTCGCTGGCCATCGCGGCGCTCGGTTTCGCGCTGACACCATGGAATCCCGGTGGGCAGGGCTACATCATCTACGCCTGCGCCTACCTTCCCTTCGCGTTCCGTCCGCGTGCGGCGATCATCGCGATGGTGGTGCTGGTCGCGACGTATTCGGCGTACTGGATCGCGTTGCACCTGCCGTGGATCTACGTGCTGAACGCGGTCGTCGTCGGCCTCGTCGTCGGCCTGATGAACGTGCATTACATCCGCCGCAAACAGGCGGACAGCGCCCTCAAGCTCAGCCACGACGAAGTGCGCCGCCTCGCAGCGCTCGCCGAACGCGAACGCATCGGCCGCGACCTGCACGATCTGCTCGGTCATACGCTGTCGCTGGTGGCGCTCAAGTCCGAACTCGCGAGCAAGCTCGTCGATCGCGATCCGGCGTCCGCGCGTCGTGAACTCGACGAGGTTTCGCGCGTTGCGCGCGAAGCGCTGACGCAGGTGCGTAGCGCGGTCACGGGTATTCGCGCGGCCGGACTCGGCGCAGAACTGGCCTCTGCGCGCCTGTTGCTCGAGTCCGACGCCATCGAACTTCAGTACGCGCTCGCACCCGTCACGCTGTCGCCGGAGATCGAAACCGTGCTCGCGCTGACCGTGCGCGAAGCGGTGACCAACATCCAGCGCCATGCGCGCGCACGGCACGCCGAAGTCACGCTGTCATCGACGCCGCGCGAGGTGAAGCTGTGCATCGCCGACGACGGCCGCGGCGGTGCGATCACGCCGGGCAACGGACTCTCCGGCATGCGCGAACGCGTCGAAGCGCTGGGCGGCAAGCTGCGGATCGAATCCTCGTCGGCCGGCACGCGCCTCGAAGCCTGCGTTCCGCTGCCCAAGCCTGCGGCCACGTTGCCCGAACCGGATATCGACGACGCGCGCGCTGCGTGAATCCGGTCTGCTACCGTTCGCGCATGCCGAAGCCGCTGCACGCCCGATGATCCGCGTCCTCCTCGCCGAGGATCAGGCGATGGTGCGCGGCGCGCTGACCGCGCTGCTCGCGCTCGAATCCGACATCGAAGTGGTCGCTGCGGCACCGGATGGCGTCACCGCGTGGCGCGAAGTCGAACGGCTCAAGCCGGACGTCCTCGTCACCGACATCGAGATGCCGGGCCTCACCGGCCTCGAACTCGCGCAGCGCATCCGTCGCCACGAACTGCCCGTGCGCATCGTCATCGCGACGACGTTCGCGCGCGCCGGCTTCCTGCGTCGCGCACTCGATGCAGGGGTCGGCGGCTACGTGCTGAAGGACGCACCGGCCGAACAGCTCGCCGAAGCGATTCGCCAGGTGCATCGGGGCGGCCGCGCGATCGATCCGCAACTCGCCGTCGATGCATGGTCCGAAGCCGACCCGCTCAACGACCGCGAACGACAGGTGCTACGCCTCGCCGGCGAAGGCCTCACTGCCAACGACATTGCCGCGCAGCTGCACCTGTCGTCCGGCACCGTCCGAAACTACCTGTCCGAAGCGATCGGCAAACTCAACGCCGCGAACCGCGTCGAGGCGTATCGCCTGGCGCGGCAGAAGGGGTGGTTGTAGCGCGACGTTACGCCGTGAAGCTCCGCAACATCGCATACACGGCGCGCAGACCCTGCGCTTCGCCGCCGGCGGGCTTGCCGGGGCGGTCCACATCGTTCCACGCATACGTGTCCATGTGCAGCCACGGCTGCTGCGCGGGCACGAAGCGTTCGAGGTACAGCGCGGCGGTGACGCTGCCGGCCATGCGCGACGGGCCGCTGTTCGCGAAATCCGCGACCGTGCTCGCCAGGTAACGCCAGTACGGCCGCCACAGCGGCATGCGCCACAGCGGATCGCGCGTTTCGTTGCTCGCCTGCAGCAGCGATGCGGCGCGTGCTTCGTCGTTCGCGTAGAGCGCGGGGAGATCGGGGCCGAGGGCAACGCGTGCGGCACCGGTCAATGTTGCGAAGTCGATCAGCAGCACGGGCTTGTCCTCGGCGGCGTGCGTGAGCGCGTCGCTGAGGATGATGCGTCCTTCCGCATCGGTGTTGTCGACTTCGACGTGCACACCGAGGCGCGTTGCGATGACTTCGCCGGGTCGCAACGCATCGGGGCCGATCGCATTCTCGACGGCCGGCACCAGCAACGAGATGCGCAGCGGCAGGCGGCGCGCCATCACGAGCTCGGCCAGCGCGATCGCATGCGCCGCGCCGCCCATGTCCTTCTTCATGTTGCGCATGCCGTCGCCGGTCTTGATGTTCAGACCGCCGGTGTCGAAGCAGACGCCCTTGCCGACGATGGCGACGTGCGGATGCGCCACATCACCCCAGTCGAGGCGGATCAGGCGCGGCGCACGGTGCGAGGCGCGACCGACCGCGTGGATCGCGGGGAAATTCTGGCCGATGAGATCGTCGCCGCTCACTACACGAATGCGCGCGCCGTGCGCTTCGGCGATTTCGCAGACGGTGCGTTCGAGCTCATCCGGCCCCATGTGCTGCGTCGGCGTATTGACGAGATCGCGCACGCGGAAGCACGCGGCGAGCACGTCACGCACCTCATCGGACATCGCATCGACGACGAGATTCGCCGGCGCGCGCGGCGGCGCGCGATAGCGCCCGAAGTGATAGCTGCCGAAACCCCAGCCGAGCAGCAGCGCGTCGCGCTCGGCGGCGTCGAGTGCGGTGGCGACCGACCAGTCGCACAGCGGCAGCGCGCGAGGCGCGTGCGCATACGAGAACGGATCGAACGCATCGCCGATCGCGATCAGCGCGGAGGACGCGGCACCGTCGTTACCGGGCAGGACCAGCGCGGTGCCCGGCGTCGCGTCGAAGGCCTGCATGTCGACCCACGCCTGCGCGGCGGCCGGCAGCGCATCGCGCCACTGCGGCGTGCGCGCGCGGTCGACGATTCGCAGCGGGAGTGCGGCCTCGGACGAGGCGACGAAACCGGTCGGCAGGTTCATGCGGCGTGGTGTTCCGTTGCGAGGTGCGCGTCCAGCCAGTCGGCCAGCGCGGCGAGATCGGGAAAGTGCAGGTCCGGCTGGAGGTCGCGCCGCGGCCAGTGTTCGCCACGACGATCGATCCAGCAGGTGCGAAGGCCGGCGCGTGCGGCGCCCACGACGTCGAGCTCGATGTCGTCGCCGACGTGCAGCACGTCGTGCGGTGCGACGCCGAGGCGTTCGCAGGCTTCGAGATAGATGCTCGGGGTCGGCTTGGCCGCGCCGTGTTCGCGCGCGCCGAGCTGGAAGCGGAACAGCGGCATCAGGCCGATGCGCGTGAGGCAGGCATTGCCGTTACTCACGGACGCGAGCGGCACGTGCGCGGCCATGCGCTCCAGCGCGTCGACGGTATCGGGATAGTGTTCGACTTCGCAGCGTGCGGCGAAGTAGGCCTCGAACGCGTCATGCACCAGCGCGGGATCTTCGCCCGCTTCGACGAACATGCGCTCGAGCATCCACTGCCGCTGTGCGGTCATGTCGTGCGCCATGTCCGGGCGCTCGGCGTCGACCTGCAACCGCAGGCGCTGGCGTACGTGCAGCGGCCATTGCGATGCGACATGCGGCACGTTCGCGGCCAGCCATGCATCCAATGCCGCTTCGGCGCGGTCGATCGCAGGCGCGATCGGCCACAGCGTGTCGTCGAGGTCGAGGGTGATGGCGCGGATGCGGAACGTCATCCGCCGATTCTAACGGTGCGGCGCGGAGGCGCCCGTCAGAGCCCGGGCGGCAGTCTTACTTCGAAGCGCGCACCGCCCAGTTCCTCGGACTTCCGCACCTCGAGTTCGCCGCGATAGGCCCGCACGAGGTCCTGCACGATTGCCAGGCCGATGCCGTGCCCCTGCACGCGCTCGTCGCCGCGTACTCCGCGTTGCAGCACGAGCGCGACGTTCTCCGGCGGGATGCCCGGGCCGTCGTCGTCGACGGCGATGAGCAGGCCAGGACGACGGTTCTGCTCGCAGGCGATCGGCGTGATCGTCAGCAGCACGCGCGACTTCGCCCACTTGAACGCATTCTCCAGCAGGTTGCCGAGCAGTTCCTGCAGATCGCCCGGTTCGCCGTAGAACTGCATGCCTTCCGCGAGTTCGAATTCGCAGAGCACGCCCTTGGCCGCGTAGACCTTTTCGAGACTGGTGACGATCTGCTCGGCGTGCGGCTCCAGCGGAATCGGCGCGGCGAACAGCGCGTGACCGCGACTTGCCGCGCGCGCGAGCTGGTAGGACACGATGTCGGTCATGCGCTGCACCTGCGAGCGCACTTCGCCGCGCATGCCTTCGACGTCGATCTGCGGATCGTCCAGGCGCGAATGCAGCACGGCGAGCGGCGTCTTTAGCGAATGCGCGAGATCGGCCAGCGTGTTGCGCTGGCGATCGAGGTTTTCGCGTTCGCTTTCGATGAAGGCGTTGATCGAATCGGTGAGCGGTTCGAGTTCGCGCGGATGGCGCTCGCCCATGCGCGACGCCTGTCCGCGCTGCACGCGCTTGAGTTCGTCGATGACGCGCCGCATCGGCAACAAGCTCCAGCGCAGGATCACGCCCTGCAGAAGGAGCAACAACAGGCCCGCGCCGCCGAGGTAGCGCCACAACGCGGCGCGGAAGATCTCCACCTGCTCGCGCAGGGCGTCGGTGCCTTCGTAGATGTAGATCGTGTACGGAAATTCGGCGGCACGATTGGAGTCGTCGCTCGACCAGACAAGGCCGAGCCCGTAGCGATAGACCTCGCCGGTGCGACCATCGATCTCGCGCATCGGCAGCGGGCCTTCGAACCGTCGCGCGCCCTGTGTAAGCAGGGGCGCGGGCGGCAGGCCGGGGCCCTGCGCCGACTCGGAATCCCAATGCCCGTTGGGAAACACGACTTCGGCATACAGGCCACTACCTGGGCGCGAGAAGCGCGCATCCGGCATGTCGGACAGCATCACGAACGTGCCATCACGCGCGAACTCGCCGTTGCGGGTCAGCGACAACGCATAGCTTCCGAGTCGCTCACGAAGATTGTCGCGCGCAGTCTTGAGGAACGCGCGATCGAGCGCGTAGCCGGCCAACGCGAGGAACGCGACCAGGAACAGGCTCGCCGCCAGCAACTGGCGTGTCTGCAACGAGCGGGGCTGTCCGATCCTCATCTCGCGATGATGCGCGAACGTCGTTCAACCGGCCACTGCCATGCGAAACGCATACAGCGCGAATTGCGACAGGCGAAGGCGATGTGGATAGAGGTGGATGCGCGACGTTTCAGCATCGGGGATCGACGGTGGCGCAGCATGTGCGGCGACACCGTCGTGGTCGAGCCCGGCGCGTTGCACCGGTGACGTCGCGTAGGTGCGGCGTCGTTACTCGCCGCTGCGCGGAATGGCGAAGCGATAGCCGCGACCGCGTACCGTTTCGATCGGCTTGAGCGTGCCGTCCGGATCGAGCTTCTTGCGAAGTCGCCCGATGAAGACTTCGAGCACGTTGGAGTCGCGATCGAAATCCTGCTGATAGATGTGTTCGGTGAGGTCGGCCTTCGAGACCAGCTCGCCCGCATGCATCATCAGGTACTCGAGGACCTTGTACTCGTAGCTGGTCAGGTCGACGTTGCTGCCGTTGACGGTGACCGTCTGCGCGGCGAGGTCCAGCACCACCGGACCGCATTCGAGCTGCGGCTTGCTCCAGCCCGCGGCGCGGCGGACGAGCGCGTTGATGCGCGCGAGCAGTTCCTCGACGTGGAACGGCTTGACCAGGTAGTCGTCGGCGCCCTGCTTCAGGCCCTCGACCTTGTCCTGCCAGCTCGAGCGGGCGGTCAGGATCAGGACGGGAAACTTCTTCCCTTCCATGCGCAGCGCCCGGATGAGCTCCATGCCGGACATCTTGGGGAGGCCGAGGTCGATGATGCCGACGTCGAACGGCACTTCGCGGCCCATGTAGAGGCCTTCCTCGCCGTCCTGGGCCGCGTCGACCGCGAAGCCTTCGCGCCGCAGCCGGGCGGCGAGGGTCTCGCGGAGGGGGGCTTCGTCTTCGACCAGCAGGATTCGCATATCCAAGCTCCTGGAAGGGGTCCCGGCGCGGCAGGCCGCCCGGCTGTTCAGGTAGCTTAGTCGTTACAGCCGTCGTTGCCGTGTGTACGGTGCCGGCCGTTCAGGAAGCGGCCGTGGCCCGGTCTCACTGACGCGGCGGACGGCTCTGCGGGTGCGGGTCCTCGGTAATGACCCGGACACGGCCGGTCTGGTCGAGGACCTTGATGCGGTTGATGTCGCGGCCGTCGAACGGCACGCGCTCGGCGCTGAGGATCTCGCCCCCGGTCGCACGTTCGACGCGGCGGACGGAGTCGGCCAGCGAACGGTCTTCCGGCTGGCTCTCGTGAGCACGACCGATCGGCATCACGCCCGGCGGCGGACCCATGCCGCGACCGCCCGGCGGGCCCGCGAGGGCGGTGCCGGAGGCAAGGACGAGCGCGGCAATGAGAATGGAGCGGCTATAGGGCATGACGCGACTCGGACGGCGGATGCGGGCACCGGGGTGCGGGCAAATGATCGAAGCGATGCAGTGAATCCGCTCTGAACTTTTCAGGCGATGCCGCGCTGCTGTTCAGTTGATCAGAATATCTCGGCGACGCAACAACGCAACGAGCCGCCGCCCGCTTCGATCGCATCGAGCTCCACGCTGTGGATCGAGAACCCGGCATCCGCGAACGCTGCACGCGTCGACGGACGCAGCGATGCATCCGCACGAGCACTCATCCACGCGCGTTGTGGATCGAGTGCGATGCAGTTGCCGGCGAACGCCGCAGCCTCCTCGTCGCTCAGCGATATCGCGTGCGGTGCATAGAGCGACGCGATCGTTTCGGCATCCGCGACATCGGCGAATCCGCGCGGTGCATACACCGCGGCGCGTCCCGCCAACACCGCCAGCACGACGTTGGTGTGGTACTCGCCCGGCGCGAGGTCGAACATGAAGGTCGCACGCAGGCCGAACGCTTCGTGCATGCGGCGCGCGCCGTCTTCGTCGCAACGCTCGGAAAGCCCCGCGAACCCGATGCCGCGTGCGCGATCGATCACGAGCGCACCCGTCAGTTCGCACGCATGCGGCTGCGCGGAAAGATCGATCGTTGCGCAACCGAGCGCATCGACGAAGAAGCCGCGAATGTCCGCACGCTCCGCTTCGCGCTGGCGAATGGGATGGCGCATGCGGCCGATGATCAGCCGTGGGGTGTCATCGACGCGGGCCGTCGCGAAGACGTTGTTCGGAAACGTCGCGTCCGGTGTCGAAGGATCGCCAGGAAACGCGACCACCGGCACCGAGACCGACAGCGCCGACTGCAGCGCGCGATGCTGCGCGAGGGCACGATCGGCGTCGAAACCCGAAGCGTCCGCCATGTAGCGATTGTCGCTGGCCGACTGCTCGGCGCGTGCGAAGCCTTCCGGCGTGACGAGAAACGCGGCGCGTGCCGTCGCCGGGCCGGCATCCGGCGCGCAACGCGATGCTGCCTCGAGAAAACGCGTGCGATCCCGCGTGATCATGCCGACCGCCGCAGTCCGTCGGGCTGCGTGCAGGCCAATGCCGCTTCCACCAGATCGAGCCCCGCACCGGGACGATGCGCGCCTTCGCTCAGCACTTGGCGGAACGCGCGGCCGCCGCGCTCGCCCAGGAACAGGCCGAGCAGATGGCGCGTCATGTGCTTGAGCGGCACGCCGCGATCGAGCTGTCGCTGCATGTACGGCATGTAGTCCCGAAGCAGCGCTTCGCGCATACGCACGTCGGCGCCCGTCAGGCGCGCGTCGACGCGATGCAGGACGTACGGATCGTGATACGCCGCCCGCCCGAGCATCACGGCGTCCGCGTGCTCGAGATGCGCGAGGCTGTCGTCGACACCGGTAATCCCACCATTGACGACGACCTGCAGCTCCGGTCGCAAGGACTTCAGGCGATACGCCCAGTCGTAACGCAACGGCGGAACCTCGCGGTTCTCCTTCGGCGAAAGCCCCTTCAGCCACGCGTTGCGCGAGTGAACGATGAACGTCTCGCAGCCCGCCGCCGCGACGGTGTCGATGAACGCGAGAAAGACGTCGAAGTCGTTGTCGTCGTCGACGCCGAGGCGACACTTCACCGTCACCGGCACATCCGGCCGCGCGCTGTCTCGGACCGCGGCGCGCATGGCGGCCACGCAGTCGGCGACCAGCGCCGGCTCACGCATCAGGCAGGCACCGAAACGCCCGGCCTGCACGCGATCGGACGGGCATCCGCAATTCAGGTTGACCTCGTCGAAGCCCCACTCGGCGGAGATCTGCGACGCCTCGGCCAGAAGCTCGGGCTCACTACCGCCAAGCTGCAACGCGACCGGGTGTTCGGTCGGGTCCATCGCGAGCAACTTGCTGCGATCCCCGTGGATCACGGCGTTCGCATGCACCATCTCCGTGTACAGCAACGCCGACGGCGCCAGCACACGATGGAACGCCCGACAGTGGGTGTCGGTCCAGTCCATCATGGGGGCGACGGAGAGGGGGGGCGGAGCCGTCTTCAGACGGCTCCATTGAGCGCGCGAGCGTTGCATGTCGGCCCACTGAACTAGGCGCGCAATTGTAGGCGACCGGTCCCGCGAATTCCCAAGCGCTCGGCGGCCAAGCGAAATTCATCAACATCAACTGAGCGCGCGTGCACCTATCCGAGTGCCGTAACGCCTAGGAGCAGGGCCTCAGCAGGCGGCGCCCCAAAGGTCAACGAATCCTTTGCGGCGTCGCGCATGATTGATAAACGAGCTCGCACGCCGAGGTAGTACCCCCGCAGTCCCGCAGGGCGATACGCGCGATGTCTTCGACCTCATGGCCCGTCTGTGTGACGGGCATTCCCCGCTTCGACGGCCAAGCTACGACTACGCACGTATTTACAAATACGGTCTGCTGCTGACAGTTCCGGCTGCCGTTCTTTTCACATCTCTGTTGAGCGATCCGGGCTGCGTTGACGCCGCTGAAGCCTTCGGTCGTCGCGCCGATGGATCCGGTATCCGGATCAACGTATACCGCTCCCCACTTATTGATCCAGCCGCCCGAAGAATCCGACGGGCTTTCATTTGCTGCGTCACCCGCCGGCTCACGGGTGCAGCGCGGATCGTTCCAGCCGGCGCCGGCAGGGCAGCTGTAGTAATAGCCACCGATTTCGTATTGAGCACCGGCATCACCGGCGGCGAGCGCTAGCAGCAACAGGCCGAACATCTTGAAGATTCGTTTTGTCATCGCGGATTCTACTTCCGTCTGATTTCATCCGAGGTAACGTTCGGCACGCCGTAGGCAGTTGCGGGCAGATGGGCCTGTCCGCGGGTCGTCGACGGTGGCGTGCGTTCCGAATACCCGGACGGTATGTAACCCGGCTGCCCTGGGAACCTTCCCGTCGGATCCATTCGACTACCGCGGCCGCCAAACACCGATGCCGGCGTGAATTGCCCCAAGGTACCTTGGAAGAAGGAAGCAGCCATGGGCGGCGCACTAATGATCAGCGTGGTAAGAATCAATCCTAGGCCTCCCTGCTGCATCGCCTGACTGGTCATGCCGTCGCTGAAATTCGAACCAGTGATCACTCCGATCAGTGCGGCACCCCAGAACGAACTCGCCACGCGGACGACCATCTCCAGGGCGATCGACACCATCGCGCTGAGCACCGCCATCGAGAACATCGTGCCGAGCCCGTAGTAGAGCCATCGTCCGAACAACGGTTTGGTCTGGTCGAACAACAGGCACAGGATAAACAGCGGGCCGAAGCCGATGAACAGCGCCATCGCGACTTCGTTCAGCAATAGCATGGTGCCGCCCACGATTGCCGGACCGCCGGTCCCGAACCCCGCCATGTAGAGCGCACGGGTCTTTTGCGCGTCGAGCGTCTGGTCGCCCGCGACGTCCAGTACGTCAATGCTCGACAGCGCCACCTGCATCCACGCCAGGTTCTTGTCGATCGCTTCTTCGGGTGACGACGACGAGCCGGTCACGACATGATTGATTTCGTTCTTCACGCCCTCGGTTAGCATTTTGTCGAGGTCTGTTCCGAACATGGCCATCGAGGTGGCGATGCTGAGGATGAGCGTCGCCTTCAGCGAATTCATGACCAGCGACATCATCGATTCGCGCGACTGACCCGTGGCGATGCGAAAGCCCTGAATCAGGATCCACAGTGTGAGCAGGGTCAGCGCGATCATGCCGACCCAGCTCATGGCCCGATGCATCAGGTCGATGCCGAACGTGTGGATCTCGTCGCGCAGGTAACTGAGGATCAACCGGTAGAAGACAAAGTCTCCGACCGAATCCACGCGCGGCGCCAGCCAACTCATTCCCATCATGTTCCGTCTTCCGCTTTCCGTGCGATCACCGGGCGCTCGCCGGCTCTGTTCGATTACTTCGCCTTGAGCGCAGCTTCGAGCGTCGCAGTCTTCACGAGGCCGCCCAACGGGCTGTTCGGCTTCCCAAGCAGCGCTTGCCGGGCGAGATTCTTTTGCATTTCCGTCAGGTTAGCGATCAGCTGGTCGCAGGCCTTGACCTGCTTGTCGAGCGCGTCGCCGCTAATAGTCTGCTGGTTCTGCAGACGCTCGGACGCTTCAGCGACCGCCTGCAGCGTGCCCTGATCATTGTTCTCCTTACGTCGCGCTTCGATCTCCTTGAGATCCTGCTCAAGGCTCGGAGCGACTTCCTTGTAATAGCGAACGGTCAGGTTGTACTTCTGGTTCTCGAGCATCTGGATCTGCGCACAGATTTTTTTCTGGCTCGACACAATGTCGCTGGTGAAGTCCGGCGCCAATGTGCTTGTCAGGCTGGACAGGCTGAAACTGAAGCCGCCGGTTCCACCGCACTTTTCCATAACGCCTGCGTCCAGCGGCACTTCCGCAAACGCCAACGTGTTTCGGAGCATCGGATTGCGCACCTGCCCCATGAATTTTGCGATCTGCTGCTGGTAGTGATCCCACGTCGCCTTCCAGCGCACCGCCTGTTCGCCGTAGGCGACGTAGTCCTGCATCTGCTGCGTCAACGTGTTGATCTGGTTCATGAGGTGCGCCAGCAGCGAGGGGCCGGCTTCCGCCGTCACAAGCTGTGCCTCGGCACGCGGCAGATGCGTTATCCCGACAAGCCCGACGGCCGCGGACAGCAATGCGATACGCGCGGTACGGGCGATATGCCTGTTCTTCCGTGAATCCATAACAATTCTCCTAGGCGGTTGCGGCGGTAGAGCGGCGTGCAGGGGATGTACCTCCAGCGGACGGGCGCGCCTTACCCGACCCCTTTCGACATTCGTAGAACGTGGTCAGCCACTGCTCCGGCGTCAGCCGGTCGACGGACACACCGTGGCGTGCCGCCTCGTGGGCGAGGACTTCGTGCATGACCTCGATGTTGTCGGTCGATGCGGAAATGACGGCGAGCGCGTCGTCCATGCCACGCAGGTTGAGCTGACAGACGCTGGAGGCGTGGCCCTGCTTGACCAGGAAGCAGCGCGAGCGTTCGTCGAGGCTGACGACGACCTGGTATTCCGCTTCGGTCAACTTCAGCCCGTCGATGTAGTCCTCGCGGCTGGCGTTCGGGTTCGGCAGGAGCACCATCGTGGCGGTCTGCTCGATGAGCGCGGCGGCGATGTCGCTCGCGAGCGCGTCCTCGGGGCTTTGCGTGGCAAAGATGCCGAGGCCGTTCTGCTTACGGATGGTCTTCTGCTTGTTCTTCGCAAATTCCTTCAGGCCGCCCTTGCCGTCGAGGATCTTCCAGAACTCGTCCATCACGTAGATGAGCGGGCGGCCGTCGATCAATGACTCGAGCCGGTGCAGCAGGTAGTTGATGACGGGAACGCGGACTTCCGGGTTGTCGATGATGTCGGTGTAGTCGAAGCCGATGATCGGCGCCTTCTCGAGGTCGATCGTGTCCTCGGGGTTGTCGAACACCCATCCCAGCGAATTGCCGGCCGTCCACTTGCGCATGCGCGCGAAGAGGCCGTCGTCGCCCATGTTGGGCAGGCTCTTCTGGAAATTGGTCATCGTGCGCAGGCGCACCGGGGTGTCGAGGATGTTCTCGACCGCGCGGAAGATGTCCTCTTCTTCGCGTGAGGTGTAGAGCGTCTTGCCGGCGAGCACCTTCACGAGGTCCGCGAGGAACTGGACGTTCGCCTCACTGCGTTCGCACTGAAACGGGTTGAACCCTGTTGGTCGCCCGTTCTCCAGCGCGAGGTAGTTGCCGCCACAGGCCCGCACGAAGATCTCGGCGCCGCGATCCTTGTCGAAGAAGAAGATCGTCGGCGAGGGCTCCAGCTTCTGCACCTGGCTCAGCAGGAAATTGATCAGCGCGGTCTTGCCGGTGCCGGACTTGCCGATGACCATCGTATTGCCGATCGCTTTTTCACCGAGCGAGTTCTCGCCCGGATGCGTGGCGTGGAAGTTGAAGTAGTACGGCTGGCCGTTGGTCGTCTGCAGCGTCGTGACGCAGTCGCCCCAGGGATTGTTTTCCTTCTTGCCCGACGCGAAGTTGTGCAGCGGCGCGAGGCCGAGGAAGTTCAGCGAACTGACGTTCGCGAGGCGCGTACGGTACTTCCAGTTCGCGGGCAGCTGCGAATAGAAGGAAGCGACGACCGCAAGATCCTCCTTCGTCGAGACGAAACCGGCGTTCGACAGCTCTGCCCGGCCGGTCGCGATGTTCTGCGACAGCTTTTCCTGCGAATCGGCGTACAGCGCCATGGTGAAGTGGTATTCGCCCAGCACGAAGTTGCCGGAGGCGAGCTGGTCCATCGCCTGGTCGAGCTCGATGATCTGGCTGACGGCCTTGTCGCCGGACGAGATCATCATGCCCTTGGTGCGGTCCAGCACCTTCAGCGCGTCCTGTCGGCCCATCGGGCTGAAGGAGTGCGTGATGACGTATTCGAAGTCGAGGTACTTCAGGCGGTTGAGGATGCCGGGGTACGTCGCGTCGGTGTATTCCTTGATGTTGAGCAAGGCGCCGAAGTGGTTGGTGCCGGTCGGCGTCGTGATGACGAAGTCGCCCGTCTTGCCCGAGAACATGTGCCGGCTGACCGGCAGGTAGGTGTTTACCGGAGCGTCGAGCACCGGGACCGGCTCGTCGATGCGGTTGAGCAGGTAGCCGAAGAATTCGAGCGTCTCGGAGAACACGACGCCGTTGTCGGCTTCGTACATGCCGAGTCGATACGGCGCGTAGTCCTTGAGCACCGCTTCGAGGTTACCGGCAAGCTCCAGCAGCTTGGCGATCGCCTCGTCCTGCTGCGCCTGCAGTTGCCGCACGTCCGCGGACTTCTCGACGAACTTCTTACCGCTCACGACCGGGCGGTAGATCATGGTCAGGTACAGCTCGTTGGCCATGATCTTCTGCGACGACAGCGACTCGAAGTAGCCGTCGGAGAGTTCCTGGTTGAAGCGCTGGCGGAACGTGCTCCGCTGCTTGATGCGCCGGCGGCGACGCACGTCGTGCACCCAGAACGCGACGTTCACGAAGTCCGGTGCGCGCAGCGTCTGGAGCATGCGGTTGAACGTGTTGTGCCGATGTTCGAGCTCCCACTCCTCGCGCCCCACGAACGGCAGGCCTTCCAGATGCCACGTCATGAGGAAGTCGCCGCCGGTGGTTTTCACCACCGTCGGCGAGACGTGCGTGGACAGCGGAAGGAAGTCGCTGATCGAGGTGTCGGGCGTGAACGTGGTCATCGTGTTCGTCAACCGGAAGAACGCCGGCGGCGCGGGCATGCCGCGTCGCCGTAAAGATCGCGAGCCGGGTTCAGCGCGCCGGAGGCTGGCGGCGCGGGTCGCGATAGAGGTTCGGCGTCAGCACCCACACGCCCTCGTGCACGTCGAGGTTGCGGATCTTCATGCGCGTCTGCAGGCGCAGCCCGAGCAGGCGGAAGATCATCTCGTCGCGTCGCGCCATCTGCCGCATCACGAAGATGACGACCGGCAGCAGCACGAGGACGAACATGTTGGTGTAGAACGACAGCAGGATCACACTGCCGGCGCCGATGAAGAACGGCACGTACGGCACGCCCATGAACATGGGCGGCCGCGTGCAACCGCGAAACAGCACGTTCTTCTGCATGACTGGGCCGATCAGGTCCCGCCGATCAGCATCTTCGCGACCTGCGCGGCGGCGCCGATCAGGAAGCCGCCGATGAGGATCGGCGCGACGTCGGCGATGCGCTTGTGCGCGAACGCGATCTGGTAGCCGGCGAAGATCACCGCAATGGTGACGACCGAGATCGACGCGAGGTTGAGCAGGCCGTTGAGGTTGGTGAAGAACTTGCTGACGGTGCTGCCGGTTTCGGTGAAATCACCGCCGCCGCCGGTGGCCTGCGCAAGTGCCAGGGTCGGCGCGAACGCCACGCCGGCGACCGCGGAGGAGACGGTGGACTTCAGGGACTTGATCGACTTCATTTCGCTTTCCTTGTCGTTGCAGTCGGCGAGGTCGCCGGGCGGGTTAGAACACGAACGCCGCGTCGCGCGGCGGTATTGCGGGTGTCGGGGTGGACGTCGGTGCTGTTGTGGTGGCGTCAGGTACATGCGGCGGCGCGCCGTCGGGTCGCAGCACCACGACGCCGTCGGGCCTTGTGTCGGCCGCCGCATTCGCCGGTAAGGGCTGTGCGTTTTGGGTCGGGGCGACGGCCGCTGGTGCCGCGGCCACCGCAGGCGACGCGATCGGTTCGATGCGCGACGGCGCTGCACCGGACGCGCGCCATGGAGTCGGTCTTGCAGCGCGTCTGGGGCCAGGGCTTCCGTAGACGGGAATCGCACCGGGATAGCGCGTCGCCGCGCCATCGCGCATCGACGCATAGATCTTCTGCACGTAACCCTGGCGAAACCCGGTCACGAAATTGCCGGAGTAGTAGCAACTGAAGGACTTGCCCCAGTCGTGACCCGAGCGGTCGTGGCAATCGGCGAGGATGCGCGAGCCCGCGCGCAGGTTCGCGCACGCCTGGAACGCCTGCTCGTACGAGCCGATGCCGTACCGCGCCAGGTTGTAGCGATTCACCTGCGCGAGCCCGAGCGAGAAATTGAAGCCGCGGCTTTCGAGCATGCGCGCGGTCGCAACGGCTTCGGGCAGGTTGGCCGGCTGGCGTGCGAGGCGGCCGCCCACGACGCCGATCGCGTAGGGGTTGAACGAGGATTCGACGTGCACGACGTGATGCATCACGTCGGCAGGGACTGCCAGATCCGGGCAGCCCATCAGCTCCATGCCAGGCAACACCGCCGTTCCCCCGTCGGTTGCATGCGACGCACGGCGGGATCGACGGGTCGAGTCCTTTCGTGCGCGGCGTCCTTGCGCGACCGCATCCTGCTTTGGACACGGCGTTGAAGGCATTGACTCATGCGCTCGCGCGCATTGTCAACGCGGGTTCCTGCAGGGGCACGACCGTAGCGCATCAGCCTGCCAACGCCCGCTGCGGGTCGAAATCGATGCCGGTGATGTAGCGTCGTCCGGCGTGCGCCTTGATGTGCACGACGATGTCGATCGTCATCATCAGGAGGCGCTTGATGACCGCGAATTCGAGCCCCGAACCTTCGTTCGACGCCTTGACCATGAGCGCGAGCTGGTCCCAGGTCTGCGCCGTGCTGCCGGCATGACAGCTCGTGATCGAACCGGGATGGCCGGAGGCGCAGTTGCGGATGAAGTAGAACGACTCGTCGCCGCGCAACTCGGCCAGGATGATGCGATCCGGCTTCATGCGCAGGCAGGCTTCCATGCAGCTCTTGGCCGTGACGTTGCTGGTGCTCTGCCCGCCCTTCGAATAGAGCAGATGAACGACGTTGGGCTGCTGGATGAAGAGTTCGCGTGCGTCCTCGATGGTGACCAGGCGCTCTTCGTCCGGGATGTGGTTGACCAGCGACTTCATGAACGTGGTCTTGCCGCTGCCCGTCGCGCCGGCCACGACGACGTTCTTCTTGTACTGCACGGCCTTGCGGAAGAACTCGGCGTAGTCGCGCGTTGCACGTAAGGCGAGCAGTTCGCGATCGTGATCGCTCACGCCTGCGCCGTCCTCGAGGATCTGTTCGAAGAACCCGTCGTTCTTGTATTCCGCCAGCGTCTTGGTCTGGCGGGACGGCAGGCGGATGGTGATCGACACCTTGCCGGCGTCGCAGGCGGGCGGAATCACGAACTGCGCACGCTGGCCGGTCGGGAACGTCAGCGACACGACCGGATCGGTGTCGGTGATGCGCTGGCCCGTATTGCTCTCGTTGACCACCGCCGTGCAGAACTGGCGCGCCCGCTCGAACGTCAGCGCCGGCACCTCGTGGCGCTGCCATCCGCCGCGCGACTCGATCCAGAGTTCGCCCGGACGGTTGATGCAGATCTCGGTGACGTCCGGCGACGCCATGTGGCCGAGGATGCCCAGCACCTCGTATTGGTACGACAGGAAGTCGTCCGAGACCTGCGCGAGTGGCGCGTTGAGTTCCATCGCGGTCGGCTCAGCGGCCGACGACCTCCGTGAAGTCGACGTCCTTCGCCACATACACGCTGACGAGCGTGCCCTGGTTGATGGTGACGGTCGGGCCGTGCGCCATTGCCTCTTCGGCCGCCTGGTTCGCGAGGCGGTCGATCGTGTTCGCGGTGTTGCTCTCGAACGGCGACTGCACCACCACCCCGTTGCTGATCGACGACGTCGCCGGGCCGTGCTTGGCGGCTTCGTACTTGAAGACGTCGCTGAGCAGGCTGACCATCAGGGCGGCGCTGATCCGCGAACCCCAGTGCGAGTCCACCTGGCCCGGGTAGCCCGCGCTTCCGAGCGGATCGACACCCGGGCTGACCATGTTCACGTCGTAGCCGTTCGGCGTGGTGATGCGGTCCCACACCACTTCGATGCGATTGCCCTTGGCGCGCGCGTTGTACGTGCCGTAGATCTTGGAGCCACGATCGAGCAGGAGCGTGCGACCGTTGATGGAGTACACGGGCTCGGTGAGGATGCACGAGGTGAAGCCGTCGGCTTCGCTGATGATCCGAGTCTCCAGCACGCAGCGCAGCAGCGTGCCGCGCACGAGCAGCGCGTCGGGATGACGCAGCGCACGTGCGCTGGTCGCCTTGTGCGCGAAGTCATCGGCGGCTGCATCGGCCTCGGCGCCGGGAGCGCGCACGCCCAGTGCTGCCTGCGTCATGGCGAGCGCACGCGAGTACGCGTCCTGCGGGCCGCCCTGTGCCGCCGTTCCGCCCGTGGCCGGGTCGACACCCATTCGGCGCTCCATCAACGTCGGTACATGGCGCACCTGCGTGGGCGCGTCGTAGCCGGGTGCGGGCGGCGGCATCGTGTTGGCGTAGGACTGCGGCGGCAGCGGCGGCACGTCCTGCACCGCGGGTTGCACCGGGATCGGCTCGGCATTGCTCGCGGCGGAGAGCGATTGCTGTTGCGGCAGCGGCGGTGGCGTCGCGTCGGCCAACGTCGGGATGCTCACCTGCTCCTCGCTCGGCTTGGTCGCGTCCTTCGACTTCGCGCTGCCGCGGAACACCATCACCGCCATCAGCATGAGCAGCAGGATGATGCCGCCGAGGAACAGCAGCGCCTTGCGGTTGACGCGCTGCTGCTCGGCGTTGCGCAGCGTCGGTGCGCCGGCATCGAGGTCCGGGCCCGGTGCGGCGTGCGCGCCGAGATAGGGATTGGCGTCCGCCATCGCGACCGCCGGTTCCTGTTCGTACGGATTGCTGACGGCGTGGCTCACGAGTGCGGATTCCTGCGGATGCCGACGACGTCCTTGCCGTGGCGGATCACGAGATAGCGGTAGGTGCCGTGCACGATGATCGTGTTGCCCTCGACCGTCGTATTGACGATGAACTCCTCGCCGTTCTCGCCCTCGCTGCCGAACACAGCGGGGAACGAGCCGGTCGGGAACGGCGTGGTGTCGCCGAGCTTGATGTAGGTGAAACGTCCGTCGTCGTAGACGCTCGCGGGAACCAGCGCGCGCAGCTTGGTGCGCGTCCGGTAGTCGTAGTCGAAGTGGTAGGCGCGCGACGGATCGAGCGCCACATCGACTTCCGGCGGCTTGACCGCCGGCGTGTTATGGAACTTCGCATCGTTGGGATAGCGGAAGCGCACGGTGTACTGCACCCCGGCGTTGCGCGCCTGGTCCAGCGCCTTCCAGTCGGTCGCGACCACGCGCAGCTCGAGGATGTACGAATGGGTTTCGGTGCGGATCAGCAGGTTGGTGTCGACGTCGACGTTCTTCGGCTTCACGTAGAAGACGTTGTCGCGCCGGCTGATGTCCCAGCCGCTCGAGAAGCCCGTGCTGTAGTCGACGACGGTTTCGCTGGGCGACAGCTCGATCTGCGTGGCGATACCGAGCGCGGTGCGCACCGGGTAGATGCGATTGTCGGCGTAGTCGTATTCCTGGATCGCTTCCGCGCGCGCGCGCAGCGGCGATGCGGCCGCGGCGACGATCAGCACAGCGCCCAGGACGGTGGAGAACGATCGGCGCATCACGGACGGGCTCCGGAGGTCGGCTGCATGGAAGCGTTCGGCGTTGCGGGCGCGGCGGCTGCGGCGGCCGGGTCCTGTGGCGCAGCGGCATCGGTCGACACGCTGGCCGCAGTGGAGGCGGTGGCCGGCTCGCCCATTTCCGGCATCTGGAACGCGGGAATCTCGGGTTCGACCGGCGGCGACTCGGCGTAGTCGTTGTCGACGCGATACGTCGTCACCTGGAAGCCCAGCGGGTTCTCGACGCGGTACTTCTCGTCCATCGCCAGGTTCGCCTTGTAGGTGAACGTGAGCGTGGCGATCTTGCTGTCGAGCGGTGCGGTGCGACCGGTCGACTTGTCGTAGAGCGTGCGCTGGAAGCGCACGGTCGCACCGTTGGGCTTGCCGTTCGCGTCGTTGATGAGCGTGATGCTGAGGATCTTGACGCGGATCGCCGCCTTGTCGCCGTAGGTGTTGTACGGGCGGTTCGGATTGTCCTTGCCGTGCAGCGACGTATAGCCGGCAGCGACGGATGGCGCGGACATCGTGTAGACCGTCGTCCAGTCGCGCAGGCGCATCAGCGCGATGTCGTAGGACTCGCGCGCCATCACGAAGTGGGCGACGTTGCTCTTGTTGACGGCTTCGCTGAGCGTGATGTCCTGCTGGCCCCAATTGCCATCGAGGCGCGCGACGGTCGACGTACCGGTGTAGGCGTCGGCCATCACCAGGTACGGCACCTTTTCCTTCAGCGGCAGGAAGTAGAAGTAGCCGCCAGCGAGGATCAACGAGATCGCGCAGGAGGTGCCGGCCACCCACCAAGCGCGGCGCTCGCTGCGGATCGCGCGGTCGGCGAGGCTGACTTCGTAGTTCACGGCGCGGCCGATCGCGTGTTCGACGCGCAGGCTGTCCGATGCGGTGCGGGTGCTCATGGTCGGCCTCCGGTCAGGGTGTCGAGGCGGCGGAGGCTGCGGAGGCGCCGGCGGTGGACGGTGCGGCGCGACGCACGACGATGCGATCGCCTTCGACATCAATCGCCACCTGCTGCGCGGCGTAGACCGATGACAGCTGCGCGACCGCGCCGTGCAGGTCGTCGCCATGGACATCGGCGACCGCGCGATACAGCGTGAAGTCGCTGTCGTTCCGGTAATCGAGCGTCATGTGGCTGTCGCGCGCCCAACGCTCGAGCAGGCCCTTGAGCGTGCGGTCGACCGGCGTCGCGTAATACGTGTACGCCGGATGCAACGGCAACGCCATCGACTGGTCGGCGTAGTGATTGACGGGACGCCAGCGCCCCGCAACGGGCGGCGGCGGACGCGTGGCGCAGGCCGCGAGCGACAGCATCGCGACGAGGACGACAGCAAAACGAATGGATTGCGAAAGCGGATTCACGGCTCACCGGTACGCGTGAACGCATCGCCCGTGCACAAGGCACGCAAGGCGATGTCGGGCGAATGGAAACGGCGAGGTGCGCGTGGGGGCGGCGTCCTGCCGGCTTGAACGAGTCCTGGTCGATATCCCCTGTACGACAGCTCCATGTCGGGCGCGTGACGCGCCACGTTTCATCCCTGATCCGGCAGAAACCGGTACGAAGGCCTTGCGCCTTCTGTGACTACGGTAACGAAACTGCTTCGCGGGCGTCAACAGCACGTGAAGTCATGATGCTGAGCGTGGGCACGGCGACCTTCGGCAACAGACGCGCCGTGTAGCGCTTGTCCGTGTAGTAGCGGATCTTCTCGCACAGCACCGGATGCGGGATGCCTTCGTACATGACGACCTCGCGATCCGGACCGAGCGCCTTCAACTCCTGCGGCAGCATCAACGCGCGACGTTCCACCGATTCGCTGCGCGAAACATCGCGGCCGCGCGTGACGTTCTGGCGCCGCACCGTCGTGTAGCCGAGCATCTCGGAGTAGTCGTTCGCGTCCTGCTGTTCGCGCGGCGCGTAGAGGATCTGCAGCGCGTGGTTCGTCACCAGCGTACGTGCGGTCTCGCGACCGTAGGTGGCGTCGAGCTGCGCCATGCTCTGGATGATCGGCAGCAGGCGCAGGTTGTAGCCGGCCATGTAGGCGACCGCCGTTGCGATGATGTCGACCTTGCCGATGGACGTGAACTCGTCCATCAGCAGCAGGCACTGGTGTTTGAGTGCGGGATTGTTCTGCGGCAGCTCGCGCGTGTTGAGATTGATGAGCTGGCTGAAGAACAGGTTGAGGATGAGACGGCTCTCGGCGAGCTTGTTCGGCTGCACGCCGATATAGACCGTCATGCGCTTCTTGCGCAGGTCGGTGAGCAGGAAATCGTTCGCGCTGGTCGCCGCGTCCAGCACCGGATTGACCCACGGGTTCAGTGGTTCTTTGAAGGTGCCGAGAATGGAGGCGAAGGTTTCGTCCGCCTGCGACAGCAGCGTCGCGAACGCCATGCGCGCGGGTTCGGACAGGAAACGCTGCTGCGACAGCGAGCCGAGATACGCACGCAGGTTTTCGCCGGTGCCCGACGAAAGCCGGTAGACCGCGCCCAGCGTCGGCACGGTCGCGCCGGGAAAACCGCAGGTGCGTTCGTGGTCGTACTTGTCGAACAGGTACAACGCGAACGCGAGGAAGGCGTTGCGGCCCTGGCTGACCCAGAACTTCTGCTCGTCGGCGCCGTCCGGATAGAGCATGGCCGCGATCGCCATGACGTCGGAGACGCGGAACGCGGGATCGTCGGACACGTAGCCGAGCGGATTCCAGCGATGGCTGCGGCGATCCTCGGCGAACGGATTGAACAGGAACACCTCGTGACCCTGCGACGCGCGCCAGCCCGACGTCAGGTCGAAGTTCTCCTGCTTGATGTCGAGCACGACGACCGAATCCTGGTACTCGAGCAGGTTCGGAATGACGATGCCGACGCCTTTGCCCGAACGCGTGGGCGCAGCGAGGATCGCGAACTGCTGGCCCGGCAAACGCACGAGTCGACCGTCGTAACGCCCGATCACCAGGCTGGTCGGGCCGTCCTCGAACAGGCGGTTCTTCGCGAGGTCGCCGCCACGTGCGAAGCGTGCGTCGCCGTGCAGCGATTTCGCCGGCTGGCGCATGACGAGGGCGAGCGCGCCGATGTAGGCGAGCGTCGGCGCGCCGAAGCCCACCCACCCCGCCGCACGAATCTTCGCCGCATACGGCTGCACCTGCGGCAGATCGAGCGTGCGGATGTAGTCGACGTACACGTACCAGTGCGGCAGCGCGCCGTGCAGGCCGAGGACCATCGCGTTCACGTGGCTGGACAACCACAGCCCGACGACGGGCACGAGTGCGAAGCCGACGAGCGCGGCGAGGGTGCGGCGGCTCATGCGCGGCTCCCGCGGATGAGCGTGCGCGGCGCGACGTCGCGTTCGGTCATGCGGCGATCGACCCAGTCGCACGCGGCTTCGAGCGTGACGGCTTCGTGCAGCCACGCGCCGGCGGTGTCGAGAACGACGTAGGGGCGGTCCGTGTCGACCTGCGTGTGGGCGACGACCCGGTACGGGCCACGGACATAGAGCGCGGGACTGGCGTGCATGCGGACCTCCCTTCCGCCGTTCGCGTCCCATCCTGGACGCCGGTTGCCGTCGTGCGGCCGCGCTAGCGTAGCAGCCCCGACCGCAGGCGCGCACCGCGTAGGATGCGGAGCCTCCACCGCCGCCGGTGCATGCTGTGCCCATGTCGTCGATGCCGTTTCCCGATTCGTCCGGCCCGTTGCAGGCGGCCTGCGATGCTGCGTCCGTCGCCCTGTTCGTTGTCGACGTGCAGCGCCAGTGCGTCTACATGAACGCGTCGGCGGAAGCGCTCACGGGCTGGACGCTCGACGAGATCCGCGGGCGGTCGCTGCACGAGGTGCTGCATCACACGCGCCCCGACGGACAGCCGTTCCCGGCCGCGGACTGCATGCTCGAACGCGCCACGCACGCACAGGTGCAGACGCAGGGCGAGGAGATGTTCGTTCACCGCGACGGGCGCTTCTATCCGGTCGCCTACACCGCGAGCCCGATCCGCCAGGGCGGCGAGATCGTCGGCACGGTGATCGAAGTGCGCGACATCACGCGCGAGAAGCGTCGCGAGGAAGAGGAGATCGCGTTCCGGCAGTTGTCCGAGCGGATGCTGCACGAGTTCGACCTCGCGACCATCGTGCAGGCCGTGACCGACACCGCGACGCGGCTGACCGGCGCGCAGTTCGGCGCGTTCTTCTACAACGTGACCGACGATGCCGGCGATGCGTACATGCTGTACACGCTGTCCGGCGTGCCCGCGGAGAAGTTCTCGAACTTCCCGCACCCGCGCGCGACGCCCCTGTTCGCGCCGACGTTCAACGGCGACGGCACGATCTGCATCGAGGACGTGCGCGCCGATCCGCGCTACGGGCAATGGGCGCCGCATCACGGCATGCCGCGCGGGCACCTGCCGGTGTCGAGTTATCTCGCGGTGCCGGTGAAATCCGATACGGGCGAAGTGCTGGGCGGGCTGTTCTTCGGGCACGAGGAAAAGTCGTGCTTCACCGGCTCGCATATCCGCATGATCGAATCGATCGCCGCGCTGGCGTCGGTGGGCATGAGCCGCGTGCAGCTGTTCGTTGCTGCGCAGGCGGACGCGCGCGAGAAGGAACGCCTCTACCGGGACGCCGTGCGCGCCGGCCGCATGAAGGACCAGTTCCTCGCCACGATTTCGCACGAGCTGCGCACGCCGCTGACGTCCATCCTCGGCTGGAGCGAGATGCTCGCGTCGGGCCGGTTGTCGCCCGAGATGGTGCAGCGCGCGGTGCAGACCATCGATCGCAATGCGCGCGCGCAGGCGCAGATCGTCGAGGACCTGCTCGACATCTCGCGCATCATCAGCGGCAAGCTCAACCTGTCGATCCGCGAGATCGATGCGGCGCAGCCGGTCGAGGCCGCGGTCGATGCGGTGCGCCCCGCGGCGCTCGCGCGCGGCGTGCATCTGGAATTGCACGCCAACGACGCCGGCACGATGCGCGCCGACCCCGACCGCCTGCAGCAGGTGGTGTGGAACCTCGTCGCCAACGCGGTGAAGTTCACCGAACGCGATGGGCGCGTGGACGTGTCGGTCGAGCGCGGCGACGGCTTCGTCGAGATCCGCGTTCGCGATACCGGACGGGGCATCGATGCAGCCTTCCTGCCGCACGTGTTCGAACGTTTCAGCCAGGTCGATGCGTCGTCGACGCGCGAGCACGGTGGTCTCGGGCTGGGCCTGTCGATCGTGCGGCATCTCGTCGAGATGCACGGCGGCACGGTGCGCGCGGAAAGCGCGGGCACGGGTCGCGGCGCGACGTTCGTCGTGCGTCTGCCGGTGGCGGTGTCCGACGCCGCATCGACGGGGGATCGCCGCCACGGCACGCCGACCGTGCCGCCGCCGCCACTCGCGGACGACGCCCTGCGCGACTGCCACGTACTGCTCGTCGAGGACGACGCCGACACACGCACGATGCTGGCGTCGGTGCTCGAAGCGCATGGCGCGACGGTGGACGGTTGCGCGTCGGCGCAGGCGGCGCTGGAGGCGGTGCGTCGCCATCATCCCGACCTCGTGATCAGCGACATCGGCATGCCCGGCATGGACGGCTACGACTTCGTGCGCGCGCTGCGCGACTGGGAAACCTCGGAGGAGCTCGACGCCGTGCCGGCGGTGGCGCTCACCGCCTACGCGCGGCTCGAGGACCGCACGCGCGCGCTGGCCAGCGGCTTCCAGGTGCACGTGGCCAAGCCGGTGCAGCCGTCGGAGCTGGTGGCGGTCGCGCAGACGCTGCGTCGCTGGCGCGCACCGGCTGCGGCCGGTCACGCAGTACCCTAGTGCGCCACATTTTCCCGGAGCCCCGCCATGAGCCTGAAGCAGCGACTCACTGACGACATGAAGGCCGCCATGAAGGGCGGCGACAAGAGCACGCTCGCGGTGATCCGCCTGATCAACGCCGCGATCAAGCAGAAGGAAGTCGACGAGCGCGTGGAGCTCGACGATGCCGCCGTCGTCGCCGTGCTCGACAAGATGGTCAAGCAGCGCCGCGACTCGGTGACGCAGTACACCGCGGCCAACCGCGAGGACCTCGAGCAGGCCGAGCGCGACGAGATCGTGGTGATCGAGCGCTACCTGCCGACCAAGATGGGCGAGGCCGAGATCAATGCGGCGATCGAAGCCGCCGTCGCCGAGACCGGCGCCACGGGCGCGGCCGACATGGGCAAGCTCATGGGCGTGCTCAAGCCCAAGCTCGCCGGCCAGGCCGACATGGGCCTGGTGTCCAAGCTGGTGAAGGCCCGCCTGGGCTGACCCGCGCCGGCCCGGCGCTCGCCGGGCCGCGCTGCCGGCAGCCGCGACCGTGCGTCCACGGCGGCTGCGGCAGCCTCCGGGCATGGCCCGCTCCCGCCCCACCCCCGATCACCCCGCCGCGAAGATCGCGGCGCATCGGGTCGTCGCCAAGCCGGCGAGCGATGCGCCGGAGGCCGAAGCGCCCCCGGTCGCCGCGCAGCTCGACCCGACCGAGAAAGCGTCGATCACCCAAGCCGATGGCGCGCCGCCGCCGGCGGACGTCAAGAAGGTCGTGCGCAAGGCCAGCATCGGCACATTGCCGATGGCGCTGCTGCGGCGCTTCCTGGATTCCGACGTCATCACCCAGGCCGCCGCGCTCGCGTTCTACGCCGCGCTGGCGATGGCCCCGCTGATGCTGCTCCTGCTGTGGCTGACCGCCTCGAATGCCAAGGCGGAGCAGGCGGTGATCCTGCAGGTCGGCCTGCTGGTGGGACCCCAGGCGCAGGACGTCGCGCGCACCGTGCTCGCGCAGGCCGCGTCCACGCCCGATACGGGCTCGATCGCCGGTTGGTGGAGCATCGCGCTGTTGCTGGTCGGCGCCAGCGCGGTGTTCGCGCAGCTGCAGGACGCGCTCAACCGCATCTTCCGCACCGACGCCACCGCCCTGCCCGGCTTGTGGAACTGGCTGCAGAAGCGCCTGCTCTCGTTCGGCCTCGTGCTCGCGGTGGTGTTCCTGCTGGTGATCTCGATGACGGTGACCACCGTGCTCGACGTCACCATCGGCCGCTACGCGCAGGGCGAGACCGTGGTGGCGACCCTCGCGGCCTTGCTCGTGTACGCATTCACCTTTGCGCTGATGTACCACTTCCTGCCGGACCGCCGCGTCCGCTGGCAGCTCGCGCTGGCGGGCGGCGCGTTTACCTCGGTGCTGTTCCTCGCCGGGCGCGCCGGCATCGCCTGGTACCTCGCGCGGCAGAGCACTGCGTCGGCGTATGGCGCGATGGGCGCGCTGGTGCTGACGATGCTCTGGGTCTACTACGCCGCCATGATCCTGTTCGCCGGCGCGGTGGTGACCGCGACCATCGACGAACGCCTCGGCCCGCCGCCCGCGCCGAAGACCGCCTGATCGCCCGTCGCAGGATCTGACGCGCCGGCCTGCGACGCTCGTCGCCACGAGCGCCGGCACGCACCGGGCACCCCGGTCATACTTGCTGCCGCATCCCTCGACCCCGCATGCGGCGGTCGACATGGACGGAGGATGCTTCCGCCCCGCCACGCGCCGGCAACACGCGCACCACGACTCCGCATGGCCCGCATCCCCGACGCCTTCATCGACGATCTCCTCGCCCGCACCGACATCGTCGAGGTGGTGGGTTCGCGCGTGCCGCTCAAGCGCCAGGGCAAGGAATTCTCGGCGCGTTGCCCGTTCCACGACGAACGTTCGCCGAGCTTCACGGTGTCGCCGGTCAAGCAGTTCTATCACTGCTTCGGGTGCGGCGCGCACGGCACCGCGATCAGTTTCGTCATGCAGTACGACCGCCTGGAGTTCTTCGACGCCGTCGAGGAACTCGCCAAGCACGTCGGCATGGAAGTGCCGAAGGAAACCACGCAGCGCAGCGCGGATCCGCAGCTGCAGGCGCTGTACACGATGGTCGAATCGGCAACGACGTTCTTCCGCCAGCAGCTCAAGACGAATGCGAAGGCGCGCGAGTACTTCGATCGACGCGGCGTCAGCGAAGCGATCCGCGAACAGTTCCAGCTCGGCTATGCGCCGGATGGTTTCGAGGCGCTGAAGAACGCGCTCGGCACCGACGCCGCGCGCCTCGGCCTGCTCGAACGCGCGGGCCTGTTCTCGAAGAACGATTCCGGCCGCGTCTACGACAAGTTCCGCGATCGCGTGATGTTTCCGATCCACGATCGCCGCGGTCGGCCGATCGCGTTCGGCGGCCGCGTCATCGAGAAGGATGCAAGCCCGAAGTACCTCAACTCGCCGGAGACGCGCCTGTTCCACAAGGGCCGCGAGCTGTACGGCCTGTGGCAGGTGCGCGGCGCGAACTCGAAGATCGAGCGGCTGATCGTCGTCGAGGGCTACATGGACGTCATCGCGCTGTTCCAGCACGGCGTGACGCAGGCCGTCGCGACGCTCGGCACCGCGACCACCTCCGATCATGCGGAACTTCTGTTCCGCAATGCGCCCGACGTCTACTTCTGCTTCGACGGCGACCGCGCGGGCCGCGGCGCGGCGTGGAAGGCGGTGGAATCCGTGCTGCCGCGCATGAAGGACGGCCGCCAGGCGTTCTTCCTGTTCCTGCCGGAAGGCGAAGACCCCGACACCATCGTGCGCAACGAAGGCCGCGACGGATTCGAAGCGCGCCTGCAGTCGGCGACGCCGCTGTCGCAGTTCCTGTTCGACACGCTCGCGCACGACGTCAACCTGTCGACGCTCGAAGGCAAGGGCCGGCTCGCCGAACGCGCGAAGCCGATGCTCGCGCAGATTCCCGACGGCGCGTTCGCCGACCTGATGCGGCAGCGACTGACCGAACTCACGGGCGTCGGCGCGCGAGCCGCGTCGCCCGATACGCACGTGCCGGCACAGCGTGCGCACACGGCGTCGCGCCATGCGCCGCCGCCGAAGCGCAGCCTCGTGCGCGGCGCGATCCTCACGCTGCTGCACAAGCCGTCCTTGGCGCTGGAAATTTCGGCGAGCCCGACGTTCGCGTCGCTGCGCCAGCCCGGCGTGCCGTTGCTCGTGGAGCTGATCGGCCTGGTGCATGCACGGCCCGACATCGGCGCCGCCGCGTTGGTCGAGCATTTCGTCGGTCGCGACGAACACGATCCGCTGCAGAAGCTCGCCGTGCAGACGCTGCCGGGCGACGAATCCGAGCTGCGCCGCGTGCTGCTCGACGCCGTCGACCAACTGGAGCGGCAGACGGCGCAGCAGCGTGTCGCCGAACTGCAGGCGCGGGTTGCGGAAGCCGGCACGATGTCCGTGCTGAGCGATAGCGAGAAAGCCGAGCTGCGCGCGAACGCGACGCCACGCGCGTAGCGGCGTCACCGCGACGGCCTGACCGTTACGAAGCGGCGCACCTCGCGCCTGCGCACGCCCAAAGGTTCGCGATGCCTCAGGTCACTCGACCCATGGGCGTCGTGTCATCACGCGCGGCCGCCACGCGATTACGCCCGTCGCGTTTCGCGCCATAGAGCGCGGCGTCCGCGCGGGCGAGCAGGTTCGCGCTGCTCTCGCCGGCGCGAAACTCGGCGACACCGGCGGAAAAGGTCACGCGCAGGGCACCCGCCGACGTGTTGAACGGCGTGGCTTCGATCGTTTCGCGGATGCGCTCTAGGCAGCGCATCGCACCGGCAACCGGCGTGTGCGGCAGGAGCAGCAGGAATTCCTCGCCGCCGTAGCGTCCGAACGATTCGTCGACGTCTTCGCGCGCGAGCACGTCCAGGTCGCGCGCGCACTGCTGCACCAGCGCACAGAAGCCCCCGAGGATCTCGTCGCCGACCTGGTGACCGTGCACGTCGTTGAATTGCTTGAAGCGGTCGATGTCGAGGATCGCGACGCTGAAGGTCGCGCCGACGCGTGACGTGCGCTGACGCTCGCGTTCGAGCGCGCGCATCAGGTGCCGGCGGTTGTGCGCGCCGGTGAGTTCGTCGCGTTCGGACAACTCCTTCACCTGCGCGAGCGCGTCCTTCAGCGCGTCCTTGCGTTCGGCGAGCTTCTGTCGAAGCGCCGCGAAATAGCCGCCGATGAACGAGATCCAGCCGGTGATCATCATCAGCGCGACGAGATGCAAGACCTCGAGGCGGAACATCGGCGTATTGAGACCACGGCCGTGGAACTCGTAGACCATCAGGCCGGCATAGCTCGCCACCGCGAGCACGGCGAGGCGCAGGAACTGCCGCGTGTTGAGGCCGAAGATGCCGAAGAAGAACATCGCGACGTACAGCATCAGCATCACGCCGCGCGCTTCGGGTCGCATGAAGTGAACGGTGACGACGGCGAGCGCGAGCGCCATCACGATCTGCGGCACCAGCAGCGTCGGATCGGCGAAGCGCTGGCTGAAGCCGGTGCGGATCGCGATGAAGAACGCGCCGTTCACCGCGACGGCGGCGGCCACGAGTGCGAACAGGCCGCGGTAGTCGAACAGCGTCCAGCCCCAGTGCACGGCGAGCAGGCCCGGCGCCAGGAACATCAGGTAACTGGCCAGCCCCATGAGCTGGCGCGAAAGGCGCAGGCGGGTGGTGCGGTCGCGGGTCAGCAGCCGGTCGAAAGCCATGGAGCGACCTTACCGCCGCCGCCGGGGTCGCGGCGTCACGCCGCGCGGTCGAGCCCCCATCCGCACGACCCCATCGACAGCGTCGCGTAGGTCATGCCGCCATCGATCCATCGGGGTGCGTCGTCGCCCGCCGCACCGAGTGCGAACGGTAGCGGCAGGAAGTGCTCCTCGGTGGGATGCGCGCGCGCGGCATGCGGCGCGAGTCGGCGGTAGTCGACGATCGCATCGGTGTCGCCGCGTTCGACCGCCGCACGCACCCAATCCTCAAACTGCTGCGCGTATTCGGGATCGCGCACGTCGCCGCGCAGCTCGTAGAGGTTGTGCGTGAGGCTGCCGGAGCCGACCAGCATCACGCCGCGCGCGCGCAACGGCGCCAGCGCGCGGCCGAGCCTGAAAGCGAACGCCGCGTCGGCGTCCTGCGGCAACGACACCTGCAACACGGGAATATCGGCCTGCGGACGCAGATGCATCATCGGCACCCACGCGCCATGGTCGCGGCCGTGCACATCGTCGCGGGTTGCATCGAGGCCGGCGTCGCGCAGCGCCGCGATCACCTCGTCGGCGACATCGGGCGCACCCGGGGCGTCGTAACGCAGACGGTACAGCGGCTCGGGAAATCCGCCGAAGTCGTGCACGGTCGACGGCTGCGTCGCCGCCATCACGCGCAGGCCGCGCGTCTGCCAGTGCGGCGACACCACGACGATCGCGCGCACGCCCTCGAGCGTGCGGCCGATCGCCTCGAGCTGCGGCCCGAGGCGGCCGGGCTCGACCGCGAACATCGGCGAACCGTGGGAGACGAACAGCGCGGGTGCGGTGGCCATGGCATGCATCGAACGAGCGGACATGCATGCAATGTAGGCGCGCGGGTGTGGATGCCCGAGCGTTGCCACCGCAATCGATCGTCCTGCTTTCGGGACAGTCGATCGGTCGTGCGTTCAGGCGGTTGCGTCAGCTCGCTTCCGTCGCGACGTCCAGCATTGCCGGGCGCGGCCGCAATAAGCTCAGCCGCTGGCCGGGCCGCTCGACGAGAGCGTGAAGCATCGCGCTGTACAGCAATGCTTGCGATACCCGATCACCGCGAAGCGTGCGATGCCCTGCACGTCCGCCGGCAGCCAACGATCGACAGCGTCCGTGCGTCCGGCGTCTGGATCAGTGGGCGTTCTTCACCACGTCGCCGCCCTTCATCACGAAAGGCACGTTCTGCAACACGGTGACGTCCTGCGCGGGATCGCCCGACACCCCGATCAGGTCGGCGAACCGCCCCGCCTCGACCACGCCGACATTCTTGTTCGCCAGCGCTTCCGATGCATTGAGCGTCGCCGCCTGGATGGCCTGCACCGGCGTCATGCCGTAACGCACCATCACCAGGAACTGCTTGGCGTTGTCGCCATGCGGATACACGCCGGCGTCGGTGCCGAAGATCATGTGCGCGCCAGCCTTGAACGCCTTGCGGAAGTTCTCGCGCTGGATGTCGCCGATCTCGCGATCCTTGCGCAGGTTGTCCTCGAGCACGCCGTTCTTCTTGCCTTCGGCCTGCGTGTAGTCGGTGTTATAGATGTCCATCGACAGCCAGCTGCCGTGCTGCTTGGCGAGCTTGATGCCTTCGTCGTCGATCAGCGACGCGTGTTCGATGGTGTCGACGCCCGCGCGGATCGCGTCCTTGATGCCGGGCGCACCGTGCGCATGGGCCGCGACCTTCAGCGACGCCATGTGCGCCTCGTCGACGATCGCCTTCATCTCGTCGAGCGTGAGCTGCTGCGCACCCGGCTCGTCGCCGTGCGAGAACACGCCGCCGGTCGCGCAGATCTTGATCACCTGCGCGCCGTACTTCTTCAGCGTGCGCACGACCTTGCGGCCTTCCTCCGGGCTGTCGACGTTGTACGGACCCTTCTGGTCCATCGACGGCGGGAAGAACGTGGAATCGCAATGGCCGCCCGTCGCACCGACCGCGTACGTCGCGGTGACGACGCGCGGGCCGATGACCTTGTGCTCGTCGATCGCCTGGCGCAGGCCGACGTCGTTCCACGCATCGCTGCCGACGTTGCGCACCGTGGTGAAGCCGGCCATCAGCGTCTTCTGCGCATTCGCGACCTGGACGACGGACCAGAAGCGGTCGCCGAACTGCAGGCCTGTGTAGCCGCTGTAGGTCGGATCGTTGTCGAGGTGAACGTGCATGTCGATCAGGCCCGGCAGCAGCGTCATGCCCGGCAGGTCGACGCGCTTGGCGTCCGCGGGCACCGCATCACCCGCATGCCCGACCGACACGATGCGCTCGCCCTGCACCACCACCTGCGGATGCTCGACATAGCGCCCCGTGCGCACGTCGAGCAGACGATCCGCGGTGACGACCGTCGCCTGCTGCGCATGCGCGGCGAGCGGAAGAAGCGTGGCGAGGAGGGAAACGAGAGCGCGGCGCCGCATGTCGGACCTCGGGTCGAAAGGAGCGCCGAGTATGGCAGCGGGTGTTCGCGCGGCACCGTGCCGTGTGGCACGGTCGATCAATGCGTTGGGACGGTCACCAGGCGGCCCACGCTCATGCGCGGCAGCTCGACGGCGCCTGTGTATTCGCGTTCGTGGTGGGCGCTCGCAGGCGGCGCAGGCATTGCGCGGCAGACGTCGTGCATACAGCCCCAACCGACGCCCGATGCGGCACCGATTGCGATCGAGGCCGGCTGCAGATCGGCCAGCTTCATGCCCGCGGTCGTGATGGCTACGGGCGCCCGCATGTACGACGGGATGCGCAGGAACGCATGGAAGTTGCCGGTGAGCATGACGATGCGACGCGCAGTGTTCGCGGTGTATGCCGCGCGGATGCGCTCGGCCATCACGCCGTCGCGCCCGCTCGATTCGGATGGCGTGTCGCCGGTGCTCACGTCGTAGGCCAGCAGCGCGACGTCGCGCCCCGCGTGCTTGAGGCGGCGCACGCGCTCGATCAGATCGAGCATGCCGAGGCTACGGCGGCCGTCGTGCTGGTCGGTGCTGCGTTGCCACCACGCACGTGCGAGCAGGACGTCGCGCGCACGGTGGGCATCGGTCGCGGCGAGCGCCGCATCGAGCGACGCCTGTTCCTCGTTCGGCATCTCCAGCGCGAGCAGGACAGGCTCGTGCGCGGCGAGGCGTTCGACGACGTCGCCGACCAGCAGCGGGATCTCGCGCGTCCCGTGGACATCGGCGAGCAGGACGAGTCGATGGCCCTGTGCCTGCTGAACGGCTGCGTCGGCAGCACGGGCGATGGCACGGTCCGGCGCGGTGGCCGACGCGGCGAACGCGAAGGTCAGAACGACCGACGCGATGAGTGCACGGATGAGGCGACGAGGTTGCATGCGATCGATCCATCGAAGCGATGGCGTCGACATGCGGCCGAGCGCCGCAGCCTTCAACCCACCTGCTTGAACACCATCGACGACGTCGGCTCGAGCCACGGCAGCAGCCAGTGGTCGACGAGCAGAAACGCGAACAGCGCCATCAGGTACACGATGGAATAGTTGAACACCTTCATCGCGTACAGCTCGTCCGGCGGGTTCATCAGGCGCCAGGCGTGCATGAGGAACACGACGCCGAGGACTAGCGCGCCGCCGAGGTAGAACAGGCCGCTCATGCCGGCGGCCCACGGCAGCACGGTCACGACGACCAGCAGCACCGTGTAGATCAGGATCTGCCAGCGCGTGTATTCGACGCCGTGCGTGACGGGCAGCATCGGCACCAGCGCACGCGCGTAGTCGTCGCGACGGAAGATCGCGAGCGCCCAGAAGTGCGGGGGCGTCCACACGAAGATGATGAGCACGAGCAGCAGCGAATGTGCCCAGTCCCAGTCGCCGCGCATGCCGGTGACCGCGGCCCAACCGAGCAACGGCGGCGCCGCGCCGGCGATGCCGCCGATGACGATGTTCTGCGGCGTCGCCCGCTTGAGGAATACGGTGTAGATCACCGCATAGCCGATCAGCGAGGCGAATGTCAGCACCGCGGTGATCGTGTTGACGAAAACGACCAGCAACACCATCGACAGCGCCGCCAGGATCAGCGCGAACACGAGCGCACGCGCGTGCGTGATCTGGCCGACGACGATCGGGCGCCACGACGTGCGCGCCATCTTCGCATCGATACGCGAATCGAGGAGCTGATTGATCGCCGCCGCGGACGATGCCGCCAGCCAGATGCCGAGGAAACCGATCACCGATTCGCGCAGCGGCGGCAGGCCGGGCACGGCGAGGAACATGCCCACCAGCGCGGTGAACACGATCAGCGCGACCACGCGCGGCTTGGTGAGCGCGAAGTACTGGCGCAGGGTCGCGGTCATCGGCGGCTCCGGTCGTGCATCGTCACACCCGCGGGGCGCGGATGCGCGCAAGCAACGTCACCAGCGTGGCGAGCAGCAACACGGCGCCGGCGTTGTGTGCGACGGCCACGTGCAACGGCAGGCCGAGCTTCACGTTCGCGATGCCGAGCGCGACCTGCGCGAGCGTGAGCAGCGCGAGCAACGTGCCCCAGCCGCGCATGCCAGCGATGCGCAGGAAGCGCACGGCCAACCACAGCAGGTAGAGGAAGACGATGCCAGCCATCATGCGATGCGCCATCTGGATGGCGATGCGCGATGCGCCGTCGAGCACGCCACCTTCGTAGTCGACACCGACGCCACGCCACAGCACGAAGCCTTCGTGGAAGTTGGTCGGCGGCCACCACTGGCCGACGCATTTCGGAAAATCGTTCCCGCAGGCGAGCGCGGCGTAGTTGGAACTCGTCCAGCCGCCGAGCGCGATCTGCAGGCCGAGCAGCACGAGCCCGATCGCGAGCAGGCGCTGCAGGCGCGTTGCCTCTGCGAGTCGGATGGGAAGGTCCGTCGCGCGCCACGCCATCCACAGCAGCAGCGCGAACGTGGTGAGGCCGCCGAGCAGATGGCCCATCACCACGATCGGCTTGAGCAGCCATGTCACCGTCCACATGCCGAGCAGCGCCTGGAAGACGATCGTCATCAACGCGAGCGCGGACACGCGCGAAAGATCGCTGTTGTCCCAGCGGATCGCCGCCGCCAGCAGGATCAGCTCGCCGGCGATCGCGAGCGCCGCGGCGACGCCGTACTGCGCGTGCATGTACAGCGGAATCGAAATGCCGACGAGCACGCCCGCGGCGAGCACCTGCGCGATGCCCTTGGGCCGACGGCGCGCAGCGATCAGCGCGAGCACGAACACGAGCGCGCCGAGCGACGCCGCGAGATGGCGATGCAGTTGCTCGCGCCAGGCCTTGTCCGGCTCGGCGACGCGGATCGCGTTGGCCGCATGTTGCGCGACGTCGGCGGCGTGCGTCGGCCATGCGGCGCGGCCGTAGCAGGTCGGCCAGTCGGGGCAGCTGAGGCCGGCGTTCGACAGGCGCACGAACGCGCCGAAGACGATCACGCACAGCGCCAGCGTCGTCGCCAGCCACGCGATGCGATGGAAGTGACGATACGTCGGACGAACCGAATCGGAACGCGGAGTCGAGCCCATGGGCGTCACTGCAGCTTCAGGAGGCGGGTGAGGTCCTCGCGCAGGCCCGCGAGGTCGGTGTCGGGTGCGTAGCGCAGCACGACGAATCCGTTCGGATCGACGACGTATACCGGCAGCCCGCCGCCCGCGTCCACCCGCGGGAGCCGCGCGCGCGCCGGATCGGCCGCGATCACGCGCAGGGTGGTCGGCGCCGGCAGACCCTGCGGCCAGGCGCAGGTCGCGGTGCCGCACCACCAGAGGATGTCGACGCGCTGCGCGTCCTTGCCGAGCACTTCCCAGACGACGCCGATGTCGTGCGCGCGACGGCGGCACGTGTCGTCGCATTCGGTCGGTGCCGGCACGACGATGCGCCAGATGCGGTTGATCGGCGCCCACGCGTAGGGGCGACCGTCGAGGTCGCGCAGATGCGCGTCGCGCAGGTCGCCGTAGGGATCGAGGAGCTCGCCCTTCTGCTTCGTCGCCGCCGGATGGATGTCGGCGAAGCGCAGCAGCCCGGCGATCAGCATCGATCCGAAGAACAGCAGGAGGATCGCGATCAGGGTGATGCGATTGCGACGACGTTGCGGATCGGTCGGGGCGTGGTCGCTCATCGGCGGCTCCGGCGGAAAGTGAGGACGACGGCGATCACCAGCACGGTGAGCGCGAGCCCGAACCACTGCACGGCGTAGCCGCGATGACGGTCGGGCGGAAGCGTGTTGACGAGCAGTTCGAGATCACGCGTGTAGCCGATCGGCAGCGTCGGATCGAGGCGCAGCACACGCGGTGCGAGCGCGGGCAGCTTCAATTCCTTTGCGACGACGGCGGGCTCGAGGCGCACGACCAGCCACGCATCGCCCTGCCGCGCCATCGGCGCGCCCATGCGCAGGCCCGCGGACGGCGGCGGCACCAGCAGGCCGCGCACGCTCATGTCGCCCTGCGGCAATGCGATCTTCGGCAGCACGCGATCGTTGCCCATCGGCAACCAACCGAGGTCGACCAGCAGCGGCGCACCCGCGTCCGGCTGGAACGCAGCGTAGGCGTGCACGCCGACGCGCCCCTCGCGTTGCTGGTTGTCGAGCATGAAGGGCGGCGCGTCCAGGAAACGGCCGCGGCCCTGCGCCCAGTCGTAGGCGGTCGCGCGCGCCGCGTCGTTCGCGGTCGACAACGGCATCGCCTCGCGCTTGCCGAGCACCTGCCCGACCTGCGCCAGCAGATGCTCCTTTTCGACCGCGCGATGCTGCTGCCACAGGCCGAGGCGGGCGAACCCGGCACTGGCGAGCAGCGCGAGCGTCCAACCGATCACGAGGGTCGCGCGGCGGCTCACGACAGCACGATGTCCTGGCGCGATAATGCGCGGCGACGCATCCGCGTCCGCAACCCGATGGAGTCGCGCGTGAGCCATTCGCTGAAAACGCTGATCGTCATTGCGTTCCTGATCGCGATCATCTGGAACCTCGGCGCGGGCCTGTACTACATGCTGGTCGACAAGGGCGGCAGCAAGCGCACCGTCAACGCGTTGACCCGCCGCATCGTGCTCTCGGTCGTGTTGTTCCTGGGTGTCGCCTTCGCCGCCTACATGGGCTGGATCGACCTGCACGGCGTCGGATCCAACCCCTCGCCCTGACGCCTGCCGCGGTGCCCCAGACGCAACGGGCCGGCAAGCGCCGGCCCGTCGTCGCATCCTGCGTTGGCGCGCTTAGAGCACGTAGACGAACAGGAAGAGGCCGAGCCACACCACGTCGACGAAGTGCCAGTACCAGGCCACCGCTTCGAACGCGAAGTGGTTGTCGCGATCGAAGTGGCCCTTGGCGCAACGCAGCCAGATGATCGCCAGCATGATGGTGCCGAGCGTGACGTGCAGGCCGTGGAAGCCGGTCAGCATGAAGAACGTCGAGCCGTAGATACCCGAACCCAGCGTCAGGTTGAGCTTGGTGTAGGCCTCGGCGTACTCGTGCGCCTGGAACGTGAGGAACAGGCAGCCCAGCAGCACGGTCAGGCCCAGCCAGAACAGCAGCGACTTGCGGTGGCCTGCCTTGAGCGCGTGGTGCGCGGCGGTCACCGTGCTGCCCGACGACAGCAGGATCAGTGTGTTGATCAGCGGCAGGCCCCACGCCGGGATCGTGCGGAACGGACCGCCCACCGAACCCGGGCCGTTGTTCGGCCAGCCGGCGCTGAAGTTGTCCCACAGCAGCGCGTGCGTGGCCGCACCGTCACCCTCGCCGCCCCACCACGGCAGCGCGTACTGGCGGGTGTAGAACAGCGCGCCGAAGAACGCGGCGAAGAACATCACTTCCGAGAAGATGAACCACACCATGCCCATGCGGAACGAGACGTCCACCTGGCGGTTGTAGTTGCCGCCGATCGATTCGCGGATGACGTCGCCGAACCACATGAAGAGCACGGCGAGCACCATCGCGACGCCGACGAGAAACACCAGGCGGCCCCAGCTCACCTCGTTGAGCCAGCTGGCGAAGCCGATCATCGTGACGAACAGCGCGATCGAGCCGAGGAACGGCCAGCGACTGCTGTGCGGCACGAAGTAGACGTTGCGATCGGTCGGATGGGCGTGGGCCATGTCGGCGTTCCGTAGGTCGTGATTCAAGGTTCCGTCACGGTGCCGCGCCGACGTCGGCGGGCGCGGGGCCCAGGCGTGCGGTCAACGTATCGTTGCGGAAGAAGGTATAGGACAACGTGAGCGTCGAGATGTCCGGCGGCAGCGCCGGGTCGACGATGAAACGCACCGGCATCTCGCGCGACTCGCCGGCGGCGAGCGTCTGCGCGGTGAAGCAGAAGCACTCGGTCTTGACGAAGTACTTCGACGCACGCGACGGCGCCACCGAAGGCGCGGCGCTGCCAACGATCGGGCGCGGCGCATCGTTCTTCGCGAAGTACGTCGTCTCGTAAGGCTTGCCGACCTGCACGCGCATCGACTGCGCGTTCGGATGGAACTGCCAGTCGAGCTTGGAGTTGACGCTGCCGTCGAACTCGACCGTCACCCAGCGCGCGCCCACGGCACCCGCTCCGCCTTCGCGTTGCGGGCCCTGCGCGAGCTTGATGCCGAACACGTTCTCGCAGGCGATGCGATACAGCGGCACCAAGCTGAAGGTGAAGCCGAACGCCAGCAGCGACACCGCCACCAGCTTGCCCCAGCCGGAATTGCGCGTTGCGGCGTTCATCGGGTCAGCGCGGTGAACGCGATGAAACCGAAGAACACGGCGACCGCGACCAGCCCGAACCACAGCGCCGTGCGACGCGCCCGCGCAATGCGGACGTCGTCGTTCGGTGCTGGCGTGTTGGGGCCGGTCATGCGCGTGCGCTCGCGACGATCAGTGCGTGATGTCGCCGTGGGCGAGGTCGCCGTCGCGGATCACCGGCGGGACGGTGAAGGTGTGGTGCGGCGCCGGGCTCGGCACGGTCCACTCCAGGCCCTTCGCGCCTTCCCACACGCGCGCCGTCGCCAGCTCGCCGTACTTCTTCGAGTGCCAGAGGACGAAGAGCATGATGAACGGCGTGGCGAACATGCCGAACGCGCCGATCGAGCTCACCAGGTTCCAGTCCGCGAACACGACGTTGTAGTCCGGGATACGGCGCGGCATGCCGGCCAGGCCCAGGAAGTGCTGCGGGAAGAACAGCAGGTTGACGAACAGGACCGTCCACCAGAAGTGGAAGCTCGCCAGCGCCTGGCTGTACATGCGACCCGTCCACTTCGGCCACCAGTAGTAGACCGCCGCGATGATCGAGAACAGCGCGCCGGTCACCAGCACGTAGTGGAAGTGCGCGACCACGAAGTAGGTGTCGTGGTACTGGAAGTCCGCCGGCACGATCGCGAGCATCAGGCCCGAGAAGCCGCCGATGGTGAAGAGGATGACGAACGCGATCGCCCACTTCATCGGCGCTTCGAACGACAGCGCACCGCGCCACATCGTGGTGACCCAGTTGAACACCTTCACGCCGGTCGGGATCGCGATCAGCATCGTCGCGAACATGAAGTAGATCTCGCCACCGAGCGGCATGCCGACGGTGAACATGTGGTGCGCCCACACGATGAAGGAGAGGAACGCGATCGACGCGGTCGCGTACACCATGGCCTGGTAGCCGAACAGCGGCTTGCGGCTGAAGGTCGGGATGATCTCCGACACGATGCCGAACGCCGGCAGGATCATGATGTAGACCTCGGGGTGACCGAAGAACCAGAAGATGTGCTGGAACATCACCGGGTCACCGCCGCCAGCCACGTTGAAGAAGCTGGTGTGGAAGAACTTGTCGGTCAGCAGCATCGTCACCGCGCCGGCGAGCACCGGCATCACGGCGATCAGCAGGAACGCGGTGATCAGCCACGTCCAGCAGAAGATCGGCATCTTCAGCAGGTCGACGCCCGGGGCGCGCATGTTGAGGATGGTCGCGATGATGTTGATCGCACCCATGATCGAGCTGATGCCCATCAGGTGCACCGAGAAGATCAGGAACGCGACGTTGTAGCCGCCCTGCAGCGACAGCGGCGGATACATCGTCCAGCCGCCGGCGGGCGCGCCGCCCGGCAGGAAGAACGTCATCAGCAGCAGCGTGAACGCGAACGGCATGATCCAGAAGGACCAGTTGTTCATTCGCGGCAGCGCCATGTCGGGCGCGCCGACCTGCAGCGGGATCATCCAGTTGCCGAGGCCGACGAAGGCCGGCATGACGCCACCGAAGATCATCACCAGCGCGTGCATCGTGGTGAACGAGTTGAACAGCATCGGATCGAAGTACTGCAGACCCGGCTTGGCGAGTTCGAGACGGATCAGCACCGACAGGAACGCGCCGACGATGAACATCAGGAACGAGAACACCAAGTACAGCGTTCCGATGTCCTTGTGGTTCGTCGAGAAGAACCAGCGCTCGATGAAGCCCTGCTGGTGGCCGTGCTCATCGGTGTGATGGTCGGCGGCGGGATGCGTGACAGCCATGGGACTACCTCTGCGAAATCGGTGCGATCAGCCCGCGACCGGAGCGGTCGGGGCGTCGGTGTTCGGGGCGCCGGCGGTGGCCGGCTGCGCGTCGGCCGCCGGCGCGGCGGGCGCTGCAGCCGGAACGGCCGGGGCCGGGGCGGCGGCCGGCTTCGGCTGCTGCGCGGCGATCCACTGCTGGAACTCGGCCTTCGGCACGGCACGGACGACGATCGGCATGAAGCCGTGGTCCTTGCCGCAGAGCTCGGCGCACTGGCCGCGGTAGATGCCCGGCTGGTCGACCTTTGCCCAGGCTTCGTTGATCTCGCCCGGAATCGCGTCCTGCTTCCAGCCCAGCGACGGCACCCACCAGGCGTGGATCACGTCGTCGGCGGTGACGACGAAACGGATCTTGGTGCCGACCGGCACGACCAGCTCGCGGTCGACCTCGAGCAGGTAGTTCGGGTGGGACGCCATCGTCGGCACGTTGCCGCTCTGGCGCATCGCGTCGCTGTCGCGCTTCAGGCGGCTCGTCATCGAGACGCCCTGGCCGAGGTAGTCGTACTTCCACATCCACTGGTAGCCAGTGACCTTGATGGTCATCTCGGACTTGCGGACGTCGTACATGTTGACCAGCTTGTGCGTGGCCGGGAACGCCATGCCGACCAGGATCACGATCGGGATGACGGTCCAGAGGACCTCGAGCTTGGTGCTGTGCGTGAAGTCGACGTCCGGCACCGCGCCCTTGGACTTGCGGAACTTGAACATCGCCACGCCCATGGCGCCGAACACCAGGATGCCGATCGCGACGCAGATCCACAGCGCCAGCATGTGCGCGCTATAGGCGTTGTGCGAGATCTGCGTGACGCCCTCGCGCATGTTCAGCTGCCAGCGGTGCGGCGCCGACGGTTCGGGCAGGGCTTCCTGCGCAAAGGCGAGGACCGGCAGGGCGAGGGCGGTCAGCCCCGCAGCCCACTGCTTGATACGACCGGCTTTCATCAGATCGAGCCCCAAAGATCGGCAAATTAGCGTGGATTCGGATTTCCGTCGGCTGCCGTCCCGCGTCGCGCGCGCCGGCGCGATCGACGGAAGGGAGGGGAGCCGCTCGCGGACCAGGGTGGCCCGCGTTTCTGGCCAGGCCAGAGCATGGCGGAAACCGCGAAATGTTAGCTCTGCGCGCCACACCCGGCAAGTTAAAACGGTCGCAAACACCGCGTCCGACGCGTGTTCGACCGCGACCGGCCCGGACGCGATCGCTAAACTACGCGTCTTCCGTCGCTGTAGTTGGGATTCGATGTCGACTCCGTCCCCCCTCGTGCCCGGCACCGAGCCGAGACACGTCCTGATCGCGCCCGAACTGCCCCCGCCGCCGGCCGGCCCCCGCGCTGCCATCACCGCCGGTTGGGTCCGCGACGAGGCCGCCCACGTCCGCCGCCTGCTCGAGCTGGCCCGCCTACCGGAGGCCGACCGCGCCGCCGTGAAGGCGACCGCCGCCGACCTCGTCACCCGGGTCCGCCGCCGCGCGCACGACCAGGGCGCGATCGAGGCCTTCATGCGGCAGTACGACCTCGGCTCCGAGGAAGGCGTGCTGCTGATGTGCGTGGCCGAGGCGCTGCTGCGCATCCCCGACGCGGAGACCGCCGACAAGCTCATCCGCGACAAGCTCGGCGACGCCGACTGGAAGCGCCACATGGGCCAGTCGCCGTCGGTACTGGTCAACGCGTCGACTTGGGGCCTGATGCTGACCGGCCACCTCGTCGACCTCGCCGACGAGACCAAGCGCGACGTGCACGGCGCCTTCAAGCGCTTGGTCGGCCGCGTCGGCGAGCCGGTGATCCGCCTCGCGGTGCGCCAGGCCATGCGCATCATGGGCCACCAGTTCGTGATGGGCCGGACCATCGACGAAGCGCTCGCGCGCTCGCGCAAGGGCGACAACGCGGCCTACCGCTATTCGTTCGACATGCTCGGCGAAGCAGCGCTGACGCAGGCCGATGCCGACCGCTATCTCGATGCCTACCGCATGGCGATCCATGCGATTGGCAAGCATTCGCGCGGCGAAGGTACGGTCGATCCGTCGAACGCGACCGCGGTATTCGGCGCGCCGTCGATCTCGGTGAAGCTCTCCGCGCTGCATCCGCGTTACGAGCACGCCAAGCGTGCGCGCGTGCATGCGGAGCTGACGCCGCGCGTACTCGAACTCGCGCAGCTCGCGAAGTCGTACGCGATCGGTTTCACCGTCGACGCCGAAGAAGCCGACCGCCTCGAACTCTCGCTCGACGTCATCGCCGGCGCGTATTCCGATGCGTCGCTCGCGGGCTGGGAAGGCTTCGGCCTCGCGATCCAGGCGTACTCCAAGCGCTGCCCGGAAGTGATCGATTTCATCGCGGACCTCGCGCGTCGCACCGGCCGCCGCATTCCGGTGCGCCTGGTCAAGGGCGCGTACTGGGACGCGGAGGTCAAGCGCGCGCAGGTCGACGGCATGCCGGGCTATCCGGTATTCACGCGCAAGCCGAACACCGACGTCAGCTATCTCGCGAACGCGCGCAAGATGCTGGATTCGTCGGATGTGATCTATCCGATGTTCGCGACGCACAACGCGCAGACCATCGCGCACGTGCATCGCATGGCCGCCGGTCGCGCGTTCGAGTTCCAGAAGCTGCACGGCATGGGCGACGATCTGTACGCGGAAGTCATTCCCGCCGACCGCTTGAACGTGCCGTGCCGCGTGTACGCGCCGGTCGGTTCGCACGAGGACCTGCTGCCGTACCTCGTGCGCCGCCTACTCGAGAATGGCGCGAACTCGAGCTTCGTCAACCGCATCACCGACGAATCCGTCGCGATCGACGACCTGATCCGCGATCCGATCGAGGTCGTGTCGCAGTTCGAATCGATCCCGCATCCCCGCATCCCGCTGCCGGTCGACCTGTACCGCAGCTACGGCAATTCCAGGAGCAATTCGATGGGCGTGAATCTCGCCAACGACGACGCGCTGCGCGCGCTCGCCGAGCAGGTCAATGCGGCGGCGTCGCAGCCGTGGTTCGCCGAGCCGCTGGTCGCCGGTGCGAAGGCGTCGGGTGAACGCATTGCGGTGACGAATCCGTCGGATCGCCGCGAAGTCGTCGGCCACTGGATCGCCGCGGACGCGCAGCTCGTCGACCGCGCGCTCGCGAACGCGACGGCCGCGCACGACGCATGGAACACCACGCCAGCCGCGAGCCGCGCCGCCATTCTCGAACACGCCGCGAACCTGCTCGAGCAGCGCATGCCGGCGTACATCGCGATGTGCAGCAAGGAAGCTGGCAAGACGATTCCGGACGGCGTCGCCGAGGTGCGCGAGGCGGTCGACTTCCTGCGTTATTACGCCGAGCAGGCCCGCACGCTGTTCAAGCCCGAGCCGCTGCCGGGCCCGACCGGCGAATCGAACACCCTGCAGCTGTCCGGCCGCGGCACGTTCGTCTGCATCTCGCCATGGAACTTCCCGCTGGCGATCTTCATGGGCCAGGTGTGCGCGGCGCTGGCTGCGGGCAACTGCGTGATCGCGAAGCCCGCCGAGCAGACCAACCTCGTTGGCTATGCGGCGGTGAAGCTGCTGCACGAAGCCGGCGTGCCGGAAGCGGTGCTGCAGTTCCTGCCGGGCGACGGCGCGACCGTCGGCGCGGCGTTGACGCGCGACGACCGCATCGCCGGCGTCGCGTTCACCGGTTCGACCGAAACCGCGCGCGCGATCAACCGCGCCCTCGCCGCACGCGAGAATGCGCCGATCGGCATCCTCATCGCCGAAACCGGTGGGCAGAACGCACTGATCGCCGATTCGTCGTCGCTGCCGGAGCAAGTGGTGAAGGACGCGATCGGTTCGGCGTTCACGTCCGCAGGCCAGCGCTGCTCCGCGGCGCGCGTGCTGTTCGTGCAGGACGACATCGCCGACAAGGTCACCAAGATGCTGGCCGGCGCGATGGCGGAACTCGTGGTCGGCGATCCGGGCCTGCTGTCGACCGACGTCGGCCCCGTCATCGACGAAGACGCGCTGCGCGTGCTGAAGGAACATGCGGCGCGCATGGACAAGGAAGCGGTCGCGAAGATCGCGGAAGTCGCGCTCGGCGAGAACGCCTCGCACGGCAGCTTCTTCGCGCCGCGTGCGTACGAGCTGCGTTCGCTCGACCAGCTGCATCGCGAAGTATTCGGTCCGGTGCTGCACGTGATCCGCTGGAAGGCCGACCAGCTCGATGCGGTGATCGATGCGATCAACGCGACGGGCTATGGCCTGACGCTCGGCGTGCATTCGCGCATCGACGCAACCATCGAGAAGATTTCGTCGCGCATCAAGGTCGGCAACTGCTACGTCAACCGCAACCAGATCGGTGCGGTGGTCGGCGTGCAGCCGTTCGGTGGGCAGAACCTGTCGGGCACGGGCCCGAAGGCCGGCGGCCCGCACTACCTGCCGCGCTTCGCGACGGAGAAGACGATCACCGTCAACACGACGGCGGCGGGTGGCAACGCGTCGCTGCTGACCCTCGGCGACTGATCGTGGCGAACGACGCGAACGTGCGCGATGGCGACCGCGTTGACGTGGTGAACGGCACGCACGCCGGCAAGTCCGGCGTCGCGCGCGACCTCAACACGAGCAAGACCGGGCACGTCACCATCACCGTCGTGCAGGATGACGGCGCGCGCTTCAAGACGTTGGCGCGCAATGTCCGCGTGGTCGACACGAAGCACTGAACGCACGACCGAAATGCCCATAAAAAAAGCCCCGCCGAAGCGGGGCTTTTTCGTACACGGTGCAGCCGATCAGAAGCGGTACTGCGCGGCGACGCCGAACAGGTTCGCGTTTGCGCTGAACTTGCCGGTCAGCGTCGACTGGCTCGAGGAGTGGATGTTGTTGATGGTCGGGTCGTCGACGTTGATGCGCATGTAGGCGGCGTCGACGCTGAACGCGTCGCTGACGTTCCACGTTGCACCGATCGTGAAGATCTTGCGATCCTTGTCCGGCAGGCGCGGCGTGCGGTACGTGTCGTTGGTCGGCGACTCGTCCTTCGCGATGCCGGCACGCAGCGTCCACTGCGGGCTCAGATCCCATTCGCCGCCGAGCGAGTAGAAGTTCGTGTCCTTCCACTGGAACGGCTCGTTGCCGAGCACGCCCCCGCCGCTGCGAAAGATCTGCACCGCCTTTAGCGAGTGCCAGTCGGTTGCCTGGTAGTCGGCCATCAGGCGGAACTGCGGGGTGAAGTCGTATTCCACCGAAACCGTAGTAACGCTCGGTGTGGTGAGCGGGGCCGTGATCGAGCCGTCGCGGAACACCGTCCCGATCGACGGAGCGCCCGGCGCCGCACTGCTCGGGCTTGCGGCGACGTTGCCGGGAATCGTGAACTCGGCCGTACCGCTCAGGTCATGGTCAATTTCCGAGCGATGGGCAACGCCAATGCTCAGTGCATCGGTCGGCCGCCATTGCAGACCCACACGCCAGCCGATCGAGGTGTCGTCGCCGCTGACCTCGACGGAGCCGTCGTTCTGCTGCGGATGGAACGGGAATACGGGGCTCGCGCAGTTCGCCGGGTTGCCCGAACCTGCGCACAACTGAGTGCCGAAATCGATCGCGTTCGACAGCGTGACATCGGCGCGCTGAAGGATCAGGCCGCCGCCGATCGAGAAGCGGTCGGTAACGGCGATGGCAGCGGACAGGTTGAGATCAACCGTCTTCACGTCCGACTTGATCGCGTTGTAGCGGCCAACCCAGTTCGGGTCGTATTCGGTCTTGAGGCCGAACGGCGCGTCGACGCTGACGCCGACGGTGACCTTGTCCAGCGCGCCCGACAGCGGGAACACCGCGGCCAGGGCCGGAACGACGGTCGGGTCGCCCGGGTCGCCACCGTTGCTGCCGTTGAGCGGCGTACCGATCGCCGTCTTGCCGCTGCCGGTGAACTCGGCATCGAGGTTGATGTCGGTCAGGTCGACCTGCACCGCGTTGCGGCTGAAGTTGGCCATCGCGGCGGGGTTGTTCGAGACGACCGAGGCGTCGTTCTTCGCCACGGCGGTGCCGGAGTTGGCGCGGCCGAGGTTCTTGACGCTGTTCTCGCGGATCTGGAAGCCGGAGGCGTGGACGTTGCCCATCGCCAGCGCGCCGGCGACGCCGAGCGCGAGCGCCGTGAAGCGCATGAAGCCGTTCTGCATGTCTCTCTCCGAAGGAAATGTTCTGCTTGCTGTGCCGGTCGTGCCGGCTTCTCTGAGCTGGCCCGCGCCCGGCGACCATGCGGGGCCGAATATAGCCTTTAACCCCCGCCTAACAATAGGCCGGCCGCCACCGCTGGGCGGCGGCCCCGGCCGTGCCGCATGATGCCCGGGCCCGACCGGAGCCCTCCCCCGACCCGTGTTCGTCGCCATTCCGCCTCGCCAGAAGCCGTCGCTGCCGTGGGCCATGCCCACGCTGTTCGTCGCGCTGTGGGGCTGTTTCGTGGTCACCACCCTGCTGCCGGACGCCGAGCGCCAGCAGCTGGTCATGCAGTGGGGCGCGCTCTCGGGGGACCTGCGCTCGTGGCCGGCGGTCGTCGAAGCCGTGCGGGACGGCCACCTTGCCCGCTTGGTGACCGCCCTGTTCCTCCACGCCGACTGGGCGCACGTCGTCGGCAACCTCTTGTTTCTGCTGATCTTCGGCGTGCCGGCCGAGCGCGCGATGGGGCCGTGGCGGTTCCTGACGCTGTTCCTCGTCGGCGGCGCGGTGGCCAACCTTGCGACGGTGCTGGTCATCGGCACACCCGACCGCCTGATCATCGGCGCCAGCGGTGCAGTGTCGGCGCTGATCGGCGCCTACCTCGCGCTGTTCCCGACCGCCCGCCTCGGGTTGGTCGTCCCGCTGGGCCTGTTCCTGCAGTTCGTGCGCATGCCCGCCGCCGTGCTGATCGGGCTGTGGGCCGGTCTGCAGCTGGTCTACACCTTCGTGGGTCCGGCGTTCGGTGCGGTGGCGTGGTCGGCGCACCTCGCGGGTTTCGCGTTCGGGGGCGCGTTCGCGCTGCTGTCGCGCAACGCGATCAAACGGCGGATGAAGCGCGCGCCCGGCGTCTGACCGGACTCACGCGCCGCGGCGCATGCTGTTGAACCGCGGCGATCGCGCCCCACATCGCTGCCACCGCCGAACCGATCCCTGCCATGCCCAAGCCGCTCTACAAGGTGACCTTCCTCAACGCCGGCAAGGTGTACGAGCTGTACGCCCGCCACGTCGCCAGCGGCGCGATCTGGGGCTTCACCGAAGTCGGCGAGCTGGTGTTCGACGTCAACGAGGGCGTCGTCGTCGATCCGACCGAGGAACGCCTGCGCGACGAGTTCGGCGCGACGCGCATGCTGCACCTGCCGATGCATTCGATCGTGCGCATCGAGGAAGTCGAGAAGAAGTCGCAGTCGTCCATCCGCGACGCGGCGACCGGGGAACGCGTGGTGACACCGTTCCCCATGCCCAGCAAGCCGCGCTGACGCTTACTTCTTTTTCGGTGCCGGTTTCGCGGGCTTCGCATCCGCGACCGGCACGCCCGCCATGCGCTTGAGCTCGGCCAGCGCCTGCGTCACGTAGGTCTCGCCGTCGAGCACGTCGCCCGCGGTGTCGTTGTCGTCGGCGTCACCACGCAGGTGGCCTGGCAGGCTCGCTTCCGAGATCAGCAGGCGCGTGTCGTCGGCCGAACGCGGCGCGGCGAGCGGGACATCCGGCACGATGCCCAGCGCCTGGATCGACTTGCCGCTCGGCGTGAAATAACGCGCGGTGGTGAGCTTCACCGAATCGCCGTTGTCGAGCGGAAGCACGGTCTGCACCGAGCCCTTGCCGAAGGTGCGGCTGCCGACGATGCGCGCGCGGCCGTTGTCCTTGAGCGCACCCGCGAGCACTTCCGACGCACTCGCCGAACCGCCGTCGACCAGCACCACCAGCGGCGCGCCGTTGAGGCGATCGCCGGGCGTGGCGGAGAACTGCGCGTCGCTGATCGAGATGCGGCCGCGCGTCGACACGATGCCGCCCTTGTCGAGCACGTCGTCGGCGATCTGCACGGCGGAGGTGAGCAGGCCGCCCGGATTGCTGCGCAGGTCGAGCACGAGGCCACGCAGCGCGCCGCCTTCGGTGAGCTTGGCGAGCGCCTTCTCGAAATCGGCGGCGGTGTCGGCCTGGAACGCGGCGACGCGCACGTAGCCGAAGCCCGGCTCGAGCGTGCGCGAACGCACCGACGTGACGTGGATGGTTTCGCGCACCACCGTGATCTCGAGCGGCTTCTTCGCGTTCTTGCGTACCACGGTGAGCACGACCTTGCTGCCCGCGGGCCCGCGCAGCGGCGCGCTGGTGTCGCCTTCGTCGGGGCGGAACGGCTTGCCGTCCATCGCGACGATGATGTCGCCCGACTTCAGCCCGGCCTTCGCCGCCGGCGTGTCGTCGATGGCCGACACGACCTTGAGCGTGCCGTCCTTCTGGCGCTGCAGTTCGACACCGATGCCTTCGTACGCGCCGCGCGCGTTCTGATCGAAATCCTCGGCGTCGCTCTTGTCGAAATAGGTGCTGTGCGGATCGAGGTCGAGCAGCAGGCCATGGATCGCCGCCTTCATGAGCTTGTCGTCCGTGACGGGCTCGACGTACGCCTGCTTCACCGCGTTGTAGACGGTGACGAAGCGGCGGATGTCGTCGAGCGGCACCTTGCTCGCGTCGTCCTCGGCCTTGGCGTCCGCGGCGGCCTTCGCTGCGGTCGACGCCGGCGTGCTCGCCGGCGCCTTCGGGTCGGCCGCGGGTGCGGGCGTGGCCGGCGCTTCCTTGGGCGGCGGCGCTTCCTTGGGCGGCGGCGCTGCATCCTTCGGCGGCGCGGCCGGCGCGGGCGCCTGTTGCGCCGCGACGGGCAGTGCGGCGAGAAGTGCGAGGGCGAGCAGGCGGCGCATGGCGACTCCGGAACGGGGACGACGGTCGGACCGTCGAGGAAGCGTCGAGTTCAGCACGTTAACCGGCCGCTCGGAAAGCGGCGTGCACGCGGCGTTGCGCTTCAGCGTCGCAGCCACACGCCGGGGTCGACCGGCTGGCCGTTACGGCGCAGCTCGAAATACAGCGACGGCCGCCCCTGCCCGCCCGACGTGCCGACCGTCGCGACGCTGTCGCCGCGATGCACGGCCGAGCCGGCGTCCTTGAGCAGCGCGTCGTTGTGCGCGTACAGGCTCATGTAGCCGTTGCCGTGGTCGATGATCAGCAACTGGCCGTAGCCGGTCATCCAGTCGGCGTAGACGACGGTGCCGTCGGCGACTGCACGCACGGCCGTGCCGGAATTCGCGGCGATCAGCAGGCCGTCGCTGCGACGCCCGTCCGGCATCGTGCCGCCGTACCCCGCGAGCAGCGCGCCCGACAGCGGCCAACCCAGGCCACCGACCTGCGGCGCCGGTGCGCTCGCCACCTGCATCGGTGGACGCACGACGTGCTTCGGCGGTGCGGGTCGGCCTTCGGCCTTCGCGATGCGCGCGGCTTCGGCGTCGGCTTTCGCCGCGGCCGCAGCTTCGCGTGCACGCTTCTCGGCGAGGCGACGCTGTTCCTCTCGCGCCTTCGCCGCCGCGATGCGCAGCTTCTGCAGCAGCGATTCGAGCGCCTTCGCGTCGCGGCCCAGCGCCTGCTCGCGTGCGGCGCGATCCTTGTACTTCGCGTCGAGCTGCGCGACGAGCGCGGCGCGCTGCTCGCGATCCTGCTGCAGCTTCTTCAGCTGTTCGACCTGCGCCTGCTGCGCGGCGGTGAGTTCGCCCGTGCGTTGCGCGATTTCCGCTTCGACGCGATCGAGCTCGGCCAGCTGCGCGGTGAGCTCGCGGATGCGCTTGGCCCGCGCCTTCTCGAGATACCCGTGATACGTGAGCAACCGCTGCGCATCCTCGACGCGGTCGCGCGCAAGCAGCGACTTCAGCGGGCCCGCCGTGCCCTGACGATCCGCCGCGCGCAGCAGCGTCGCAAGGTCCTCGCGCGCGCCGCCGAGCGTGGTGCGCAATTGCGCCTGCTGCGCGCGCAGCCGGGCAAGGCGGGACTTCTCATCTTCGATGCGCGTCTGCGTGTCCTGCAGCACGCGCCCGCTCTTGCCGACCTGCTCGTCCGCCTGCCGCAACTGCTGGCTCGCGCTGCCGCGCTGTGTTTCCAGCTGGCGACGCTCCGTCGCGACACCCTGAAGCTCACGCTTGATCGCCTGCAGCTTCTTCTCGGTGCCGCGCGTGTCCTGCGCCGCACCCGGCAACGCGGGCGCGAGCAGCAGCAGCAGGGCGAACAACGCGGCGCGCAGGCGCATCCGTCAGCCCTGCAGCAGGCTCGCGCCCGTCATCTCGGCGGGCTTGTCGACGCCGAGCAGGTCGAGGATGGTCGGCGCGACGTCGCGCAACGCACCGCCGGATCGCAGCGTCGCCGCGCGCGGCCCGCAATACACGAACGGCACCGGGCCGACGGTGTGCGCCGTGTGCGGCTGGCCGGTGCTTTCGTCGCGCATCATCTCGAGGTTGCCGTGGTCGGCGGTGATCAGCAAGGCGCCGTGCATGTCGGCGACCGCTGCACGAATCGCGCCAAGCGCGGTGTCGACCGCTTCCGCCGCCTTGATCGCCGCGCTCATCACACCGGTGTGGCCAACCATGTCGGGATTGGCGATGTTGCAGATCGCGACATCGATGCTGCCCGAGCGGATCGCCGCGCAGAGTTTTTCGGTGACTTCCGGGCAGCTCATCTCGGGCTGCAGGTCGTAGGTCGCGACCTTCGGGCTCGGCACGAGGATGCGCGTCTCACCTGGATATTCGTCCTCGCGTCCCCCGCTGAAGAAGAACGTGACGTGCGCGTACTTCTCGGTCTCGGCGATGCGCAACTGCTTCAAGCCGCGATCGGCCAGCACTTCGCCGAGCGTGTTGCGCAGCTCGTCGGGGCCGAACGCCACCGGCGCCGGCAGCCGGGCGTCGTATTCGGTGAGGCAGACGAAGCGCGACAGCCGCGGGCGACGCGCATCGAAGCCGTCGAACGTCGGCAGCACGAACGCGGACGTCAGCTGGCGCGCGCGATCGGCACGGAAGTTCATGAACACCACGGCGTCGCCGTCGTGCATGCCGGTGTAGCCGTCGAGCACCGTCGGCGCGACGAACTCGTCGGTCTCGCCGCGCGCGTAGGCGGCTTCGAGCGCGGCGATCGCATCGGTCGCGCCGTGTGCGGCGCGTGCGTCGACCATCGCATCCCACGCACGCTGCACCCGATCCCAGCGCTTGTCGCGATCCATGGCGAAGTAACGGCCGCCGATCGTCGCGATGCGCGCGTTGCCGAGGCGATCGCACACCGCCTGCAGTGCGCGCAGGCTCGGCTCGGCCGACTTCGGCGGCGTATCGCGGCCGTCGAGGAATGCATGCACGGCAACCTTCGCGACACCCAGGCGATGCGCCATCTCCAGCATCGCGAAGATGTGCTGCTCATGGCTGTGCACGCCACCCGGCGAGAGCAGGCCCATGACGTGCAGCGTCGCGTTCGCCGCCTTCGCGCCTTCGCAGGCCGCACGCAGTTCCGCGTTGTCGAAGAACGTGCCGTCCTCGATCGCGGCGTCGATGCGCGTCAGGTCCTGGTAGACGATGCGGCCGGCGCCGAGGTTCATGTGGCCGACTTCGGAATTGCCCATCTGCCCGTCCGGCAGGCCGACATGGCGGCCTTCGGTATGGATCAGCGTGTTCGGGCAGTCGCGCACCAGCGCGTCCCAGTTGGGCAGCTGCGCCTGCGCGAGCGCGTTGTCGGCGGGATCCTCGCGATGGCCCCAGCCATCGAGGATGAGGAGGACGACGGGCTTCACAACTGCGTTCGACACGGCGCGGACCTGTGACTTCGGGCAGGTGCCCGGCGGGAGCGGACGCGCGATTGTACCGGCGGCCCTGCGACGACCCGCCGCACGGCGCTTAAACCCTGCGGCGTCCGGCCGCATCCAAAGCCGTACAGACCACGAGGAAACGCCATGCGCACCCGTTTGATGATCCTGCCGCTCGCCCTCGGCCTCGCGCTGTCGGCTTCCGCCTACGCCGACGACCGCACCAGCATCGACAAGGTCAACGGCAGCATCCATGCCGAAGCGGGCCGCGCCTTCGGCAGCCTGGAAACCGTCAACGGCAGCATCGAGATCGACGCCAACGTGCAGGCCGGCTCCGCGGAGACGGTGAACGGCGGCATCCGCATCGGCGATGGCGCGCAGGTGGGCGAGCTCACCACTGTCAACGGCGGCATCCACATCGGCTCGAAGCTGCGCATCGGCGGCGACGTCACCACGGTGAATGGCGGCATCCTGATCGACTCCGGCAGCACGGTCAGCGGCGGCATCGAGACGGTGAACGGTGCGATCGGGCTGATCAGCACGGACGTGTCGCGCGGCGTCCGCACGGTCAACGGCGACATCACGGTCGGCGTCGGCAGCCACGTGCATGGCGGCATCCACGTCGAAAAGCCGCAGATGCAGATGATCAGCTTCCACAAGCGCGATCCGCGCATCGTCATCGGCCCGAATGCGCAGGTCGATGGGGCGCTGGTGTTCGAGCGTCCGGTGACGCTGTACGTGCACGACAGCGCGAAGATCGGCGCGGTGACGGGGGCGACGGTGCGTCGGTTCAGCGGGGCGACGCCGCCGGCTGCGCCGTAATCGCGTGTAGGTCGAATTTCTTGTCGTGACGGGGCCGCCTTTGGGCGGCTTCGTTGTTTTCGGATGAGCGTTCTTTGGTGGCGACGCGCTGTCGTAAAGCTTTTTCGGCTTTGCGGAGAAGCGTTTCGGCCGCTAAAGCGGCCGAGTTACTTTCTTTGCTGGTGCAAAGAAAGGTAACCAAAGAAAGCACCTTCCTCGACGGATCTACAGCCCGCAACATGCGGGTTCCTCGCGATCGCCACACTCGCCATCCATGGCTCGGGTGGCGACGGCCGACATCGTGTCGGCCGCCCCTCCGGGGTCTTCACGATTGATATCGCGCGTCGCCCAGTTTTGGCGAGCGGTTGCGATGCACGCTCTGTGTGGAACATCGGTGCACCGGGTTTAAGGGTGTACCGCCGACCAACGACACACGTTTCGCTGGCTGAGCGCTGGAAGTCGAGTTCTCGATCGCAAAAAAGAAAGGCCGCCTCTCGGCGGCCTTTCTTGCAGATCACTTGATCTTACTTCGCCCGCACTTCGAAACTGCCGTAGGACTTCAGCTGCTCCGCGACCGCCTTCGGATCGCCGACGACGATGATCGACTGGTCCTTCGGATCGAAGTACTTCTTGCTGACCGCCTGCACCTGGGCGGCATCGACCGCGCGGATCTTCGGCACGTACTGGCCGAGGAACTCGGCCGGCAGTCCGACCAGCCAGTTGCCTGCGAGCGTGCCGGCGACGGCGCCCTGCAACTGGTTGTTGAGCAGGTAACCGCCCGCGACGTAGCGCTTGGTGTCTTCCAGTTCCTGCGCGGGAACCGGTTCGTCGCCCATGCGCTTGAACTCCGCCTCGAACTCCTTGATCGCGGCGCCGGTGACTTCGTTGCGGACGTCGGCCGACGCGCTGATGCGCCCGCCTTCGCGCAACGCGCTGGAACCGCCGCGCGCACCGTAGGTGTAACCCTTGTCCTCGCGCAGGTTCTGCATCAGGCGCGAGCTGAAACCGCCGCCGAGCACGGTGCCGGCGAGCTGCAGCGGGACGTAATCCGCGTCGGTGGCGGCAATGCCGGGGCGGCCGAGACGGATCGCCGACTGCACGCTGCCGTCGCGTTGCACGAGCACGTACTTCGGTGTGGCGGTGCGCGGTGCGTCCGGCGTCTCCGCGGGCGCGGCGCCATTGGCCTTCCAGTCGCCGAACGCGGCTTCGACGGCACGCATCGCCTCCGCGCCGTCGATCGGACCGGCGATGACGAGCAGCGCGCGATCCGGACGGAAACGCTGCGCATGCGCATCGCGAAGCAACTGCGGCGTCACCGACATGATCGACGCTTCGGTGGGCTGCGTGCGCGCATACGGATGGTCGCCGTAGATGGCGGGCGCCAGCGCACGTTCGGCCTTGAACGCAGGCTGCGCTTCCGACGCCTTCAGGCTCTGCAGCGCGTTCGCCTGCGCGAGGCGCACTTCGTTGTCCGGAAAGGTCGGCGTGCGCGCGACTTCGCCGAGCAGTGCGAGCATTTCACTCGTATGCGATGCGAGCGCGTTCGCCGACACCATCATGCCGTCGTTCGACGCACCGGCACCGATGCTGCCGCCGAGGCCCTGCGCTGCTTCGGCGATCGCCTTGGAGTCGTGCTTCGCGCTGCCTTCGTTGAGCAGGCCGGCGAGCACGTTCGCGAAGCCCGGATGCTGCGCATCGTCGGCAGCAAGGCCCGCACCGCGAATGGCCAGTACCGCATCGACGCGCGGCAGACCGGTGCGCGGCACGATCCAGACTTCGAGGCCGTTCGGCAGCGTCGTCTTCCGGATGGCCGGAACCGGCAGCGGGCGATCCGGCGCGTACGGCGGAAGATCGGCCGGCAACACGGCCTTCGGGCCGGCGACCGCAGCGCCGGCGATCGCCAGCGAGACGGCGGCGGCGAGCAGAGAAATCGTCTTCATGCGTCGTCTCCTTACTTGCCGGCGGCCGGTGCGGCCGGCGCGGCCTTCGCCATCGCGGTCGGCACGCGATCGATGACGGTGCGATTGGTGCGCGCGAGATACGTCTTCGCGGCGCGCTGCAGATCGGCGCTGGTGACGCCTTCGATCCACGTCGGGATCTTGTTCACGACGTTCGCGTCGCCCCAGAGCGTCTGCAACTTGGCGACGGTATCGGCGCGATTGATGAACGCTTCGAGGCCGTTGTACCAATCGGCGAGCATGTGCGTCTTGACGCGCTGGAGTTCGGCGTCGCTGACGCCGTCCTTCGCGACCTTCGCGATTTCCTCGTCCATCGCGGCCAGCACGGCATCGGCGTTCGTCGTCGGCTTGTACAGCGCGAACACGGTGAACAGCGTCGGGCCGTCGTATTCCCACGGGCTCGTCAGGCCGTACAGCGACTCGACGTTCAGCGCGAGCTCGCGACCCTTGACGATGCCCTGGTAGAAGCGCGACGCGTCGCCGCCGGCGAGCACGTCGCCGAGCACCGCCATCGCCGCCTGGTCCTTGCTGCCGCGCTCCGGCATCTTCCATGCCGCCGCGACCGCCGGCACCTGCGCGAGCGCGTCGGTCTGCTGGACGCGCTTTTCCTTCGTGTTGAGACTTTCCTTGACGTCCGGACGCTTCGGGGTCGTGCGCGCGGGGATGCCGCCGAAATACTTCTGCGCGAGCGCGAACGCCTGGTCGGGCGTCACGTCACCGGCGATACCGAGCACCGCGTTATTCGGGCCGTAGAAGTCGCGATGGAAGCTCGAAACGTCCGTCAGGCTCGCACCTTCGAGATCTTTGAAGCTGCCGTAGCCGTCGTGGTTGTTTTCCCACTTGCTGAATGCCTGCTGCCCCATGTCGATCCAGTAGAACCCGCCGTACGGCTGGTTCTTCACGTTGACGCGGATCTCTTCCTTCACGACGTCCTGCTGGTTCTTCAGCGTCGCGGGATTGAAGTCGAGCGTCTTCATGCGATCGGCTTCGAGCCACAGGATGGGCTCCAGCGCTGATGCCGGCGCCATCTCGATGTAATTGGTGAAGTCGGGACGCGTCGAGCCGTTGTTGCGACCGCCGCCGCCGGTGATCACCTTGTCGAACACGCCTTCCTTCGCATTCGGCGTGCCTTCGAACATCAGGTGCTCGAAGAGGTGCGCGAAGCCCGTGCGGTCCTTCGGCTCGAGGCGCATGCCGACGTGATAGACCATCGACACGCCGACGGTCGGCGAGCTGTGATCTTCGGACACGACGACGGTCAGGCCGTTGTCGAGCTTCTTGACCGCCACCGGCACCTGCCAGCGATCGGGCGTCGCGGCATGCGCGGACGCAGTGATGAGCAACCCGCCGAGCAGCGCGGGCAGGAGACGACGTCGCATCGGAATTCCCCTTCCGTTTGGAAGCCGTCAGCCTAACGGTAAAACGGCCGGGTTCCGGCCGCCGGAAGTCATGGCCGCCGTCCGGTGCGTGCGCTAGGCTCGCCGAAACTGACTGGGGAGTCCGCCGATGCCGATCTCGATCGCCTACTGGTGCGTGCTGATCGCAGCCGCGCTTCCGTACGTATGGACCGTCGTCGCCAAGTCCCGTGGCGAGCGCTACGACAACCGCGACCCGCGTGCATGGCTGGCGCGCCAGACCGATCCGCGCGTGTCGCGCGCGAACGCGGCGCAGATGAATGCGTTCGAGGCGTTCCCGGCATTCGCTGCGGGTGTGATCCTCGCCCATCTGGCCGGAGTTCCGGACGCGCGCGTGTCGCTGCTCGCCGTCGTATTCATCGTCGCCAGAATCCTGCACGGCGCGTTCTACGTCGCCGGCGTTCCGCTGGCACGGAGCGGCAGCTGGTTCATTGGCATCGCGTGCGTCTTCGCGCTGCTCGCTCAGGCAGCAATGTCGGTCGCCTGACGTTTTGGGCAGCCAGTCGCAGCGTCGCCGCTAACGGTCTTGTAGACGATGCCCCAGACACGGCCCCCGGTTAGTCGCCGGAGCGATTTCGTGGTGGAACGACGAGACCGCCTCCAAGCTGCGAGACAAGTAGCTTGGAATTGTCGCCGCCCGTTACTGACGCTGCATAGCGGATGTCTACCGACGCAGCTGTCAGCGGACAACTGAAACACGAGGGGGCTGGCGCTGCTCGGGCTGATTACCTGGACCGTGTTAGCTTGGACATTCAGCGATTAGCTTTGGGAGGAGATGGCCGCCGCGCGTGATCACTTCTCCAGAGCACGTCGAACTACTTTCCAAATCCCCCAAAGACAAACCCCCGGCAGCGTGAGCTGTCGGGGGTTTGCGGGATAAAGACCCTGGCGATGACCTACTCTCGCATGGGCAATGCCACACTACCATCGGCGCGGGTGCGTTTCACTTCCGAGTTCGGA
>NZ_SELT01000008.1 GCF_004361065.1 Cognatilysobacter terrigena | reverse complement strand
GCCAAGAAGGGCGGCGCTCGCAAGGCGACCCGTCGTCGCGGCGCCGCGGCTCCGGCGGTGATGCCGTCGACCGTTGCACCGATGATCTAAGAAAAAAAGAAACACCCGATTACCGCGACAAACCGACTCTCTCCCGCAGCCCAGGCGGGGGAGAGTTTTTTTTGGGCGATCCTCAGCGCGTCCGGGCGTGCTCACCGCGACGAGCGCACGAAGCGGCCGGCTGCTCGTTACGCCTCGGCGTCACGATGCGTGATCGCTACGGTGCCGCTCCGCCAGAGTGTGGTGTGCGCGCACGTCCGGTCGCTGTGGGTGTTTGGTCGGCGCAAGGTATGCCGCAGCCGCGGCGGCAATGACGCGCCGGTGCCGGGCCGCCAACTCGCCGACTAAGGCGTCGTCGCGATGAGCGCCGGACTGCATCGGCCGTCGGATGCCTCGCACCGATCGTGCTTGCGGGTCGCATACCCGTCTACGTCGGAGCCCGTGCGCGTCGCACGCCGCGGCCAACTGACGCGACCGCCAACGCCGCTTTCGGCAGACGGCAGAGCGATGCGTGGGGACGGCCTGAGTGGTGCGCGCATTTCTGCGATGCGCTGTCCGGACAAGGCACGCAGGTAGTCGACAGCGCTAGAGCCGGATAGGTCGGTGCTGCCCGCACAGAAGCGTCAGCCCGGTCGCCGCGCGTTTCGATACGGGCGTCGGACCTATCGGCACGCGATGTCGATGCAGATGGTCGGCAGCCCCCGTGTCCCCGACCGACGCAACCCAAACGCCCAAACAAAAACGGCCGGCATTCGCCGACCGTCTTTGCTCACCCGTTTGGCCCGATCAGTGCGGAGCCGCAGTCGACTTCGCCGCGCTCGTACCCGGCTGGCCGTCTTCGTCGTTCTGCACGAACTGCGTCGGCTCATCGAAGTCTTCCTTCATCCAGCGGCTGCCCGGAATACCGAGCGCGCGATCGAGGATGGTGGGCACGAGTGCCGACGGCAGCGAGCTCTCGCTGTTCCAGAGCAGGGCCACGCCGAAGTCGCGGTCCGGCAGCATCGCCACCGCGCCGCGGTAGCCCTGCACGGCGCCGCCGTGGAAGACCAGCGTGTTGCCGGCGTAGTTGTACACGCGCCAGCCGATGCCATAGCCGGCCGACGTGAGGCGCTCGCGGCGCCACGCCGATGCGCGCATCTCGCCGGGCGTGTCGACGCGCGGCGTGTGCAGCGTCGCGAGCAGCGACGGCGGCAGTACGTCCGGGCGGTAACCCGTGTGCGCGATCAGCCACTGCGCCATGTCGGTCGCGCTGGCGTTGACGCCCGCGGCCGGCAGCACCTGGTAGTACGGCGTCTTCGGCATCACCGACACCCAGCCGCCGCGACCGCGCACGTGCGGATGCGCCCAGCGCGGGCTCGACTCCAGGCCTTCCATGCCGACGCTCGCGTCGTTCATGCCGAGCGGCTTGAAGATGCGGCGCTGCACTTCCTGACCATAGAACTGACCGGTCGCGGCGAACACCACGTCGCCGATCAGGCTGAAGGCGACGTTCTGGTAGCCGTAGCAGGTGCCCGGCGCGCACGCGAGCGGCACGTTCGCCAGGCGCTGCGTCAGCGTCGAATAGGGGACGTACGACTCGAGGTCGCGATCCAGCGAATTGCGCGGCAGGCCGACGCTCTGGCTCACCACGTTCGCGACGGTCACCATCTGCGTCGCGTTCGGATCGCTGAGCTGGAAGTTCGGCAGGTACTGCGTGACCTTGTTGTCCCAACGCAGCGAGCCGTCCTGCACGAGCATGCCGGTGAGCGTGCCCGCGAACGCTTTCGATAGCGACGCGAGACGGAACACGGTGTGCGCGTCGACCGGCTCGGCCGCCGACATGTCGGTGATGCCGTAACCGCGCACGCTGACGATCTGGCCCTTGTGCACGATCGCCATCGCGAGGCCCGGCACCTTCTGGTCGGCGACGAGCGACTGCGCGAGCGACTCGATCTGCGCGACGTTGAAGTCCGCCGCGATCGGCAGCGGGTTGTGCACGACCTGCGGCATCGCCGGCGCGGTCGGGACGGTGGGCGTCCAACGCGGCGGAGGCGTCTGCGCACCGGCGCCGCTGCCGAGGGCAACGGGCAGCAGGAACGCGAGCAGACCGACGTGGAGGCCACGGCGGCGGAGGCGAATAGCGGTCTGCATCATGGGCTCGGCTTCCACAAAACGTTCACTGGTCGATCATAGCGTCGTGATCAAGTGACGCCAGAGGAAAGACATTCAGATTCATGTTTTTCCTCGAAAACAGTGACGTAGCGCCAGCCGCTTCAAGGCGCGACGTTCATGCTCGAGGTCGAATGGACGACTGAATGCATATTCATTTCGCGAGACGTTCGCGACCCGTCAGCGGAATGTAAAAAGATCGTTTACGTCGCGAGCGGCGGTATGCCACGGATGAGGTCGGCCGCACGCTCCGCGATCATGATGGTCGGCGCGTTGGTATTGCCGCTGATGAGCTGCGGCATCACCGATGCGTCGACAACGCGAAGGCCTTCGACGCCCCGCACGCGCAGGTCGCTGTCGACCACCGCCTCGTCATCGTCGCCCATGCGACAGGTGCCTACGGGGTGATACACCGACTCCGCCTTCGCCCGGATGAAATCGGTGAGGCCGGCATCGTCGAGATCGTTTCGACGCGGGATGACCGGCGCGCCGCGATACGCATCGAACGCACGCTGCATCAGCAGTTCGCGCGAGAGCTTCGCGCACTCGACCATCATCCGAAGATCGAAGCCCTCGTCGTCCGAAAGGTAGTTCGCGTGGATGCGTGGCGGCTGCGATGCATCGCTCGACGCCAGCGTGATCGCACCGCGACTGCGCGGATGAAGGAAACAGGCATGGACGGTGTAACCGTCACCCGGCAGACGGTGACGGCCGTGGTCGTCGAGTTGCGCGGGCACGAAATGCAACTGGATGTCGGGGCGGGCATCGGGTGCGAGCGGCGAGCGGATGAACGCGCCGCCTTCCGCGATGTTCGACGTGCCGGCGCCGCGTCGACCGCGGAGGACGTAGTCGAACGCGATGCGGAGGTCGCTCGCGCGGTCGTAGGTGACCGGCACGCGGCTGCCGTGCAGCGTGCAGATGTCGAGGTGATCCTGCAGGTTCGCGCCGACGCCGGGTGCGTCGTGGCGAACGTCGATGCCATGCGCGCGCAACGCATCGGCGGCACCGATGCCCGACAGCATCAACAGCTGCGGTGAGTTGATCGCGCCGCCGCACAGCAGCACTTCGCGGGACGCTAGGACGCGATGCAACTTGCGACCGACCGCGTATTCGATGCCCGCCGCGCGTCGTCCATCGAACAGCACGCGCGTGGTCAGCGCACCGGTGCGGACCTCGAGATTCGGGCGATGCAGCGCCGGGCGCAGGTACGCGACCGCACTCGAACAGCGCGCGCCGTCCTTCTGCGTGACCTGATAGAGGCCGACGCCTGCCTGCGTTGCGCCGTTGAAATCATCGTTACGCGGCAGGCCGTGTTGCGCGCCTGCCTCGATGAAGGCCTGTGACAGCGGATTGACGTGGCGGAGGTCCGAGACGTGCAGTGGACCCGCGTCGCCATGCAGCGCGCTCGCGCCGCGCGTGTTGTGCTCGCTGCGCAGGAAGTAGGGCAGGACGTCGCGCCAAGACCAGCCGCTCGCGCCGTTCGCGGCCCAGTCGTGGTAATCGGCCGGGTTGCCGCGGATGTAGCACATCGCATTGATCGAGCTGGAGCCACCGAGCACGCGGCCGCGCGGCCACCAGAGGCGACGTCCGTTCAACGCCGGCTCGGGCTCGGTGCTGTAGTCCCAGTTGAGACGCCGCACGTTGACGAGTTTCGCGATGCCGGCCGGCATGTGGATGAAGGGATGACGGTCGCGCGGGCCGGCTTCGAGCAGAAGCACGCGCGCCGACGGATCCTCGCTGAGCCGGTTCGCGAGCACGCAGCCGGCCGAGCCGGCGCCGACGATGACGTAGTCGTACATGACCAATTCCCCGTGCGTAGACCCAGCATAGACGGCAGGGTGGCGGTGCGGCCGTGCGAACGGTACGGTGCGCATCCCCGACCGGAAGCCATCGATGAGCGCGGATCCCGAGCAGTCCCCGGCCGAGCAGGGACGCGTGCGACGCGGCGAATGGCCGGCGCTGCTGGTCTCGCTCGCGTACTTCTTCTGCGTGCTGACCGCGTACTACGTGATCCGCCCGGTGCGCGAGCAGCTGTCGGCGGCGGTCGGGTCCACGCAGTTGCCCTGGTTCTACCTCGCGACGTTCATCGCCACCCTCGCGCTCACGCCACTGTTCGCCGCGCTGGTCTCGCGCTGGCGCCGCCGCGTGATGGTGCCGTTGGTGTACGGCGTGTTCGTCGCCTGCCTGCTCGCCTTCATTCCGTTCTTCGCCCACCAGGACACGCTCGATGCCCGCACCCTCGGCATCGTGTTCTTCGTCTGGGTGAGCGTGTTTAACCTGTTCGTCGTGTCGGTGTTCTGGGTGTTCATGTCGGACATCTGGTCGCCGGTGCAGGCGCGTCGACTGTTCCCGTTGATCGGCTTCGCGGGCACGGCGGGCGCGCTCGCGGGGCCGGCGATCACGAAGTCGCTCGTCGGCGTGGTCGGCATCGCGCCGCTACTCGGCGTCTCGGCAACGTTGCTTGCCCTCGCGACGGCGTGCTCGGTCGTGCTCGGCCGCTGGGCGCGCGACGAGCGCCCGGAGACGCATGACGACGCACCGCTGGGCGGCGGCATGCTCGACGGCCTGAAGCAGGTGTTCGCGAGCCCCTTCATGCGCAACATGGCGTTGCTGCTCGTGCTTGCCGACGGCATCGGCACGATCAACTACGCACTCTTGGCCGACTACAGCGGCGCGACGTTCGCGACGAGCGAGTCGCGAACGGCGTTCGCGGCCACCGTCGACTTCGCATCGAACGTCCTCACGATGGTGTTCCAGGTCGGCGTGACGTGGTGGCTGATGCCGATGATCGGCGCCGGCCGCGTGCTGATCCTGTGGGCGAGCATCGCGACCGCCGCACTCGCACTGGTCGTGTTCGCACCGGATGCGTACGCGCCGATCGTGGGGACGATGCCCGCGGTCGCGCTCGCGGCGATCGTGACGCGAGCGCTGGGCTACGGCCTCGCCGAGCCGTCGCGCCATGCGCTGTTCACGCAGGTCGCGCGCAGCGAACGCTACAAGGGCCAGAACGCGGTCGATACGGCGGTGTGGCGGTTCGGTGACCTTCTGGTGGCGCTCACGATGAATGGCATGAAGACCCTCGGCGCGACGGTCGGCGGCGTCGCGTCGATCGGCATGGCCGCGGCGGCGATCGCGTCGGCGATCGGCTGGCGGCTCTCGAAGGTGCGTGACCTGCATTCGCCGGTGTCGCGCCGCACATGAGGCCGGGTTGGCGGCATTGGGCGCGACGCCTGTTCTTCGCGTGGGTGGCGCTCGCATTCGCCGCCGTCGCGTACGGCGTGTTCGTCGAACCGCGACGGCTGGTCGAGCGCGACTACACGATCGCGATTCCGCACTGGCCGGCCACGTGCGAAGGCCTGCGCATCGACCACATCAGCGACGTGCACACCGGCTCGCCGAACAACGGACTGGGCAACCTCGATCGCGTGGTGGATCGGCTCATCGCGAGCGATTCGGACGTCGTCATCATGACCGGCGACTACGTGATCCTCAGCGTGCTCGGCGGCAAGTACATTCCCGCGTCCGTCAGTGCGCCGCACCTTCGTGCACTCACCGCGCGCAAGCCGGTCTACGCGGTGCTCGGCAACCACGACTGGTGGAAGGGCGGCCCGGAAGTGCGACGCGAGCTGGAAGCCGCTGGCGTTGTCGTGCTCGAAGACGAATCGCGACGCACGACGATTCGCGGCTGCCCGCTGTGGATCGTGGGTGTCGGCGATCTGTGGACGGCGAAGCACGACGTGCGCAAGGCGTTTGCGGGCGTCAATGACGACGCGCCCGTGATCGCGATGACGCACAACCCGGCGATCCTTCCCGACCTTCCGCTGCGCGCCTCGCTCGTACTGGCGGGTCACACGCATGGTGGGCAGATATCGCTGCCGCTGGTGGGCCAGCCGGCGAAGTGGGGCAAGGCCGAGAACCGCTACATCCGCGGCTTCTACGCGGAAGGCGGGCGCGAACTGTTCGTGTCGCCCGGCATCGGCACCAGCATCCTGCCGATGCGCCTGGGCGTACCGCCGGAGATCTCGCGGCTGACGTTGCGCGCCACGCGCTGAGCGTCAGGCCTCACGCGTCGGTCGCGCCGACACCCACATCCCGATCACCGCGCGGACCACGACCTCGTTCTGCGGGTCGCGCACTTCGACAACCACCGGGATGTCGCCCGTCCGCCGGCTGTCGACGATGCCGCGGACGGTCGCCGTGGCGGTCATGCGCCCGGTCGCCTTGCGCAGGTATTCGACCTGCATGCCTTTCGGAATCCACCGCAGCGTCGGCGGCAGGCCGGCTTCGATGGCGAGTCCAGCCGCAAGCTCGGCGGCATTGCATAGGGCGATCGCGTGGACCGTGCCGATGTGATTCGCCACCGCGCGTCGATGGCGGAACGAGACGACGCAGCGGCCCGGATCGAGCGCGTCGATACGCGGCGCGATGCTGGCGAAGTAGGGCGCCTTGAAGCAGACGGCGCGCGAGAACATCCACGTGCCGAGCGGCCAGCGTGTCATGCGGCGGTGCAGGTCGAGCAGCTTCATGCGAACTCCCGATACGACGACGGCGGGTCGAGCCCGCCGTCGTGATTCAACATGCCGATGCCATCAGGCGGCGACGCGCTGGCCTTCCGGATTCACCACGGCGGCGTAACCCGACGAGCGCAGCTCGGAGGCCTCGAAGTCGTCGACGCTGATCGTGTCGATCGTCATCTCGCGCAGCTGTTCGAGCTGGCGACGCTCGTCCGCGGTGATCCAGCCGCGCTCGACGGCGAGCGTGAGCTGCGACGCGAAGTCGTGCGCTTCGACCTCGTGACCCTTGAGCGCCTTCTGGAACTTGCGCTCGATCGGCTCCGCGGCGACGACGGCCGGCAGGTAGCTGTCGATGCGACCGGCCGGGTTGTGCGGCCCCGGCGTCAGGAACGCGCCGCGACCGATGCGATCGCGCGCCTCGCCCGGCGTCATCAGGATCGACGCGACCTTGCGGCTCAGACGATCGCTCGGCGCCACCGCGCGGCGGCCGAACGGGAACACCAGCGCCCACAGCAGCCAACCCACCGGACGCACCGGGAAGTTGCGCAACGCGGCCGAGAGCGAGAGCTCGAGCTTGTGCATCGAGTTGTGGAATGCCCACGCGAGCATCGGACGATCCGCCGTCGGCGCGCCCTGGTCGTGATAGCGCTTCAGCATCGCGCTCGAGATGTAGAGCTGGCTCAGCACGTCGCCGAGGCGGCCCGAGAGCGACTCCTTGAACTTCAGCTTGCCGCCGAGCAGCAGCATCGAGGTGTCCGCCATCAGCGCGAGCACCGACGAGTAGCGATTGAGCTTGCGGAAGTAGCGCTTGGTGTAGTCGTCGCCGGGCGCCGCACCGATCGTCGCGCCGGTGATGCCGAACCACAGCGAACGCACCGCGTTGCTGATCGCGAAGCCGATGTGGCCGAACAGCGCCGAATCGAAGTCGCGCAGGCCCTGCGCGCGATCCGGGTTGTTCGCGGCCTTCATCTCCTGCAGCACCCACGGATGGCAGAGGATCGCGCCCTGGCCGAAGATCATCAGCGAGCGCGTCATGATATTCGCGCCTTCGACGGTGATGCCGATCGGCGACGCCTGCCACGCACGGCCGAGGTAGTTCTTCGGGCCGAGGATGATGCCCTTGCCGCCGTGGATATCCATGGCGTCCTTGACGAGCTCGCGGCCCATCTCCGTGCAGTGGTACTTCGCGATCGTCGACGGCACCGCCGGCAGCTCGCCGCGTGCGACCGCCGCAGCCGACGCCTCGGCCAGCGCAGTGATCGTGTACGCGTTGCCGCCGATGCGCGCGAGTGCTTCCTCGACGCCTTCGAAGCGGCCGACCGACAGGCCGAACTGCTTGCGGATGCGCGCATAGGCACCGGTCACGCGCGCACCGATGCGCGAACCGCCCGAGGCCGTCGAGGGCAGGGTGATCGACCGGCCGATCGACAGGCACTCGACCAGCATCTGCCAGCCCTTGCCCGCATACGCCTCGCCGCCGATGAGCTGGCTGAGCGGGATGAAGACGTCCTTGCCGCGGATCGGGCCGTTCTGGAACGGCGAGTTGAGCGGCATCGCGCGGCGACCAATTTCAACGCCCGCGGTATCGCGCGGCAGGAGCGCGAGGGTGATGCCGATGTCTTCCTTGTCGCCCAGCAGCTTGTCCGGGTCGTACATGCGGAAGGCGAGGCCGATCAGCGTCGCGACCGGCGCGAGCGTGATGTAGCGCTTGTCGAAGGTGAGCTTGACGCCGACGACGCGCGCGCCGTTCCAGTCGCCCATCGTCACGATGCCGTAGTCGGGGATCGACGTCGCATCGGAACCGGCCCACGGGCCAGTGAGGCCGAAGCACGGCACTTCGCGGCCGTCGGCGAGGCGCGGCAGGTAGTAGTCCTTCTGCTCCTGCGTGCCGTAGTGCATCAGCAGCTCGGCCGGCCCGAGCGAGTTCGGCACGCCGACGGTCGAGCTCACCACCGACGAGATCGACGCGAGCTTCTCGATCACCTTGTGGTTGCCGAGCGCGGTGAAGCCGAGGCCGCCGTATTCCTTCGGCACGATCATGCCGAAGAACTTGTTGCGCTTGATGTAGTCCCACAGCTCCGGCTGCAGGTCGGCGTGCACGTGCGTGATCGACCAGTCGTCGACCATGCGGCACAGCTCTTCCACCGGGCCGTCGAGGAAGGCCTGCTCGTCGTCGCGCAGCGTCGGCTTCGGCTGCGACATCAGCACGTTCCAGTCGGGCTTGCCGGAGAACAGCTGGCCTTCCCAGCCCACCGTGCCGGCTTCCAGGGCGACGCGCTCGGTCTCCGAGAGCGGCGGCAGGATCTTCTTGTAGAAGCCGAACAGCGGCTTGGTCACCAGCGCCTGGCGCAGCGGAGCGATCAGGAGCGGAATTGCGACGATCGCGAAGATCACCGTGGCGACGATGGTCGCCGTGCGGTTCGCGCTGAGCAGCCAGCAGGCGACGAGGCCCACGGCCGACATCGCGACCCACGGCGCGAGGCGCATGCGGTGGTAGGCGGCCACGCCGCCGAGGATCAGCAGGACGAGGAAAGGTGCGGCGATGCTCATGGAGCGCTCCAGCGGACGGGCGTCCGCGCGGGGTTTCGGGCGGGCGGTGGCGGTCGGGCGCCGGATTCAAACGGCAGCATGAAACGCCCGACATACGGGCGAGTATGGTAACGTTTCCCGACCGCTGTCAACGGACTTTTCGCGGCCGAAATGTCCGATTGTTGTCCGCATACTGTCCCGGCCGGACCCGTACGGATACACTGCCCACATGACGACCGAATCGCCGGCCAAGTCCGATCGCACGGGGCGCCTCAGCGCCGACGACTGGGCGCAGGCCGCCCTCGACCTCATTGCCGAACAGGGCGTGGCCGCGGTGGCGGTCGAACCGCTCGCGCGCCGCCTCGGCGTCACCAAGGGCAGCTTCTATTGGCACTTCCCGTCGCGCGAGTCGCTGCTCGTCGCCGCGCTGGAGCGCTGGGAAAAGACCGAGCAGGAGGCGATCTTCGGCCAGCTCGAGCAGATCGCCGACCCCCGTCAGCGCCTTCGCCAGCTGTTCGACGTCGTGGCGCACGAGGTCACCTCGCACATCATCTATTCGGCGCTGCTCAAGGCGCTGGACCACCCGATCGTCGCGCCCGTCATCGGCCGCGTCTCGCAGCGCCGCCTCGAATGGCTGGCCGCCTCCTTTCGCCAGGCCGGACTCGACCCGCACGCCGCGCTCAACCGCGCGCGCCTCGCATACGCCGCCTACGTGGGCTTCCTGCAGCTCAACCTCCAGCTCAACCAGACGCGCCTGCCGCGCGACGAGTTCGAGGCGTTCGTCGAGCACATGATGGCCACGCTGATCCCGTAGAGGATCGCCGCACCCGCTTTCCCATTCGCAATTGAAGGAGGTTCCCGTATGAACGCCCTCGTCCAGGACGTCGACAAACGCACCCCCGAGGTGCAGGGCCGCGGAACCACGCTGGACAGCCTGCGTCGCTGGGTCGACGACGTCGCCGCGCTGACGCGTCCCGACGCGATCCACTGGTGCGACGGCAGCGATGCCGAGAACGCCGCGCTCGTCGCGAAGATGGAGAAGGACGGCACGCTGATCCGCCTCAACGAGCAGACGAACCCGGGCAGCTGGCTGCACCGCTCGCATCCGGACGACGTCGCGCGTGTCGAGCACCTCACCTTCGTCTGCACGTCCAACCAGGACGACGCCGGCCCGAACAACCACTGGATGGCGCCGGCCGACGGCCACGCCCAGATGGACGCGCTGTTCGACGGCTGCATGGAAGGCCGCACGTTGTACGTCATCCCGTACTGCATGGGTCCGATCGATTCGCCGATCTCGCGCTGCGGCGTCGAGATCACCGACAGCCCGTACGTCGTCGCCAACATGCGCATCATGACGCGCATGGGCGAGGCCGCCCTCAAGCGCATCGAGCGCGAAGGCACGTTCGTGCGCGGCCTGCATTCGACCGGCGAACTCGACCCGAACCGCCGCTTCATCATGCATTTCCCGGAAGAGCTGACGATTAAGTCTTACGGCTCCGGCTACGGCGGCAACGCGCTGCTCGGCAAGAAGTGCCACGCGCTGCGCATCGCCTCGCACCAGGCGCGCCAGGAAGGCTGGCTCGCCGAGCACATGCTGATCCTCGGCATCGAGAACCCGAAGGGCGAGACGCACTACGTCGCCGCGGCGTTCCCGTCGGCCTGCGGCAAGACCAACCTCGCGATGCTGATTCCGCCGGAAGGGTATCGCCAGGACGGCTGGAAGGTCTGGACGATCGGCGACGACATCTGCTGGATGCGCCCCGGTCCCGATGGCCGCCTCTACGCGATCAATCCGGAAGCGGGCTTCTTCGGCGTCGCGCCGGGTACGTCGGAGAAGTCGAACCCGAACGCGCTCGCGACGATCCGCAGGAACACGATCTTTACCAACGTCGGCCTGACCGCCGATGGCCAGCCGTGGTGGGAAGGCCTCGACGAAGGCGCGCCCGCCTTTGACTGGCGCGGAAATGACTACGATTTCAACAAGGGTCCGGCCGCGCATCCCAATGCGCGCTTCACCGTGTCGGCCAAGCAGTGCCCGAGCTACAGCGAGCACGCGGAAGATCCGACCGGCGTGCCGATCAGCGCGATCGTGTTCGGCGGCCGTCGCGCCTCGCTCGTCCCGCTGGTGTTCGAAGCGCGCGACTGGACGCACGGCGTGCTCGTCGGTGCCGCGATGGGCTCGGAGACCACGGCCGCGGCGACGGGCGCCGTCGGCGTCATGCGTCGCGACCCGATGGCGATGAAGCCCTTCTGCGGTTACAACTTCGCCGACTACTTCGCGCACTGGCTGTCGTTCGACAACGGCCAGAACAGGCTGCCGAAAGTCTTCCACGTCAACTGGTTCCGCAAGGGCGACGACGGCAAGTTCCTGTGGCCGGGCTTCGGCGACAACCTCCGCGTGCTCGAGTGGATGATCAAGCGCGTCGAAGGGCAGGCCGATGCGACCGAGACGCCAATCGGCGCGCTGCCGCGGGAGCAGGACCTCAACCTCGACGGCGTGCAGCTCTCCGACGAGGCCCGCGCCAAGCTGTTCGGCTTCGACCGCGACGGCTGGACGGCGGAGTTCGCGAGCATCGGCGACTACCTGCGCGAATACGGCCCGCGCATGCCGCAGGCATTGCATGAGGAGCAGCAGCGGATCGCCGCACAGCTTGGGTGACGGTCGACCGGTGACGTCGTCGCGCGCCACGCGTACCGTGGCGCGATGACCCAGGACGTCTATGCACGAGCGGTCCAGCTGATCGCCAGCGATCGCTGGGCCGAAGCCGCGCGCGAACTCGCGCCATCGCTTGCGGCCACACCTTCGACGCCGCTGCTCGCGTTGGCCGCGGAAGTATCGTTGCGCTTCGGCGCCTATGCGGAAGCTTGCGATCTGGCGAGGCAGTCAGCGCAGCACATGACCGCGCCGCTGGATCCGATCGTAGCCGCCCGTATCGCCCGGCTGTATCGCCGTCTCGAGCTGTCCCCTGAGCTGGGCCACTTGTTCGATACCCAGGCACCAGTCCGCTGGCCACCTTCGCTGGCCGCGGAAATGGCGATCCTCGCCAGTTCCGCGTCGCTGTTCGACCATGCGGCGCGCATCGCCCGCGAGCCGATGCACGACGCACCGCAGAACGCGGATGCGCACTACGTCGCTGGGCTGCTCGCGATGTTCGACGGCGACCGCGATCGCTCGCTCGACCATCTGCGGCAAGCGCTCACGATCGAACCGCGCATGGGCAACGCGCATTGGCTGGTCGCGATGCAGGACGATGTCGACGGCGCGTCCGCACACGTCGATGCAATGCGTGGAGCGCTCCCGGGCGTTGCTCCCGTCTCCGAGAACGCCGCCTATCTGCACTTCTCGTTGCACCGGCGCCTGCATGACCTCGGCCTTTATCGCGAGGCGTGGGCCGCATTGGAGGCGGGCTGGCGCGTCGTGCGTCAAATCGATCCCTACGACCCGGACACTGACGAGCGGCTTTTCGCCGCACTACGCGACGTGCCGATGCCGGCAAAGGTGCCCAGCGGCACCGATGGCGAGCCCCGGCTGATCTTCATCGTCGGAATGTTCCGTTCGGGCACCACGCTCATCGAGCGCGTGCTCACGACTCATCCGGACGTCGTCGACGGCGGGGAGACGTATCAGTTCACGGCTGCATTCCGTGAGGCGGCGGACAGCGATGGTCGCGGACCGGTCGATCTCGAACTCGTGCGTCGAGCGCATGCGGTCGATTTCGATCAGGTGCGAGTGCGCTTCATGAACTATGCGCGCTGGCGCGCAGCGGGCCGCCCGGTGCTGACAGAGAAGTTGCCGGCGAACTTCCTCAACGTCCCCTTCATTCTCCGGGCGCTTCCGAGCGCGACGATCGTCCATCTGCGGCGCGATCCGATCGATACCTGCTTCTCGAATCTGCGGACGTATTTCCGTGGCGCGGCACCGTATTCGAATTCGCCCGTCGACATGGCGCGTTACTACTGCGCCTACGATGCCTTGATGGCGCATTGGTCTGAGCAGGCGCCAGGACGCATCGTCGAGGTCGAGTACTCCGCGTTCGTCGCGAATCCGGACGTGGAATCAGCGCGATTGCTGGAAGCATGCGGACTCGCAGTGCCGGCGTCGCCGCACAAGACACTATCCATGCCGCGTTCTACGACCGCCAGCGCGGCGGATGTCGGGAAAGGCATTCTTCGCAACCGGGGCGGCGCGTGGCGGCCCTACGAGCATGAGCTTGTCGAGATGCGGAACCTGCTCGACGACCGCTGCAGCTGAGACGCACGTCGGGCTACCAGCAGCAAGAAGGGTGGCGCACAAAAAAACCACGGCCCCTTTCGGGGCCGTGGCTGTCTTGCATCGATGAAGCGTTCGATCAGAAGCGCTGCTGGTACTTGAGGTACCAAACGCGACCGATGTCGAAGCCACCGTAGTACGGGAAGTCGCTGTTCGGCGTGGTGAACATGATCGGACCGAGATGGTTCGTGATGTTGTTCGCACCGATGGCGGCCGTCGCATTCCACGGCAGCTTCACCGAGGCCTGCAGGTCGTGGAACGTGTTCGAACCCACGCGGTTCAGCGGATCGGCGTTGCCGAACTGGTCCTTGTGGTTGAAGTCGTTACACCAACGCGTCGGCAGACCAGCGGCGTTGACCGAACACGCTTCCTTCATGCCCGAGTAGTAACGAGCCATGTAGGACACCGCGAAGTCACCCTTCTCCCACGTCAGGCCCAGGTTAGAGCGCAGACGGAAGTAGCCCGGGTAACCGACCGAACCCTGCCACTGCGTGTCCGGGTTGTTGTCGGCCAGCGTGTCGTACTTGCTGACGTACGAGCTCTGCCAGTTGACGTTGAACTTGCCGAACGACGTTTCCGGCACGCGGTACATCACGCCGAAGTCGTAGCCTTCCGTGCGGATCGCACCGAGGTTCGTCAGACCGAAGAACATGTCCGTGATGACATGGGTCGTCGGATTACGAACGACGCCGGCGCAGCGCGACGAGATGTTGTTGACATAGCAGTCCGTGAGGATCGCATCGACGGAGTCGGAGACGATCGTGTCCTCGATCTTGACGTTGTACCAGTCAAGCGAGAAGTCCAGACCCTGCACCCACTTCGGGCTCCACACCACGCCCGCCGTCTTCGACGTCGCAGTTTCCGGCTTGAGGTTCGGGTTCGAACCGCTCAGGAACTGGAAGTTCGTCTGGCAGGGGGTCGTGGTGCACGGCTGATTCGCCTGGCCGAGCTGCACGTACGTCGCCGGCACGCCGGCCGCCGTACAGGCCGTACCGCCCGCGCCCGGCTGACCCGCGGCGCACGGGTCGGTGTACGACTCGAAGCTACCGCCGATACCGCCGTACAGGTCGCTGATCGTCGGTGCACGGAAGCCCTGTGCATACGTCGCGCGGAACAGCAGGCCGTCCATCGGACGCCAGCGCATCGAGAACTTGCTGTTCAGCGTGTTGCCGAAGTTCGAGTAGTCGGAGTAGCGGCTCGCGACGTTGAAGGTCAGTTCCTTCGCGAACGCGACGTCAGCCAGGACCGGCACTTCGAACTCGACGTAGGCTTCGTTGAGGCTGTACGCGCCAGCCGTCGTCGTCGCCGGCAGGCCCGTGCTCTGGCCAGCCTGCGCGAACGCGTCCGGAACGAAACGACCGTCTTCCTCGCGGTGCTCGACACCGAACGCGACGCCCACGTCACCCGCGGGCAGCGTGAAGAGGCTGCCACCCATGTTGGCGCTGTAAATCGTGGTCGTGGTCAGACCCGCGTCGTGGTACTCGGGGAACAGGTAAGCCTGCAGCTCCGGGTTACCCAGCGAACCCTGGCCCGCCTGGCCGTAAGGCAGGAACGGGTTGAACGGAATGCACTGGCCGCTGCCGAAGTTGCTGCCGTACGGACTCGGGTTGGCAGCGGTGCCGCACTCGACGCGACCGGTGGCGGCGTTGAAGAACGACGGGCCCATCGCCTTCGCGGTGGCGAGCGTGTTCGCATCACCGGTGGCGTACTTGTTGACGGTATTGCGGTTCGACAGGTAGCCGATGTCCCAATCCCACGTCTTGTCGCCGAAGTTCAGCACGCCCTCGAGGCCGAGGCTGACGCGCAGCGTGTCGAGCTCACTACGCGTGCGACGCGGCACTTCCCACAGGCGGCGGTAGAAGTAGGCATCACCAGCTGCGGGGCGCGGATTGAAATAGCTCTGCGACGAGACCAGACCGAAGCCGTAGTTGAACGGATAGCCGGCGATCTGCTGCTGCGTGCTGCGGTTGGTGTAACCGATGTCCGCCGTGGCCTTGACGTTGTCGGTGATGTTCAGCGTGCTGCTGACGAACACCGAACGGCGCTCGATGCCGGTCTGCAGCATCATTTCCAGATTGGCATTCGCGCGCTCGGCCGGCGTCAGGCTGTGGTAGTTCGCCGGGTTACGCGGATCCTGGCCCGCGTTGACAGTGCAGAGGCCGCTGGCGCAGCTCGGCGCCGTGAACACGCCGCCCGGGGACACGTTGCCCAGCCACACGCCGTTCTGGCTGATCGCGCTCCAACCCGAGAACGGGAAGTCCTTGCCCGAATTGCCGTACTTGCTGAACTCACGATCCTTCGCGAAGACCGGATCTTCCTTCGTGTATTCGGCGCTCAGCGTGACGCTCGCGCGGTCGCCCGTAGCGCCCAGCGTGACGTCGTACGACTGCTTGAAGCCGTCGCCCTGGTCGAAGCTACCGAGGTAGACGTTCGCTTCCGCTCCGTCGAAGTTGCGACGGGTGATGACGTTGACAACGCCCGCGATGGCGTCCGAACCGTAGATCGCCGACGCGCCGTCCTTCAGCACTTCGATGCGCTGGATGGCCGACACCGGGATCTGGCTCAGATCCTGAAGGCCCGAGGTGGTAATGCCAAGACGCTTGCCGTTGACGAGAACGAGCGTGCGCGCCGCACCGAGATTGCGCAGGTCGATGTAGTAGCCGCCGACGTTCTCGCCGGAGGCGAGCGCATCAGCGCGCGAGATCGCCGGCGAACCTGCAGACGTGAGGTTCTGCAGGATGTCGGCAACCGAGGTGAAGCCCTGCGCCTGGATCTGATCGCGGCTCAGCGTGATGATCGGCTGCGCCGTCTCGACGTCCGCGCGCGGAATGCGCGAACCCGTGACTTCGATGCGATCGAGCTGCTGGGCTTCGCCGCTCTGCGGCGCAGGAGTAGCGGTGGTGTTCTGCGCGAAGGCCGAGCCGGCCGCCGCGACAGAGGTCATTGCGATCGCGATCGAAATCGCGTCGCGGAGCCTCGTGGTCTTAAAGGTCATTCTCTCTCTCCAAGTGAGTCTTGGTAATTCCCATGGGAACCTCCAGGCGAGCCCAATGCAGCGCGCAAACCCGGGAGGTCGGGCCGATAGTAGCGAGGCCTTTCAGGAAATTAAAGTGTCGTTAACAAAAAAGGCCGCCCGGTCTGGGCGGCCTTCTGGGACGGGCTTCTCGGCCGTCAGAGATCCTGCTGGTACCGGACGTACGGGACCGCGCCCTCTTCCTGATCCCCATTACCCGGCGCAAACGGATTGCGACCGCGGGTCACGACGTTCTCGGCGCCGACGCTGAGCTGGCCGCTCCACGGCGTGCGCCAGCTCAGGCCCAGGTCCAGACCTTCCCAGCGACCCGGCTGCATCGGGGAGTCGACGACGCGACCAATGACGTTCGCGCCGAAGCGGCCCACACTCGTGCCGACGCTCAGCGTCTTGATGTCCCAGCGATCAGCGAGCTCAGGCACGGCGTCCGGCGACACCAGGCGCGCGCGGGCGAGGGTGCCTGCGATCGACACCGTGGCCTCGCGGCCGATGTTCTTTTCGCCGATCAGTGTCAACGTGTTCTGGTTGACGCGCGAATTCGCATGGCCGGAGGTCAGCCACGACGGAAGCGTGTCGTGCGTGTTGTTCAGCCCGACACCCACGCGGACATTCTTGCGCGACAGCGTCGCACCGGCGCTGGCCTGCTTGGCGTTGTGCGAGTTGCCGACCGATGCGACGAGGCAGTTGTCGACGAGCGAACCGATCGCGCTACCGAGCCCGGACTTGTGGTCGCAGAGCAGGCCGAGCGTGTCGCCTGTACCGACCCCGAGCGCGCTGTCGAGGCGGGTGTTGCCGAACTGCCACGTGGCGGTCGACACCGGCTCGAGCAGGAGAACCGCCTCCACCTTGCCGCTGTTCTGGTTCCACACCGGCAGCGCCTGCGGACGCGGCTTCGCCACCTGCGCGGACGCAATGCCCGTCGCGACCAGAAGGCCGGCGGCGAGGATGCGGCGGAAGGGGCGGGCTCGGGACGTCACGGGGATTGCGACCGATACGAATCCGGAAAGTTCCGGGCGTGTGAAGGGACAGTTCGACTATAGGTGATTTATCAATCTTTAACAATCCGCTCGTCGTCTCGTCACTGCGGCCGGTCAGGGGCCTCGAGCTCGCGACCGGCCGTTTCAAACAGGGCGTCGATCTCAGCGGGCGTGAAGACGTAGGCCTGACCGCAGAACTCGCAGCGGACCCGGGCCTCGCCGCTTTCCGCCGCGAGACGGGCCTCGTCCTCGCCGATCGCCACCAGCATCGACTCGACGCGAGCCCGCGAGCAGGAACAGCCGAAGGCCAACGTCTTGTCCGCCAGCAAGTCGACGCCGTCCTCATGGAACAGCCGGTGGAGCAGGGAGGCGCCATCGGTCGCGAGCAGCTCGCTTTCGGGCAGCGTGTCGAACAGCGCGCCGACGCGGTTCCAGCCGTCGGCGTCGCCTTCGTCGCCCGGGAGCTTCTGGACCATCAGGCCCGCCGCGGTCTGGCCGTCGGCCGCCAGCAACAGACGCGTCGGGAGCTGCTCGGACTGGCGGAAATAGTCCTCGAACGCGGCATCGAGGCGGTGCGCTTCCAGCGGAACGAGGCCCTGATAGCGCACGGGCTCGCCGTCCGGACCGTGGTTCTCGATCGTGATCGCCAGGATGCCGCCATGCCCGAGGTCACGGAGGTCGGACGACACCTCGGTCGTCGATTCGTCCGCGAGCTGCACGATGCCACGCAGCGTGCCCGCGGCCGTGCATTCGGCGAAGAGCGTGCGGATCGCCCCATCGCTGCGCATCTGCACGGACAGGCGTCCATCGACCTTGGCATGACCCGTAAAGAGCGCCGATGCCGCGCAGGCCTGGCCGAGCATGGTCATCGCGGCGGCGGGGTACTGCTCGCGCTCGCGGATCTGGCGCCACGTGTCGTCAAGGCGCACGTGGACGCCGCGCACGCCGGCGCGATTAATAAGGAAGCGGAGCAGGTGATCGCGTCCGGCGTCGGAATTGGGATCGGTCATAGGGATCGTCGAAGCGGCGCTTGGCCGATAATGCCCATCGGGGCTGCAAGGCGATGCGACGACATGGGGGCACGGTGGCGATGACTCAAGGCAAGGGCACGCGTCGGCGACGCTGGCTTCGTCGACTGCTGTGGTTGCCCGTCGTCCTCGTGGCGTTCACCGTGCTGCAGGTCGCGACGATGCGCTTCGTCGACCCGTGGTTCTCGAGCTTCATGATGATCCGCCAGTTCGAGGCCTGGGGCGAAGGCGATTTCCATTATTCGACCGCGTACGACTGGCGCGATCTCGATCGCATTTCGCCGACGCTGCCCGTGGCGCTCGTGGCCGCGGAAGACCAGCGCTTCGCGGACCACTTCGGTTTCGACTTCCAGGCGATGGAGAAGGCCGAGCGCAACAACGCGCGCGGGCGCAGGATGCGCGGCGGCAGCACCATCAGCCAGCAACTCGCGAAGAACCTGTTCCTCTGGGGCGGGCGCAGCTATGTGCGCAAGGGCATCGAAGCGTGGTACACGCTGCTGATCGAAGCCATGTGGCCGAAGCAGCGCATCATCGAGGTGTACGCGAACGTCGTGGAGTTCGGCGATGGCGTGTACGGCGCGCAGGCGGCGTCGCGTCGCTTCTTCGGGAAGGATGCGTCGCGTCTGACGCCGGCGGAGGCCTCGCGCCTCGCCGCCGTGCTGCCCGCACCCAAGCGCTACAGCGTCGCGCGGCCGGGGCCGTACGTCGCGCGCCGCGCCCGCGCCATCCAGCACCAGATGGCGATGATCGGCGGAAGCAACTATCTCGACCGGCTCGACTGACCGCGGCATCGCCCGCGATGACGATTAGGATGCGCGCATGCACACCGACCGCCTGACCGTCGTCGTCGCCGCCTACAACGAGGCTGACAGCCTGCCGCTGCTGCATCCGCGGATCGTCGCCGCGCTCGACGAAATTCCGGATCTCGATGGCCGCGTGCTCTACATCGATGACGGCAGCAGCGATGCGACGTGGCGCGTGCTGGCCGACATCGCGTCGCATGATCCGCGGGTGTCGCTGCTTCGCCTGTCGCGCAACTTCGGGAAGGAAGCCGCGCTGACGGCCGGCCTCGACACGGTGGACGAAGGTGGCGCCTTGATCCTCGATGCCGACGGCCAGGATCCACCGGAACTCATTCCCGCTTTCGTCGCGAAATGGCGCGAAGGCTTCGACGACGTGCACGGCACGCGCACGGTGCGGGCAGGCGAGGGCATCGCTAAGCGCGCGACGGCGCATCTGTTCTACCGCGTCATCGGACGGCTTTCGCGAACGCCGATTCCTGCCGACACGGGCGACTTTCGCCTGCTGTCGCAACGTTCGCTCGCGGCACTCCGACAGCTGCGCGAGCGGCATCGCTTCATGAAGGGGCTGTTCGGCTGGGTGGGATATCGCAGCGTCTCGATTCCGTACGAGCGCGATGCGCGCATCGCCGGCGGCAGCAAGTTCAACTTCTGGCGCCTGTGGAATTTCGCGATCGAAGGCATTACGAGCTTCTCGACCGCGCCCCTGCGTCTGGCGACCTACCTCGGTCTCGCGACCGCGGTGGTCGCCTTCGTCTATGGCGTGTGGATCATCTTCAAGGCGCTGATGTGGGGCGATCGCGTCGCCGGCTGGCCGACGATGATGGCCGTCATCCTATTCCTCGGCGGCGTGCAGCTGATCGCGCTCGGATTGATCGGCGAATATCTTGGGCGTCTCTACGACGAGTCGAAGCGGCGCCCGCTGTATCTCGTGGATGAATTCCGCCCGGCCGACGCCGACGGCGGTTAACGCGCGTACTGTCCGCCGCAGTTCGCGTCCTTGCCGCCGCCGAGTTCCAGCGTGGCGAGGAGCGCTGCGGGCGGCGCGATGTGGCCAAGTGCGATCGCCAGCGCGGCACGCAGGCCGACGCGCTTCAGATCAGGACGGAAGTGGGGCTGCTTAAACGTGCCGTCGATGTAGAGCGGTGCGCGGAACGAGAACAGGCTGCGATCCTTCGGGCGTGGGCGCAATTTCAGGTTGAGCGTTTCGTCGCGCAGGCTGATCGTGCCTTCGCCGATGATGACCGTGTCGGTCGTGTCGAACGCGAGCGACTTGGCGCTCATCACGCCCTTGTTAACGCCGAAATCGCCGAACGCGCAGCGCACGGGGATCTGCTTGTCGCCGGTGAGCATGAACTTCAGTGATTCCTGCACGTCGAGTCCGGCGAGTTCCATCACCAGATTGCTGATGCGGCCCGCACCCATGCCGACGGCCGCGCTGCCGTCCGATGAGCCCAGAATCGCCGCGATCGAATTGCCCGTGCCAGCGAGCGTCGCATGGCCGCCGACGTTACCGACGGCTTCCTTCGCCAGCTCGGCACGCGGCATCAGCTGACCGAGGTTGAGCCCGCGCGCGCTGACGTCGCCACGCGTACGGATCGGCGACTCGCGCGCGTCCATGCGGATGTTGGAGCGGATGTCGCCGCCGGCCACGCCGAAGTTCAACGGTTCGAGGCGAAGCAGGCCGCCATCGAGCTTGAGATGCGCATTCATGTCGTCGAGCGGAAGCGACGGCGCGTTGATGCGTGTCGCCTTCAGCGTGACGTCGGCGTCCATCGCGCGCAGCTTGTCGAGGTTGTAGGGCTCATCGGGCAACAGGCGCGAACGACCGGCATTGCGCGATGCCTTCGCGGCAAGCTCGGGATTCGTGCTCTCGCCGCCGCCGCTCTGCGGCGCGCCACCGATGAAGCCGGCAAGGTCGTCGAAGTCGAGGCGACGCGAGACGAAACGACCTTTCAGGAATGGACGCTTGCCGCCGGTGACGAAGGTCGCGTCGCCCGAGAGGTCGCTGTCGCCGACGCGGCCCTTGAAGTTGCCGTAATGCCACGACGTTCGCTTGCCATCGAGGTCGCGGGTGAGGCGACCATCTAGCGAGTAGGGCGGGGTCGGCGGCAGGGCGATGCCGAGCAGCGGGTAGAGGTCGTCGAGGTTCTGGCCCTGCAGTGCAAGCTGCAGGTTGAAGTCCGCGAACCGCAGCGGATCGAGCAGCGTGCCGCGCGCATGCGCATGCGTGCGTCCGGCGGATGCGCGCACGTCCACGTGGTAGGGCGACTCGCGATTCGCGAGTTCCAGCGGTGATTCCGCGCGGCCGGTCAGGGTGAACGGATTGCCCTGCCAGTGACCCGTGCCCTTCGCAGTGAACGGCGGTGGACGACCGCCTTTGGGTGCTTCGCTCTGCACGGCGACGCTGATGTCGGTCTTCTTCGGCACGTCGAGGAACTCGAAGTGACCGCTGTTGACCCACAAGCTGCGGAACTGCACGTCGGTCTTGCTGGTGCTCTTCTTGTCGAAGACCCAGTTGCCGCCGTGCACGCCGGTTTCGAGATTGACGACGGGCTTCTCGAGCCAGATCGCCCGAATGCGAACGTGGCGCTTGAAGAGCGGTTTGATCTCGACGCGCGCGGTGACCTTGTCGGTCTGCGCCATCAGAGGGCGCCTGGCCCAGGTCGCGTTCGAGAACGTCACACGCTCGGCGCTGATCGTCGGCACCCAGCCGAGCTTGACGTCGAGATTGCCGTTGATATGTAGCTCGCGACCGGTCTTCACGTGCACGATCTTCTCGATCGGGCGACGGAACCAGTTCCAGTCCCAGAAGATGATCAGCAGGATGATCGCGATGGCGAGCAGCGCGAGCAGCGTGCGGAAGGGGTGACGCAGGATTGCGCCGAGGGGCGATCCGCCGTGCTTGGGCGGTGGCGTGTCGGCCGGTGTGGACGCGGTCGTCGCCATCTCGCCGTCAGCCGCCGCTGCAGCGGGACGCGCCGCCTTCGTCCTGGGCCAGTTCGCCCTGGCCGTCCTTCATGCGGAACGACAGCGCTTCACCCTGGAAGTGGAATGCGTCATCGGGATCGCGCGCGATCTGCACGGTGCGGCCGTCCTTGAGCGTGACGACCGCGACCAGATCGGCGATGTCGACCTTGCTGCCGTTGTCGCACGTGAAGGACGCCGGTGCACGCGGGTTCGGCGCCTCGGCGATATCGGACGGCTTCACCGCGGCGCCCTGCGCCTTGTAGGCCTCCTGCGCGCTCACGCCGGTCGGATGCTCGGCAGCTTCCGGCTCGTCCGCGGGCATGCGCGGTTCGCCATCGCGCTTCTCCTGCGAGCACGCCGCGAGTGCGAGCCCGAGCGCGAGGACAGCGAAAGTGCGGTGCGACGGATTCGCCATGGGTGCGTCCAACAGAGGTGGGCGCACATTCTCCGGCCGGCAGTCGACGACCGGTGAATCCGTTGCAGGCGGTTCAGATCACCTGTCGCATCACCGCGACGTAATGGCAGACGCTGCCGGCGACGCAGAACAGATGCCACACCGCGTGCGCATAGCGCGAATCGCGCAGGTAGAACGCGGTGCCGAGCGTGTAGGCAACGCCGCCGGCGAGCAGCCATCCGAGCGTCGTCGCATCCACCGCCTGCACCAGCGGACGGATCGCGATGATCGCGAGCCAACCCATCGCGACGTAGAGCGCGGTGGACGTGCGCTTGAAGCGTCCGGTGAAGAACAGCTTGAAGACGATGCCGGCAATCGCGAGCGTCCAGATCGCAGCGAACAGACTCCACCCCCAGCGGCCGCGCAGGTCGATGAGCGTGAACGGCGTGTACGTGCCGGCGATCAGCAGGTAGATCGCGCAGTGGTCCAAGACCTTGAGCCGCGCCTTGGCGACCGGATTGCGGATCGCGTGATAGAGCGTCGACGCAAGGTAGAGCAGCAGCAGGCAGACGCCGAACACGATCGCGCTGGCGAGTTGCCAACCGTCGCCCCAGACCGCGGCGAGCGTGATGAGCACGGAACCGGCCGCGAGCGCCGCAATGGCCCCGAGGCCGTGCGTCAGCGCGTTGGCGAGTTCGTGCGTCGCGGTGCGGCGGCCGCCGGTGAGGGGCGGTGCAGCGGCCGTGCGGGGGTCAAGGCCGGTGGAAGCGTCCATGCCCGCATCCTACTGTACGGATGCGAATGGATGGCAACACCGGTCGTCGGTCAGTCGATTCCGACCGCGTGCGCGTGCTCGCGCGTCGCCAGAAACTGAACAGCCGGTGCGCGTTCCTGCGCGAGCTGCAGGTTCACGCGCGTCGGCGCGAGATAGACGAGTTCGCCCGCCGCGTCGATCGCGAGGTTCATCGCGTTCTTCTCGCGGAACTCCTCGAGCTTCTTCGCATCGTCGCAGCGGATCCAGCGCGCGGTCGCGACCTGCACCTGCTCGAAGCTCGCATCGACGCCGTATTCGTCCTTCAGGCGATACGCGACGACGTCGAACTGCAGCATGCCGACCGCGCCGAGGATCAGGTCGTTCGACATCAGCGGCCGGAAGAACTGCGTCGCGCCTTCCTCGGAAAGCTGTGCGAGGCCCTTCTGCAGCTGCTTGAGCTTGAGCGGATCGCGCAGGCGCGCGCGGCGGAACAGTTCCGGCGCGAAGTTCGGAATGCCGGTGAAGCTCAGCGCCTCGCCTTCGGTGAACGAGTCGCCGATCGAGATCGTGCCGTGGTTGTGGATGCCGATGACGTCGCCGGGGTATGCGGCTTCGGCGATTTCGCGGTCGCTCGCCATGAACGTCAGCGCGTTCGCGAGTTTCAGTTCCTTGCCGCTGCGCACATGGAACGCCTTCATGCCGGCCTTGAACTCGCCGGAGCAGATGCGCATGAACGCGACGCGGTCGCGATGCTGCGGATCCATGTTCGCCTGGATCTTGAACACGAAGCCGGTGAGCTTGTCTTCGACCGGCTCGACGGGGCGGCCCGTCGTCGCGCGCGGCTTCGGCGCCGGCGCATGTTCAACGAAGAAGTCGAGCAGCAACTGCACGCCGAAGTTGTTGACCGCCGAGCCGAAGAACACCGGCGTCTGCTCGCCCGCGAGGTACTTGTCGACATCGAACGGATGCGACGCGCCTTCGACGAGTTCGAGCTCGTCGCGCAGCTCGGCCAGCATCTGCGAGCCGATGCGCGCTTCCAGTTCCGGATCGTCGATTGAGCTGAAGATCGTCGAATCCTGGCGCGTGAAGTTGCGACCCTGCTCGTACAGGTGCACTTCGCCCGTGAGCAGGTGCACGACGCCCTTGAGGCGCTGCCCCATGCCGATCGGCCACGTCACGGGCGCGCACTGGATCTTCAGCACGCTTTCGACTTCATCGAGCAGGTCGATGGGACTCTTGCCCTCGCGATCGAGCTTGTTGATGAAGGTCATGATCGGCGTGTCGCGCAGGCGGCACACCTCCATCAGCTTGATCGTGCGTTCCTCGACGCCCTTCGCGACGTCGATGACCATCAATGCGCTGTCGACCGCCGTGAGCACGCGATACGTGTCCTCCCCGAAGTCGGCGTGGCCGGGGGTGTCGAGCAGGTTCACGATGCGACCTTCATACGGGAACTGCATCACCGACGAGGTGACCGAGATTCCGCGCTCCTTTTCCAGCGCCATCCAGTCGGACGTCGCATGGCGCGCGGCCTTGCGGCCCTTGACCGAGCCGGCCATCTGGATCGCGCCGCCGAACAGCAGCAGCTTTTCCGTCAGCGTGGTCTTGCCGGCGTCGGGATGCGAAATGATGGCGAAGGTGCGGCGGCGCAGCGCCTCGAGGGAAACGTCGGACATGGCGTCGGCGCGCTCGGCGCGCGGCAGCAGGATCGGGGAGGGCGGCGATTATAGCCGGCGGCGCCATCGCGACCGCGGAAACGCGCCCTACGTCCCAGTCCCCACATCCGCCGGCTCAGGTAGATGAAGAATGCGGGGCGGCGGCCGTTACCGCGTCCAGACCACAAGCGTCGAGGGACTGTCGGTGTACATCGTGATCGTCGGTGAGGAAGGCGGGCGTGCGGGCGAGCTCCAGCTCGCGCTGCAGGATTTCGGCCTGGACTGGAAGGTCGACTGGTTGAGCGGGTCCGGCGATGCCGTGGCGCTGCCCGCCGATCGCCGCATCGACGTCGTCGTCAGCGACATGCAGGTGGGCCGCATGCAGGGCGCGGCGCTGCTCGAACAGGTGCGCACGCTGCACCCGGAAGCCGCGCGCATCCTGTTGCTCGACCGCGGGCACAGCAGCGACGCGATGCAGGCGCTCGACATCGCGCACCGCTTCCTGCGCAAGCCGCTCGACGCGAGCGAGCTGATCGAAGCGGTGGAGAGCGTGCAGGAACTGCGCGACCTGCTGACCAATCCGACGCTGGTGCAGACGATCGGGCTCGTGAGTTCGCTGCCGCCGCCGCCAAAGCTCTACCTCGAACTCGAACGCCTGATGCAGGATCCGGACGTCAGCGCGGCCGAGATCGCGACGCTTATTTCGCAGGACCCGGCGGTCGTCGCCAAGGTGCTGCGCCTGTGCAATTCGGCGTACTTCTCCGCGGGCCGCGCGATCACCGACATGCGCACGGCGGTCACGCGCCTGGGCACCAAGATTCTCCAGCGGCTCGTGCTGACCACCGAAGCGCTCGGTGCAGGCACGATGAGTCCGGCCGAACGCGAAGCCATGCAGGAGCGCGCATTCCGCACGTCGCGCCTCGCCAGCCAATTGCTCACGGGTCCGAGCGCGGAACTTGCGGCGACCGCAGCGCTGCTGGCGGAAGTCGGCAAGCTGTTGCCCGGCGTGAATCGCGGCGGGCCCGACGACAGCGGCCCGCATTACGCGGAAGCCGGTGCGTATCTGTTGGGCCTCTGGGGCCTGCCGATGCCGATCGTCGAAGCGGTGGCGTATCACCATCGCCCGGGCGCGGTGCGCATGTCGGGCTTCTGGGTGCCGGGGGCGGTGCACGTCGCCTGCGCGCTCGTGTCGGATCTTCCGCTCGACGAGGAATACCTGCGCGCGACGTACCAGCTCGAGCGCCTGCCCGAATGGCGCGAGAAGGCCGAGAAGCTCGCGGCCGTTCCGGCCTGACGGCGGTCAGTTCCCGGCGAGGTTGAGCGGCCCCTGCGGGCCGCGCATGCGGAACCGGATCGACTCCAACCGCATGCCGCGATTCACCTGCACGGCGAAGTGCAGGTGCGGCCCCGTGGTGAAACCGGTGTTGCCCGACAATGCGATCGTCTGACCGGCGCGCACGCGCTGGCCGGCGCGTACGAGCATGCCGTCGACCTTGAGATGCGCGTAGACGCCCATCGTGCCGTCGTCATGAAGGATGCGGATCAGGTTCGCGCGTCCTGCATAACGTTCCCGATTCAAACCGGCCCTCGAGAAATCCGATTCGACTTCCATGACGACGCCGTCGCGCGCCGCGAGCACCGGCGTGCCGATCGGCGCCGCGAGGTCGATCGCGTAGCGGTTCTGTTCGTCGTCGTGGCTGAAGCCGCCGCCGAAGCCCTGGTCGATGCGCCATCCATTCATGCGCAAGGGCAGCAGATATTCGACGTCCTGCGGTCGCGCGCGCGGATCGCCGGGCACCACGTCCATGCGCAGTTCGAAACCGCCCGGCTGCGTGGCGTCGACCGTGTCGAGCAGGCTGACGACGGTGTGGCCGTGCGCCGGAACGACGGTGCGCGTGGGCAGGTCAGGGTCGCCGCGCACGTTGTCGGCGCGCGCAAAGTCGAGGCGCACTTCGACCGGGCCGTCGAGGCGGTTGTCGGCGATCGCCTGATAGGCGCGGCCGACCTGTTGCGTGCGCAGCGAAGCGATCGCCGACGGTTCGGCGATCACCGGAATGACCGTGACGCCCGACGGCGTTGCGGCCTTCGGATCCGGCACGTGATCGCCGTAATGCACGACGCCGCGCGAATCCACCCAGCGATAGACCTTGCCCGCGTACGCGAGCGGCAACGCAGCGATGAGCGTGATGGCGACGAGCGCGCGGCCGACGACGTTCATTGCGTGCAGCGCTCGGAGAGGTGCAGCGCCGTGGCGACGTCGCGCAGGTCGAATGCAGTGATCGCGCGGTCGTCGTGCACGGCGTACATCACACCGTAGGGAAAGCTGGGCGTCGCGGCGGCATGCAGTGCGATGCCGTCGGTATGCGACGTCGCCGCGCCTTCGAACGAACCGACACGCGCGAGCGTGGTGCGATCGAATACGTGGAAGACGGTGCGCGGCGCGAGCTGGTCGACACCGATCCAGTAGCCGACATCGGTATCGCAACTCCACAGCACAACGCCTTCGGCCTGCGCGGAGAACGCGCCCGGCGCCGTCGAACGACCGGTGTAGCGGCCGTCGAACCCGTATTCGCGCAGGGTGGACGGGCGGTTCGTGTCCTCGTCGGCGATCAGCAGGCGATCGCTCGCGGCATCGCCGGCGATGGATTCGACGATGTGCAGCGAGGCCGCCTCCGTCGTGTCGCCGAACGTGCCGGCGAGGCGCGCGTGCACGTCGTCGCCATCGACGTTGACGCGGAAACGCTTCACGCGCTGCGCGAGTTGCGGCAGCGGCGGGACGACGTCGAACTTCGCGCCGTCCATGAAGTTGTCGGTGACGTAGACATCGAGATCGCCCGGCTCGGTTTCATCGACCCAGATGCCGTACGGGCTGCGCAGGTCGGTGTCGCCGAACGTCGCGACACTCTTGAGGTCGGGCAGCGACAACGCCTGCACGCGGTGGTTGTCGCGCTCGACGACGAAGGCGAGGTCGCCGTGCACGGCGATGCCGTTCGGCCGATTGAACTGGCCGGGTGCGCTGCCGCGGCTGCCGACTTCGCGCAGGCGCTCGCCGCTGTCGCCGTCGTAGACGACGAGGCGGTGCGTCGATTTGGCGGTGACGATCACCCACGTGTGACCGTCTTCTGTGGTCCACGCGGCCGGCGAATCGAGTTCGTCGTCGGGGCTTTCGACCGAGACGAAACGCTCGGGAACCACCGTGGCCGAAGGCCGTGCCTTGGCGGCCGGTTCGGCGGGTGGCGGGGTCGGGCGCGTCGTCGCGCAGCCGGTCAGGGCCGCCAGCAGGGCGGCGAGGACGAGGGCGGGAAATCGCATGGCGGCAGTGTACGGGCGGCAACCCGGCCGGCACCTGAGCAAACCATCCATCGCTTCATCCCAATGAAGCGATTGACAACCCCGGAATCGCTGTGCAGACTGCGGCCATCCATCGAGACCGGCTGAGGGACAGGCCCTTTGACGCCGGGGCAACCAGCACGCGAGTGCCAGGTGCCAACTCCTGCGGCGTCGTGCCGGAAGATGGTCGTGCTGATCCTGCCCGTGTGGGCGGGCGTCGCAGGCTCGATGGCCCCGTATTCCGCCGGAGCCTTGCCATGAGCCTCGTTTCTTCCGTCTGTACCGTCGACCTGCCACTGCAGGCCGCCGACGTCGAACCCGAATCCTTGTTGCCGATCGCGCGCCGTGGCGAAGTCGATGTCGCGCTCGCGCTGCGTCATGCCGGCCCACGCCGTGTGCGGCTCCGTTACGAAGTGGCGGGCGATGCCAGCGCGCCGGCGGTGTTCGTCGCCGGCGGCATCTCGGCGCATCGCCACGTGTTCGCGAATGCGGCCGATGCGTCGCGCGGCTGGTGGGAGTCGCAGGTCGGCGCGGACCGTTCGATCGACCCGACGGCGCACTGCGTCGTCTCGTTCGACTGGATCGGCGCGGACGGCACGCTCGACGCGCCCATCGACCCGGCGGACCAGGCCGATGCGATCGTCGCGCTGCTCGATCACCTCAAGATCCGCCGCCTGCATGCCTTCGTCGGCAGCTCGTACGGCGCGATGGTGGGGCTGCAGCTTGCGTCGCGGCATCCCGCACGTGTGCAGCGGCTCGTGGCGATCAGCGGCGTGCACCGCGCGCATCCGTATTCGAGCGCGTGGCGCGCGCTGCAACGCCGTGCCGTGCAGCTCGGTGCGTTGCAGTGCGATGGTGTCGACGGGCTCGTGCTGGCGCGCCAGCTCGCGCTGCTGAGCTATCGCACGCCGGAGGAATTCGAAGAGCGTTTCGGCGCCGCGCAAGTGCGCGAAGGACGCGTCCACGTGCCGGCCGAGGATTACCTCGATCACGCGGGGCAAAGCTATGCCTCGCGTACGCCGGTCGACGCGTTCCTGCGGTTGTCCGAATCGATCGACCTGCAGGACGTCGCGCCGGAATCCATCGCGACGCCGGTGACGCTGGTGGCCGTCGAGCAGGATCGGCTCGTGCCGCTCGCTGACGCCTATGCGCTCGCCCAGCGCCTGCGCGGCGAGACCCGCCTGCGCGTGCTGCGCTCGCGCTACGGCCACGATGCGTTCCTCAAGGAACACGACGCGATCGCCGCAATCCTCGACGAAGCGCTGGCCGCGGAGGTGGCGGCATGAGCGCCGTGCGTCCGACGCGTCGCGCGACCGTCGCGGTGCGTGCCGGCATCGATCGCGACACCGCATTCGGTGCGGTGACGCCGCCGCTGGTGCTGTCGTCAAATTTCTCCTTCGCCGGCTTCAACGAGAAGCGCGCCTACGACTACACGCGCAGCGGCAACCCGACGCGAGATCTGCTCGGCGAGGCGCTTGCGGAACTCGAAGGTGGCGTGGGCGGCACGATCACGTCGACCGGAATGTCCGCGATCACGCTGGTGCTGCACGCGCTGGTGCCGGCCGGCGGGCGACTGGTCGTCCCGCACGACGCCTACGGCGGCAGCTGGCGGTTGTTCAACGCGCTGGCGGCGAAGGGCGCGTTCGAGCTCGTCACGGCGGATCTGACGCGCGCCGAATCCCGCGACGCCGCACTCGCCGACGGTGCGGCGGTGGTGTGGATCGAGACGCCCTCCAATCCGCTGCTGCGCATTACCGACCTGCAGGCGACGATCGACGCGGCGCACGCGGTCGGCGCGCTCGCAGTGGTCGACAACACCTTCCTCTCGCCGGCGATGCAGCAGCCGATCGCGTTCGGTGCGAACGTTGTCGTCCATTCCACGACCAAGTACATCAACGGCCACAGCGACGTGGTTGGCGGTGCGGTCATCGCGCGGGACGCGGCCGTGCACGAACGCCTGACCTGGTGGGCGAACGCGCTGGGCCTGACCGGCGCGCCGTTCGACAGCTTCCTCACGCTGCGCGGCCTGCGCACGCTCGACGCACGCCTGCGCATCCACCAGGAAAACACCGACGCGCTCGTCGCGCGGCTGGTGAATCACGATGCCGTACGCGCGGTGCATTACCCGGGACTCGCGGCGCATCCGGGGCATGCGTTGGCAGCCCGCCAGCAGTCGGGTTTCGGCGCGATGCTGAGCGTCGAGCTGGAAGGCGGCGAAGTGGGCGTGCGCGCGTTTCTCGATGGCCTGCAATGCTTCACGCTGGCGGAGTCGTTGGGCGGTGTCGAAAGCCTCGTCGCGCATCCGGCGACGATGACGCATGCGGCGATGTCGCCCGAAGCGCGCCGCGCCGCGGGTATCGGCGATGGGCTGGTGCGACTGTCGGTCGGCATCGAGCACGTCGATGACCTGCTTGCCGATATCGACGCCGGTCTCGCGCGCGTGCGCCGCGTCTGTCGACGCGAAGCGGCGGTCGCCTGATGGAAGCGCTCGCACGGACGCTCGAAGCGCCGCGAAAACGGGCGGCGGTCGCGGCGGAGATCGCGTTGCTCGGTGTCGGAACGGTGGGGGGCGCGTTGTTGCAGCGGATCGATCGCCTGCACGGTGTGGTGCCCGCGTTGCGCGTCGTGCACGTGGCGAATTCGCGATCTGCGATTCGCGATGCCGACGGTCTCGAGCCGTCGCAGGCACGCGATCACTTGCTGCATGCCGCGGGCGCGGCGCATGTCGTGGGCAAAACGGTAGCGACGTCGTCGGGCGTCAATCCGCTCGGCACATTCGACGGTTCGACACCCGCCATCGTTATCGACGCGACGGGCAACGAGTCCGTCGCCGCTTTTCACGCCGACTGGCTCGCACAGGGCGTGCACGTGGTGACGGCGAGCAAGCTCGGACAGGGTGTGTCGCTCGCGCGCTGGCAGGCGATCCAGTCCGCCTGCCGCGCGGGGCGGACGCGTTACGGCGACGCCGCGACGGTTGGTGCGGGCCTGCCGTTGCTGCGCAGCCTGCGCGCACTCCGCGACGGCGGCGATGCGATCACGGGCATCGCCGGCGTGCTGTCGGGCTCCATGGCGTGGTTGTTCGGCGCCTACGACGGCCTGCGGCCATTCTCGGGCTTCGTGCGACAGGCGCGCGATGCGGGTTACACGGAACCGGATCCGCGCGAAGACCTGTCGGGCGAGGACGTCCGCCGCAAGCTGCTGATCCTTGCGCGCGCCGCCGGCTTCGCATTGGAGGCGGAAGACGTCGTGGTCGACTCGCTCGTGCCGAAGCCACTCGCGACCTGCACGCTCGGCGATGTGGATGCCTCGCTCGGTGTGCTCGACGGACCACTGCGCGACCGATTCCAGCAGGCGTACAAGCACGGTGAGAAGTTGCGCCATGTCGCGCGGCTCGATGTCGTCGACGGGCGTGTCCGCGCGCGTGTCGGCGTCGAATCGTTGCCGGCCGATCATCCGTTGGCCGCCGGGCAGGGCACGGACAACCGCGTCGCGATCCATTGCGATCGTTACGACGCGCAGCCGCTCGTGATCCAGGGGCCGGGCGCCGGCGCGGGCGTCACCGCAGCGGCGTTGCTCGACGACGTGCTGCGAATCGTGCGCGGCGAGGACTGATCGCCGCGCCTCAGTCGACTGTTGCGCCGACGGGCCGACCCGCGATCCGTCCGATGATTCGCAACGCATCGCGCGCGAGCATCGCCGACAAGTTGGCGTGCATGTTTTCGATCAGCTCGCGCAGGTCGGTCAAAGGCGTCGGTCGGAACGACGCCCAGCCGTTACGACCGTTGGTCTTGACGTAGTAGAGCGCCTGGTCGGCGAGTTCGATCATCGCTTCCCAGCCGAACCGCGCGCCGTCGTCGCGCACGATCGGGTACTGCGACAGGCCGACCGAACACGTCACCGGCAGCACCATGCCGTTGCCGAGGTCGAACGGATGCGACGCGACGGCCTGCTGGATGCGCTCGCCGATGGTCGACACGTTGCGCTCGGGCATCGGTCGGAAGACGAGCAGGAATTCCTCGCCGCCCCAGCGCGCGACGTAGTCGCCGGTGCGCACCAGGCTCGACAGAACCTGCGCGAACTGCTGCAGCACGAGATCGCCCGCGCGGTGGCCGTAGCGGTCGTTGACCTGCTTGAAGTGGTCGATGTCGACCAGTGCGAACAGCATCGCCTTGTCGTTGACCGGGCCGCCGGTGAGCTGGCGGTCGTAGAACGACAGGTCGGCCGGCAACTGCGTGCCGATGTAGCGACGGTTGCGCAGCCCGGTGAGCGGATCGGTGTGGCTCGCTTCCTCGAGCTGGCGATTGGCCTGCGCGAGCGCTTCGGTGCGCTGGAGCACGATCGCTTCGAGCGCTGCCTGGCGGCGCTGGTAACGGTAGCGCTGTATGCGATAGCCGACGAATACGAGCAGCGCGAGGCCGGCGACACACAGTGCGATGAACCAGCCGGTTTCGACGAAGCGCGACGGCACCGAGAACGACAGCGTCGCGGGCGACCTCGCCCACACGCCCGCGTTGTTGCTGGCGGTCACTTCGAAGACGTAATGGCCCGGTGGAAGGTTGGTGTAACGCGCACGACGGATCCCGGTGTCGGCATCGACCCAATCGGCGTCGTAGCCGCGCAGCCGGTAGCGCAACTGCACGCTCTTGGGATCGACGAACGACGTCGCCGTGAATTCGAAGGTGGCGTCGCGCGCGCCTTCGGGGAAGGGGTGATTCTGCAAACGCCAGGCGTCCTGCCAGTTGCCGCCGATCTGCACGCGCTCGACGACGACACCCGGGGGCACCGCGTTCTTCCGGATGCCGTGTGTGTCCATCGCGACCACGCCGTCGCGCGTCGGCAGCCACAGCGTGTTGCCGTCGAGCACGCCTTTCGAGGTGCCTGCGCCGTTGCAGCAGTAGCCCTGCTGGCCGGCCTGGCGGTCGCCGCGTTCGTTCAGCAGCATCTCGCCGCTGACGCGTTTCGCGCGGCCGGAGGTGTAGTCGGTGAGATCCGAAAGCGACACGCGCGAGATGCCGCGCAGACCGGCGCTCCACAGATAGCCGTCATCCTCGGCGAAGAAGAACGGTGCGTTCGCCGGCATGCCATTCGCCGCGCCGAGTGCGTACCAGCGATGACCGTCCTTGACGTAGCTCGTCTCGGTAAGCGTGCCGATGACGAGTCGACCGTCGCCGAGGCGACGCATCGCGGTGACGTCGAGCGTCGCCGGTAGACCGGGATCACGGTCCTGCACGAAGCGATCGCCGCGCTGCAGGAAAAGGCCGTCCTGAGTGCCGACGAGGATGCCGTCGGCGCCGTCGAGCACGAATCGCACGCGCGCGTCGGCGAGGCCGTCGTGTGCATCGAAGCGGCGAAGCCTGTCGTCCTTCCAGCGGAACAGGCCTTCGGGCGTGCCGACCCACAACGCATTGTCGTGCGCGCGGACGATCGCGTTGATCTGCGCGCCGCCGATCAGCGCGAGTGCAGGCAGCGCCCTCGGTTTCGCATCGCCGCGGTCGAGCACACGCAAACCGCCGCGCGTGCCGATCCAGAGGCGGCCGGATTCGGCGAGCAGGTTGTAGGCGTGCGGATGCGGAAGGTCGGACGGTGCGACGACGTGGCGGAAGTGCCCGTTCGCGAGCAGGCTAACGCCGTCGTTGCCGCCGACCCACAAGCCGCGGCCGTCCGGATCCTTCGCCACCGACCAGACGATGCGATCGCTCAGGCCTTCGGCGTTGCTGTAGCGGCGCGTCCAGGAACTCCAGACGCGCACCAGGCCTTCCCACTGGCTACCGAGCCAGAGGTTGCCCTCGCGATCCTCGTAGGCCGAGCGCAGGCCCGGCACGCCGCCCGGGCCGTGTACCGGCAGCATCTCGGCGACATGGCCGTCGCGCAGACGCGCCAGCCCGAAGTCGCCGCCGACCCACAGGTTCGCGTCGCGGTCCTCGAACACCATGTCGACCGGGACGTGCGCGAGCGTCGCGTCCTCGTCGTACGCCACCCAGCCGTCGGCGACGCGGCGATACAGGCCCTGCGACGTCGCGGCCCAGAGCGCGCCCTGGGCGGACAGCAGGCGATTGACCTGTGCGTCGATCGCGCCATCGGGCAGTGGGAGGCGTTCCCAGCGGCCTGTCGGCAGGCGATGCCAGACCGCGCCGCGTCCGCCGATCCACAGGCCGTCGTCGCGGATCAGCGGCGCCTGCGCGGGTTGCGGGGCGCCGGCGATGGGTTCGAGGTGGTCGCGCGCGACGCGGAACACGCCGGTCGCGGACGTCACCCAGATGCCGTCCTGTGCATCGGCGGCAATGCCCGTGATGTCGAGCGACGATGCGCCGGACGGGCCGGGCACCGCGGTGAACGTGCGGCCGTCGTATACGGACAGGCCCTTGTACGTGCCGACCCAGACGCGGCCGTCGCGGCCCGTATAGAGCGCGCGGATCCACGGACCCGGCAGCCCCGGCGTGTTGTCGGGCGTGTAGGTGTGGAACTCGATGCCGTCGAAGCGCGCGAGGCCCGATTGCGTGCCCACCCACAGGTAGCCGGCGCGATCCTGCGTCAGCGCCAGCACGCTGATCTGCGGCAGGCCCTGCTGGATCGACCAGTCGTCGCGGACGTAATGGTGGAATGCCTTGCCCGGCTCGAGCGCGCGCGCGGCCGGCGCCAGCGCGAGGCCGATCAGCAGGACAAGGAGGGCGAATACGCGCATCGGTACGGCCGCTTCCCCACGGACGGACATGCCATTGCCTGTCTTAACGGCCCGGATCGCCCGAGCCTGAGGGCGATCCACGTCGCGCTTTCAGCACTCGATCACGTTCACCGCAAGGCCGCCGCGGCTGGTTTCCTTGTACTTGTCCTGCATGTCGCGGCCGGTGTCGCGCATGGTCTTGATGACCTTGTCGAGCGAGACCTTGTGCTTGCCGTCGCCGCGCATGGCCATGCGGCTTGCGTTGATCGCCTTGACCGCGCCCATGGCGTTGCGCTCGATGCACGGAATCTGCACCAGGCCGCCGATCGGGTCGCAGGTCAGGCCGAGGTTGTGCTCCATGCCGATCTCGGCGGCGTTCTCGATCTGGCCCGGCGTCGCGCCGAGCGCGGCGGTGAGTCCGGCGGCCGCCATCGAACATGCGACGCCGACTTCGCCCTGGCAGCCGACTTCCGCGCCCGAGATCGACGCGTTCTCCTTGTAGAGGATGCCGACGGCCGCGGCCGTCAGCAGGAACGTGCGCACACCGGCGATGTTCGCGCCGGAGATGAAGCGGTCGTAGTAGTGCAGCACGGACGGGATGATGCCGGCCGCGCCGTTCGTGGGTGCCGTCACCACGCGACCGCCCGCCGCGTTCTCTTCGTTCACCGCGAGCGCGTAGAGGTTCACCCAGTCGAGCGTCGTCAGCGGATCGCGCATCGCGGCTTCGGGCTTGCCCGACAGCTCCGCGTGCAGTGCCGGCGCACGACGCGCGACATGCAGACCGCCCGGCAGCGTGCCGCCCTCGCGGATGCCGCGCGTCACGCACCTCTGCATCGCGTTCCAGATTTCGTCGAGGCCCGCTTCGATCTCGGTCGGCGATCGCCACACTTGTTCGTTGGCGAACATCAGCTGCGCGATCGACATGCCGGTGCGTTCGCACTGCGCGAGCAGTTCGTCGCCGGTGGAGAAGGGATACGGCAGCTCGGTCTCGTCGGCGACGATGCGGTCCTCCGCGGCTTCGTCCTGGTTGACGACGAAGCCACCGCCGACCGAGTAGTAATCGCGCGTCGCGATCACGTCGCCGTTCGCGTCGTAGGCGGTGAAGCGCATGCCGTTGGTGTGGAACGGCAGCTTCTGTCGCTTGTTCATGATGAGGTCGTGCTTCTCGTCGAAGCCGATCTCGTGCTCGCCGTGCAGGCGGATGCGCTTGGTCGCGCGGATGCGTTCCAGCGCCGGCGGAATGATGTCGGGGTCGATCTGGTTCGGCCAATGGCCTTCCAGGCCCATCAGCACGGCCTTGTCGGTGCCATGGCCGCGGCCGGTGAGGGCGAGCGAGCCGAACACTTCGGCGCGGACGCGCGCGGTTCGCGCGAGCTCGCCGTTCTCCACCAGCCAGCGCTCGACGAAGCGCGCGGCCGCGCGCATCGGGCCCACGGTGTGCGAGGAGCTCGGTCCGATGCCGATCTTGAACAGGTCGAAGGTGCTGACGGCCACTGCGGCTCCAGCCGGGAATTCGTGGGGAGACCGCTATTCTACGGCCGTACGTCCCCTCGCTTTTCCGTACTGCAGCGCATCCGAATGAGCCGGTTCATCCTTTTCCAGCGCGACGACTGCCATCTCTGCGACCTCGCGCTCGAGGTACTCGCCGCCGCGCGCCTGCCGGACTTCGAAAGCGTCTTCATCGACGACGACGACGCGCTGGAGGCGGCCTATGGCGCGCGCGTGCCCGTGCTGCGCGACGCCGCGGCCGGCGCCGAACTCGACTGGCCGTTCGACAGCGCGCGCGTCCGCGCACTCGCCGCCGGCTGAGACCGAGCACGCGCGGCGAGCACCATCAGCAGCACGATTCCTGCAAGCAGAACGATGCGGAGCAGCAGGCGCGCCTGCCGCAGGCGACGGTGCGGGCCGCGATCGATGAGAGCCATGGTCAGCATCCGTGCTGGGCGAGGGAAGCGCTATTTTGCCGCGCCGGCCTTCGCGGGCGCGAACACGACCTTCGTGCTCACCGCGACTTCGTTCGGAATGATGCTGGTATCCGCCCAATCGCCGACGCCGACGCCGAAGTCGAGGCGTTTCACCGTCGCCTGGCCTGCGAGCACCGGTGCAGCGCCGGGCGTCCAGGTGAACGTGAGCGTGACCGGCTTCGACACGCCGTGCAGCGTGAGCTGGCCATCCGCCGCATAGCGATTACCGCCGAGCGCGCGGAACTTGCTGGCGACGTAACGCGCCTGCGGGACTTTCGCGATGTTGAAGAAGTCGCTGCCGCGCAGGTTCTCGTCGCGATCCTTGTCGCCGGTCGCGGCGCCGGCGAGCGGAATGGTGACGTCGAGCTTCGACGTCGCGAGCGACGCCGGATCGAACGTGAGCTTCGTGGCGAACTGCGGAAAGCGACCGGTGAACACTTCGCCCTGGTACTTCGTGGCGAAGGTGAGCGTCGAGCCCGGCGCCTGCACGTAGTCGGCGGCGAAAGCGGGCAGCGCGGCGAGCGCGAGGACGAGCGGGGCGAGGCGGATCACGGCGTGGACTCCGGCGGGGGCAGGCGACGACGCCACGGCAGCATGCGATGCAGCGTGCCGTCGTCGAGGAAGACATGGTGGTAGATCGCGGCGCCGACGTGGCCGACGACGAGCAGCGCGAGCAGCCAGAAGCCGAACTCGTGCAGGTTCTTGGCGATGCCGTTGAGGTGCTCGTTATTCGCCGCGATGGCAGGCAGGTTGACGAGCTTGAACCACTGCAGCGGATAACCCGCCGTCGAATTGATGAGCCAGCCGGTGAGTGGCATCGCGATCATCATCGCGTAGAGAAAGCCGTGCATGCCGTCCGCCGCCAGCTTCAGATGCCGCGACATGCCCGGCACCGGGCCGGGCACCTTGTGCGTCCAGCGCCACAGCAGGCGCAGCAGCACGAGCGCGAGCAACGTCAGGCCCAGCGATTTGTGCAGCGCGTAGAAGCGGATCTTCGCGACCGGGCTGGTCAGCTCCGTCATGTAAAGACCGATCGTGCCGAGCGCGATGATCAGCGCCGCGCAGGTCCAGTGGAACAGCTGGCTGACGGGACCCCAGCGTTCGGGCAGCAGCGACGGCGTTCGACTCATGGCGTGGGCGTCTCGACGGGTTCGGGTTCGGAGGGCGTGTCGGCTTTCGGCGCACCGATGCCGCGGCTGGCTTCGATCTCGATGCGCAGTTCGACCTCGCGACCGATCACCGTCGGCCACTCGGTGATGCCGTAGTCGAAGCGATCGAGTTTCGCGGTGGCGGAGAAGCCGGCGGTGCGGCGGAACGGCGGCATCGGATGGCGCTTGAGCGCGTTGAGCGTCGCGTCCATGCACAGCGGCTTCGACACGCCGTGCAGCGTGAGCGTTCCGCAGATCTCGGCATGGTTCGCATCGCGCGGCGTCACGCGCTCGGAGACGAAGTGCGCTTCCGTGAAGCGGTCGGCGTCGAGCAGTTTGAGCACGGCGCGATTCCAGCCCGCGTCGCCGAAATCCAGCTTCTGCATCCGCACGGTGACGTCGACCTTCGCGTTCGCCCAGCCGTCGTCGTAATCGACCTGGCCATGCGATCCGGACGCCACGCCCATCGCCTGAGAGAAGCCTGCGTGCGAGGCCGCGACCATCACCCGCGTGTGCACCGGATCGATGGCGAGCGTCTCGGCGGACACGACCGTCGGGGCGAGCAGCAGCACGGGCAGCAGGCGACGGAGCATGGCGGTCCTCGAAGGGGCGATCGATTCTAGGCACGCCGCCCGTGAGCCGCCGTCGAGGCCGGCGCAACGGGATGTTCCACGCCGGTTGCCGGCCGCCACCCGATGGAGGACCCTTCGCGCGGGGACAGCGGGGAGGTGCAGGATGCGCAGCGGTTGGATGGTCGTGGTGGGTGTGTTCGTCGCGTTGGCGACGATGTCGGGCGTCGTGCGCGCCGGCCTGCCGGAAACGCCGCGGCCGCGGCAGTACACGGTCGCCGACGGCCTGCCGTCGAACCGCATCAACGGCATCGCGCAGGATCGCGCCGGCTACCTCTGGATCGCGACCAGCGACGGACTCGCGCGTTTCGACGGCGTCGGCTTCCGCGTCTGGCGTGTCGAACAGGGCCTGCGCGACAACTTCGTCTGGGCGGTGCACGTCGATGCGCAGGATCGCGTCTGGATCGGCACGCGCACGGCCGGGCTCGCCATGCTCGACGCCGCGCGCGAGCACTTCACCTGGTATGACCGTTCGACACCGAACGTCGGCGGCGTCGAGATCTGGTCGATCGCGTCGACGCTCGACGGCAGCATCTGGTTCGGGACAGCGGATGCCGGCCTCAACCGGTTGCACGGCGGACAGGTCGAACGCTTCATGCCGGTCCCGGGCGACGCACGCAGTCTGCCGGCGCCGGATGTTCGCAAGCTGCTGGTCGACAACGACGGCGCGCTGTGGATCGCCACGGGCAACGGCATCGCGCGTTGGACCGGTCGCGACTTCGCACGGGACGACGCGAATGCATTGCCGTTCCCGGTGGTCAACGGTCTGTCGTCCGATACGAACGGCGTGCTGTGGATCGGCACGCCGCGTGGACTGGTCGCGCGCGATGCGAAAGGTCGGGTGAGCGCACCGACGTGGTCGTCGAGCGGCGGCCAGCTGTTGCAGATGCTGCTGCGCGACCGCGCGGGCACGCACTGGTTCGACATTCCGCAAGGCCTCGGTGTCGAGGGCGAAGGCAATGTCGCACCCGTGTCGCTGTATAGCGCGGCGTCGCAGGGGCTGGTGCGCCCGGCGTGGGTCGATGCGCGCGAAGACCACGAAGGCGGCCTGTGGTTCGCGAGCAACACGAATGGCCTGTGGTACCTGCCGCCGCGATGGCGTCAGTTCTCCGTGCTGGCGCGGCGACTCGACGATCCGGCATCGCTGGCGAACGCACAGGTGCGCGGCATCGCCCCGTCGCGTGACGGATCGATGTGGCTCGTCGGCAGCGGTGGCGTGCTCGATCGTTTCGACAGCGAGACCGGCACCGTCGACCACGTGTTCAACGACGTCGCACAGGGCGTGATCCTCAACGGCGTGCTCGAGGACCGCGATGGCCGCGTCTGGGTGACGTATTTCGACGGGATCGCACGCTTCGATCCCGCCACGCATCGCATCCAGCGCTGGGTCGCGGCGATGCACGACGGCGCGCTCCCCGGCGAGTCGCCGTCGCTGCTGCAGGGCGACGACGGACTCGTGTGGAGCGCGGGCGAGGGCGGCGTACAGGCGCGCGAGCCCGAGGGCCGCGTCCGCATGACACTCGCACCGGGCGACGGTCGCGGTCTGCCGCAGGGCAGCGTCGTCAATGGTGTGGTGCGTGGACCGCGTGGCGCGATCTGGGTCGCGGCGTCGACGGGCCTGTACGCGATCGACGTGCGGGGCGCGAAGGCCACGCGCGTCGTCGGCGTCGGGGACGGCGCGGTGCAGGGCGTCGCATTCGATGCGAGCGGCGACCCGTGGCTCGCGCGATTCGGCGGCGTCGAGCATTACCGCGTCGAGGGCACACGACCGGTGCGCGTCGACCATCTGGGCCTCGACGTCGGTTTCCCGCGCGTGGCGCCGAGCGGGCTCGCGGTCGACACCGCCGGGCGCATCTGGGCAACGACCGTGCGCGGGCTCGTGCGCGTCGATCCGGTGTCGCGCCGCACGCGCGTGTATGGCGTACACGACGGGCTGCCGAGCCAGGAGTTCGCGGGTGCGCCGGTCGCGCGCCCGAGCGACGGTCGCATCCTGCTCGGGTCGCCGGAAGGCCTGGTCGTGTTCGATCCCGCTGTCGTGCGACCGGAAACGCGCGCACCGCGGCTGCAACTCGAAGCGGTGGACGTCAACCATGGCGGCACGCGCATCGCACTCGACCCGGCGACGCGCATCGTCGTCGCGCACGACGACCGTGACCTGCGCGTGCGTGCACGCCTGATGGCGTTCAACAACGCCAGCGCGAATGCCTACCGCTTCCGGCTCGTCGGGTTCGATCGCGGCTGGGTCGACGTCGGCGCGGATGGTGAGCGCGTGTTCTCGCAACTTCCCCCCGGCGACTACCGGTTGAAGATCATCGCGCGCACGGCCGACCAGGTCTGGTCCGCACCGCGCGAGATCGGCTTCACCGTGCGCCCGCCGTGGTGGCAGACGTGGTGGGCGCGCGGCGCGTTCGCGCTGATCGCGGTATTCGTCGCGCTGTCGCTCGCGCTGAATTATCGCGCGCGGTTGCGCCGTCGCCATGCGCTGGAGCGCGTGGAGCACGAGCGCTTGCTGGCGGAAGAAGCGTCGACCGCGAAGACGCGCTTCCTCGCGACGTTCGGTCACGAGGTCCGCACGCCGATGACGGGCGTGCTCGGCATGACCGAACTTCTACTCGACACGCCGCTGGACACCAGGCAGCGCGGCTACGTGGGCGCGATTCGCGGCGCCGGCGAGCACCTGCTGCGCCTGCTCAACGACGCGCTCGATCTTGCGCGCATCGAATCCGGACGCCTCGAACTCACGGATGCACCGTTCGATCTGCACGGTCTACTGCACGACGTGGCATCACTGGTCGGCCCGCTGGTGCGGCGTCGCGATCGCACGTTCGTGCTCGACATCGCGGCCGACGTCCCCCGCGGCGTGAGCGGCGACTGCAATCGCGTGCGGCAGATCCTGCTCAACCTGCTGGGCAACGCCGAAAAGTTCACGGAGCGCGGTGGCGTGACGCTGCGAGCCGAGCGTCGCGACGGCGGCATCCGCTTCAGCGTCATCGACACGGGACCGGGGCTTTCAGCGGAGCAGCGCGCCAAGCTGTTCCGTCGCTTCGAACAGGCCGACGGCGCGCGCACCGCCGCACGTTACGGCGGCAGCGGCCTCGGTCTCGCGATCAGCATGGAACTCGCGGAAGCCATGGGCGGGCGCATCGGGCTGGAGAGCGTCCCGGGCGAAGGCTCGACGTTCCATGTCGACCTGCCGTTGCCGGAGACCGCGCTCCCCGAAACGCCGATGCACGACGATGTCGCGCGTCCGTCGCAGCGCCCGCTGTCCATCCTGCTGGTCGAAGACGATCCCACCGTCGCCGAAGTCATGTGCGGGCTATTGCGCGCGCAAGGTCACCGCGTTCAGCACGTTCCGCATGGGCTGGCCGCACTCGCGGAAGCGGGCGTCGCGGAATTCGACATCGGCCTGCTCGATCTGGATCTTCCGGGGCTCGACGGCTTCGCGCTCGCGCGCCAGCTGCGTGCGCACGGCTTCAGCGCACCGCTGGTCGCCGTCACGGCGCGCGCGGATGCCGAATCGGAACCGCGTGCGCGCGAAGCGGGCTTCGACGATTTCGTCCGCAAACCCGTCAGCGGCGCGATGCTCGCCGCCACGCTGTCACGCGCGACCGCAGGATTACCGGCATGACGACCACACAACTGATCGGCCTCTGCCTGCTCATCGGCAGCATGTTGCTCGCTGCCTCCGTGATCGCGCGTGCGCGGCGCGGGCTAGACGGCGACACGCTGGTGCATATCGAACGTGCGGGGCAGAGCCCACTGGTGGCGACGTTGCCGGTCCTACTGCTGGGTGCCGCGCTGTTCGCGCTCATGCAGATGGCGCGTCCGGAGCATCGCGCGCCGATCGTTGCCGCGACGCCAGTGCTGCTGGTCCTCGGCTCGGTGCTGACGGCCCAGCGCGGCTACCGCCGCATGCGCGACGCCGGTGTGCCGCAGGCGTTCCTGCGCGCGTGGCGTCGCGCGCAGGTCGGTTCCATGCTGATGTTCGTCGCCGCCTGCGGCCTGATGTTCTGGCCCTACGTACGCGCGTTGACGCTTAGCGCGCGCTGAGCGTATGCACCGCGTCCACGAGCACCGCGACGTGCTCGGGATTCATGTCGGGCGACATGCCGTGGCCGAGGTTGAAGACGTGGCCGTCGCGCGAGCCGCCGTTGCCGTCGCGGTACGCATCCAGCGCGCGGCCCACTTCGGCCCGGATCGCGTCGGGTGACGCATACAGCGTGACCGGGTCGAGGTTGCCCTGCAGGGCGACGCGTCCGCCGGTGCGACGCGCGGCATCGCCGAGATCGATCGTCCAGTCGACGCCCACGCCTTCCGCGCCCGTCGCGGCGAGATCCTCGACGTACGCGCCGTTGCCCTTGCCGAACAGGATCAGCGGTGCGGATTCGTCGCCTTCGCCGCGCGGCAGCTCGGCGGCGATGCGCTTGAGGTAACGCAGCGAGAACTCGCGGTACATCGCCGGCGACAGCACGCCGCCCCAGGTGTCGAACACCTGCATGGCCTGCGCGCCGGCGATTCGCTGCGCGTCGAGATAGGCGATGACGGCGTCGGTGGTGACGTCGAGCAGGCGGTGCATCGCCTTCGGGTCGTTCAGCGCGAGCGACTTCACGCGCGCGAAGTCCTTGCTGCCGCCGCCTTCGACCATGTAGCAGGCGAGCGTCCACGGGCTGCCGGAGAAGCCGATCAGCGGGACACGGCCCTTCAGTTCGCGACGGATCAGCGAAACCGCATCGGTGACGTAACGCAGCTCGGTGCCGACGTCGGGCACTGCGAGCTTCTCGATATCCGCCGCCGTACGCACCGGGCGCTCGAACTTCGGGCCTTCGCCCTCGACGAAGTAGAGGCCGAGGCCCATCGCGTCCGGCACGGTGAGGATGTCGGAGAACAGGATCGCGGCGTCGAGCGGGAAACGCTCGAGCGGCTGGATCGTCACCTCGCACGCGAGCTCCGGGTTCTTCGCCATGGCGAGGAAGCTGCCGGCGCGTGCGCGGGTGGCGCGGTATTCCGGCAGGTAGCGGCCGGCCTGGCGCATCAGCCAGACCGGGGTGCGGTCGACGGGCTCGCGGCGCAGCGCACGCAGGAAGCGATCGTTCTGGAGGGGGGCGTAGGACATGGGCGTCGTCTCGAACGTCGCGTCGTGGAAGGCGGGTGGGGCGAGCCCCGGGGGTTCAGCGCGGGGCGGCGCCTTCGGCAAACATCAGCTGGAAGCCGCGCTTGATCTGCGCGTCGCGCGCGCTTTCGAGCGCGGCGACCGCGGCCTGCTGGTCGAGGAACTGCTCGCGACGCACCGTGCTCTTGCCGCCGATCTGGCCGGTTTCGCGCACGAGCGTCCACCCGCCGAGGAGATCGGGCTGGAGCATGAGCTGGACGAAGCGCGGCGCCTCGCGGCCTTCCGGGCGTTGTTGCAGGAGCAATCGCATCGGCGGAATTGTAGCCGCGCCGCGTAGATATTCGGCCGCGATCCCGTCGACCGCGCCGCTGCGCGCGACGGGACGCGCTTCCAAGGGGGCGTCCGGGACGCCAAGCCGGCCCGCTCAGCGCGCGGCGAGAACCTCGACCACGAGCGATTCCGGCACGTCGCGCACGATGCGGCCCTGGCCGATGCCGTCCCACAGGATGAAGCGCAGGCCGGACGCGTCGGCCTTCTTGTCGAGGCGCATTCGGTCGAGCAGGGCGCCCGGATCGAGACCCGACGGTATGCGCGTGGGCAGCTCGAGCGAGCCGAGCAGGCGTTCGAGTCGATCCGCATCCGCCACGGACGCACGACCCACTGCCGCCGACAGCCGCGCCGCGAGCATCATGCCGACGGCCACCGCCTCGCCGTGCACCAGCCCGCCGGTCGCGCCGGCGTACCCCTGTTCGGTCTCGATGGCGTGGCCGAACGTGTGGCCGAAGTTGAGCAGCGCGCGATCGCCGCGTTCGAACGGATCGCGCGCGACGACCGCCGCCTTGTAGGCGCACGAGCGCTCGACCGCCTCGGCGGTGACGCCCGGCTCGCCCGCGAGCAACGCGGCGGCGTTGGGCTCGATCCAGTCGAGAAACCGCGCATCGAAGATCGCGCCGTACTTCACGACCTCCGCCAGGCCCGCGCGCAGTTCGCGCGGCGGCAGCGTCGCCAGCGTCGACGTATCCGCGATCACCGCCGACGGCGGATGGAACGCGCCGACGAGGTTCTTGCCGGCGGGCAGGTCGACCGCCGTTTTGCCGCCGACCGACGAGTCGACCATCGCGAGCAGCGTCGTCGGGACCTGCACCACGTCGATGCCGCGCATCCAGCAGGCCGCGGCGAAACCGGCAAGGTCGCCGATCACGCCGCCGCCGAGCGCGATGAGGGTCGCGTCGCGCGTCGCGCCGAGCGAGGCGAGGGCCTCGACGGCTTCGCGCCAGCGATCGAGCGTCTTCTCCGATTCGCCGGGCGGCAGCACGAGGGTGCCGATGCGCAGATCCGGACGCAGGCGGCGCAACGTTGCGTCGAGCACGGGCAAGTACAGCGGCGCGACGTGCGCGTCGGTGACGATCAGCGCGTGGCGGCCGCGCACTGCATCGACCAGCGCGGTGCCATCGGCGACCAGGCCCGCGCCGATATGGATGGGGTACGCACCGCGCGGGCTGTCGACGTCGAGACGTCGCGGTGCAGCGTGCATTGATGGTGGATCGAATGTGATGGTGTGCAATGCATCCGCGACGTCTGCGGCATCGCGTGACGTCGTATCGATCCGCACGTGTGCCACGCCCGCATAGAGCGGCGTGCGCTGCGCAGCCATGGCGTGCAGGACCCCATCCCGATCACCGCGCGCGAGCAGCGGTCGATCCGTCGCGTCGCGCAGGCGATGGAGTTGCGTCGCGACGTCCGCATGCAGGTGCGCGACAAGCGCGGATTCGCGCATGCGTCGGCGGTTCTCCGCATCGAGCACGATGCCGCCGCCCGTTGCGATCACTACGCCGTCGTCCGACAGCGCGTTGGCCAACGCTTGCGATTCCAGTGCACGGAACGCCGCTTCGCCATCCTCAGCAAAGATTTCGGCGACGCGTCGGCCCGCCTGCGCTTCGATGGTGGCGTCCAGATCGATGAAACGCAGGCCGCGTCGCGCGGCGAACAGCGCGCCCACGGTCGATTTCCCCGCGCCGGTCGGTCCGACCAGCACCCAGTTGCGCGAACGAGTCATGCGCCGAGTGTAGGGGTGAGGCGCGCCACGTCGTCCGGATCCGGAAAACGCTGCGTGTCGAGACGGACGACGTGGTCCGCAATCGCAGGCAGTGTCGCCATTCCGCGGCGTGTCACACGCTCGAACAACTGCACGAAACGGTCGACCTCCAGCCGGCTCATCCCCGTGGTGCCCGGGCGTGCGGCGAGGGCCTCGCATTCCTGCTGCCAACGCCACTGCGGCACGACGTCGAATGATGGGGGCTGCAGATAGAGCAGGCGCGGCAGTCGCGACCACAGTGCCGGGTAGTCCAGGCGGAGCGCGTCGTTGCAGCAGCGCCGCCAGACGCCATGCGCATCCTCGTCGCGTTCGATCGCGTTGAGGGGCGTCAGCAACCCGGCGTCGTCCTCGGCCGGCACCTTCAGGCACCAGCCTTCGACGATGGCGAGGTCGCATCGGTCGACGCGCGGCCAGTCGCGCGCGGGTATGCGTCGGTCGGTGAGCTTGTCGAATCGCGGGAGCGCGACGGGCCGGCCGTCATCCAGCGCATCCAGCATCTCGACCATCAGCCCGACGTCGTGCGTGCCTGGCGGGCCCCGCGTCGCGAGCAACGGATGCACGGCGCGTGCGAGCGCGAGGCGTTGCGGCCGATCGAGATAGGCGTCGTCCAGCGACACGGAAACCGCCCGCACGCCGCGCGACCGGGCCGCCTCGACCATCCGCGTCGCGAGCGTCGACTTGCCGCAGCCCTGCGCACCGGCGATCGCGAACACGCGTCCCGAGGCGAGCGCGATATCGAGCACCCGCTCGACGAATGCGGGATCCGGACCCTGCACGTGCGGCACGCGCTGCATCGCCCCACAATAGCGCGATGGACACGCACCCCCTCCTTGCCGAAGCCCTCGCCACCTTCGAGCGCCTGTTCGTGCAGGCCGCCGAGGCCGGCGAGCCCGATCCCACCGCGATGGCGGTCGCCACCGCCGCGCTCGATGCGCGTCCGTCGCTGCGCATGGTGCTGCTGAAGGCGCACGACGCGCGCGGCTTCGTGTTCTACACGCACATGGACGGTCGCAAAGGCCTGGAACTGCAGGCCAATCCGCAGGCTGCGCTGCTGTTCCACTGGCCGCGCCTGCGCAACGGCGTGCAGGTGCGCATCGAAGGCGACGTCGGGACCGTTACCGATGAGGAAGCCGATGCGTATTTCGCGTCGCGCCCGCGCGGCAGTCAGCTCGGTGCCTGGGCGTCGCACCAGTCCGAAACGTTGGATTCGGTGGAGACGTTCGAGCTGCGGCTTCAGCAGGCCGAGCGTGAATTCACCGGCCGCGACGTACCGCGTCCCGCGCGCTGGACCGGCTTCCGCGTGAAGCCGCGACGCATCGAGTTCTGGTACGGCGCGCAGTACCGCCTGCACGAGCGCTGGTTCTACGAGCGCGACGCCGCCGGCGACTGGAGCAAGCGGATGCTCTATCCGTGACGACGCGGACCGGCCCGCAGCGCATCGTCTGCCTGACCGAGGAACCGACCGAGACGCTGTACGCGCTGGGCGAGGACGACCGCATCGTCGGCATCAGCGGCTTCACGGTGCGGCCGGCGAAGGCGCGCAAGGAGAAGCCGAAGGTCAGCGCGTTCACCAGCGCGAAGATCGAGGAGATCCTCAAGCTGGAGCCGGACTTCGTCGTCGGGTTTTCCGACATCCAGGCCGACATCGCATCGGAGCTGATCCGTCGCGGTGTCGAGGTGTGGATCAGCAACCACCGCAGCGTCGACGGCATCCTCGACTACATCCGTCGCCTCGGCGCGCTCGTCGGCGTCGCCGATCACGCGAATGCGTATGCGGACACGCTCGCTCGCGATCTCGACACGATCCGTGAAGCCGGGCGCGCGCTCCCGGTGCGGCCGAAGGTCTACTTCGAGGAGTGGGACGAGCCGATCATCACCGGCATCCGCTGGGTCGCCGAGCTCATCGAGATCGCCGGCGGCATCGACCTGCTGCCCGCACGCGCCATCGAGCCGCTGGCGAAGAACCGCATCATCGCCGACGACCGCGAGATCATCGACGCCGCGCCGGACATCATCATCGGCTCGTGGTGCGGCAAGAAGTTCCGGCCCGAACGCGTGATGGCACGCGCCGGTTGGCAAGACGTGCCCGCCGTGCGCGACGGCGAGCTGCACGAGATCAAGTCGCCGCTGATCCTGCAGCCGGGCCCCGCGGCGTTGACCGACGGCGTGCGCGAGATCGCACGCATCGTCCATGCCTGGGCGGCAAAGCGCGCCTGAACGTCAGCGCGGAAAGAAGTCGCGCGTGAACTGCATGCTCGAGGTCGCGCTGCCGTAGCGCAGCGTCACGTCGAACTTCAGCGTTTCCGGCGGCGCGATGTCGACGGTGCCGACGTGGTCGACGAGATCGCCGACATGCACTTCTCGCAGTGCGATCGGCTGCGGAACGCCGTTCACCGGCGCGACCGTCGCCGTGATGTCGACCGCCGACGGCGGTGCATCGCCATTCGCATTGCGAGCGCTGATCAGCAGCATCGCGGTGCGGTCGGAACGCTCGAGCCCGTACTCGCGCGCGACCGCTTCGTCGAGCGTCGAGGTCTGCACCACACTCGCGTGCACGACGACGTCGCCGATGCGCGCCTGCGCTTGCTGCGTGCTGCTTGCCGCCGACGCAGTGATCGGTGGGGCGTCGCGACCGCAGCCGGCGAGCAGTGCGAGGGCGAGAGCTAAAACGACAGTGCGCATGGCGATTCCTCAGTCGTTGGCAGCGGACAGCTCGCGGCCGCGTTCGGTTGCACGGGTGATCGCGCGGTCGAGCAGCGTTTCGAAACCGCCGGCCTGCAGCGTTTCGACGGCGGCCTGCGTGGTGCCGCCCGGCGACGTGACGCGCGCACGCAGCACGTCCGGTGCTTCGCCGGCCTGGATGAGCATCGCGGCGGCACCGGCGATGGTCTGACGCACGAGCAGGTCGGCCGTATCGGTCGGCAGGCCCTGGCGCTCGGCCGCGGCGCGCATGGCCTCGGCGAGCAGGAACACGTAGGCCGGGCCGCTGCCGGAGACGGCGGTCACCGCGTCCATCAGCGCTTCGTCGTCGATCCAGGTGGTCGGCCCGCCGGTGCGGAGCAGCGCGGCGGCGGTGTCGCGTTGCGCGTCCGAAACCGCGGGCGTCGCGAAAAGGCCGGTCACGCCCTGGCCGATCAGCGACGGCGTATTCGGCATCGCCCGCACGACGGCGCGCCCGCCGCCGAGCCAGCGATCGAGCTGCGACGCGGTGATGCCCGCCGCGATCGAAATCACCAGCGGGTTCGACACGGCCACGGGCACCAGCGACTCGCACACGCTGCGCATGACCTGCGGTTTCACCGCGAGCAGCCACGTCGACGCGCCATCCGCGGCGTCCGTCGCGTGGGTGAAGACGCGAAGGCCGAAGTCCTTCGCGAGTGCATCGCGCAACGCATCGACCGGCTCGGCGACGCGGATCGTCAACGGGTCGCGGCCTTGCGCGACGAGGCCGCCGATCAGGCTGCGCGCCATGTTGCCGCCGCCGATGAAGGCGAGGGTGGACGTGTCGTGCGTCATCGGCGACTCCTTGCGTGGATGGCGGCAGGATAGCGGCGCGGCGGCGCGCGCATCAGCTTTCGAGGCGTTGCAGGCGGCGTCGGTGTGCGCGCTCGCGCCAGAGCAGCGTCAGGCTGACCGCGCCGAGCACCAGTGCGATCGACAGCATCGCGAACGCGACCATCAGCAGGCGCACGCCGGCGCGACAGCCGGCGTCCATCGCATCGAGCGCGCTCGGCCCGCAGTGCGAGAAGCCGATCGATGCGGTGGCGATCGAAGCGGTGAGCACCAGCAGGCCGACGCCGCCGAACGCGACCGCGCTCCAGAACAGAATGACGATGCGATGGAGTTTGTGCGTCATGGTTCAGCCCTTGGCGGGACGTGCGCCGAACAGCGCGGATCCGACGCGCACCATCGTCGCGCCTTCTTCGATCGCGATGGCGAAGTCGTCGCTCATGCCCATCGAAAGCGTATCCACCGAGGCATGCGCCGTGCGCAGATCGTCGAACAGGCGGCGGGCCTTGCGGAACGCGGGGCGCCGGGCGTCGAGGTCCGGATGCGGCGTCGGGATGATCATCAGGCCGCGCAGGGCGAGCCGGGGGTGCGCCGCGACGGCGGCGGCGAGCGCGGGCACGTCGTCCGGCTTGCAGCCGTGCTTGCTGGTCTCGTCGTCGATGTTGACCTGCAGCAGCACATTGAGCGGCGGGCGGTCGGCGGCGCGGTGGCGGGCGAGGGCGTCGACGATCGAAGGACGGTCGACGGTCTGGACCCAGTCGAAAAGATCCGCGGCCTCGCGCGCCTTATTGCTCTGCAGATGGCCGATCAGATGCCAGGTCGCAGGGCCGGGGAGGCCGGCGGCATCGAGCTCCTGCCGCTTGCGCAGGGCCTCCTGCACGTAGTTCTCGCCGAAATCGCGCTGCCCCAGCGACGCGAGTTCCGTGATCGCAGCCGCAGGTTGCAGTTTCGAAACGGCGACCAGCACGGGCGCGGGGTGGCCGGCCGCGGTGGCCGCGCTATAAAGGCTGTCGGAGACCTCGCGGAGGGCGTCGGCGAGCACGTCGGTGACCTCGAAACCGGCCGTTGCCGGGGCGGAGCGGGGGCCTATACTGCCCCTGAGGGGGTCCGCGCGGCCACACCGCATGGATTCGGGGCTCGATCGTTACACGGGGACAAGCATGGATATCGCCGAGCTGCTGGCCTTTTCGGTCAAGAACAAGGCGTCGGACCTTCACCTGTCGGCGGGCCTGCCGCCGATGATCCGCGTCGACGGCGACGTCCGTCGCATCAACATTCCGGCGCTCGAGCACAAGCAGGTGCACGCGCTTGTCTACGACATCATGTCGGACAAGCAGCGGCGCGATTACGAAGAGTTCCTCGAGGTCGACTTCTCGTTCGAGATCCCCGGCCTCGCGCGCTTCCGCGTCAACGCGTTCAACCAGAACCGCGGCGCGGCGGCGGTGTTCCGAACGATTCCGTCGGAAGTGCTGACGCTCGAAGACCTGAACTGCCCGCCGATCTTCCGCGAGCTGATCCAGCAGCCGCAGGGCCTGATCCTGGTAACCGGTCCCACCGGTTCCGGCAAGTCGACCACGCTCGCCGCGATGCTCGACTACATCAACAAGAACGAGTACGCGCATCTCCTGTCGGTCGAAGATCCGATCGAGTTCGTGCACACCTCGCAGAAGTGCCTGATCAACCAGCGCGAAGTGCATCGCGACACGCACGGCTTCAACGAAGCCCTGCGCTCGGCGCTGCGTGAGGACCCGGACTACATCCTCGTCGGCGAGTTGCGCGACCTCGAAACGATCCGCCTCGCGCTGACCGCCGCGGAAACCGGCCACCTCGTGTTCGGCACGCTGCATACGAGCTCGGCCGCGAAGACGGTCGACCGCATCATCGACGTGTTCCCCGCCGGCGAGAAGCCGATGGTGCGCTCGATGCTGTCGGAGTCGCTGCGCGCGGTGATCTCGCAGGCGCTGCTGAAGAAGGTCGGCGGTGGCCGTACCGCAGCGTGGGAAATCATGGTGGGCACGCCCGCCATCCGTAACCTGATCCGCGAGGACAAGGTCGCGCAGATGTATTCGTCGATCCAGACGGGCCAGGCGGTCGGCATGATGACGCTCGACCAGCACCTGCAGGATCTGGTCATGCGCGGCCTGATCCTCAAGAACCAGGCCCGCGAATACGCCAAGGACAAGCGCCTGTTCGAGTAACGGCGCAGTCGCCCGTCTGCGGGCGGGCGTTCCGGCGCGCGGGCCATCGCGCACGCCGGAACGGATCGGATCCGATGGCGGCCGCGGAGCGGCCCACCCGAGCAGTCACCCGGAGATTCAACGATGAGCATGTCCCCCGGCACCCCTCCGCCCGCTGCTGCAGCTGCAGGCGGCTCGATCGACTTCTCGTCGTATCTCAAGTTGATGGCGCAACACCGCGCCTCCGACCTGTTCATCACGGCCGGCATGCCGCCGTCGATCAAGGTCCACGGCAAGATCACGCCGATCACGCAGAACCCGCTGACGCCGCAGCAGTCGCGCGACCTCGTGCTGTCGGTGATGAGCCCGGCGCAGCGCGAAGAGTTCGAAAAGACGCACGAGTGCAACTTCGCGATCGGTGTCGCGAACGTCGGCCGATTCCGCGTCAGCTGCTTCTTCCAGCGCAACCAGGTCGGCATGGTGCTGCGCCGGATCGAGAGCAAGATCCCGACGGTCGAGGAGCTGCAGCTGCCCCCGATCATCAAGACGCTCGCGATGACCAAGCGCGGCATCATCATGTTCGTGGGCGCGACCGGTACGGGTAAGTCGACCTCGCTCGCGGCGATGATCGGCTACCGCAACAAGAACTCCACCGGCCACATCATCACCATCGAAGACCCGATCGAATTCGTGCACAAGCACGAGGGCTGCATCATCACGCAGCGCGAGGTCGGCATCGACACCGATTCGTGGGAAGCCGCGCTGAAGAACACGCTGCGCCAGGCGCCGGACGTCATCATGATCGGCGAGGTGCGTACGCGCGAAGGCATGGACCACGCGATCGCGTTCGCCGAAACCGGCCACCTCGTGCTCTGCACGCTGCACGCGAACAACGCCAACCAGGCGATGGACCGCATCATCAACTTCTTCCCGGAAGACCGCCGCACGCAGCTGCTGATGGACCTGTCGCTCAACCTCACGGGCGTGGTCGCGCAGCAGCTGATTCCGACGCCGGACGGCAAGGGCCGCCGCGTCGCGATGGAAATCCTGCTCGGCACGCCGCTGGTGCAGGACTACATCCGCGACGGTGAGATCCACAAGCTCAAGGAGGTCATGAAGGAATCGACCAACCTGGGCATGAAGACCTTCGACCAGGCGCTGTTCGAGCTCTACCAGGGCGGCGAGATCTCCTACGAGGACGCGCTGCGGTTCGCCGACTCGCAGAACGAGGTGCGCCTGCGCATCAAGCTGGCGCAGGGCGGCGACGCCCGTACGCTGGCCGCGGGTCTGGGCGACGTGGGCGTGGCCGACGTCCGCTGAACCGGGCTCCCGTCCCGAAACGAAGGCGCCTGCGGGCGCCTTCGTTGTTTCCGGCTCCCGCAGCGCTTCCATTACCGCGGCGAACCCGGGCAATATGGGTCCATGTCATTGCCCGACAGCCCGACGCCGCTCGCGAACCAGCTGCTGATCGCGCTGCCGTCGCTGGCCGAATCCAGCTTCTCCAAGAGCGTGGCGCTGATCTGCCAGCACGACGAGGACGGCGCACTGGGCATCGTGGTGAACCGTCCCTCCGAATACACCGTCGGCGAAGTGCTGAGCCAGATGGGCTTCGACGGCGGCAGCGAAACGCTTCGCGCGCAGATCGTGCTGAACGGCGGACCGGTGCATCGCGAGCGCGGCTTCGTCATCCACGACGGCGGCACACGCTGGGATTCCACGCTCGCCATCGGCGATGATCTTTACCTCACCACCTCACGAGAGATTCTCGAAGCCATGGCCAATGGAGACGGCCCCGACCATGCGGTCATCGCGCTCGGATGCGCGGGCTGGGGCGCAGGACAACTCGAACAGGAACTCGTTGCCGACAACAGCTGGCTGACCGCACCGGTCGACGCTTCGCTGCTGTTCGACACCCCACTCGAAGAGCGCTGGCGCGCTGCGGCCGGACGCATCGGCGTCGACCTCTCGCGCCTGGCCGATTACACGGGGCACGCCTGACATGACAGCGGCGACGACGGTTCTCGGTTTCGACGTCGGCGCACGCAGGATCGGTGTCGCCGTGGGCAGCGCGTTCGGCACGGGCGCACGCCCGGTCGCCGTCGTCGATGTGCATGCGAGCGGCCCGGACTGGCCGGCGATCGATCGACTGGTGCGCGAATGGCGGCCCGATGCGTTCGTGGTGGGTGATCCGATGACGCTCGAAGGCGGTGACCAGCCGGCCCGCAAGCGCGCGCATTCCTTCGCACGCGAGCTCGGCCGCAAGTTCGGCAAGCCGGTGATGCTGGTCGACGAGCGTTCGTCCTCGGTCGAAGCCGCGCAGCGGTTCGCCGGCGAGCGCGCGCAGGGTGGCAAGCGCCGTCGCGACGCGCAGATCCTCGACGCCATGGCCGCGGCGATCATCGTCGAGCGCTGGCTGGCGGCGCCGGCCGACGCGGTCGAACTCGAAGCCACCCTCACCGGATAGACCATGCATCACCTGCTCACGCTCGACGGCCTGCCCCGCGCCACCGTCGTCGGGCTGCTCGACCGCGCGCAGCACTTCGCCGACACGCCGGGCGATTTCGATGCACTGCGGGGCGCCGCCGTCTGCACGCTGTTCTTCGAGCCGTCGACGCGCACGCGCATGAGCTTCCAGCTGGCTTCGCAACGGCTCGGCGCGCACGTGCTGAACTTCGACGTGTCGACCTCGTCCGCACGCAAGGGCGAGACCGCGCTCGACACCATGCGCAACCTCGAAGCGATGGGCGTTCGCGGTTTCATCGTCCGGCATCACGACGATGGCGCCGTCGCGCGACTCGCGGACGCCGCACGTCCGGAGACTGCGCTGCTCAACGCCGGCGACGGCCGCAGCAACCATCCGACGCAGGGCCTGCTCGACATGCTCACCCTGCGGCAGGCGAAGGGCGACGACTTCTCGCGCATGCGCATCGCGATCGTCGGCGACGTCAAACACTCGCGCGTGGCGCGCTCGGATCTGCACGCGCTGCGCGCGCTCGGCACGGGCGACATCCGCGTCTGCGGGCCCGCATCGCTGCTGCCCGATGACGGCACGCTGGCGGACTGCAATGTCACCCATGACGTGGACGAGGCGCTCGACGGCGTCGATGCGGTGATGACGCTGCGGCTGCAGCGCGAGCGCATGGAAGACGGGCTGGTCGATTCGCTCGAGGATTACCACCGCCATTACGGCATCACCGCCGAGCGCCTGCGTCGTGCAGCGCCCGACGCGGTGGTGATGCATCCGGGGCCGATCAATCGCGGCGTCGAGATCACCGACGAAGTGGCCGACGGGCCGCGTTCGCTGATCCTGCGTCAGGTCGCGAACGGCGTTGCCGTGCGCATGGCGGTGCTGGAGCGTCTGCTCGGCCGCTGAGTCGGTTTTGCGGTCAGGCTGCGACGGGTTCCGCGAGGCCCGGAATCGACGCTAGAAGTCGCGTGTCCTGCATGCGTTCAGCGCTGTCGGTGGAGACGGCGATGTTCGACGCGTCGATCTGACGGAGCACGCGCAGCATCGAAAGCCGGTCGGCGCGCGTTAGTACGCGCGTCAGTGGCGCTGCGTCCTCGTCGCTCCGAGCGAGCGCTTGCAGCGCCTGGCGCAACGGTTCGTCGAGACGCCAGTGCACTGCTGCGCGCGTCGAGACGTCGGCCGCAAGCGCGAGAAAACGCGGGCCGAACGCGGCGTCGGCAGCGGCCTGCGTCATCAGCGGGCGCGGCATCATGCGCATGAGCGCGGCGATGCCGGTGGATGCGATAACGGACGCGAGTTGCGCTTCGCCGACATCGCAGGCGCCGCGCGCGAGCGCACCGCACAGCCACGTGCGTGCCTCGGACTGTTCGGCGAGACGTACGCCGGACTGCGCCGCCTGCTGCGAAGGATCGGCCTGCAGGATCGGCCGCATCACCGTCGTCAGGACGACATAACGCAGGCCATCGCTGCCGATGGTGTTGACCGCCTGTGGCAACGTTGCGATCGCGCTACCGCGCCGGTAGTGCGCGCTGTTGGCGACGCGCACGACGTCGCCCGCCAGCGTCGGATCGCGCGCGAGCAGCGCCGCGATCGCATTCGAATCGACGTCGTCGCGACGCAGCGCCGAGAGCAGCTGCGGCACGAGCGCGGGCAGGCGGGGCAGGCGCGCCACATCGAGGCGCTGCGACTGGGTATCGAGGCGATCGAGGATGTCGTCGGCCAGACCGTCGACGATCGGCGCATCGGCAGGCGCGCCGAGAAGATGGCGAACGAAACGGGCGCTGAGCTCGTGCGGAGTGAGCAGGACGGCGTCGCCGGGCAACTCCGCTTCGACCGCAGCCTCATCCGCTGCGAAAGCCGGGGCAGGGGCAACGTCCTCGTTGGACGCATCGGCGATCGGCGCGGACGTCGGACGGCCTTGCAGCCGCCGCAGCAGTCGGTTGAGCATCCTGTTCCCCTTTCGCCGGTCCGTCGACGCAGTCCGGGCTTCCGGACATGGTAACGGCCCGCGCAGCCGTCACTTGAGCAGGAACAGCGTCGCCAGTCCCAGGAACGAGAAGAAGCCCATCACGTCGGTGACCGTCGTGAGGAAGATGCTGCTGGCCAGCGCCGGGTCGAAGCCGAGGCGCCGGATGGTGACCGGGATCAGCACGCCGGCGATCGCCGCCGCCACCTGGTTGATGAGCAGCGCCGCGGCGATGACTGCGGTCAGCCCCCAGTTCCCGAAGCGCAACTGCACGACCACGGCAAGGATCACGCCGAGGCCGAGCGCGGTCAGGATCGCGACCTTGCACTCCTTCCACAGCAGTGCGAGGTAGTTCGACAGGCCGACCTGGCCGAGCGCGAGACCGCGCACCATCAGCGCCAGCACCTGCGTGCCGGCGTTGCCGCCCATACCGGCGACGATCGGCATCAGCACGGCGAGCGCGACGATCTGCTGGATCGTGCCCTGGAATTCGCCGACCACGTACGACGCGAGGAACGCGGTGCCGAGGTTGATCGTCAGCCACAGCAGGCGACGCCGGGTCGCGCGCGGCACCGGGCTGAACAGGTCTTCTTCCTCGTCGAGACCCGCGGCCGACAGCGCCTGGTGCTCGGCCTGCTCGCGGATGATGTCGACGACGTCGTCGATGGTGATGCGGCCGAGCAGGATGTTGTTCTCGTCGACGACCGGCGCACTGATCCAGTCGTAGTCCGAGAACTTGCGCGCGACTTCGTTCGCGGTCTCGCCGACGCGGATCGCCGGCTGCTCGTCGTCGACGAGACGATTGATCGGCGTCGACGGATCCTGCGTGAGCAGGTCCGCGATCGAGATGCGGCCGAGGTACTGGTGCCGCCGGCTGACGACGTACAGGTGGTCGGTGTGCTCGGGCAGCTCGCCACGCAGGCGCAGGTAACGCAGCACGACCTCGATGGTGGTGTCAGTCCGCACCGTCACCACGTCCGGATTCATCAGTCGGCCGGCGGTGTCCTCCGGATACGACAGCACCTGTTCGAGACGCTCGCGGTTCTCGCGGTCCATTGACAGCAGGACTTGCTCGATCACGGCGTCCGGCAGGTCCTCGACGAGATCGGCGAGGTCGTCGAGATCGAGGTCCTCGACCGCGGCGACGATTTCGTCGGGGTCCATCTCCGCGAGCAGGCCTTCGCGCACCTCGTCGCCGACGTGCACCAGCACTTCGCCGTCGTCCTCGGCATCGACCAGGCCCCAGACCACCGTGCGCTTGGCGGGCGGCAGGGACTCGAGCAGGTTGCCGATCTCGGCGGGCGAGAGCGTGTTGACCAGGCGACGCACCGGCCCGAGACGCCCGCTGTCGAGCGCGTCGGACAGCAGCCTGAGCTGCCGCGCGGTCTTCTCGTGGCGGACGGATTCGGCCATGCGCGGATTTCCGGCGGGGACCTCGAAGGTCCGTGGGCGAGTCGCACCCGCCGGCGTTGAACGCCGCGATATGCGACCGAGGTCAGAGGTTCATCGCCGCATTATCGCCGCGCCGTCGCGCGATCCACAATCGCTGTGTCGCGAAGGGCCGATCAGGCGGTCGCGAGCCAGCGTTCGATGGCGTCGCGATCGCGGGCGCGCAGAAGGGCGGGCAGTCGTGACTGGAGGCGCGCGTAGTCGCAGTCGCGGATGCGCTGGCGCACTTCCAGCATCGTGCCGGGATGCAGGCTGAAGTCGGTGAGGCCGAGCGCGAGCAACAGCGGCGCGTAGTCCGGCGCCGCGGCCATTTCGCCGCAGACCGCGATCGACGTCGAATGCCGTTGGGCGAGGCGGATGGTGTCGCGCAACACACGGATCACGGCGGGATGCAGCGGCGTGTAGAGCCGCCCGAGGCCTTCGTGATTGCGGTCGACCGCGAGCAGGTACTGCACGAGATCGTTCGTGCCGACCGAAAGGAAGTCGACCTCGTCGATGAACGCCGGCAGCGCGAGCGCCGCGGCCGGCACTTCGATCATGACGCCGAGCGGCACGTCCTCGCCGAGCTCATGGCCCTCGCTGCGAAGGTCCGCCGCCACCCGATCGAGTTCCCTGCGCACCAGGCGCACTTCCTCGACCGACGTCACCATCGGCACGAGCAGGCGGATGCGGCCGTACGCCGACGCGCGCAGCAATGCACGCAGCTGCGTTTCGAACAGGCCGCGACGCGCGAGCGACAGTCGCACGCCGCGCAGGCCGAGCGCGGGATTGGGTTCGTCGCGCAGCGCGAGGCCGGTGCGATCCGTTTTGTCGGCACCGACATCGAGCGTGCGGATCGTTACCGGGCGACCGCTCATGCCCATGACGACGTCGCGGTACGCGCGGAACTGTTCCTCTTCGTCCGGCAGCGCGGCACGCTGCAGGAACAGGAACTCCGTCCGGTAGAGGCCGATGCCCGCCGCGCCCAGCGAATGCGCCTCGGCCACGTCTTCCTGCGATTCCGCGTTCGCGAACAGGCGGATGTCGACGCCGTCGCGCGTGCGCGTAGGTTCGCGACGCAGGCGGGCGAGGGCGCGCTTCTCGCGCACGTGCACCTGCTCGCGATCGCGATGCGCGCGCAGGTCGTCGGCGCCGGGTTCGACGACGACCAGGCCGGTGCCGCCGTCGACGATCAACGCATCGCCGTCGTTGATGCGATCCAGCGCGCCCGAGCACTCGACCACCAGCGGCATGTGCAGGCTGCGCGCGAGGATCGCGGTATGGCCGAGCGGACTGCCGCCGGTCGTCACCAGTCCGATCACGCCCTGCGCCTGCAGCTGCGCCATTTCCGCGGGCGCCACGCTTTCGGCCACGAGGACCTCGCCGGCGAAACCGCGCAGTTCGCAATCGCGACGATGCAACGCGGCGTGCACGCGGCCGATGACCTGGTCGATGTCCTCGACGCGGCTCTTGAAGTACGGGTCGTCCATCGCCTCGAACACGGCGGCGAGGCGATCGCGCTGCACGCGCAGCGCATAGTCCGCGCTGTAGTGCCGATCGCGGACGAGTTCGTCGAGCCCATGCAGCAGCTCCGGGTCGTCGAGCATCAGCGCGTGCAGGTCGAGGAATTCGCCGACTTCCTGCGCCAGCGCGCCGTGCAGCCGCGCGCGCAATGCGTGCATCTCTTCGCGCACCGTGGCGATCGCGCGATGCAGGTGCTCGAGTTCGGCATCCGCGGCATCCGGTGCGATGTGCTGCTCGGCGATCTGCAAGGCATGCGGCAGGCGGACACGCGCACGCCCCAGCACCGTGCCGCGCGACGCGCCCTGACCGGACAGGCTCTGTCGCATGCGATCAGCTGTCCTCGTCGAAGCGGCGCTCGAACAGCGCCTGCACGGCGTCGGCCGCCGCCTGTTCGTCGTCGCCATCGACGCGCAGCTTCACCGCGGTGCCCTGGCCCGCGGCGAGCAGCATCACGCCCATGATGCTCTTGGCGTTCACTTCGCGGCCCTTGGCGAGGAGCGTGCACGCGCTGCGGTACTGCGACAGCGTCTGCACGAGCTTGGCGGTGGCCCGCGCATGCAGGCCGAGGCGGTTGGAAACGGTGAGGTCGCGTTCGATCATCGGAGTCAGGCGTCGTCGAGTTGTACGCCGTTGCGGCCACCGGCGACGGCCACGGCGGGCATTGCATCGAGGTCGAGCTCGGCGTAGTTCAGGACGCGCAGCAGCATGGGAAGGTTGAGGGCCGACACGCGCCGGATCGGCGTGCCGAGGCGCGCGAGCTTCGACGCGACGTTCGCGGGGCTCGCACCGAACAGGTCGGTGAGGATCAGCACGCCGTCGCCGCTGTCGGCGCGGCGCAGTGCGGCGCTCGCGAGCGGCAACGCGACATCGGGATCGGCGTCGAACGCGACCTCGAACACTTCGATGCGCAGCGGCAGCGGCGTGAGCAACCGCTCCGCCACGCCTCGCAGCGCGCTACCGATGCCTTCGTGGGTGACGAGCAGGATGCCGACGGCCATGGCCCGACGTTAGCAGAGCCACGTGACCGCCCGGAAGCGGCCGTTGGGACAGTCGCTAGTCGAGTTCGCGATGATGCACGGCGACTTCGGGCCAGCCCTTTTCGCGCGCGTGTTCGGCCATGCGCTCGGCCAGGAACACGGAGCGGTGGCGGCCGCCGGAGCATCCGAACGCGACCGTCGCATAGCTGCGCGTGCTGTCCGCCTGCAGGCGTGGCAGCCAGGTATCGAGGAAGCCGCTGATCTGCGAGAAGAACGCTTCGACGTCGGGTTGCTCGAGCAGGTACTTGCGAACGTCGGGATCGCGGCCGGACAGCGGGCGCAGCGATGGAATCCAGTGCGGGTTCGGCAACGCGCGGGCATCGAAGACGAAGTCGGCGTCGGTGGGTACGCCGCGACGATAGGCGAATGATTCGAACAGCAGCGACATACCGGCTTCGGCGCCGAGGCCGAACTCGGTGGTGACGTGCCGACGCAGCTGATGCACGTTCATTTCGCTGGTGTCGACGATCGCGTCGGCCAGCTGCCGCAGCGGACGCAGGACCTGGCGCTCGAGCGCGATCGCGTCGGGCAGCGACAGGCCGAGGCGGCTCAGCGGATGGCGGCGTCGCGTGTCGGCATAGCGCTTGAGAAGCACGGGATCGACGGCGTCGAAAAAGACGAGGCGCGGATCGAAACCGAGCCCGCCCACTGCCGCAAGCGCTTCCGGCACCTTGTCCAGTTCGTCGTGGCGGTTACGAACGTCGATGCCGACCGCGAGCTTGGCGGGACCGCCGTCTTCGCCACCGGTGAGGTCGGCGACGAGCTGCGGCAACAGCATCGCCGGCAGGTTGTCGACGCAGTAGAAGCCGAGATCTTCGAACGTGTTGAGCGCCACCGACTTGCCGGAGCCCGACATGCCGCTGACGAGCACCAGCGTGGCCAACGACGGTGCGCTCACGATTCGCCCCGCTCGAGGAAGTGGCTGTGCCGCGCCATGAACGCGGCGGCGGGATCGACGCCCTTCGCCCGCAGGATGTGCGTGCGTGTGGCGGCTTCGGTCAGCACGGCGAGATTGCGGCCGGGCATGACGGGCAGGGTGATCATGGGGACGTCCAGGTCCAGTACGCGGCGCGCGCCGAGGTCGCCGGTGATGCGTTCCAGCCCGCCCGGCTCGGGATGCAGCGACGGCTGCGTGAGGTGCACGATCAGCCGAAGGTACTTGTTCCGCTTGACGGCGGTGTCGCCGAACATCTGGCGGATGTTGAGCACGCCGAGGCCGCGCACTTCGAGCATGTCCTGCAGCAGTTCGGGGCAGGTGCCGTCGAGCACGTCGGGCGCGATCTGCGTGAACTCGGGCGCGTCGTCCGCGACGAGGCGATGCCCGCGCGTGACGAGCTCCAGCGCGAGTTCGCTCTTGCCCGCGCCCGATTCGCCGGTAATCAGCACGCCGATCGAATAGATCTCCATGAAGACGCCATGCAGCGTCACCCGCGGCGCGAGCTTCCGTGCGAGGTGGTACTGCAGGTGGTTCAGCAGCTCATGCCCGCGGCGCGGCGAGACCCACAGCGGCGTGTCGCTTTCCTCCGCCGCGATGCGCAGGTCTTCCGGGCAGGCCTGGCCCTTGCTGATGACAAGCGCCAGCGGGCGGAAGTCGATGATCTTCTGGATCGTTTCCCAGCGGGCACGCGAGTCGAGCGCGTCGAGCCATGCAAGCTCCTCGGTACCGAGAATCTGCACGCGGTTGGGATAGATGATGTTGAGGTAGCCCGCGAGCGAGGGACGCCGCGCGACCGTGTCGACCGACTCCAGCACGCGGTCCGCGCCGCGGCGGCCGGCGAGCCAGCGCAAGCCGAGGCGTTCGAGCTGCTGGTCGTACAGCTCGAGGGCACTGATGCGGGCGTTCACGCGTCGGTTCCGAGCAGGTGGCGGACGAGGCCGCCATTGTCGTCGGCGGCGCGCAGGGCGTCACGGAAGTCGGCGTCGGCGAAGCGCTGGGCGATCTCACCGAGCTGGGCGAGGTGGCCGGCGACGTCGTCCTCCGGCACCACCATGGCGAACAGCAGGTCGACCGGGCGCGCGTCCGGCGCCGCGAACGGCACCGGTTCCATCAGGCGGATGAAGGCGCCGCGGGCGGTGTCGAGGCTCGCCATCCGGGCATGCGGGATGGCGACCCCGTGCCCGAGCGCGGTGCTGGCGAGCTTCTCGCGCTCGCGCAGGCGCTCGGCCACCTCACCGGCGGGAAGGCCGTGCCCTTCGACCGGCCGGGCCAGCAGCGTCGCCACGTGCTCGATCACGCCATCGAGGTCGAGGGGGGCGTCGATTCGTTCGATACGTTCGCGGCTGAGCAGGTCGGCAAAGGGCATGGAGTCTCAGGCGTACTCGGCGCTGCGCGCGAGGCGCTCGCCGCGGTGGTGGTCGCTCCGCCGTTCCTTGTGCTTGAGCAGGCCACGGTCGAGCTTGTCGGCGAGATTATCGATCGCCGCGTACATGTCGACGCCCTCGGCCACCGCATGGAAGCTCCTGCCGGCCATGGTGACGGTCGCTTCGGCGCACTGCCGGTTCTTCTCGACCGACAGCACGGTCCGCACGTCGAACGGCTGGTCGAAATGTCGGCCGAGCCGATTGAAGCGGGTGGCGACGTACTCGCGCAGGGCGGGGGTGACGTCGATGTGCTGACCGTGGACTTCGATACGCATGGGCATCTCCAGACTGTCGGCAGAGGCGGCCCCATGGCCGCAGCCCCAGCATGTCACTTTCCCAGCCCGGCGTTATGACGTTCGTCAAATACTGCGTCGCTCAGGAGATGCGCACGCGGTCCTGAGACGACGGGATACTCATGGCTTCACGGTACTTGGCCACCGTGCGACGGGCGACCGGCACGCCGGCGCTCTGCAGCGACTCCGCCAGCCGCGCATCGGACAACGGCTTGCGCGGGTTCTCGGCCGAGATGAGCTGCCGGATCATCGCCTGCACGGCTGCGCTCGATGTCTCTTCCGCCGTGCCGTTGCCCACGCTCGACGCGAAGAACGCGCGCAGCGGCACCGTGCCGCGCGGCGTTCGTGCGTACTTGCGCGCGATCGCGCGGGAGACGGTGGACTCGTGCAGGCCGAGCTCCGCCGCGACTTCGCGCAACGTGAGCGGACGCAGCGCTTCGTCGCCCGCTTCGATGAAGGCGGTCTGGCGCTGCACGAGGCAGCGCGCGACGCGTAGCAGTGTTTCGCCGCGCGCTTCCACATTGCGCAGCAGCCAGCGCGCTTCCTGCAACTGCCCGCGCAGATACGCGGCGTCGCTCGACGACGTGCGCGTGATCAGCGCCTCGTAGCTTCGATTGATGCGGAGGCGCGGGCGATTGTGTTCGGCGAGCGCGACGCGCCATGCGCCATGCTGGCGCCAGATGACGACGTCCGGCGTGACGTAGCTTTCCGGCGCGACTTCGCCCAGCTGTGCGCCGGGTCGCGGGTCCATCGACAGCAGCAGCGCGACCGCGCAACTGACGTCGTCGACCGCTTCGCCGAGTTCCTGTGCGATGCCGTCGACGCCGAGGCGCGGCAAGCGCTCAAGAAAACCGTCGGCGATGCGCATCGCGATCGCGCGGCCGGGCGTGTCGGCGTCGAGCGCCGCGAGCTGCACGCACAGGGCTTCCGACACCGAGCGCGCGCCGACGCCGATCGGGTCGAAATGCTGCACGACATGCAGCACCGTGAGCACGTCCTCGACAGGTACCGGCGGTTCGATCGCGGCCGCGATGGTGTCGAGCGGCTCGCGCAGGTAGCCGTCGTCGGAAATCGCATCGATGATCGCGGCACCGATCTGCCGATCGCGTGGCGACTGGCTGCTCAGGTGCAGCTGCCACAGCAGGTGATCGTGCAGCGTTTCGCGGTCGGCGACCTGTTCGGCGAGTGAGCCGGAATCGCCGTCGCTACCGTGGCCGCCACCGCCGTCGGTCCAGCTGTCGAGCTCCGCGTCGCTCCACGTTTCGACGGGCGATGCGTCGATCTCGCTCTCCGCACCGTCGCGATCACCGTCGGTGTTGGCGACATCGGGCGTCGCGATGACGTCGCCGCCTTCGTCCCACTCGAGCAGCGGATTGCTCTCCACCGCTTCGCTCAGTTCCGCGTCTAGCTCGATCGACGACAGCTGCAGCAGGCGGATCGCCTGCCGCAGTTGAGGCGTCATCACCAGCTGTTGGCCAAGAGTGGCCTGGAGGCGCGGTTTCATCGACATGCAAGGTACACGGCGTTCCTGTCGTACGTCAGCCGTGCAGGCCGCCGCCGGTCGGGCGCCGAAGCGTTACAGTCGGAATGTCTCACCCAGGTACACGCGACGCACATCCGGATTCGCGAGGATGGATTCCGGCGAACCCTGCGCGAGCACGACACCTTCGTTCAGGATGTACGCGCGATCGCAGATGCCCAGCGTTTCGCGCACGTTGTGATCGGTGATCAGCACGCCGATGCCGCGCTCGGTCAGATGGCGAACGATGCGCTGGATTTCGCCGACCGAAATCGGGTCGACACCTGCGAACGGTTCGTCGAGCAGCATCATGCGCGGACGCGCGGCGAGCGCGCGCGCGATCTCGACGCGACGACGTTCGCCGCCCGACAGGCTGGCGCCGATCTGGTCGGCGACGTGCGTGACCTGCAGTTCGTCGAGCAGCGTGGCGAGTTCGCGCTCCCGGCCCTTGCGATCCAGGTCGTTGCGCAGCTCCAGCACCAGGCGGATGTTGTCCGCGACGCTGAGCTTGCGGAACACGGACGGTTCCTGCGGCAGGTAGCCGACGCCGTGCTTGGCGCGTGCGTACATCGGCTGCGCGGTGATGTCCTGCCCGTCGAGCAGGATCTGACCCGCATCCGCCGGCACCAGCCCGACGATCATGTAGAAGCAGGTCGTCTTGCCGGCGCCGTTCGGGCCGAGCAGGCCGACGACTTCGCCCGCTTCGAGCGTCAGGCCGAAATCGCGCACGACCTCGCGCGACTTGTACTTCTTGCGCAGACCTTCGGCACGCAGCATCAGGGTGTGCCCGCGTTCTTCGGCAGGATGCGCATCTTCACGCGACCGCCGCCCGCGGCGGCGCCGCTCGCGACCTGCCCGGTGCGCATGTTGTAGTTCACGCGATCGCCGCTCAGCGTGCCGCGCGTCTGCGTCACGTTGACGCTGCCGCTGAGCACTACGACGTCGGCCTTCATGTCGTAATCCGCTGTGGCGGAGGTCGAGCTCATCGGCGTGCCGTCGTCGAGCTGCTGGCTCATCTTCACCGGACCCCCGCGGAGGACCGCGCGCACCGCTTCGCCGTTGCGCATCGTGATCTCGGCGTTCGCCGATGTGATGCGCAGCGTGCCCTGCGTGATCGTGACGCCGCCGCCGAGCACCGTCGGTTTGCTGTCGTCGGTGGAATAGATGGCGGAGCCGCCTTCGATATCGATGGGCTGGCGACGATCGCTCGAACGCGCGAACGCGTTGCACGCGAACGCAAGCAGGGCGAGCGCGACGACGGGCGCGAGGCTAGGGCGACTTTTCATAGCGGGCCTTGAAGTTCCTGAGCTGCACCACACGGTCGTCGAGCTTCGCGTCCATGCCGTGGCCGTTGAGTATAAGTCCCGGCTGTTTCACGCTCACCGCGACCTTGGAGGTCGCACGGTTCGCATTCGGGAAGACGTCGAGTTCCTGCGTGTCCATGCGCACGGGCTGGCCGCCGGACTTGGTGCTGAGGGCGTGCACGTCGCCGCGCAGGCGGATCTCGTCGCCCTTGGCCGACACCCACGCCGTCTTGGAATCGACGGTCCACGGCGTGTCGGCGCTGCCGGCGCGCGGCGGGATGATGAAGACGGGCGTGGTCACCGACAGCGTGCGCACGTCGGGATCGCGCGTGAGCTTGGGCGCGCGGAGCGTGAACGACTCGTTGCCCTGCGCGTCGAGCGAGACGAGCTCGAAGTCGTGCAGCGTGTAGTCCGAGCGGCCGGCTTCGAGCGGGAGATCCATCGCGTTCTGTCGCCACAGCGATGCGCCGATCGCGATTGCGGCCGCGGTGAGCACGATGCCGAGAACGAGGCGCCAGTTCATGCCTGCGCTCCGAGTGCGACCGGTGCGTCCGCCAGCAGCGCATCGATGATGGATTGCGCGCGATCCTGGGCGTCGAGCAGGAAATCGCAGAACTCGCGGGCCGCGCCTTCGCCGCCGACGCGGTGCGTGCGGAATGCGGCGTCTCGCGCAACCCAGGTGTGCGCGTCGGCCGGGCACGCGGACAGGCCTACACGACGCATCACCTTCAAATCCGGAAGGTCGTCCCCCATGAAGGCGACGTCGTCGAGCGTGATGCCGAGAGACTTCGCGATGCCTTCCACGCACGCCAGCTTGTCGCCGACGCCGGAGCAGGCGCGCACACCGAGTTCCGCGGCGCGACGCTCCACGACGGGGCTCGTGCGCGCCGTCACCAGTGCGACTTCGATGCCCGCACGTCGCAGCAGTACCACGCCCTGGCCGTCGTGGACGTGGAAGGCTTTCGCTTCGCCGCCATTGCTGTCGTAAACGAGGCGGCCATCGGTGAGCGTGCCGTCGACGTCGAAGCACGCGAGGCGCACGCGTCGGGCGCGGTCGCGCAGATCGGCGAGGGCGGAGGGGTCGGTCGTCATGCGTATCGGCCCTTAAACCACCCGGGCTCGCAACAGGTCGTGAATGTTGAGGGCGCCAACGACGCGGCCCTCACCATCGACGACGAGCAGGCCGTTGATCTTGTGCTGTTCCATCACGTGCGCGGCTTCGACGGCGAGAACATCCGCGCCGATCGTGCGCGGCCGGTGCGTCATCACCTGTTCGATCGTCGCGCTACGCAGGTCGAGCTTCGCGTCGTCGAGCGTGCGGCGCAGGTCGCCGTCGGTGAACACGCCGAGCAGGCGACCGGTGTCGTCGGCCACCGCGGTGAGGCCCAGGCGTTTGCGGCTCATCTCGACCAGCGCTTCGCTCACCGAAGCGGTCGGACGCACGACGGGGAGATCGTCGCCCGCATGCATCACGTCGGAGATGTGCAGGAGCAGGCGGCGGCCGAGCGCACCCGCCGGATGCGAACGGGCGAAGTCGTCGGCAGTGAACCCGCGCGCTTCGAGCAGCGCGACGGCGAGCGCATCGCCCATCGCGAGCGAGGCGGTGGTGCTGGACGTCGGCGCGAGATGCAACGGGCAGGCCTCGGCAGGGACGGACACGTCGAGGTGCACGTCGGCCTCGCGCGCCATCGTCGACGCGGGCCGGCCCGTCATCGCGATCACGCGATTGCCCTGGCGCTTGAGCACCGGCATCAGGGTGAGGATCTCGTCGCTCTCGCCGGAGTAGGAGAGGGCGAGCACGACGTCGGCGTCGGTGATCATGCCGAGGTCGCCATGCGCGGCTTCACCCGGGTGCACGAAGAATGCCGGAGTGCCGGTCGAGGCCAGCGTCGCGGCGATCTTGCGGGCGATATGGCCCGACTTGCCCATGCCGATGCAGACGACGCGGCCGCGGGCCTGCAGCACCAGCCGGCAGGCGTCGGCGAAGCCGCCGTCCAGGCGTGCGGAAACGGCCGCGAGCGCCTCGGCTTCGACCGTGAAGACGCGGCGGCCGCTGGCCGGGAAATCGATGTCGCCGTGCGCCGGCGCGATGGGATCCGCCATTTCGGACAGGGGGGCTTTCCGCTAGGCTAAGTCGCCCAGTTTAAGCGGTCCGGCCGGTCCACGCCCGTGGCACCGTCTCCCCGCCGTTTCCAAGGCATTCCGTGAACCCCGAAACCATCCGCCACCTCATCGAGCAGGGCCTGCCCGGCGCACGCGCCGACGTGCGGGGCGACGACGGCGTCCATTTCGAAGCCACCGTCGTGAGCGACGCATTCCGCGGCAAGCTGCCGCTGGCCCGGCATCGCATGGTCTACGCGACGCTCGGCGACCGCATGGGCGGCGAGATCCACGCGCTGCAGCTCAAGACCGTGACCCCCGAGGAAGCCGGCGCCGCCGGCTGAGCCTCCCACCTCTTCCAGACCCTCTCCATGCAGAAGATCGTTGTCGAAGGCGGTACGCCGCTGAACGGCGAAGTCCGTATTTCCGGCGCCAAGAACGCCGTCCTCCCGATCCTCTGCGCGACGCTGCTCGCCGACGGCCCGGTCACGCTGCGCAACGTGCCGCACCTGCACGACGTGCACACGACGACGCGGCTGCTCGCGGAACTCGGCGCTCGCGTCGGCGATGCCGGCCCGGGCGTCGTCACCGTCGATCCGACCACGGTGCACAGCCAGGTCGCGCCGTACGAACTGGTCAAGACGATGCGCGCGTCGGTGCTCGTGCTCGGCCCGCTGCTGGCGAAGTACGGACATGCCGAGGTCTCGCTCCCCGGCGGCTGCGCCATCGGTTCGCGACCGGTCGACCTGCACATCAAGGGCCTGCAGGCGTTGGGCGCGCAGATCAGCGTCGAGAACGGCTTCATCAAGGCGCGGGCCGACAAACTCGTCGGCGCACGCCACGTATTCGACATCGTCAGCGTCGGCGCGACCGAGAACGTGCTGATGGCGGCGGTGATCGCCGAAGGCCGCACGGTGCTCGAGAACGCGGCGATGGAGCCGGAGATCGTCGATCTCGCGGATTGCCTCGTCGCGATGGGTGCCAACATCACCGGTGCGGGCACGGGGCGCATCGTCGTCGAAGGCGTCGAGCGCCTGCACGCCGCCGAGCACACGGTCGTCGCCGATCGCATCGAAGCGGGCACGTTCCTCGTGGCTGCGGCGATGACGGGTGGCCGTGTCACGCTTACGCACGCACGTCCGGACACGATGGACGCCGTGCTGGACAAGCTCAAGGAAGCCGGCGCGGAACTCGACTGCGACGGTGACCGCATCATGATCGACATGAAGGGTCGTCGCCCCAAGCCCGTCAACATCACGACGGCGCCGCACCCGGGTTTCCCGACCGACATGCAGGCGCAATTCATGGCGCTCAACTGCGTGGCCGACGGTGTTGCGGTGATCAACGAAACGATCTTCGAAAACCGCTTCATGCACGTCAACGAACTGCTGCGCCTCGGTGCGGACATCCACGTCGATGGGCATACGGCGGTGGTGCGCGGCGTTGCGCGCCTGAGCGGTGCGCCGGTGATGGCGACGGACCTGCGTGCGTCGGCGTCGCTGATCCTCGCCGGTCTGGTGGCCGACGGCTCGACGACGATCGATCGCATCTACCATCTCGACCGCGGCTACGAGAACATCGAGCAGAAGCTGTCGGGTCTGGGTGCGAAGATCTCGCGCATTCGCTGATCGACATCCGGATACGAAAAAAGCCCCGCCGAAGCGGGGCTTTTTCTTTTTACGCGTTCGACGCGATTACTGCGCGATGCGCAGGTCGATCGTGTCGCCGCCGTTGACCTGCATGATGCGCACCGGCACGGGCACGCCCGGCACCACCCACAGCGTCACCTTCTTGTCGCCCGACGTGCTGACGACCTTCGTCGCCTGCTGCGACTTGCCGCCGACAGTGACGTTTTCCTTGCCCGCGACCGAATACGTCAGGTCGCGCGCCTTGCCGTTGTCGACCAGGCGGTAGCGCAGCGGCTTGCCGGCGACGGCGTCACGCGCGATCGCAAGGTTCACCAGCAGCGCGTCGAGATCGCCCTTCTGCAGCTTGATCGGACCCGCGCGGTCCGGCTTCACGTCGCCCGACCACGTCGCGACGCCCTTCGACCAGTCGTACGTCGCCTTCCGGTTCGACTTCTTGATCAGCAGCTTGTTGCTGTCGCTGCCCGAGAGAGGACGCAGCACGCCGCCGTCCTCGTCGAACACCGTGGTCTGCACGAGGTCGGCGAGCTGGTTGCGGATCTCGAGGGTGTAACGCCACTGGCCGTTGCCGGCGGATTCGATCGCCATGCGACCGGTCGCCTTCATGCCCATGTAGTCCGCCTGGTACGGCGCGCTGAACGGCTGCGCAGCGAACGCGGGCAACGCGGCGAGGGCGAGCGAGGCGGCCAGCATGGCGCCGCGGAGGAACGTCTTCGTCATGTTGGATCAGGCTCCCTTGTATTCGATGAGGCGAAGGTCGTACGTGTCTTCGCCGTTTTCACGCTGCAGGATGCGGATCGGCGTCGGAACGCCTTCCGCGACCCAGATGGATGTCTGCTCGTCGCCCGATTGCACACGGTCGACGCGCAGGGCGCTGTACTGCAGTTCGCCGACGCTCATCGTTTCCGGGTCGGTCGCCACCGTGTAGCGCTGCACGCGCGCACGACCGCTGTCGACGTACCGGTACTGCAGCGTCTGCCCGGGCTGGGCGTCACGGATCACCGCGAGGTTGATCAGAAGGCCGCTCATGTCCCCGGGCTGCAGTGGCACCGGCGCCTGTCGGGTCTTCTTCACATCCCCGGTCCAGGTCGCGCGTTGCGAGGACCAATCGTAGACACCGGTCGTCTGCTTCCGCGTGAACAGCATCTTCCGGAGCGTGCTCTGCGCCAGCGGGCGATAGCCGCCGTTCACCTCGTCGAAGACGGTGCTCTGCTGCGCGTTCAAGCCGGCGAGGCCGATCAGCCCCTTGCCGTCCATGATCAGGTCGACACGCCAGCGCGCGCCGTCGGGCACCACTTCGAGCGTCGCGACGCCGAGGTTGTGGCCGCCGCGGTAGACGTCGTAGGTCGCGTGGAACGGCTGCACGGCCAGCGCCGTCCCGCTGAGGGCGAGCAGGGCGAAGCCGAAAGCGAGCATCGCGATGCGGGTCACGTGTCCATCTCCCGAAGGTCCATGCCGGCCAGGCGCAACGGCGCGCGCAGCGGGCGACCGTCGAACTGTACGGACGCGCCGTCGAGGGAAAGCCGACGCGAGGTGAACAGCTGCAGCGTCGCGATCAGAAGCGGGTGTTCGCGATCGAGCACGCGCGCCGCGAGCGCGTCTTCGTCATCGCCCGCAAGTACGGGCACCGTCGCCTGTGCGATCACCGGCCCGCCATCGAGTTCGGCCGTCACGAAATGGACGCTGCAGCCGTGTTCGGTCACGCCATCGGCTAGGGCTTGAGCATGCGTACGCAGGCCCTTGTGCAGCGGCAGGAGCGACGGATGGATGTTGATCATGCGGCCGTGCCACGCCTCGACCTCGGCGGCGCCGAGCAGCCGCATGTATCCGGCGCAGACGATGAGGTCGGGCTGAACGGCCGCGACCTCAGCGAACAGCGCGGCGTCGAACGCCTCACGTGTTTCGAACGAAGACGGCGACACGGCGACAGCCGGGATCCCGGCATCGCGCGCGCGCTGCAGCGCGAGGGCCTTGCGACGATCGGAAAACACGCCGACGACGGACGCGTCGAGCGCGCCGTCGCGGATTGCGTCGAGGATCGCCTGGAGGTTGCTGCCGCGGCCGGAGGCGAGGACGGCGATACGCATGGCGTCAGGCGAACGCGCCGCGAACGGACGGGCGCGTGAGCAGGATGAGCGTAAAGACGCCGAGCACTGTGCCGAACGGCATGAACATGCATTCCACGCCGGCGATCACAAGGCAGAGCGTGTGGCGTCGACGCGCGCGCAGGCAGCGCCCCGCGTAAGCGACGAGGCCGGCGGTGACGAGTCCGCACAGCACGAGGAAACTGCCGATCAGAAGAAACATCCAGCCGAACAACGGGGGCGGCGGATTAGTCGCATCGAGGCTGCCGTTGATTGCCGCGATACCGATCGCGACATGGATCAGCGGAAACAGCGAGAACAGTCCGATCAGTCCGGCGGCGATGAAATGAAACAGGCCGAGCAGATGCAGCTGACGGAGTTCCTCGTCATAGACGGGTGCCGTTGCCACGTCACCCGATCCGTACGCGCTCACCGCTCGCCCGCGTCACCTTGCCGATTTCACGATGCGCGAGGCCGAGGCGTTGCAGGTCGCCCGACACCGCGGCGACGTCCCCCGGCGCGACGACCAGCACGAAGCCGACGCCGCAGTTGAAGGTGCGCCACATCTCGTCGTCGGCGACCGCGCCTTCGCACTTGAGCCAGTCGAACACCGGCGGCAGCACGATCGCGCTGGCGTCGATGTCGAGGCCGAGGCCGTCCGGGATCACGCGGATGATGTTCTCGGTGAGGCCACCGCCGGTGATGTGCGCCATCGCGTGCAGGTCGTGCTTGCCGAGCAGTTCGAGGATCGGCTTCACGTAGAGCTGGGTCGGTGCCATCAGCGCGTCGACGAGCTTCACGCCGCCGACGTCGAGGTCGGCCGGTCGGCCCGCGCGGTCGTAGATGCGACGCACCAGCGAATAGCCGTTCGAATGCGGACCGCTGGAGGCGATGCCGATGAGCACGTCGCCTTCGCGTACCTTCGAGCCGTCGAGCAGCTTCGACTTCTCGACCGCCGCGACGCAGAAGCCGGCGAGGTCGTAGTCGCCCGGCGCGTACATGTCCGGCATTTCGGCCGTCTCGCCACCGATCAGCGCGCAGCCGGAGAGTTCGCAGCCCTTGGCGATGCCGCCGACCACGGCGACGGCCGTCTCCACGTCGAGCTTGCCCGTCGCGAAGTAGTCGAGGAAGAACAGCGGCTCGGCGCCCTGCACCAGCACGTCGTTGACGCACATGGCGACCAGGTCGATGCCGATGGTGTCGTGGCGGTTCAGCTGCTGCGCGAGCTTGAGCTTCGTACCGACGCCGTCTGTGCCGGACACCAGCACCGGCTCCTTGTACTTGCCGGAGAGGTCGAACAGCGCGCCGAAGCCGCCGAGGCCGCCCATCACTTCCGGACGGAAGCTGCGCTTGACCAGCGGCTTGATGCGCTCGACCACCTCGTTGCCCGCGTCGATGTCGACGCCCGCCTCGCGATAGGTGAGCGGGGCACGGTCGGGGGCGTTCGACTGGGACACGGCGGTCTCGAAGGCGTCGGGGAAGCCCGCGATTCTACCAGCCGCGCCCGGCCGCACCGGCCGCCGTGGACGGCCCGCCGGCAGTCCGGCACCATGTCCGGCCAGTCCACGAGCTCCCCCGGCGATGGCGCGCACGTATCGACTTCTCACCGTTTTCCTGTTCCTCGCCGCATTCAGCACGGCGGTCTTCGCGCAACGCGTCGAAGGCGACCGCGCCCGCGCGTCGGGTGCGTATGCGACGGAAGTCGTCGTCACCAACCAGAGCGATGCGCAGCGCAACACGGGTTTCGCCCGCGGCCTCTTGCAGGTCCTGCAGCGCATGACCGGCGATCGGGCGATCAACCAGCGCCCCGGCGTCGGTGATGAGCTGCGCAACGCCAAGGCCTACGTCGATCACTACGACTACCGACAGGACGAAGGCGTCAGCGCGACCGGCGCGCCGTCGTTCAACACGACCCTCGTCGTGCAGTACGACGCGAAGAAGGTCGACGAGATGATCGCGACGCTCGGCCTGCCGATGTGGCCGCAGCCGCGGCCCAAGCCGGTGCTCTGGCTCGCGATCGACGATGGCTCGGGTCCGCGCCTCGTCGGGCTCGACAAGGCCAACGCCGCGCGCCCGGTGCTCGATCGCGCCAAGCAGCGCGGTTACGCGCTCGGCCTGCCCGCGGGCAACGCGGCGGAGCAGGCGCTGGTCGGCTCGATCTGGCGGGGCGATGCCGCGGCGATCTCGCGCGCATCCGCCAAGTACGCACCGCCCATGCAACTGATCGGCAAGATGTATCGCGCGATCGCCGGCGGCTGGCAGGTCGAGTGGACCTTCCTCGACAACGGCAAGCAGCTCGCCAAGTCGTCGACCTACGACCGCGACGCACGCCGCGCGATGTCCGGCGGCGCCGACATCGCCGCCGACGCGCTCATCCGCAAGTACGCCAAGCCCGGCAAGGCGCTCGGCCCGGCCGGCACGTACACGATCACGTTCACTGGCGTGAACAGCACCGACGACTTCATCCGCCTCGCCGCCTACCTCGAGAAGGTCGCGGTGGTGAAACGTGCGACGCCGGTCCGCGCGACGCCCGAGGGCCTCACCTACGAACTCGAACTCGTCAGCGGCGTCGCCGGCTTCTCGCGCATCGCGACGCGCGACGGCGTGGTCGAAGCCGTGGGTGACGGCGACGACTCCACCACCACATTCCACCTGCGCTGATGGAGCACGCCACGCCGCTGGAGGAGATCGCACGCTTCCTGCGGCGCGTGCAGTGGGCGTTCGTCGTCGTCGCCGCGCTGTGGCTGCTCGGCATCCTCGCCTCAGTGCTGACGCCGTTCGTGATCGCGGCGCTGCTCGGCTGGCTGGGCGATCCGATCGTCGATCGTCTCGAAGCGCGCGGCATGTCGCGCGGCGCGGCGGTCGGCATCGTCTTCAGCGTGATGACGGTGATCTTCGTGCTCGTGCTGCTCCTGCTGCTGCCGATGGTGCAGCGACAGGTGCTGACGCTCGTCGAGTCGCTGCCGCGCTACAGCGCCTGGATCGGCGACACGCTGGTGCCGTGGATCGAAGCGCGCACGCGCATCGACGTCGACCGCTATCTCGACGTCGGCTACCTCACGAACCTGGTGCGCGAGCATTGGGAAAGCGCGGGCGGCATCGCCAAGACGGTGTTCGGTTACGTCACGCGTTCGGGTTCGATGCTGCTCGGCATCATCGTCAACGCCGTGCTGGTGCCGGTGCTCGCGTTCTTCTTCCTGCGCGACTGGGATGCGCTGATCGAGCGCTTCGCGTCGCTGATCCCGCCGCGCCATCTGCCGATCGTGACGCGCCTGGCGCGTGAGTCCGATGCGGTGCTCGGCGGCTTCCTGCGCGGGCAGTTCATGGTGATGCTGATCCTCGGCGTGATGTACGCCGTGGGCCTGCAGATCATCGGCCTCGATCTCGGCATCCTGATCGGCATGATCGCCGGCATGCTGACGTTCGTGCCTTATGTCGGCCCGGCGACCCTGCTGATCTTCGGCGGCATCGCGTCGCTGGTGCAGTTCGGTGACTGGCAGCACTTCGGCGGCGTGCTGGTCGTGTTCGTGGTCGGCCAGCTGTTCGAAAGCTACTGGCTGACTCCGAAGTTCGTCGGCAACCGCATCGGCCTGCATCCGATGGCGGTGATCTTCGCGGTGCTTGCGGGCGGCCAGCTGTTCGGCGTCCTCGGCATGTTGCTCGCCTTGCCGGTCGCGGCGGTCGCCAACGTGCTGCTGCGCTATGCGCAGGAACGCTACCGCGCGAGCCGCCTGTACGCGGGCGACGCATCGCCGGTCGTGATCATCGAGCGGCCGGGCGGGGACGCCGGAACGATCTGATGGCGACGTCGCGTCAGGTTCCGCAGCTGCCGCTGGCGCTGCGGTCGCCGCCCGACCAGCGGCTGGATACGTTCGTCGGTGCGCCCGACGGCGCGATCGCGTTGCTCGACGCCTGTGCGCAGGGCACAACGAACGACTGGGTTTTCGTCAGCGGTCCGAATGGCTCCGGCAAGACGCATCTGCTGCTCGGCGCGTGTGCGCAGGCGTTGGCGAGCGCACGACGCCCCGCCTACCTCTCGCTCGTCAGCGCCGCCGGCCGACTGCGCGACGCGCTGCATGCGTTCGAAGGCATGGATCTCGTCGCGCTCGACGATCTCGACGCGATCGCCGGCGACCGCGACGACGAGGTCGCGCTGTTCGACTTCCACAACCGCGCGCGCGCGCAAGGCGCCAATGTCGTCTACGCGGCGACCGCCCGGCCCGACGCGCTGCAGCTCGTGCTGCCGGACCTGCGTTCGCGGCTCGGGCAGTGCATCGGCATCCCGCTGACGCCGCTGGATGACGACGGACGGCGCGACGTGTTGCGACAGCGCGCACAGCGCCGGGGGCTGGCCGTCGACGACGCTGCGCTCGACTGGCTGATGCGCCGCGTGGGACGCGACCTCGGCAGTCTCACGCAGTTGTTCGACCAGCTCGACCGCGCCGCGCTTGCCGCGCAGCGCCGCCTCACAGTGCCGTTCCTGCGCGAAACGCTCGGTCGCGAGCCGGACGCGCGTCCCGACCCCTGACCACGAGACCGTCATGACCCTGCGCCTCGACATTGCACCTGCCGCGGAAACCGCCCGTGACTACGCCGAGGACGCGGTGCGCAACATGCTCAAGGTCTATGGCGTGCGGCTCGATTATTCGGTCGATTCGCTGCAGCACGTCGATCGCGTGCTTGCCGAGTGGCGTGACGGCGGCGCACCGCTGGAAGCGGTCAACAAGTCGCTGTACGCGTTCGGCAGCTACGCGGGCGAGGTGTTGCGCGAGCAGGAACCGGGCCGCTGGATCGCGCCGCCGGAGGCGCAGCACGGCAACCTGGACACGCTGTTCCTCTTCGTGCGCCTGTTCGACGGACGCGAATGGCCGGCGATCGCGCGGGCGGTCGACACGTTCCTGAATCCCGAAGCCACGACGCTGCATGCGTCGCTGAGCGCGCTGCTCGCGAGCTGAAACTCAACCGCCGCGCAACGCGGCGTCGAGCATCTGCAGACGTTCCGGCGTGCCGACATCGGTCCATGCGCCGTGATGGTGCTCGCCGGTGACGTCTTCCTCGCGCATTGCGGAACGCAGCAAGGGCGCGAGCTTGAAGCGCGGCGGTGTTTCGTCCGCGCCCGGCGCATCGCCGATGATCCCGCGCCAGTCGTCGAAGAGCTCGCGGCGGTACACGCCGATGCCGGAGACCGTGTAGCGCGGCACGCCTTCGCTTCGCACCACCGGGCCGTCGAGCGCGAAGTCGCCGTCTTCGTTGTGCGAGGGATTGTCGACGAGCACGAGGTGCGCGAGGCCGTCGGGATCGCGCGGGAGTTTCGCGAAGTCGTAGTCCGTCCAGATGTCGCCGTTCACTGCGACGAAGGGCGCGCCGTCGGGCGTGAGGTCCGCAAGTGCGTTCCATATGCCGCCGCCGGTTTCGAGCGGCGTCGGGCCTTCGTAGACGTAGCGGAGGCGCACGCCGAAGCGACGGCCGTCACCGAGCGTTTCCTCGAATTTCGGCGCGAGCCAGCTCGTGTTGACGATGACTTCGTCGACGCCCATCGCCGCCAGCTTTTCCAGATGCCACGCGATCAGCGGCTTGCCGCCGGCTTCGAGCAGCGGCTTCGGCGTGGTGAGCGTCAGCGGGCGCATGCGCTCGCCGAGCCCGGCTGCGAGGACGAGCCCCTTCATGCGAAGTGCGGGCGCACGCGGCGCTCGATCACGCGCGCGAGCGGCGCGAGTTCCGGGTAGCGCGGCAGCACGCCGTCGAGATACGCGACGAAACGCGGCGCGTCTTCGAGGTACTTCGGCTTGTGATCGCGATGGTTGAGGCGCGCGAAGATGCCGAGCACCTTGAGATGACGCTGCACGCCGATCAGGTCGGCGTCGCGACGGAAGTGGTCGAATGCAGGCACCGGAAGGCCGGCTTCGCTCGCGCGACGGTGATAGTCGACCAGCCACGCATCGACGCGCGCTTCGGGCCAGCTCAGGAACGCATCCTTGAACAGGCTGAGCGCGTCGTACGCGATGGGGCCGACGACGGCGTCCTGGAAGTCGAGCACGGCGGGGCCGTCGCGATCGTCCGTCGGCATCAGGTTGCGCGGCATGAAATCGCGGTGCACCAGTACCTTCGGCTGCGCGAGCGCGGCGTCGATCAGCACGCGATAGGCGGCGTCGAGGTTTTCGAGGTCGTCGCAGTCGAGTTCGTGGCCGAGGTGACGACCGAGGAACCACTCGTCGAACAGGCGCAGTTCGCGCGTGAGCAGCGCTTCGTCGTAATGCGGCAGGTCAGCGGGTGGCGTGATCGCCTGCAGCTTGAGCAGCTGCGTCACCGCGTCGTCGAAGAGCTCGTCAGCATTGGTGTCGACGATGACGTGCAGGTAGGTCTGCGCGCCGAGATCCTCGAGGAGCAGGAAGCCGTGGTCGACGTCGCGCGCGAGCACGCGTGGCACGCGCACGCGGCCGGCCTCGAGCACGTCGCGCAGCGCCAGCCAGGGGCGCACGTCCTCCTTGTCCGGCGGCGAATCCATGACGATGCGCGTCGGCGATTCGCCGACGGTGCGCCAGTAGCTGCGAAAGCCGGCGTCGGCCGAGGCGGCGACGAGGTCGATGTGGTCATGGCCGGTCGCGGACCGGGCCCAGTCGAGGCGCGCCTGCTCGCGGGCCGAGGTGGTGCTGGACGTCATTCGATCTCCGCGCGGCGACGGCCGCGGCCCGACAGGGTAGCGGGCGCGGGCGGCGCATTGAATGGCCGCGCCGTGAAACGCGACGGCCGCCGGACTTCGTCGCGGCGGCCGTCGGGGGAACGAAGCGGGCGGTCAGGGCAGGCTCGTGTCGCCCAGACCCTGCAGCCACTCGTCGTCCGAGCCTTCCGCGATGCCTTCAAAGAGGATGGTCGAGAGATAGCGCTCGCCGGTGTCGGGCAGCATCGTCAGCAGCACCGAACCTTCGGGCGCCGACTCGGCGACGCGCAGCGCCGCGGCGGCGGTCGCGCCCGCGGAGATGCCGACGAAGATGCCTTCCTCCGCGGCGAGGCGGCGCGCCGTGTCGCGGGCGAGCACGTCGTCGATCTTGAGGATGTCGTCGGCGATCGAGCGGTCGAGCACCTCGGGCACGAAGTCGGGCGTCCAGCCCTGGATCTTGTGCGGCTGCCATTGATCGCCCGACAGCAGGGCGGCGCCGGCGGGTTCGGCGGCGATGACCTTGATGCCCGGACGCGCGAGCTTAAGCACCTGGCCGGCCCCGGTCATCGTGCCGCCGGTGCCCCAGCCGGTGACGAAGTAGTCGAGCCGCTGGCCAGCGAAGTCGCGCAGGATTTCCGGGCCCGTCGTGTTGCGGTGGTAGGCGGGATTCGCTTCGTTTTCGAACTGGCGGGCGAGGAACCAGCCGTGCTTCTCGGCGAGTTCCTTCGCCTTGCGCACCATGCCGGTGCCGCGTTCGGCCGCGGGCGTCAGTATCACCTTCGCGCCGTAGACGCGCATGAGCTTGCGGCGCTCGATCGAGAACGAATCGGACATCACCGCGACGAATTTGTAGCCACGCGCAGCGGCCACCATCGCGAGCGCGATGCCGGTATTGCCGGACGTCGCTTCGACGATCGTGTCGCCGGGCTTGAGCAGGCCGCGCTGTTCGGCGTCGAGCACGATGGCGAGCGCGAGGCGGTCCTTCACCGAGCCGCCGGGGTTGAACGATTCCACCTTCGCGTAGAGCGTGACGTTCTTCGGCGCGATGCGGTGCAGGCGGACGATCGGCGTGCCGCCGACGGTGTCGAGGATGCTGTCGTAGAGGGCCATGGGGTCGGGTGCGTGTGGGGAAGGGGTAGCGTGCCGTCGGCCGCCGTAATGCGGCGTGCCGCTGGTCGAAAGGCGTGTCTCAGCGATGCCCCGGGCGACATCGCCTCATGCGGCCGCCTGGAGCGCGTGTTCGCGTGGCAGCGGCGGCGCGCCGAACCAGTGCAGCGTGGTGGCCAGTGCGGCGACCTCGCCGACGATCAGCAGTGCGGGCGACTGCACCGCGTGCGTGTCGACGAGCGAGCCCAGCGAGTCCAGCGTGCCGGTGACGACGCGTTGCGTGGGTCGGCTGCCGTTCTCGACGATGGCGACCGGCGTCGATACAGTCAGGCCGTGCGCGATGAGCCGCGCCGAGATGCGCGATGCGGCGGCGACGCCCATGTAGATCGCGAGCGTCTGGCGCGGCTTCGCGAGCGCGGCCCAATCGGGCTCGTTGCCGTCGTCCTTCGCATGCGCGGTGACGACGTGCAGCGACTGCGCATGCTCGCGGTGCGTGAGCGGAATGCCGGCGTATGCGGCGCAGGCGAGTGCGGCGGTGATGCCAGGGACGACCTCGAAATCGATGCCGTGCGACGCGAGCACTTCGAGTTCCTCGCCGCCGCGGCCGAATACGAACGGATCGCCGCCCTTGAGGCGCACCACGGTTCGTCCGGCCTTCGCGTGTTCGAGCATCAGGGCATGGATGCGGGCCTGCGTGTCGTGATGCGCCATCGACGCATTCGCAGCGCCCGCGTGCTTGCCGACATCGATGAGTTCCGCATCGCGACGCACGCGGGACAGCACGTCGTCGCCGACGAGGTGGTCGTGCAGCACGACGTCCGCCTGAGACAGTACGCGCAGCGCGCGAAGCGTGAGGAGGCCGGCGTCGCCGGGACCTGCGCCGACGAGGATCACGCGGCCGCGGCGTTGCGTCGCGGTATCCGCGAGCAGCGCGCGAAGTCGGTCGCGCGCATCACGGTCGCGGCCTGCACGCAGCAGATCGCCGATGTCGCTGGCGATCACGCGTTCGAAGAACGCGCGGCGTGCGCCGACATCGGCGAACCGCGCGCGGATGACGCGGCGGTAGCGCGTGAGCAGCGTCGCCAGCGATGACCAGCTTTCGTCGAGCTGAGCCTCCAGCGTTTCGCGCAGGTGGCGCGCGAGCATCGGCGCACCGCCACCGCTGGAGATCGCCACCTGCAGCGGGCCGCGTTCGACGCGCGCGGGCACCTGCACGCTGGACAGCTCCGCATCGTCGACGACGTTCGCCCAGATGCGGCGCGCCTCGGCGGCGTCGGCGACGGCGCGATTGACCGACGCATCATCGGTCGCCGCGACGACGAGCCAGGCGTCGTCGAGCCACGCGGTGTCAAAGGTGCCGCGCACGTGTTCGACGCGGCCGGCATCGACGAGGGTCTGCACTGCATCGATGAGCTCGGGTGCGCCGACCCGCACGTTCGCGCCGGCGTCGAGCAGCGCCGCGATCTTCCGCCGCGCCACCAGCCCCCCGCCCACGACCAGCACGCGGCGGCCGCGCAGGTGGAGGAAGAGGGGAAACAGCGGCGTGGAACCGGGCGTTGCGGACACGGTGGTGTTCCGGGGAGCGAATGACCGCACCGTAGGGCGAGGGCTTCGCCGGGCGAAATGATCCCTTGCCACGCCCTCATGCCTGCCGGGCATGAGCCGCTGGACACGGGCCCGGTGGGTCAGTAGGGTAGACATCGTTCTATACGGATCGAGAGATGGATATGGTCAAGAAGCGCCACCGCTGCCGCATGTGTCGCCTTGCACAACTGCCGTCCGCCGCCCTCCGATCCCGCCTGCCTGCGCCGCCGCCATGACCCTCGCCCAGCTCCGCTATTTCGTCGCCATCGCCGATTCCGGCCTCAACATCACCGTCGCCGCCGAGCGCGTGCACGCCACGCAGCCGGGGCTTTCCAAGCAGCTGAAGCAACTCGAAGACGAACTCGGCTTCCTGCTGTTCTCGCGCAAGGGCCGCTCGCTCGACTCGATCACGCCCGCCGGCCAGCAGGTGCTGGCGCACGCGCGCCGACTGCTCGCCGAAGCCGCCAACATCCGCGCCTACGCCGCCAACGTGCGAGGCGACGCGCAGGGCCGCCTCGTCATCGCTACGACCCACACGCAGGCGCGCCACGTGCTGCCGGGCGCGATCGCCGACGTGCGCAAGGCGTATCCGCAGATGAGCGTGCACCTGCAGCCCAGCGGCGAGGGCGAAGTGCTCGATCTCCTCGCGCGCGGCGAGGCGGATGTCGCGGTGATCAGCACGTCGGGCGAAGTCCCGGCCGGCGGCATCGCGGTGCCGCTGTTCCGCTGGAAGCGCGTGGTGCTGGCGCCGCGCGACCACGCGCTCGCGGCGTCGACCGAAGCACCGACGCTCGAAGCGCTGTCCGCATTCCCGCTCGTGAGCTATGAATCCTCGGTGCGCGCGGACTCTTCGCTGCGTCGCGCGTTCGCGCAGCGTGGACTCGAACCGCGCATCTCGATGACGGCGCGCGACGCCGATCTCATCAAGACCTCCGTGCGCGCCGGGCTCGGCGTCGGCCTGCTCGCCGAAATGGCGGTGGGCAACAGCGACCTCGAAACGCTTGCCGCGCTGCCGGCACCGAACGAAGTGCCCGAGTGCGTGGCCTGGGCCGTGCTGCCGCGCGAGCGGGTGCTGCGCGACTACACGCTGTCGCTGCTGACGGCCGTCGCACCGCAGCTGGATCGCACGGATCTGCGCCGCGCCGTCGCGGGCACGGACGACCCCAAATGGCCGACGCCACCGGCGTGGGCCGCGCTGCGCGGCGCCATCGTCGTATAGCGACACGAGGCGAACGTCAGCGGGCGCACTCTGCGGGGCGTCATCCCGAGGAGACGCCCGCATGAAATTCCTGTGCCTGGCCTACGGCAGCGAAGCCGACTGGAAGAAGCTCACCCCGGCCGAGCAGAACACGCTGCTGGCCGCCGACCAGCGCATCCGCGACCGCCGTGCATTCATGTCCGCCGTCGAGAACCACGCAACGACCGTCACTGCGCGGGACGGCACACCGAAGACGGACGAGCACCCGTTCGCGACGTCACGCGTGCCGCTCGCGGGGTTCTCGATCATCGAAGCGGACGACATCGACGACGTCGTGCGCCTCGTCGCCGACACGCCGTGCGCGCGGGCGGGCGGCGCCATCGAAATCCGCCCACTGCTCGACACGTCTCCGCACTGACGCGCATCAGGCCGCGCGGTCTTCCGTGCTCCACGATTCGTGCAGGCCGCATTCGCGCTTGAGCCCGAAGAAGCGCGTGTCCTCTTCGCTCATGCCGTCGCCGAGCGGACGCGTGGTGTGTACGTCGCCGATCGAGACGTAGCCCTCGTGCCACAGCGGGTGGTAGGGCAGATCGTGCTTGCGCAGGTAGTCGTAGACGTCGCGATCGGTCCAGTCGGCGATCGGATGCAGTTTCCAGCGTCCGTCGCGCAGCTCCAGGAAGTCGACCTCCGCACGCGAACGCGACTGGCTGCGACGCAGGCCCGCGATCCAACAGCGCACGTCGAGTTCGAGCAGCGCGCGCTGCATCGGTTCGACCTTGCGCAGCCGGTTGTAGCGTTCGAGCCCGTCCAGGCCCTGTTCCCACAGACGCCCGAATCGCGCCTCCATCCACGCAATGCCGATCTGCGGCCGGACGACGTGCAGCTTGAGCGACAGCCGCTCGACGAGTTCGTCGACGAAGCGGTACGTCTCGGGAAACAGGTAGCCCGTGTCGATGAGGATCACCGGCAGGTCGGCGCGCTGTCGCGTCGCGAGGTGCAGGCTCACCGCGGCCTGCGCGCCGAAGCTCGACGACAGCGCGTGGTTACCCGAGAGGTTCTCGAGTGCCCACGCCACACGCTCTTCAGCCGTCTGCGCAGCCAGCCACGCGTTGAGTTCGACGAGCGCGCGTGGCGACTCCGCTGCGGTGATCGGATCCGGCGCGCTCACGCCGCCACCTCCTGCAATGCGATCGCGATCGGCCGCGGCGTGCCGATCACGCCGGCACGCACGAGGAAGTCGCCGAAGCGTTCATCGTCGAGGCGCTCGCGGGCATAGCGCGCGAGCAGCGGATCGAGCGCTTCGACGATGCCGGCTTCATCCACGTTCTCGCGATAGGTCGTGTTGAGGCGCTGGCCGCGATGATCGCCGCCGAGACGCAGCGCATAACGACCCGGCGCCTTGCCGACCAGCGCGACTTCCGCGAGGTACGGGCGCGAGCAGCCGTTCGGGCAGCCGCTGATGCGTACGTGGATCGGCGTGTCGCGCAGGCCGTGCCGATCGAGTAGCGCGTCGAGCGCGTCGAGGAACGACGGCAGGTAACGCTCGGCTTCCGCCATCGCGAGGCCGCAGGTCGGCAGCGCGACGCAGGCGACCGCCGCACGCCGCGACGGCGTCGCGTGGACGTGCGTATCGAGCCCATGCGCGGCGACGAGCGCATCCACCCGTTCGCGATGCGCGGCATCGACATTCGCGATCACCAGGTTCTGGTTCGGCGTGAGACGGAACTGCGCGCCGTCGACGTCCTGCAGCAGCTTCGCGATCTCGCGCACGCCGGTCTGCAGCGGGCCGTGCGACCCGTCCAGGAGCCGACCGGAGAGCACGCGAAGCGTCAGATGGGCGCGTCCCCTGTGCCCGTCCACCCAACCGAAGCGATCGCCGTTGTGGTCGAAGTGGAACGGTCGCGCCTGGTCCAGCTCGAACCCCGCGCGGCGCTCGACCTCGGCGACGAAGGCCGCAAGCCCGCGATCGTCGATCGTGTACTTCAGGCGTGCACGCTTGCGCACCGCGCGGTTGCCCCACTCGCGTTGCGTCGTGACCACCGCGACGGCCAGCGCGATCACATCCTGCGGTTCGACGAAGCCGATGACGTCGCCGAGGCGCGGATACGTCTCCGCATCGCCGTGCGTCGCACCCATGCCACCGCCGACGGTGACGTTGTAGCCGGCGACGCGACCGTTCTCGATGATCGCGATGAAGCCCAGATCCTGCGCGAACACGTCGACGTCGTTGGTCGGCGGCACCGCGAAACCGATCTTGAACTTGCGGGGCAGGTAGGCCTCGCCATAGATCGGGTCCTGCTCCGGCGTGCCCGCGATGCGTTCTTCGTCGAGCCAGATCTCGTGATAGGCGCGCGTATTGGGCAGCAGGTGCTCGGACAGCGCGGCCGCCGTCGCGTAGACGCCGGCGTGCACGTCCGACTGCAGCGGATTCGCGGCGATCGCGACATTGCGGTTGACGTCTCCGCAGGCCGCCAAGGTATCGATCAGTGCGGCGTTGATCGCCTGCATCGTCGCCTTGAGCTCGCGCTTGACGATGCCGTGGAACTGGATCGCCTGTCGCGTGGTGATGCGCAGGCCGCGCTCGGCATAGGTCGACGCGATCGCGTCGAGCTTCAGCCACTGCGAGGGCGTGATTACGCCACCGGGCGTGCGCGTCCGGATCATGAACTGGTACGCAGGCTCCAGCTTCTGCTGGCGGCGCTCCTCGCGCAGGTCGCGGTCGTCCTGCTGGTAGCTGCCGTGGTACTTGATCAGCGTCTGGTCGTCGTCGGCGATCGCGCCGGTGATCGGGTCGGCGAGGCTGTCCAGCAACGTGCCGCGCAGTGCGCGGCTGTTCTTCTTGATGTCTTCGACCGAATGGGCGGTCATGGTGCAACTCCGTAGGCGGTGTCGAGGCGGCGCGGGGGCGTCAGCGTCGACAGCGCATTCGGATGGACGGGAAGGCGAGCATCAGTAGACGTCCCGCGCGTAGCGGCCTTCGGTGAGCAGCGCGTCGAGCCAGGCGGAGGCGTCCTCCGCGCTTCGGCCACCGTGGGTGACGGCGATCTCGACCAGCGCGGCGTGCACGTCCTTCGACATCGCGACCGCCCCGCAGACATAGAGATGCGCGCCGCCCTCGAGCCAGGCGTAGATCTCGCTACCGTGTTCGCGAAGGCGGTGCTGCACGTAGATCTTGTCGGCCTGGTCGCGCGAGAAGGCGACGTCCAGCCGGTGCAGCGCGCCGCGCTTGAAGGCCTGCTGCCACTCGAGCTGGTAGAGGAAATCAGTGCGTGCGTGCGGCGCGCCGAACAGCAGCCAGTTGCGGCCGGTCGCCCCGGTCTGCGCGCGGTGCTGCACGAAGCCGCGGAACGGCGCGACGCCGGTGCCCGGGCCGATCATCAGCACGTCGCGCGAGGCGTCCTTCGGCAAGCGGAAGCGTTCGTTGCGTTCGACGAAGACGCGTGCTGTATCGCCCGCGTCGAGCCCGGCGAGCAGGTGCGATGCGGTGCCCCAACGGGTGCGGCCGTCGGCGTCGTACTCGACGTGCGCGACGGTGAGGTGGGCTTCGTCACAGACTTCGAGCTGCGACGACGCGATGGAGTAGAGGCGTGGCGTCAGCGGTCGCAGCGCGGCGACGAGGTCGGTCGCCGACCATTCGCCGCGATAAGTCCGCAGCAGGTCGACCAGCTGCGTGGAGTCGAGCAGGCGAGCGAGGTCGCGCTCGCGGCCGTCGGCGAGCATCGCGTCGAGATCCGCCAAGCCCGTGCGCTCGGCATGGCGCGCGACCACAGGGCGCGACAGGCGCGTCACTTCGCGCTCACGCAGCAACCAGTCGCGCAGCGGTAGGGTGCGACCCTTCGATTCGACTGCGGCGTCGCCGTCGAGCCCAAGCGTGTCGAGGATTTCGTCGACCAGCGCCGGCGGGTTCGCCGGCCACACGCCCAGCGCGTCGCCGGGCTCGTACGTCAGGCCCGAGCCTTCGAGCGAGAGTTCGACATGCCGCACGTCGCGCACTGCACCGCGTGCCGTGATGCGCTGGACGGCGAGCACCGGTGCGGCGAACGGGGCGTCGCGATGCACGGTCGGCGGTGCGTTCGCGCGGATCGGGGTGACGCTTGCCAGCGTCGGCGCAGGGACGAGTTCACGGGCGGCCGCGTGCGCAGCGTCGAGCCACGGGGCGGCGATCTCGTCGATATCGAGGTCCGCATCGCCGCGCGCGAGCCAGCGCTGTGCGCCGAGCGCTTCGAAGCGCTCGTCGAGGCGGCGGCCGATCGCGCAGAACTGCGGATAGCTGGAATCGCCGAGGCCGAGCACGCCGAACCGGAGGTTGTCGAGGCGGGGTGCACGCGGGCCAAGGACATGCTCGACGAACGCACGGGAATCGTCGGGCGGGTCGCCATCGCCCTGCGTGCTGATCACGACGATCAGCAGCGTTTCCGACTTCAACTCGCGCAGCGGGTAGCCGGCGGCGTTGAGCAGGCGGACGTCGAGACCCGCGTCAGTCAGCCGCACGACCACGCGCTCGGCTGTGCGCCGCGCATTGCCGGTCTGGCTGCCGTAGACGACGGTAAGCCGCGGCGCGGACGCCGCCACCGGGTGCGGCGGGCGAGGCGCGCCGCCGTCCTGCGCACGCGCCAGCGCCGCGGCGTACCCCGACAGCCACCACAGCGCGTCGCGTCCGAGCCCGTCCGTCAGGCGGTCGAGCAGGTCGACGCGTCCGTCGGGCAGCGGGGCGGGGAGGGGGACGGCGGACATGGCGCGGCGGGTGGCGTCGGGAGGCACAGGGTCGCGCTGCCTCTTCTTGTGCGGAAAGGACGCGCGCTCATGTCCTCATGCCGCACGCGCACTTCGCCCACGTCGCGCCTGCGCGGACACTGGCGCCCCGAGATCGCCCGCACCGCCGTGACGCTCCTGAATCCTGCATTCGGCTTCGACGCCGTCCCGCACCGCCATAATCGGCGGGTCCGCATTCCCGTCGTGCCGCCGATGCCGCTGCCCACCCTGAGCCACCTCGATCGCCTGGAGGCCGAGAGCCTCCACATCCTGCGCGAGGTGGCGGCCGGCTTCCGCAATCCGGTGATGCTCTATTCGGTCGGCAAGGACAGCTCGGTGCTGCTGCACCTGCTGCTCAAGGCCTTCCACCCCGCGCGTCCGCCCATCCCGCTGCTGCACGTCGATACGACGTGGAAGTTCCGCGAGATGATCGAGTTCCGCGATCGTCGCGCTGCGGAGACGGGCGTCGAGTTGCGGGTGCACACCAATCCCGACGGCCTCGCGCAGGGCATCGGCCCGATCACGCACGGCGCGACCGTGCACACCGACGTCATGAAGACTCAGGCGCTGAAGCAGGCCTTGGACAAGTACCGCTTCGACGCCGCGATCGGCGGTGCGCGGCGCGACGAGGAGAAGTCGCGCGCGAAGGAACGCGTGTTCTCCTTCCGCAATCGCCAGCACGCGTGGGACCCGAAGAACCAGCGTCCCGAGCTGTGGAATCTCTACAACACGCGCATCCAGTCGGGCGAATCCGTGCGTGTGTTCCCGCTGTCGAACTGGACCGAGCTCGACATCTGGCTCTACATCTATCGCGAGAAGATCCCCGTGCCGTCGCTGTATTTCGCCGCCGAGCGCCCGATCGTCGAACGCGACGGCGCGCTGCTGATGGTCGACGACGAGCGCCTGCCTTTGCGCGACGGCGAAATGGTCCAGAACCGTCGCGTCCGCTTCCGCACGCTGGGCTGCTATCCGCTCACCGGCGCGATCGATTCGGAAGCGGACACGCTCGAAAAGATCATCGCCGAGATGCTCGTCGCGACCACGTCCGAACGACAGGGGCGCGTGATCGACCACGATCCATCGGCATCGATGGAGAAGAAGAAGCGCGAGGGCTATTTCTGATGACGCGCTTCGACGACGCGGCCGCGACGGTGGCTGCCTATCTCGCTGATCACGAATCCCGCGGCCTGCTGCGCTTCATCACCTGCGGCAGCGTGGACGACGGCAAGAGCACGCTGATCGGTCGCCTGCTGCACGACACGCGCGGGCTGTTCGAAGACCAGCTGAGCGCGCTCGAGAAGGACAGCCGCCGCCACGGCACGCAGGGTGAGCGCATCGACTACGCGCTGCTGCTCGACGGCCTCGAGGCCGAGCGCGAGCAGGGCATCACGATCGACGTCGCCTACCGCTTCTTCAGCACGGCGAAGCGCAAGTTCATCGTCGCCGACTGCCCGGGCCACGAGCAGTACACGCGCAACATGGCGACGGGCGCATCGACCGCCGACGCCGCCGTCGTGCTCGTCGACGCACGCAAAGGCCTGCTGACCCAGACGCGCCGGCACAGCTACATCTGCTCGCTGCTCGGCATCAGGCACGTATTGCTGGCCGTCAACAAGATGGACCTGGTCGGCTACGACCAGGCGACGTTCGACGCGATCGCGAGGGACTACCGCGAGCTGGCGACGTCGCTCGGCATCGACAACGTCACCGCGGTGCCGCTGTCCGCGTTGGAAGGCGACAACCTGATCGAGCGCTCGCCGAACACGCCGTGGTACGGCGGTGCGACGCTGCTCGAGTTCCTCGAGACCGTGCCGGTCGACGCGCCGGCGAGCGATCTCGGTTTCCGCCTTCCCGTGCAGTGGGTCAATCGCCCGAACCAGGATTTCCGCGGCTTCGCAGGCACCGTCACTGCGGGCGCGATCAAGCCGGGCGACGAAGTCGTCGCGTTGCCGTCGGGTCGTCGCTCGAAAGTCGCGCGTATCGTCACTGCCGAGGGCGATCTCGACGTCGCGACGCGCGGGCAGGCCGTCACGCTCACGCTGGCCGACGAACTCGACATCAGCCGCGGCGACGTCATCGCCGACGCGCACGATCCCGCCGAAGTCAGCGACCAGTTCGCTGCGCACGTGCTCTGGCTCGATGCGCATCCGCTGCTGCCGGGGCGCCCGTACTGGCTGAAGATCGGTTCGCGCGAAGTCGGCGCGAGCGTTACCGAGATCAAGCACAAGGTCGACGTCAACACGCAGGAAGCACTCGCGGCCAAGCACCTCGAGATGAACGAGGTCGGCTACTGCAACCTCTATCTCGACACGCCGGTGCCCTTCGAGGCGTATCGCGACAGTCGCGAGCTCGGCGCGTTCATCCTCATCGATCGCCAGACCAATGCGACCGTGGCCGCGGGCACGATCGACTTCGCCCTGCGCCGCGCCGCGAACATCCCCTGGCAGCACGTCGACGTCGACAAGCAGGCGAGGGCTCGGCTCAAGGGCCAGACGCCGCGCTGCGTGTGGTTCACCGGCCTGTCGGGTTCGGGCAAGTCGACGATCGCGAACCTGGTCGAGAAGCGGCTCGCTGCGATGGGGCTGCACACCTACATCCTCGACGGCGACAACGTGCGCCACGGCCTCAACAAGGATCTCGGCTTCACCGCCGAGGACCGCGTCGAAAACATCCGTCGCGTCGCCGAAGTCGCGAAGCTCATGACCGACGCCGGCCTCATCGTGCTGGTGAGCTTCATCTCGCCGTTCCGCTCCGAGCGTCGCCTTGCTCGTGAACTGTTCGACGACGGCGAGTTCATCGAGGTGTTCGTCGACACGCCGCTCGACGTCGCCGAATCGCGCGACGTGAAGGGCCTCTACGCAAAGGCGCGCGCCGGCAAGATTCCGAACTTCACCGGCATCGATTCGCCGTACGAAGTGCCGGAGAACGCGGAACTCGTCCTCGACACCGTCGGCGAGTCGGCGGAAGCGCTCGCGGCGCGCGTGGTCGACGCACTGCTGCGTTGATCGACCGGGTTCGGCGCTTCAGCGATCGCAAGGCGTCGAAGGCAGTGGTCAACGCGCCGTGCGATCCCGCGGTGCGCGTCGTGTCAGTCGCTGGTAGATCGCGATCAGGATCATCGCGCTGACGATGGCGACGATCCACGCGATCGCGCCGCGGCCCGCCACCATGCCGCCGATCGCGGCGCCGCCCGCACCGACAAGGATCGTCATGATCAGGCCCATCGGATCGGGGCCCGGCTTCAGGAAGCGCGCGAGCACGCCGATGATCGCGCCGCCGATCAGGTAGCCGAAAAAGCCATGGAACATGACGTCGTCTCCGCAGGAATGCCGACGATCGTCCGGCCGGCCGTGTTGTGGCGCCGTCGAAAAAGAAAAACGGCGGGCCCGGAAGGTACCCGCCGTTCAGTGACGTGACGCGCCGGGACTCAGCAGCAGCCGTGGTTGCCGCGTTCCTCGCCGCCCGCGACCGCCGCAACGCCCGCCGTTTCGCCGCGCTGCGATGCGAGGTGATGCTGGTGGATCACGTGCGACACGCAGGCCGTGACGCGCTTGCCCATCGGAATGTGCAGGAACTCGTTCGGACCATGCGCGTTGCTGTGCGGGCCGAGCACGCCGGTGATCATGAACTGCGCGCCGGGGAACTTCTCGCCCAGCATGCCCATGAACGGGATGCTGCCGCCTTCGCCCATGAACATCGCGGGCTGGTTGAAGTAGGCACGGCTCGACTCGTCGATCGCCTGCGACAGCCACGGCGACATCGCCGGTGCGTTCCAGCCCGTGCTCGCCTTCTCAAGTTCGAGCGTGACGTGTGCGCCGTACGGCGGGTTGTCGGTCAGCGCCTTTTCGAGCAGTTCGCCCGCGCGCTTGCCGTCGAGCGTCGGCGGCAGACGCAGCGACAGTTTCACTGCAGTGAACGGACGCAGCACGTTGCCGGCCGACGACAGCGGCGGCATGCCGTCGACGCCCGTCACCGACAGCGCCGGGCGCCAGGTGCGATTGAGCACGAGTTCCGTGAGGTCGTCCGCCATCGGCGTCATGCCGTCGAGGAACGGGAACTTGTCGAACACCGCGGTATCGAGGACGCGCGCCGCTTCCTTCGCCTGCGCAAGGCGCTCGGCCGGCACCTCGACGTGCATGCCTTCGATCAGGATGCGGCCGGTGTCCTCGTCCTCGATGCGCGACAGCAGGTCGCGCAGGATGCGGAAGCTCGACGGCACGACGCCCGAGGCGTCGCCCGAATGCACGCCTTCGCTCAGCACGCGCACGGTGAGGTTGCCGCCGGCGAGGCCCCGCAGCGACGTCGTGCACCAGAGCTGGTCGTAGTTGCCGCAACCCGAGTCGAGGCAGACGACGAGCGACGGCTTGCCGATGCGCGGCGCGAGGTGGTCGACGTAGGCGGGCAGGTCGTAGCTGCCGGATTCCTCGCAGCCTTCGATCAGAATCACGCAGCGCGAATGCGGCAGGCCCTGTTCGCGCAGCGCCATGATCGCGGTGAGCGAACCGAAGATCGCGTAGCCGTCGTCCGCGCCGCCGCGGCCGTAGAGACGGTCGCCCTTGATGACGGGGTTCCACGGGCCGAGGTCGTCGTCCCAGCCCGTCATCTCGGGCTGCTTGTCCATGTGGCCGTAGAGCAGCACGCAGTCGTCGTTGCTGCCGCCATTCGCGGCCGGCACCTCGACGTAGATCAGCGGCGTGCGGCCTTCCAGGCGCACGACCTCGAGGGTCATGCCCTCGATGCCCTGCGCGCGGGCCCAGCGCTCCATCAGCGCGACGGCCTGGTCGATGTAGCCGTGGGCGACCCAGTCGGCGTCGAACATGGGCGACTTGCAGGGGATACGGATGTAGTCGACCAGCTGCGGGACGATCTCGTCGTCCCACTTCTTCGACACGAATGCTTCGACGCGGCGGGCGTCCATGGGGGCCTCGGGGGGGGGGGGGAGGAAAACGCGGTCGACCATTCTAGCCCCGCGGGTGTTTCGGACTTTTCCTACCCGACGACACGGAGTTTCCCGCGCCGCGACGGGTCGACGACCGATCGGAGGCGGGGGCGCGGATCGAGAGACTGTCCTCACCGGCCGACACGGCCACCCACCGACAAGGACCTCGTCATGAAGCTCGCCCACATCCTCCAGACCCTCGCCCTCTCGCTCGCCCTGGCCAGCACCGCGGCCGCGGCGACCCCCGCGACGCCCGCCCGTGCGATGCCGGCCCCGGCCGTCGAGCGCGTGAACATCAACACGGCCGACGCGGCCACGCTCGACCGCGTGCTGGTCAACGTCGGCCCGGCGAAGGCGCAGGAAATCGTCAGCTACCGCAAGACGAATGGCCCGTTCCGCACCATCGACCAGCTCGCCCTGGTGAAGGGCATCGGCCTCAAGACCATCGAGAAGAACCGCGACCGCATCGTGCTCGGCGCCGTGCCGGCGCGCCCGGCCACCACCGGCCGCCCGATGCCGCGCGTCGCCAACCTGCAGCGCTGAAGCACCGCACCGGCCGCAGGGACGACGGCCGGCAGGCAGGGACGCCTGGAATCCGGGGACGGACCCCGACATGGACGTACGCCGCCGGCGGGCCGGGAAGCCCGTCGGCGGCTTCGTGCGTGCGCGCCCCGTCGGCATACTGGCGGGGCCGCCCGCACGGACGCCCCATGCCCGCCCGATCCCGTGTCATTCCCTCGTACGAGTACCGCCGCACCCGTTGGCGCAACGGCGCCGGCTGGACGCGCGAGATCCACGCCGAAGCACCGGCCGACGGCAACGACTGGGAGTGGCGGCTGTCGATCGCGGAGATCACCGCGGACGGTCCGTTCTCGGCGTTTCCGGGTGTCGATCGGGAACTGGTGCTACTGGCCGGCGAAGGCGTGCGCCTGCGCTTCGACGATGGAACCGTCGCCGATGTCCTGCCGCCATACGGCCGACACCGCTTCGCCGGCGAACTCGCCATCCACGGTGAACTGGTCGACGGCCCGACGCACGACTTCAACCTGATGTGGCGACGCGACCTCTACGACGCCGAACTCTGGCGTCGTCCGCTGGTGGGCGCGATGGTCGTCTTCGCCGAGCCGCGGTCGACGTGGATCGTCCACCAGCTCGCGGGCCACGCGCGCTTCGCCGACGGGAGCGCACTGCCGGATCTCGCGATGGGCGACACCGCCATCCTGCAGGCCGGCGACGAGCGCCTGCGCCACGTGCTCGACGGCGCAGGCGAGGCGCTGCTGATCCGCCTGACGCCGACCGATCGCGGTGGCGACGGCGGGCTGTCGTTGAGCGACGACTAAAAAACCTCGTCGGTCTCGAGTGGCTTACGCCAGCGCGAGACCCAACGCTGCGAAAAACACCAGCGTGGCTAGACCCATCACGCTGAACACCATGTCCTTCGGCGTGCGGCCGCGCGCCCACAGCCAGATGCCCGACAGGCCGAGCAGCACCATGCCGATCGCGAAGCTGGTCTGCAACACGCGCCAGAACAGGCCGCCGCCGACGCCCTTGTGCAGGCGAAGAAGTGCGGCCAGCGGCGACTGCTCGTTGCGCTTGAGTTCGGCGGTCGCGTTGCCCGGCACGTATTCGAGCGTCCACGACTTGCGCGCGCTGCCGCCCGACGCCGACCACTTCGCCGGCTGACGCACGTCACGTCCTTCGACGCGACCGCCTTCCGGGCGACCGCCGCGCACGTTCGTCGCATCGAGCTGGTACGCACTGCGCAGCCACGCCGCGAGCGCCTTCGGATTCGTCTGTGCATCCGTAGGCACCTCGAGCGTCAACGTGCCGGTTTCGCGCGAGTCGCCCTGCGGCCACGCGTGGTCGCCCATGCGGTTGGCGAGGAACAGGCCCGTCAGGCCGAACAGCACCGCAGCGAGCGCGCCCCAGGCGCCCACCCACAGATGGATCTGGCGCACCCAGCGATAGGCGACTTTGCGCGTGGCAGGGCGGGACTTGTTCGCAGTGGCAGTCGGCGTCATGGGATCGAAGTGATGAATTAGAAGAAGCGCGGGCTCAGGTCTCGGCCCAGCGCCGCAGGAGGTTGTGATAGATGCCCGTGAGCCGCACCAGCGACTCCCGGTCGGCGCCGGTTGCGGTCAGCGTCTGGATCGACGCGTCGAGTTCGAACAGCGTGCGTCGCTGGCTGTCGTCCCGCACCAGGCTCTGCACCCAGAAGAACGACGCCAGCCTCTCGCCGCGCGTCACCGGCGTCACCCGATGCAGGCTGCTCGACGGATACACGATCGCATCGCCCGCGGGCAGTTTCACCTCGTGCTCGCCGTAGGTGTCGCTGACGATCAGCTCGCCACCGTCGTAGTCGTCCGGCTGGTTGAGGAACAGCGTGCACGAGATGTCGCTGCGGATCCGATGCGCGGGCATGTCGTGCGACGCATCCACCGTCATGACCGCGCCGTCGACGTGGAAGCCGTATTCGCCACCGCCGCGATAGCGGTTGAAGCGCGGCGGGAAGATGCGCGCCGGCAACGCGGCGGCATGGACCATCGGATGGCGCGAGACCGCTTCGAGCACGAGTGCAGCGAGGCGTTGTCGCACCGGCGATGCATCGGGCAACTGTTCGTTGCGCTTGACCTGCGCGCCCTGAAGACCCACGGTCGCGCGACCGTCGGTCCACTCCGCATCCAAGAGTGCGCGACGCACGCTCGCGAGAGCGTCCGCATCGAGGATGCCGGGGACGTGCAGGAGCATGCGGTCAGAACCTCGCGTTGAAGGTCAGCAGCGCCGATCGCGGCTGGCCGGGCGTATAGCGATAGCCGCTCTTGTTGATGGCCGCAACGTATTCGCGATCGGCCAAGTTGTAGAGGTTGAGGCGCACGTCGAACGCATCGTTGAACGCGTAGCTCGCGACCGCATCGAACACCCAGTACGCCTCGGTGAACGCAGGCGTGCCGATCGCGCCATCCGTGCCGCGCTTCATCTCGCCCGAATAACGTGCGCCGCCGCCGAGCGTGAGGCCATTGGCGAAGCGATAGGTGGTCCACGCGGTGAAGGCGCTTTCCGGGGTGTAGGCGAGCTGGCGCGAGCCATCATTTGCAACGTTCGGCCCGGTGGTGACCTCGGCGTCCATCGTCGTATAGCCCGCCGACACCCACCAGTTCTTCGTCAGCTGGCCGACGGCGCTGAGTTCGATGCCACGCACACGCTTGCCACCGGCTTGCGAGTAGCTGTTGGTCGACGCGTCGAATGCCACTTCGTTGTCGATGCGGGTGTCGTACAGCGCTCCGGTCAGCAGCAGTGCGTCGTCGGCCACGCTCCACTTGGCGCCGACTTCGCCGGTGCGCGCGCGCTGCGGCTCGTAGCCCGGCTTGTTGGGGCTGTTGGCTGCGCCGCTGAGCTCAAGCGTCGCGCCGCCTGGCGGTTGATACGACAGTGCGTAGTTCGCGTAGATGCTGGAGGTCGCCGTCGGCTTGTAGAGCGCCCCGACCTTCCAGTTCACCAGCGTGTCGGAATCGGCCGTATCGAGGTATGGCAGCACGGTACCCAGTGCGGCGCCGTTGCACAGCGGGGCCGTCGACGTCTGCGTCGATGTGGCGATGCAGGCACGCGCGTTGCGGTACTCGCTCTCATAGCGGTCGAAACGCAGGCCGCCGTTGATCTGCCAGCGCTCGCCGAAGCTGATGGTGTCGAACGCATACGCCGAAATCGTGTCCGCGCGGCCGTGGCTGTCTGCACCGTTGTGGATGCGGACGAGGCCCGTGACGTTGGGGTCCGGGTTGTAGAGGTTCGCCGCCGGCCAGGCCGTGCCAGCGCGAGGCGCCACACCGCGCTGGTCGAGCACTTCGTGCACGAACTCGACTCCGGTGCTCAGGTCGTGGCGCACCGCGCCCTCGCCAAAATGCATGACCAGGCTCGTCTGGTTGGTGACGATCGAATTGACCTGGTCTTTGAACGTCGGGTTGCTGCGCGCGAGCGTCCAGGTGGAGGGATCCGCCGGATTCGGCGTCTGGAGGTTGTCCTTGTTCGCGATGAACGACGTCAGCATGTACTCCTGCGACGTCCGGCCCCAGCGCGTGATGTTGCGCAGCTGCGCGCCGCTGTCGGTCATGTGCTCGACGCGCAGCGTTGCCATGTCCGCATCGACGTGATCGAAGTCCGACGTCGTGCCGTAGAAGTTGCTCGGATCGACCGGTGCGGCGTTCGAGATATAGGGACGCGTTGGGTCAGGCGAGGAGTAACCCGGCAAGCCGACCGTCGGCACCCAGCCGTCCGGAATGTTGTCCTGCCTTACGTGCAGAACGTCGAGGTGCGTGCGCGTCGGGCCGTCGAGGCCGAAGCCCAGCGATGCGGCGAGGCCCCATCGGCTGTTGTTGACGCGGTCGCGGCCGGGAACGTCGCTGTCCTGCGCCATTACGTTCACGCGCAGGGCGGTGCTGTCGCCGAGGTGATGATTGAAGTCCGCGACGCCGCGCAGCTGATCGTCGCTGCCGATGGACAGCGACGCACTGTTCGCGTCGCGCAGGTTCGCGCGCTTGGTGACGAGGTTGATCGCGCCGGTCGGCGCGCTGCGGCCCGTGTCGGTGCCCGCCGGGCCCTTTGTGACCTCGATCTGGTCGACGTTGAACACGTCGCGGCTGACCGCGCCGAGGTCGCGGATGCCGTCGACGAAGATGCTGCCGGACGTATCGAAGCCACGCATGTAGATCGCGTCGCCCGTGCTTGTGTTGCCGTTCTCGCCCGCGTAGAACGTGCCGACGCCCGGGCTGTTGCGCAGCGCTTCGGTGAGCGACGTCGCGCCTTGTTCATTGAACAGGTCGTTGCCGATCACGTTGATCGTCTGGGTCGTGTCGACCAGCGTCTGCGTGTACTTGGCCGAGCTGGATTCGCCGTTGTAGCGCTTGGTGCGTGCGCCGTAGACCTTCACGCGGTCGAGGGTTTCCTTGTCGTCGTCGGCCGGGCTTGCCGCGACGGCGGTGAACGTCGCGCCGAGCGCGAGGCCTGCGAGCAGCGAGGCGCCGAGGGTGCGGCTGAAGGGCGCGTCCGGGCGCGGCGCGTGCTTGCGACTCGTGATGTGGGCCATGGTTCCGATATGCGCAGAGGAGGGCAGCCGTGGCGCGGGAGCGACCGGCCGTGGGCATATTGAAACGCAATTAAGAATGATTCGCAATTGCGAATCGCGGTCGACCGATGCACGGTGCGCTGGTTGGCGTCAGGCAGGGACCGGGCTCAGCGGTCGTCGCGCGTCCAAATCGCGCCGTCGACGACCTCGACGGGGAACTTCGGAACTGGCAGATACGCCGGCCCGCAAAGGGCTCGGCCGCTGCGCAGGTCGAAACGCGCACCGTGGAGCACGCATTCGACGACGCCCTCATCGGCGTCGACCGGGCCCGCGGACAGTTCGTAGTCCTCGTGCGTGCACTGGTCGAGCAGAGCGTAGTAGTCGCCTTCGAGATTGACGACCAGGATGGGCGTGTCGCCGTCCCAGACGACACGGTGCTCGCCGGGTAGGATCTCGGACGTGGTTCCGACGCGTGCCCAGCCGTCCATGATCAGCGGCGGGATGCGGCGCGAGCCGGCGCGCGCTTTTCGAGGACCTCGAAGCGAAGGTCGTCACGCCGCGGCAGCCCGAAGCGTTCGTCGCCGTAGGGGAAGGGCTTCTTGATGCCCGTGCGCACGTAGCCGCGGCGCTCGTAGAACGCGATGAGTTCGTCGCGCACGTCGATCACCGTCATGCGCATCGCCGGCAGGCCCCAGTGATTGAAGGCCAGGCGTTCCGCGCGCGCAAGCAATTGCTTGCCGACGCCGCCGCCCTGAAGCGTGGGCCGCACCGAAAACATGCCGAAATAACCGTTGCCGTCTTCCTTTGCGACGTGGGCGCAGGCGACGGCTTCGCGAGTGGCGGGATCGATGGCGAGCAGGATCACGCTGTCGGGACGCGCGATGCACTCGCGGACGTCGTTCGCGTCGGTTCGGCGACCGTCGAGGAGATCCGCTTCGGTCGTCCAGCCGGCACGGCTGGCGTCGCCGCGGTAGGCCGACTCGACGAGCGCGGCGATCGCATCGGCGTCGCGGGGCGTGGCATTTCGAAAGCGCAGTTCGGTCATCGGATCAGGCAAGAAGGCGGCGGACTTTCTGGAGGGCGGCGACGAAGGCGTCGATCTCGTCGTGCGTGTTGTAGAACGCGAACGACGCGCGGCAGGTCGCCGGTACGCCGAAATGGTGCATCAGCGGATGCGCGCAGTGGTGGCCCGACCGGACGGCGACGCCTTCGAGGTCGAGTAGCGTCGCGAGGTCGTGCGCATGGGCGCCTTCGACGAGAAAGCTGATCACCGCGGCCTTCTCGCGCGCCTGCCCGAAGATGCGCAGACCGTCGACCTGCGACAACGCTTCGGTCGCATGGGCGAGCAATTCCTTCTCGCGCGCCTCGATCGCGGCCATTCCGATCGTCGACAGGTAATCGACCGCCGCGCCCAGCCCGACGAAGCCGGCAATGTTCGGCGTGCCCGCCTCGAAACGATGCGGCGCGTCGTTGTAGACGGTGCCTTCGAAGCGCACCTCGCGGATCATCTCGCCGCCGCCGAGGAAGGGCGGCATCGCGGGTAGGTGCTCGCGCTTGCCCCACAGTGCGCCGGTGCCGGTCGGGCCGACCATCTTATGGCCGGTGATGGCGTAGAAATCGCAACCGATCGACGCGATGTCGAGCGCGCGGTGCGGTGCGGCCTGCGAGCCGTCGACGACGGTGACGATGCCGCGGCGGTGCGCCTCGCGGCAGATCTCGCGAACAGGATTCACGGTGCCGAGCACGTTGGAGACATGCGTCAGGCCGAGCAGCTTCACTTCGGGTGTGAGCAGCGTATACAGCGCGTCGAGGTCCAGCTGGCCGCGCTCGTCGATCTCGGCGACCTTGATCACCGCGCCGGTGCGCTGGGCGACGATCTGCCACGGCACGATGTTGGCGTGGTGCTCCATGCGCGTGAGCACGATGGCGTCCCCGGCCTTCAGTCGCGGCAGCGCCCAGCTGTAGGCGACGAGGTTGATCGCGAACGTGGTGCCACTACACAGCACGAGTTCGTCGGCGCGGACGTTGAGGAAGGTCGCGAGCTTGCGCCGTGCGCCTTCGTAGGCCTCGGTCGCTTCCGAGCCGAGCGCGTGCACGGCGCGACTGACGTTGGCGTTGTGGCGACGGTAGAACGTATCGACCGCGTCGATCACCTGCACGGGCTTCTGCGAGGTGTTCGCGGAGTCGAGATACACCAGCGGCTTGCCATGCACGTCGCGCGTGAGCAGCGGGAAGTCCGCGCGGACCTGCGCCCAGTCGATCGTCATCGGCGCCACCGAAGCGTTCATGGCGTCTCCATGCGGGCGAGCGCCGCATCGAGACGCGCGGCGAGCAGGTCGCGGGTCGCACCGTCGTCGAGCACCGCGAGCGTTTCGCGGCAGAACGCGGCCGTCAGCATCGCGCGTGCCTCGTTCGCCGGGATGCCGCGCGAACGTAGGTAGAAGAGCGACGTCGGGTCGAGCTGGCCGACGGTGGCGCCGTGCGCGGCCTGCACTTCGTCCGCATGGATGACGAGCACGGGCTGCGAATCGATTTCCGCGGCGTCGGACAGCAGCAGGTTCTTGTTCGATAGCGCGGCCTGCGTGCCGTCTGCGCCTTCGCGGATCTCGATGCCGCCGTGGAACGCCACCCGCGCGCGGCCCGACGCGAGGCCGCGCCAGACGAGGTCGCAGCGACCGTCGCGGCCGACGTGGTCGAGACCAAGGCGCGTGTCCAGGTGGCGTCGCCCGCTGCCGAGCAGCACGCCGTTCGCGTTCGCGCAGGCGCGGTCGCCATGCAGCGCGACGTTGAGTTCATGGCGCGACAGACCGGCACCGAGCTCGAGGTCGAGGCGGCGATAGATGGCGTCGCGCGCGAGCACGGCATCCGTCCGCGCGAACAACTGCGCGCCTTCGGCATCGTCCTGCAGCCGTGCATGCACGAGGTGCGCATCGGGCTTCAGGTGCGCGTGGGCGACCGAAGTCGTGAGGTTCGCGTGCGGCGCCGAGGCGATCACGTGCTCGACGACCTCGAGACGCGCACCTTCGCGCAGGTCGAAGAGGTGACGCAGGTGCGAGGCGACGTCACTCCCCATCGGCGCGCCGATGGCGACGACGTGCAGCGCGCGCGTCGCGTGGACCCCGGCATCGACATGCACGGCCGCGCCATCGACGGCGAGCGCAGCGTTGAGGCGCGCGAACGGCTCGTCCGCGCGATCGAAGCGGCGCGCGAGGATGTTGCATTCGCGCGAGTCACCGCGTGCAAGCACGGCGGAAAGTGGCTCGACCGTGACGCCGGCGCCGAGCGTCGACAGATCGCTGAGCTCCGCCGCGAATCGACCGTTGACGAACGCGATGCGCGGCGACGGGATCGACGCGACCCATGCGGCATCGAACGCCAGCCCTTCGTTGGCCGCCGCGAACGTGCGGCGTTCGAGCGGTCGCAGGCTGGTGTACTTCCAGGCTTCGACACGCGGGCCGGGCAGGCCGTCGCGACGCAGTGCATCGAGCGCTTCGCGGCGCGCCGGGCCGAGCCCGCCGGCTTCGCGCAGCGGCAGCGTGTCGAACGCGGCGGTGAGGGAGTCGAGCAGGGCGCTCATGTCAGGCGGCGGCCTCGGGCGAAATGCGGTCCTTGACCCACGCGTAACCGTGTTGCTCGAGCTCGAGCGCGAGCTCCGGGCCGCCGGTTTCCACGATCCGGCCGTCGGCGAGCACATGGACGACGTCCGGACGGATGTAGTCGAGCAGGCGCTGGTAGTGCGTGATCACGAGGAAGGCGCGATCGGGCGAGCGCTGCGCGTTGACGCCGTCGGCGACGGCCTTGAGTGCGTCGATGTCGAGGCCGGAGTCGGTCTCGTCGAGGATCGCAAGCTTCGGTTCCAGCAGCGCGAGCTGGAAGATCTCGTTGCGCTTCTTCTCGCCGCCCGAGAACCCTTCGTTGACGCCGCGATGCAGCAGCTCGTCCTTCAGGTGCAGGACGGCGAGCTTCTCGCGAACCTTTTTCAGGAACTGCATCGAATCCAGTTCTTCTTCACCGCGCGCCTTGCGCTGCGCGTTGAGCGCGGCACGCAGGAAGTAGGTGTTGTTCACGCCCGGGATTTCGACCGGATATTGGAACGCAAGAAAGACGCCCGCGGCAGCGCGCTCTTCCGGCTCCATCGCAAGGAGGTTGCGGCCTTCGAATTCGACCGAGCCGTCGATCACCTCGTAGCCTTCGCGGCCCGCGAGCACGTTGCCGAGCGTGGACTTGCCGGCGCCGTTCGGGCCCATGATCGCGTGCACTTGGCCGGGCACGACCTCGAGCGTCAGGCCCTTGAGGATGTCCTTGCCGGCGACGCGGACGTGGAGGTTGTCGATCTTCAGCATTGTTCGATTCGCTTCCCAATGATCTTCGTGGCCGTCCATGGCGCGACGTTCGTCGCTTCGGGTTGCCCCGGCCCGGGCGTCCTGCCCGGGCGTTCGCGACCGCAGCGAATGCCCTGTTGGCATTCGCCAGGCGCGCTCTCTTACCCGACCGAACCCTCGAGGCTCACCTCGAGCAGCTTCTTCGCTTCGACGGCGAACTCCATCGGCAGTTCCTTGAACACGCTCTTGCAGAAACCGTCGACGATCATCGACACCGCGTCTTCCTGCGAGATGCCGCGCGAGCGGCAATAGAACATCTGGTCCTCGCTGATCTTCGACGTCGTTGCCTCGTGCTCGACCTTCGCGCCCGGGTGGCGCACCTCGATGTACGGGAAGGTGTGCGCGCCGCACTTCTTGCCGATCAGCAGCGAGTCGCACTGCGTGTAGTTGCGCGCGTCCTCGGCAGTCCGCTCGACGCGCACGAGGCCGCGGTAGGTGTTCTGACCGCGGCCGGCGCTGATGCCCTTGCTCACGATCTTGCTCTTCGTGCGCTTGCCGACGTGGATCATCTTGGTGCCGGTGTCGGCCTGCTGGCGGTGGTGCGTCAGCGCCACCGAATAGAACTCGCCGACCGAGTCGTCGCCGAGCAGTACGCAGCTGGGGTACTTCCACGTGATCGCCGAGCCGGTCTCGACCTGAGTCCAGCTGATCTTCGACTTCGCCCCGCGGCATTCGCCGCGCTTGGTCACGAAGTTGTAGATGCCGCCGACGCCGTTCTCGTCGCCCGGGTACCAGTTCTGCACGGTGCTGTACTTGATCTCCGCACCTTCGAGCGCGACGAGTTCGACCACCGCCGCATGCAGCTGGTTCTCGTCGCGCATCGGCGCGGTGCAACCTTCGAGGTAGCTGACGTAGGCGTTGTCCTCGCAGACGATCAGCGTGCGCTCGAACTGGCCGGTCTCGCTCGCGTTGATGCGGAAGTAGGTCGACAGCTCCATCGGGCAGCGCACACCCTTCGGAATGAAGACGAAGCTGCCGTCGGAGAACACCGCCGAGTTCAGCGCGGCGAAGTAGTTGTCGCCGACCGGCACCACGCTGCCGAGGTACTGGCGCACGAGCTCCGGGTATTCGCGGATCGCTTCCGACATCGAGCAGAATATGACGCCCTTGTCGGCGAGTTCTTTCCGGAAGGTCGTGCCGACCGAGACGGAATCGAACACCGCATCGACGGCCACGCCCGCGAGCTTGGCCCGCTCATGCAGCGGCACGCCGAGCTTGTCGTAGGTGTCGAGCAGTTCCTTCGGTACTTCGTCGAGCGACTTGTACTTCGGGCCCTTAGGCGCGGAGTAGTAGCTGAGCGCCTGGAAATCGATCGGCGCGATGTCGAGCTTCGCCCAGTGCGGCTCGGTCATCGTCAGCCAGTGGCGATAGGCGGCCAGGCGCCAGTCGGTCATCCACTCCGGCTCGTCCTTCTTGGCCGAGATGGCGCGGATGATGTCCTCGTTGAGCCCCGGCGGCAGCGACTCCGACTCGATGTCGGTGACGAAGCCGGCTTCGTAGCGTCGCCCGAGCTGCTGGTGGATCTCGGCGTTGGCGATGGTTTCGGTCATGCGGTCCTCAGGCGTTCGCGAGACGGAGGTCGATGCGACGGCGCGAAGCGCCCGCGTCTTCTTCCGGCTCGAGCATGTCCTGCAGGGTGATGCCGCGCAGCGATTGCGCGATCACGTCGTTGATGCGCCGCCAGTTGCGTCGCAACCCACAGGACGATTCGATGCCGCACTGGCCTTCGTGCACGCTGCACTCGGTTACCGCGAGCGGGCCCTCCATCGCCTCGATCACCTCGATGAGCGAGACGTCGCGCGCCGGGCGGGCGAGGCGGTAGCCGCCATGCGCGCCGCGGAAACCTTCGACCAGCGCGGCCTGTGCGAGCGGTTTCAGCACCTTGCTGACGGTGGTGGCTTCCAGTCCAGCCCGCTCGGCGATTTCCGTCGCGCTGAGCACGTCGCCACGGGATGCGGCGAGAACCGTCAGCACGACGGTCGCGTAGTCGGTGAGCTTGGTGACCCGGAGCATGCGTGGGGCTTCGTCCAGGCGGTATCGAATCGGTACCGGAATTGTACGATTTAACGCCCGGCCGTGCCACGACCTGGCTCCCGCGGTTCAGCGCATGCCGTGCGTGATGACCAAAGGCGACGGGCACGGCAGAATGCGGCTCCCCTCCAGTCGGCTCACCGCATGCCCAGCAAGATCGTCGCCCGCCGCTCCGCCATCCATGGAACCGGTGTGTTCGCAACCGCGCCGATCGCCAAGGGCGAGCGCATCATCGAGTACCGGGGCCAGCGCCGCACCCACGACGACGTCGACAACGGTGACGAGGGCTCGGCCGACTCCGGTCACACCTTCCTGTTCACGCTCAACGACGAGTACGTGATCGACGGCAACCGCAAGGGCAACGTCGCGCGCTGGATCAACCACAGCTGCTCGCCGAACTGCGACTCGATCATCGAGGAAGCGGACGGCGGCGACCGCACGAAGGATCGCGTCTTCATCGAAGCGAAGAAGGCGATCAAGGCGGGCGAGGAGCTGACGTACAACTACGGCATCACCCTCGGCGAGCCCCACACGGCGCGCATGAAGAAGATCTGGGCCTGCCTGTGCGGGTCGAAGAACTGCACCGGTACGATGCTGCAGCCCAAGCGCAAGCCGGCGCCGAAGCCGAAGCCGAAGCCCAAGGCCGCGCCGAAGAGCAGGTCGAAGGCCGCTTCGAAGCAGGGCACACGCGCGACGACCGGCCGCGGCCGCGGCACGGGCGCCCGCAAGCGCGCGTAACGCGTCGCGACACTCCATCCGGTCATGGCGACGCCATGACCAATGACAGTCGGCCGCCTCCGGGCGGCCGACTAGTCTTCGGACTCCTCTCGGCCATCGCGCGCCGCACCGGATGCCCCGCATGTCCGCCGTATTCCGCGCCGCGCTGGCGCTCGTCGTCTTCTGCACGCTGCCGTCGCTGGCGTTAGCCGCGACCGAGGTCAAGGTCGATGGCCACATCGACCCGACCGAATGGGCCGACGCGCAGCACGTCACGGACTTCCGACTGACGCAGCCGCTGTCGCGCGCGCCGGCGCCGCTGCCGACCGAAGCCTGGTTCAAGGCGACGCCCGACGGTCTCGCGATCGCGTTCCACAACTCGCAGCCGGCTGGCGTGCCGCGTCGTCGCGATCGCGCGCAACGCGACCAGGGCGGGCCGTTCGATCGCGTGAACCTCTACGTCGATTTCGATGGCGACGGCCGCACCGGCTACAACTTCACGATCCTGCTGTCCGACAGCATCATCGATGCCGTCATCACCAACGAGAACCAGTTCAGCACCGACTGGGACGGCAACTGGCGCCACGCCGTCAGCGAGGATGCGGAAGGCTGGTCGGCGGAGATGCTGATCCCGTGGTACACGGCGACGATGCGCGATGCGCCGGGGACCACGCGCCGCATCGGCATCGTGCTCGATCGCGTGATCGGCTCGACCGGCGAGCGCGCGACCTGGCCGGCGGTGAGCTTCAGCGAACCGCGTTTCCTTTCGGTGTTCGAGAAGGTCGACGTGCCGAAGTACAGCCAGTCGCTGCTGGCGATCACGCCGTACGTCGTCGGCGTGTACGACAACGTCGCGCACAAGGCGAATTTCGACACCGGTGCCGACATCTTCTGGAAGCCCAGCGGCAAGTTCCAGCTGTCGGCAACGCTGAATCCGGACTTCGGGCAGGTCGAAAGCGACCAGCTGGTCGTGAACTTCAGCGCGATCGAAACTTTCTTCAGCGACAAGCGCCCGTTCTTCACCGAGAACCAGAGCTTTTTCGATGTCGCGTTCGGCTCGCTCAACAATGCGAACCGGCTGCTGTACACGCGACGCGTCGGCGGCACGCGCGACGACGGTCTCGGCGCGGGCGACGTGACCGCGGCGGTGAAACTCAACGGCAGCGCAGCCGGCATCAATTACGGCGTGTTCGCGGCGACGGAAGCCGATGACGTCGGACGCGACTTCTACGCCGTGCGTGCAACCAAGGATCTCCAGACGCAGGGCTTCGGCGCGATGGTGACGCGCGTCGACCGACCGTTCCTCGACCGTGTCGCGAACGTCGCGGAGTTCGACCATCGCTGGACGCCGACGGGCGCGCTCTCGGTGCGCACGACGGTGGTCGGATCGGACGTCGACCAGGCGGGGCGTTCCATTCGCGACAGCGGCGCGCAGATCAAGTTCGACCAGGACCTCGGCAAGGGCTGGCGTCAGCAGCTCTACCTGCTGCATCTCGGCGACCACCTTCAGCTCAACGACTTTGGCTATCTCGAGCGCAACAACTTCAACTACGGGCGCTACGAGATCTCGCGGCGGTTCACCGACCTGCCGAAGGAGTCGTCGTACGCGAGCCACCAGTGGCGCGCCGCCGTGTCGCACCGCGCGAACGACGACGGCGTCAAGATCGCGGACGCATGGTCGGTCAATCGCACCAGCGACATGCGCGACGGCGGCAACGAGTTCTTCGAGGTCGCGAGTTTCACGCCCGGCCACGACGACCTCGTGACGCGCGGCCACGGCATCGTCCGCATGCCGTCGAAGCTTTATCTGTTCTACGAGCGCGGCATTCCGCGTCGCGGTCCGTGGGGCTTCTACTGGAATTCGCGCTATGCGGCCGAAAGCCTCGGCGGCTGGAACCACGGCTCGATTTCGCTCGATGTCGAACCCACGTACTACATCAGCGACAACGCGAATGTTGGTCTCGCGGTCGAGGTCAAGCACGATCCGGGTCTGCTGCTCTGGCACCCCGGCGTCGATGGTGTTTCGTCGCTTGCGACGTATCGCGTTAACCAGGTGTTCCTCGCGGCGGGCGTGACGTGGCTGATCGACAACAAGCAGGAATTGCGTGTGCGGCTCGAGGCGATCGGCCTGGACGCGCGCGCCCCGCAGTCGTACGACCTCGCGGCGGACGGCACGCCGATTCCGGTCGCGTCGCGCCACCAGCCCTTCGGGCTCAGCAACATGGGCTTCCAGGTGCGCTACCGCTACGAGCTCGCGCCGCTGTCGAACCTGTACATCGCCTACGTGCGCGGCGGCGGCCTGTTCGAAGAACCCGCATTGGGCGACGTCGACGCCGCGGGCCGCCTGCGTGATGCCTTCGACCTGCGCGACAGCGAGCAGCTGCTGGTCAAGCTCGCCTACCGCTTCGACATCTGACCGACGACGTCGCGCCACGCCGTGGGCGCGACGATCGCGAAGCCATAGTCGCGCTGCATACGGCGCGCCATGCGCAGCAGTTCGGCGTCGCGCGTCAGCAATGCGTTCGCATGCGCGGCGACGGCGATCTCGAGGAACATCTGGTCGTCGGGATCCCGGCAGCGCGGGAGGCGCATCGCAGGCACCTGGACCGGCGTGGCCAGGTCGCGAGCCGTCTGCAGGCGCTGGGCGATCGTCTCGTTGTCCAGCCGCAGCGCGTCGTAACGGAGGACGCGTGCGAGTTCGCCCAATGCGCGGTCGTCGATCGCGATGCGGGCCTGTCTAGAGCGCACCCGTTCGACGAACCCCGCAAACGCGGGATCACCGAAGACGAGCAGATCGAGCCACGCGTTCGTGTCGAGCACGAACGTGGGAATGGACGACATCGTCGCGATCAGGGCGCTGCGTCGCGCGTCGTCGCGTTGTAGATGCGCCAGGTGCCGGTCGCCGTGCGCTGCAGCGTGTAGACGGCTTGCACCTGGCGATCGCCGCCGTCGTCGGCCTTGCCTCGCACGTCCACGGGCACGGTCACATGCCCGGCGGCATCGGGCGACGGCGCACCGATATCCACATTAAAGGCGCCGCCGCGCGCGAGCTGCAGCACGGTCGAATCGTTCGGCGTGGTCGCCCACAGGGTTTGCGCGCGCGCAGGCGCGTTGGCCGTCAGCGCGGCCATGTACTGATTGATGACGCCTGCAGCGGCGTTCGTATCGGCCGTGGTCACGACGGCCGTCGCGGGTGCAGCTGACGTGGTGGAAGGTGGCACGTTGGGTGCCGTGGCGTCAGCGGTCGCGGTCTCATCCACCGGCGCAGGCAGGGCACTGGGGTCGGTGGCGGCATCGGTCGGCGCAGTGGCGCTTGCGTCGACGGGTGGCGCGGCGTCCATCGCCTCCGCGATCGCGTCAGCCGCGGGCGGCGGCGGGGGCTGCGTCGGCATGCCGGTGACCGCGGTGCCGGGCGTCGCAGCGGGCGTCGGCAACGTGCCGGCGGGTGCATCGTCGCTGGCGACGGGCGGCACGGCAGCGTCCGACGCACTCGGTCCGCGGTCGCGGCCGCATGCGGTCACCGAGAGAAGAACGAATGTCGCCAGCGCGATGCGCGCGACGGGGCGATCACTCGCCGAGCTGGACCACCACCTGGCCATCCTGAATTTTCGTCCCCTCGACCCGGCGCGCGCCAAGGCGCCCGATCAGCGAATCGTCGAACTGGTACACGGGCTCCTTCTGCGCCCAGTCCGACAGCCAGTCGTTGAGCGCGCTGCGCAGCGTGTCGCCCATGCGACCGCCGAGCGACCCGACCTCGACATCCTCGATGCGCGGCTCGAACAGATGCAGGCCGCGCGTGGCGGGATCGTAGCGCAGCGAACTCGAAAGCGTGAACGAGCCGTTCGGCGTGCGGCTCGGCTGGCCGAGCGCGGACGCGGCGACGTCGAACTCGACCTGCAGGCGGCGATCTCCCGGCGGGATCGAAAGCCGCGGGTTCATCAGCGTCAGCGTCACCAGCCCGCCGAGCTTCGAATAGTCGCGCGGGAACTTGCGGACGAGTTTGCTCTGGATCTGCTGCTGCGAAAAAGTGACCGTGTCGGAGCCGAGCAGTCCGCCGACGGTCGAACACGCCGTCGTCAGGAACAGCGCGGCGGACGCGGCGAAGGCGAGGGCAGGCAGTGCGCGACGCATGGGCGGACTCCGATGAGTACCGCCGAACCTTCGACCGCGACGGGTGAACGCGAGGTCACTGTCAATCGAGGCGCGCGTGCACCTCGGCGGCGCTCAGCTTCCACGGCGCGTCTGCCGATGGATGCTCGACGGTGTAAGTACCGTCGAAGACGTGCAGGCGGCCGTCTTGTCCGGTCAGCCGCAGCGCCACGGGAACACGCACGCGACGCAATGTCGCACCGTCGAGCGGCTCGGGTTCGAGCGTGCGGATCTTGGACACGCGCGCCGGAAGGATGTCGCGCAGGCCTCCCTCGCTCAGCCCGGGCGGGCGATGACCATTCCGCCACATCGCATCGGCGGCGTCCGTGCGGCCTTGGGCGAGCGTCTGCAGATAGCCGTGGACGAGGTCCGATGCCGCCATCAATTGCCGCACGTCGATGTCCGCTGCCGGGGCCGGTGCCCGCGGTGGACTCGATGTGTCGCTCGACGGATCGGACGCCACAGCGTTAGCGGGAACGGGCGCGACGGGCGACTTCGACGAATCCGAACCACACGCCTTGACGCCAACGAGCGCGACCAGGACGACGACGGGTACAAGCCACCAACGATTCATCGGACGACTCCGGCCAGGGGTGGTCGAATCATGCGGTTTTTCACGCGGCCGTGTCGCGCTCCGTCCTATCCGGAAACCGTCCGTATCCGGAGCTCCGCCATGCGTCCGTTCGCCGCCTTCCTCGTCGTCCTGCTCGCGCTGCCGATCGCCGCGTTCGGGCAGCCCGTGCATCTGCAGGGCAAGTTCGCGCTCGTGCGCGCCCCGGAAGCGGATGTACGCATCCCCACTGGCGAGATCCGCGCAACGCTCGACGACAACAACGACGTGCGCGTCGACCTCGTCGTTTCCGGGCTGACCGAGCGTCCGACGTCGGTGACGTTGCATACCGGCACGCAGGGTGGCGAAAGCTCGGGGCAGGTCGCACGGATGGACGTCGTTGCGGACGGCGATGCGGCGCGTGTCATCGGCGGCACCGCGTCGCTCACACCGGCGATCGCGCAACAGGTGCGCGACGGCCAAGGCTATGTGGTGCTACGCACCAACGAACATCCCGACGGCTTTATGCGTGCATCGCTTGCCGTCCAGCCGCGAACGCTGGGGACGACCAGCAACCCGTGACGTCGACGCCGCGTAAACGCGGGCTGAGCGATTAACGGAAAACCCACCGGGTTCAGGATGCATTGAGAGCCCCGCCCCGAGGATGCGCCTGCGCCATCCCGGCGTGGGAGCTCCTTGATGAAGCACATCACCGCCACTGTTCTCGCGCTCGCCTTGACCGCCACCGCGGGCACGGCGTCGGCGCAGCAGTACTCCACGTATCCGTCCCAGTCGGGCGCCTATGCGTCGCAGGGCGGCTACTACGACTATGCGCGCGTCCTCCGCGTCAATCCGGTCTACGACCCGAACGGTCGCTACGCCGCGACGACCGGCGGCCCGCGCTGCACCGAAAGCCGCACGTACTCGAACGGTTACGGCAACGATCCGTACTACGACCCCTACGATCGCAACGGCGACGGTTATCGCGACGACCAGTACGCCAACAACGGTTACGACCGCTACGGCAACCCGGTCCGCCAGCCGACGCAGGGCGGCAGCACCGCGGCGACCGTCATCGGCGGCATCGTCGGTGCGGTGCTCGGCAGTCAGGTCGGCGGCGGCAGCGCGCGTTATGCGACGTCGGCGATCGGCACGATGGTCGGCAGCCAGGTCGGCAAGCAGATCTACGACAACGCGCACCGTCCGCAGCAGCCGCCGCGCGTGGGTCGCGTCGTCGCCTGCGATCCGATGCCGGCGAGTGCGTACGAAAGCGGTCGCAACGTGCAGGCCTACGACGTGACGTACGAGTACGGCGGCCGCCAGTACACGACGCGCACGAGCTACGACCCCGGCAACCGCATCCGCGTCCGCGTGGATGTGCATCCGGAGTAAGTGCGACGAAACGGAAAGGGCCGGCAATCGCCGGCCCTTTTTCGTTGCGTGGTCGCTGCCGGGATCAGTCTTCCTCGACCTTCGGCTTGAAGCTCTCCGCGAGCTTCTGCTGCACGTTGGATGGCACGGGTTCGTAATGGCTGAAGTCCATCGAATAGCGGCCGCGCCCGGCCGTGATGGACTTGAGCTCCGCCGCGAATCCTTCGAGCTCCGATAGCGGCACCTGCGCCTTCACGATCACCTCGCCGCGCGCGCTGTCGGTGCCGAGGATGCGGGCGCGCTTGCCAGCGAGATTGCCGCTCACGTCGCCCATGTTCGGTTCGGGCGCGACGACTTCGAGGTCGACGATCGGCTCGAGCACCTGCGGCTTCGCCTTGAGCACGGCGTCGACGAACGCACGCTTGCCGGCGGTGACGAACGCGACTTCCTTGCTGTCGACCGGGTGATGTTTGCCGTCGTATACGGTGACACGCACGTCCTGCAGCGGATAACCCGCGAGCGCGCCGGCCGCGAGCGCTTGGCGCACGCCTTTCTCGACCGCCGGGATGAACTGCCCGGGGATCGTGCCGCCTTTGACTTCGTCGGCGAATTCGAAGCCCGTTCCGCGATCCAGCGGTTCGATGCGCAGGAAGACTTCACCGAACTGGCCCGCGCCGCCGGTCTGCTTCTTGTGCCGGTGATGGCCTTCGGCGCGTGCCGACACGGTCTCGCGATACGCGATGCGCGGCGGATGCGATTTCACCTCGACGCCGTATCGCTCCTTCAACCGGTCGAGGTTGATGCGAAGGTGCAGGTCCGACAGGCCGCGCACGATCGTCTCGTTCGTCTCGGTGCTGTGTTCGACCTGGAAGCACGGGTCTTCTTCCGACAGCTTGTGCAGCGCCGTGGCGAGCTTCTGCTCGTGCCCCTTGCTCGCGGCGTCGACCGCGAGGCCGAACATCGGCTTGGGAAATTCGAGCGGCGCGAGATGGATCTGGTCCTCGTCGTGGCTGTCGTGCAGCACGGCGTCGAAATGCAGTTCGTCCACTTTCGCGATCGCGGCGATATCGCCCGGGATCGCCTGCTCGACCTCGACATGCTCCTTGCCGCGCAGCTTGAACAGGTGGCCGACGCGGAAAGGCTTCTTGCCATCGTCGACGAACAGCTGCGTGTCCTTCTTCACCGTGCCCTGGTAGACGCGGAACACCCCGAGCTTGCCCACGAACGGGTCGTTGATGATCTTGAAGACGTCGGCGATGACGTGCGCGTTGGGGTCCGGCTTCGCTTCGATGGGCTGGGCGTCGGCGCCACTGCCTTTGATGAACGCCGGCGGATTCGCCTCGCCGGGATGCGGGAACAGGCGTTCGGCGACGTCGAGCAGTTCGCGCACGCCCGCGCCGCTGCGCGCCGAGCAGAACAGCACCGGCACGAGATGGCCTTCGCGCAGGCACTGCTCGAACGCGTCGTGCAGTTCGTCGCCGGAGAGCCCGTCTTCGCCGAGATCAAGGTAGTGCTCCATCACCGTTTCGTTGATCTCGACGACCTGGTCGATGATCTTCTGGTGCCAGTCGGCAACGGCGCCGAGATCGCTGTCGCCGGTGTTCGATCCGAAGCAGTCGATCACCGACGTGCCGCCGTTCGCGGGCAGGTTGATCGGCAGGCATTCGGGGCCGAACGTCTCGCGCAGTTCGTCGAGCAAGGCGCCGCAGTCACCGCCGTGGTCGATCTTGTTGACGACGATCGCGCGGCAGAGCTTGCGGCCTTTCGCGTACTCCATCATGCGGCGGGCGCCGTATTCGACGCCCGCATCGCATGCCACGACGATCGCGACGGTTTCCACCGCCGCAAGCGAGGCCAGGGCAGGGCCGCGGAAATCCGGGTAGCCGGGCGTGTCGATGAGGTTGACGTGGATGCCGTCGTGGTCGGTGCTGGCGATGCCGACATCGAGCGAATGGCCGCGCTGTTTTTCGACGGCGTCGAAGTCGGACACCGTGGTGCCGCGCTCGATGCTGCCTGCCGCCTGGATCGCGCCGCCGGCATGCAGCAGGGCTTCGAAAAGCGTGGTCTTGCCGGCGCCGGGGTGGCCTGCCAAGGCCACGTTGCGGATCTGTTCTGTGCTGTAAGCCATGTCCGGAAGCTCCTGTGGGGGAAGGGGAGCAGCCGTCGGGCGGGGCGTCGATGTCGGCGTCATGTCCGGCCGCATCGCGGGCCGCGGGGCGGTCCGGCGATGCGCCGTCATGGCTGTCCGCGGAGCACGCCGTCGCGGGTGCGAGGCGGGCCGTCATGGCGGGGCTGGGGCCACCATAGCGCGTGGGTTCCGGGTCGTCGCGTTGCGCTGCACAAGCGCCGCCGACGAGCGCTCACGGCGGTTTAGCACCCGAGCCGTAAGGTGCGGTCTCCCTGTTCAGGAGATCGACCGATGGCCATCACCCGTCATGCCACCGCGCGCTGGGAAGGCGACCTCAAATCCGGCATCGGCCGCTTGAACACCCCGCAGAGCGGCGTCTTCAACGACACCCGTTACGGCTTCAACACGCGCTTCGGTGACGAGAAGGGCGCGAACCCGGAAGAGCTGATCGCGGCCGCGCATGCCGGCTGCTTTGCGATGGCGCTTTCGGCCAAGCTGACCGAGGTGGGCCATCCGCCGACCTTCATCGAGTCGCGCGCGAACGTCGAGCTGTCGATGGACGGCGGCCCGCACATCACCGGCGTGAAGCTCAGCGTGCGCGGCGAAGCGCCGGGTCTGTCGCAGGAGGACTTCGCGCGTTACGCCGAGGACGCGAAAGCGAACTGCCCGATCTCCAAGGTGCTGGCGGCGGTGCCGATCACGCTCGAGGTGCAGCCCGCCTGATGCGCGCCGACGCTGCGAAGTGTCGCGTCACCAGTCGATCGTGCCGGTGACCACGGTGCGCACGTGGCCGCCGGACCAGACGTCGCCGGCCTCGTCGACATGCAGCTGCAGGCGCGCGTCGAAACCGACTTCGCGACCCTGGCTGACGACGTAGCGCCAGCCGCGACCCGGCAGTCGATCGTTCTGCGCGAGCCACGCGGCGAGCGTCGCGTTGGCAGCGCCGGAGGCGGCATCTTCGAATTGCGACGTCGAGCCGACGAACGCACGCACGACGAGGTCGTAGTCGGCCGTCGCATCGGCTTTCGCGAACGCGCACACGCCCATGCTCTCCGTACGCGTGGCGAGTTGCGAGATTGCGCCCCATGCCGGTTCGAGCGAACGCAGTGCGGCTTCGCTTTCGAGTTCGACCAGCCACCAGCGGCGGCCGCCGTCCATCAACGCAGGCGGCAGCGCGCCAAGGCGCATGCCGGCGATCGCGCGGGCGATGCGTGCGTCGTTCGGCGCGACCTGCTCGACCAGTCGTGCGCGGGGCGTACGCACGGCGATCGTGCGCAACGCACCTTCGCCGTCAACACGCAACGGCAGCAGCCCGGCGATGCCTTCCTGCACCAGCACGCCGTCGCGTGGCGTCGCGAGGCCGGAATCGAGCACGACGGACGCCGTGCCCACGCTCGGATGCCCGGCGAACGGGACTTCGCGGCGTGGGCTGAAGATGCGGATGCGATAGCTCGCGTCGGGCGACGTGGGCGGAAACACGAACGTGGTTTCCGGCAGGCGCGTCCAGCGCGCGATGGCCTGCATGGCGTCGTCGTCGAGACCGTGGGCGTCCGGGATCACCGCGAGTGGATTGCCGGCGCCGGGACGGTCGGCGAACACGTCGAGCTGCACGTAATGTTTTTTCATGGCGTTGAAGTACCGCTCACCACGTGACGGTGCCGCGCACCACGGCCTGCACGTTGCCCCCGATCCACACCTCGCCGTCGGTGTCGACCTGCACCTCGACGCGCCCGTCCCGACCGACTTCGCGACCCTGGCTCGCGACGTAGCGCCCGCCGCGCGCGACGCGGCCCGCCTCGAGCAGCGCTTCGCCGATCGCGGCGTTCGCGCTTCCCGTTACCGGGTCTTCGGGAATGCCGTCGGCGGGGCAGAACGCGCGGACGACGACGTCGTACCCTGCGCCGCCGTCCGCTTTCGCGAACACGGCAAGCCCGACCGCGGCATCGGCGGTGAGCGCGGTGATCGCCGCGAGATCGGGCACGAGCCCGCGCACCGCCTGCTCATCGACCAGCTCGACCACCCAGCACGCCGGCCCGTTGTTCCATAGCGCCGCGGGCGTCGCACCGCGTTCGACATGCGCCAGCGCGGCCGTCAGGCGCGCTTCGGAATCCGACGGCGGGGTCACGCGGCGCGCCTTGGGCGCACGCACGCGGATCGCGCGCTCGGCGGTCGCCTGGACCGGCAACTGGCCGGCCGCGCAGTCCTGCACGAGCGACGTGGCGTTCGTGGCGACGAGCCCCGTGTCGATGGCCGCCCACGCCGCGCCGACGCGGGGATGCCCCGCGAACGGCAGCTCCTGCCTCGGCGTGAAGATGCGCACGCGGTAGTCGGCGCCGTCGCTGGGCGGGAGCAGGAAAATCGTCTCGGACAGGTTCGTCCAGTTCGCGAAGGCCTGCATCGCGGCGGTGTCGAGCCCTTCGGCGTCGACCACCACGGCGAGTGGGTTGCCGGCGCCGGGGCGATCGGCGAAGACGTCGAGCTGGAGGAAGCGGCGCTGCGTCATGGTTTTCAACCGCGGACGGGGGAGGCGCATTGTGGCCGGCCGCGCGTGGCCCGTCATCGAATAAAATCGCGCGCTCTCATGAGCATGCGTCATTCGCCCGAGGCGGCGTCGCGTGCTCCGATTCGCCTCCCGCGGCAGCCGCCGCACCTCCAGGAAACCTCGTGACCGCTTCGACGCGCTGGGTCGTACTCAAGTTCGGTGGCACTTCCGTGTCGCGCCGGACCCGTTGGGACACCATCGGACGACTCGCGGGCAAACGTGCGAAAGACGAGAACGCGCGCGTGCTGGTGGTGGTGTCGGCGCTGTCGGGCGTGACCAACGAACTTCAGGCGATCGCGAACAGCGGCGCGGGCGAGGCGACGGATGCGAAGGTCGCCGCGCTCGTGGCGCGTCATCGCGAATTCGCGGCGGAACTCGGTCTGGATGCCGACGTCGTGCTCGCCGAACGCCTCGCCGCGTTGCAGGCGCTCGCGACCGATTCGCGCGCGACTCAGCGCACGCTCGACTGGCAGGCCGACGTGCTGGGGCAGGGCGAACTGCTGTCGTCGACGCTCGGCGTTGCGTATCTGAAGTCGCAGGGCCTCGACATCGGTTGGTGCGATGCACGCGAGTGGTTGAACGCCGTCGCGCTGCCGAACCAGAGCGATTGGGCCGGTCGTCTGTCGGTCAACTGCCACCACCGCACCGATCGCGACTTCGCGCAGCGCTTCACCACGCAACCAACGACGATCGTCCTGACGCAGGGCTTCATCGCGCGTCATGGCGACGGCGGCACCGCGATCCTCGGTCGCGGCGGTTCCGACACGTCGGCCGCGTACTTCGGTGCACTGCTCGGCGCCGCGCGCGTCGAGATCTGGACCGACGTGCCCGGCATGTTCAGCGCGAATCCGCGCGAGGTGCCCGACGCCCGCCTGCTCGCGCGCCTCGACTACGCCGAAGCGCAGGAAATCGCCACCACCGGCGCGAAAGTGCTGCATCCGCGTTCGATCGGTCCCTGCCGCGACGCCAACGTACCGATGGCGATCCTCGACACCGAACGCACGGACCTGCCGGGCACGCGTATCGACGCGACCGCCGCGACGGTGCCGGGCGTCAAGGCGATCAGCCGTCGCAACGGCATCGTGCTGGTGTCGATGGAGTCGGTCGGCATGTGGCAGCAGGTCGGCTTCCTCGCCGACGTGTTCGAACGTTTCAAGAAGCACGGCCTGTCGATCGACCTGATCGGTTCGTCGGAAACCAACGTGACGGTGTCGCTGGATCCCAGCGAGAACCTCGTCACCACAA
>NZ_SELT01000007.1 GCF_004361065.1 Cognatilysobacter terrigena | reverse complement strand
TCGCCGCCGGTCGCGCCCTTCCAGCCGGCGGTGAGCTGCTCGGCCGCGCGATCCATCTGCCCGTTCTGCAGCGCGTCGCGCACGCCGGGGCTGGCGAGCTGGTCGGCGAAGTGCTTCTGCGCGCTGCCGATCATCGACTGCGCGGCCTGCACGACCGAATCGCGCGCGGCCTCCACGTCGGAGCGACGCGCCTCGTCGCGCCACTGCGCCCAGGCGTTGAAGCCGAACCAGCCCGCAAGGAGCAGCGCGACGCCCGCACCGAGCGGGATCAGCGGCTTCAGACGGTCGACCTGGGCATTGGGCATCGCAAGCACTCCGTAGGGTTCAGCGCACACCGGTGTGGCCGAAGCCACCCGCGCCGCGCGCACTCGTTTCGAATTCGTCGACCACCTGGAACCGTGCACGCACGATCGGCAGCACGACGAGCTGGGCGATGCGGTCGCCCGGCTCGATCGTAAAAGCCGTCTCGCCGCGGTTCCAGACGCTCACCATCAGCGGACCCTGGTAGTCCGCATCGATCAGGCCCGTGCCGTTGCCGAGCACGATGCCGTGTTTATGCCCGAGCCCCGATCGCGGCAGGATCACGGCGCACAGCGTCGGGTCGGCGATGTGGATCGACAGCCCGGTCGGCACCAGATGCGTTTCGCGCGGCGCGATCGACAGCGGTGCATCGAGCGCGGCACGCAGGTCGACGCCCGCGCTCGCGGCGGTGGCGTATTCGGGCAGCGGCCACGCATCGCCGTAGCGTGCGTCGAGCAGGCGGACTTCGATGGTGCGTTCGGTCATGCGAGGCGCGCCTCGATCAGGTCGAGCAGGCCGCCCGCGATGTCGGATTTCGCGCCGGGGCCGAGCGTGGTCGCGCCGTTCGCGTCGTAGGCCACCAGCGTGTTCTCGTCGCTCTCGAAGCCACTGCCTTCCACGCCGACGCGGTTCGCGGCGATGAGGTCGAGCTTCTTGGCGACGAGCTTGCCGCGTGCGTAAGTCTCGACATCGTGCGTTTCCGCCGCGAACCCGACGACGAGGCGCGGGCGCTTGGGATGCGACGCGACCTCCGCGAGGATGTCGCGCGTTCGCACCAGCTGCAGCGTCAGCGTGTCCTGCCCGGGCTGCTTCTTGAGCTTGTTCGGCGAGATCGACACCGGCGTGTAATCGGCGACGGCGGCCGCGCCGATGTAGACGTCGCACGGCAGCGCGGCGGTGACCGCGGCATGCATCTGCGCGGCGCTGCGCACGTCGATGCGGGTGACGTTCGGCGGCGTCGGCAGATGCACCGGGCCGGCGACGAGCACGACGTCCGCACCGCGCGCGGCCGCCGCGCTGGCGACGGCGAAGCCCATCTTCCCGCTGCTGCGGTTGCCGAGGAAACGCACGGGATCGAGATCCTCGAACGTCGGCCCGGCGCTGACGACGACGCGGCGCCCCGCGAGCGCGCTCATGCGGCGGCGCCCGACAGCGCGCGCACGATCGCCATCGGCTCGACCATGCGGCCTTCGCCGATCTCGCCGCAGGCCTGGTCGCCGGCATCGGGGCCGATGATCAGCACGCCGCGGTCGCGCAGCGTCGCGACGTTCGCCTGCGTGGCGGCATTCGCCCACATCACGCGGTTCATTGCCGGTGCGACGGCGATCGGCGCTTCCGTCGCGAGGCACAACGTCGTGACCAGATCGTCCGCGAACCCGTGCGCGAGCCTGGCGATCGTGTTCGCCGTTGCCGGCGCAACGACGACCGCCGACGCCCAGCGCGCGAGTTCGATGTGGCCCATCGCGGCTTCGGCCTGCTCGTCCCACAGCGACGTGCGCACCGGCTGGCCGGACAGCGCCTGGAACGTGGTCGCGCCGACGAAGTGCTGCGCGTTCTCGGTCATCGCCACGCGCACCTCGGCACCGGCGTCGCGCAGGCGACGCACCAGATCGGCGGCCTTGTAGGCGGCGATGCCGCCGGTCACGCAGAGCAGGATGCGGTGGCCGGAAAGCGCGGTCACGAGGCGGAAAAGTCCGACGGAGAAGGCGGTCGACAGCTTACCCGAACGGCCGGAATCGCCCGATCGGCCGCGTGCCGTGCGTCACGGTGCAATGACCGCCCGATCGACGTCCACGGAGGGACGCATGCACATCCGCGACTGGCCGGCCACCGAAAGGCCGCGCGAGAAGCTGCTCGCGCGCGGCGCGGGCGCGCTGTCGGACGCCGAGCTCGTCGCGCTGTTCCTCGGCTCCGGCCTGCGCGGGCAGGACGCGGTGGCCACGGCGCGCGCTTTGCTCGCCGAGCATGGCCCCCTGCGCAAACTGCTGGAGCGATCGCCGAACGCGCTCGCGAAGCTGCGCGGCGTCGGCCCGGCGCGTGCCTGCACGCTGGCTGCCGCGCTCGAGATCGGCCAGCGCGTGCTCGCCGCCGATCTGGAACGCGGCGACGCGCTGACCGACCCGCCCACCGCCGGCCGCCTGTTCGCCCAACGGCTGCGCCCGGCGGACCACGAGGTGTTCGCGGTGATGTTTCTCGACACCCGTCACCGGATGGTGGCGTTCGAGGAGATGTTCCATGGCACGCTCGACGGCGCCGAGGTCCATCCTCGCGACGTCGCCCGGCGTGCGCTCGTCCAAAACGCAGCGGCGGTGATCGTCGGGCACAACCATCCGAGCGGAAATCCGGAGCCGAGCGCGGCCGACCGGGCCGTCACCGCGCGGCTCAAGCAGGCGCTGGGCCTCGTCGACGTGCGCCTGCTGGACCATTTCGTGATCGGCGACGGGCCGCCGGTGTCGATGGCGGCGCGGGGCTGGGTGTAGGCGCTTGCGAAACCGCGACCGCAAGCGGGTAACGCAGCGCGCGGCGGCGCGTTGCGGCGCCAGGCGACTCGGGGTCTGACGCGGCGCCGTACAATGCCGCCCCCGTCCCGAAGTCCCCGGACCGCCGTGAAATCGACCCTCCGCGCCCTCGTCGAGCAGGCCATCGACGCCCTGCGCGCCGCCGGCACGCTCCCCGCCGATGCCGCCTCGCCCGACTTCGTGATCGAGCGGCCGAAGAACCGTGCGCAGGGCGATTTCTCGACCAACGCGGCGATGCTGCTGGCCAAGCCGGCGAAGTCGAACCCGCGCGCGATCGCGCAGGCGCTCGTCGACGCGCTGCCGAAGAACGATGCGATCGCGTCGGTCGAGATCGCCGGCCCGGGCTTCATCAACTTCCGCATCGCCGAAGGCGCCTGGCGCGCGACGCTGCGTGACGTCGCGACACAGGGCGACGCGTTCGGCCGCAACGACAGCGGCGCGGGTCGCCGCGCGGGCGTCGAATACGTCTCGGCGAACCCGACCGGCCCACTGCACGTCGGCCACGGCCGCGCCGCGGTGATCGGCGACTGCATCGCGCGCGTGCTCGACGCCAACGGCTGGACCGTGGCGCGCGAGTTCTACTACAACGACGCCGGCGTGCAGATCCAGAACCTCGCGATCTCGACGCAGGCACGTGCGCAGGGCAAGGGCCCCGACGACGCCGGCTGGCCGGAAGACGGCTATCGCGGCGACTACATCAAGGACGTCGCGGCCGCCTACCTGCGCGGCGATGCGGTCGAGGTCGAGGGCCACACGGTCGTCGGCGCGAAGGATCCGAACGACCTCGACGCGATCCGCGCGTTCGCGGTCGCCTACCTGCGCCGCGAGCAGAACCTCGACCTCGAGGCGTACGGCGTCTCGTTCGACGTCTATTTCCTCGAGTCATCGCTCTACACCGACGGCAAGGTCGAAGAGACCGTGCGCGAGCTGATCGCACACGGCCACACATACGAGGAAGGCGGCGCGCTGTGGCTGCGCAGCACCGACTTCGGCGACGACAAGGACCGCGTGATGCGCAAGTCCGACGGCACGTACACCTACTTCGTGCCGGACGTCGCCTACCACCTGTCGAAGTGGCAGCGCGGCTACCTGCGCGCGATCACCGAACTCGGCGCCGATCACCACGGCTCGCTCGCGCGGGTGAAGGCCGGCCTGCAGGCGCTCGACGCCGGCATCCCGCAGAACTGGCCGGAATACGTGCTGCACCAGATGGTCACCGTCATGCGCGGCGGCGAGGAAGTGAAGCTCTCTAAGCGCGCCGGCAGCTACCTCACGCTGCGCGACCTGATCGACGAAGTCGGCAGCGACGCGGTGCGTTGGTTCCTCATCGCGCGCAAGCCCGATTCGCAGCTCACGTTCGACATCGACCTCGCGCGCAGCCAGTCGATGGACAACCCGGTCTACTACGTGCAGGTCTCGCATGCGCGCATGTGCGGGCTGATGCGCCAGCTCAATGAGCGCGGCCTGTCGTTCGACCTGCAGAACGGCCTCGCGCAACCGCTGGATCTGGACGACGCGACCACGCACGAACTCGTCGCCACGCTGTCGCGCTACGCGGAAGTCGTCGAGACCGCCGGGCGCGATCTCGAACCGCACCAGATCGCGGCCTACCTGCTGGAACTCGCGCAGGCGTTCCAGTCGTATTACAACGAGCACCAGTTCCTGGTCGACGACGCCGACGTGCGCGATGCGCGACTCGCGCTCGCTTCAGCGACGCGTCAGGTGATCTCGAATGGACTGGCGCTCCTGGGCGTGTCCGCCCCCGAGGTGATGTGATGGCGCAGAAGCGCGGTAAGACCCAGGCACGCCGCTCCGGCGGCGGTGGCGGGAACGGCTCGATGCCGGGCTGGGCGTGGCTGGTGATCGGCGTGGCGATCACGCTGCTGGTCGTGCTCGCCGCGCCGCGGCTCATGCATCGCGACAAGGACGGCTTCTTCCGTCCGACGCCGAACCCGGATGCGCTGCCGAAGCCCGCCGACGGCGACGATGCGGTGGTCGACGACGAAACGATCGACGACAAGGGCGCTGCACCGAAGCCTGCCGCTACTGCGACCGATGCGAAGAAGAAGCAGGACTTCGACTTCTACACGCTGCTGCCGGGCAAGGAAGTCCCGATGACGGACGCCGAGCTCGCTGCGAGCGAGCAGGCGGAGAAAGCGCAGAAGACCGCGCCGTCGGACGCTTCGGCGCCGACGACGCCGGTTGCGACGACGACCACGGCCGATACGAAGCTGCCGGCACCGGTCGACGAAAACACGCCGAAGCCGGCGTCGAACGAAACGCATGCCGCGACGTCGGGCACAGCGTCGTCCACGACGTCCGCATCGGCCACGCCTGCAACCGCAACCGCTGCGGCGGACACGCGCTACATCCTGCAGGCCGGCGCGTTCCAGGCGTCGGGCCAGGCCGAAGAGCTGAAGGCGAAGATCGCGCTGCTCGGCCTCGGCGCGCGCGTCGAGTCCGCACAGATCGGCGGCAAGACGGTCTACCGCGTGCGCATGGGGCCGTACGGCAGCGCCAGCGACCTCGCGGACGCGAAGCGCAAGCTCGCGAGCGGCGGGCTGTCGGCGATGGCGGTGAAGACGAACTGATCGACGGCCTCGTGCCGTCGCGGTTGGATGATGTGCCGGCGTTGCGATTGAGATGGCGCTGGCGCGCAGGCGATTCACATGACGCGCGTTTTCTCGGCTTCAACAGCGCTCTGTGATGCTCAGCGTCGCATCACTCCCGTGCGGCGTTCAGCACCGCGCTGATCACGATTCAGTTGCGCAACCTCCAGCCCAGCGATCGACAACGCATTGACCCGCACCGTCGTCGGCGCGCGAACCCGATGTGTACGACGACGCACGAACGCGGACGTCTCCCCGTTGATCACCGCGGGACGTGCGCCGATCGGCGAATGCCATTTTCGCGGGTGCAGCCGGCGTCGGTTGCACGCGTCTGCCTCTAGACTCGGGGCATCTTTCCGGACGCCGCTGCCGATGCCTTCGAAGACGCCTTCCCGCCGGCTCATCGCCTGCACCATCGCGGTCGTCGTTCTGCTCATCCTGACCGGCGTGCTGTTCGTAACGCGGCGGTCCATGAGCGGATGGGCGACGCCGATGGGAGTTATCGCACCACTGGAACTGGTCGCGGTTGCCATCGCCATGGCGATCGGCGGCGCGATCGCGCGACGCGGATTCGGCGCGCCGGCGGTCGGGCTGGTGTTGCTCATCGGAATCGGCAGCGCGGTCGCCGCGTACACCGGTGCGCCACCGGAGCAGACCACGGCGGGCCGCTGGCTGCTGCGCAACGCAGGCCTGCAGCTCGTGCTGTCCGCGCTGGTCGCCTGGGGTGCGGCGGTCGTCGGCGAACGCATCGCCGCCGCCCGCCGCTCTGGCTCAGCGTGACCGCTTGAGCGAAATCAGCGCGGAGGTGTCGGCGTCGCCGAGGCCGCGTTCGGTGACGAGTTCGGCGTAGTCCGCGAGCGCCTGGTCGATGACCGTGGTGCGGATGCCCGTCTGCTGCGCCATGCCCTGTACGATGCGCAGGTCCTTGAGCATGTGCGCGTTCTTGAAGCCGGGCGTGAACTCGTCGCGCAGCATCGTGGCGCCGCGCTTGTCGAGGAACCAGTTCGACGCTGCGCCGGCCATGAGGGTCGGGATCAGGCGGTCGGGTTCGAGACCGAGTTTCTCCGCGAGCGCGAGGCCTTCGCAGACCGCTTCGTTGATGCCCGCGACCAGCACCTGGTTGATCGCCTTGGTCGCCTGGCCCGCGCCGGTGGCGCCCATGTGCGAGATGCGTGCGGCGTAGCTTTCGAGTACCGGACGCGCCTTCTCCAGCACGTCCGCATCGCCACCCGCCATCACCGACAGCTTGCCGTTGCGCGCACCTTCGACGCCCCCCGACACCGGCGCGTCGATGAAACCGATGTCGTGCTCGGCGAGCATGGCGGCCGCGCGACGCGCGGTGTCGACCGACACCGTCGAATGGTCGATCACCACCGTTCCGGGGCGCAGCACGTCGGCGAGGCCCGCGACGTTCTCGAGCACGTCGGCATCGAGCGGGACGCACAGCGCGACGACGTCGCAGTCGGCGAAGTTCGCCGAACCTCGCGCGGCGCGTACGCCGAGCTCGGCCGCGAGCGCGTCCGCCTTCTCCTGCGTGCGCGTGCCGACGGCGGTGAGCAGGCCACGCGAATGCACATGTCGCGCCATCGGCGCGCCCATCGCACCGAGGCCGATGAAACCGGTTTTCATGGTTCGTTCCCTGCGCGCCGTAAGTCGAACGGCGCGTCGTCCAGATAGGTGTAGCCGGTGAGGCCTGCTTCGAGTGCCTCGTTGAGCCGCAGCGTTTCGTCGGCGGCGAGCCCGGCGGCCGCGACCTTGTCGCGATAGGCCTGCCGGAGCTGGGCGATATCGTACCCGACGTAGTCCAGCATCACGTCGATCGTGTCGCCGCGGCGCTGCTGGACGAACTGGAAGCCGTCGGCGTCGACGTTCACCGCCACGGCGTCCGTATCGCCGAAGAGGTTGTGGATGTCGCCGAGGATTTCCTGGTACGCGCCGACCAGGAAGAAGCCGATGCGATAGACCTCGCCCGGATTCGGCGCATGCACCGGCATCGACGTCGACAGCGTCTCGTTCTCGACGTAGGTGTCGATGCGGCCATCGGAGTCACAGGTGAGGTCGGCGATGACGCCGCGTCGCGTCGGCGCTTCGTTGAGCCGCTCGATCGGCGCGATCGGGAACACCTGCTGGATCGCCCAGACGTCGGGCATCGACTCGAACACGCTGAAGTTGACGAAGTACTTGTCGACCAGGCGCTCGTCGAGTTCGTCGAGCACTTCGCGCTGCGTCTTCTCCGTCGGCGACAGGCGCGCACGCACGCCGTTGAGGATGGCGTAGTAGAGATCGTCGATGCGCGCGCGGTGCACGAGATCGATCTGCCCCGTCGTGTACGCCTCCAGGCCTTCGGCGTGGTAGTGCGTGGCCTCGTGGAACAGTTCGACGGCCGGGCGCGTCTGCAACTCGGCGTGCACGCTGCGCAGGTGACGGATCACCAGCGGCTCGTCGTCGTGCGCATCCGGCACGCGGCCTTCGGGCGCGCGCTCGACTTCCGACACGTTCGTGACGAGCACCGCGTGGTGCGCCGTCATCGCGCGGCCGCATTCGGTGACGATGCGCGGCGGCGTCAGGCCGTGCTCTTCGCAGGCGTCCGCGAGCGGCTGCACGATGTTCAGCGCGTACTGCCGCACGCCGTAATTGATCGAGTAGTAACTGCGCGAACGCGTGCCTTCGTAGTCGATGCCGAGGCCGCCGCCCACGTCCATGTACTGCACCTTCGCGCCGAGGCGCGAGAGCTCGATGAAGTAACGCACCGCCTCGCGCATGCCGTTGGCGATGTCGCGCACGTTCGAGATCTGCGAGCCCATGTGGAAGTGCAGCAGGCCGAGGCAGTCGCCCATGCCGGCATCGCGCAGGCGCTTCCAGAGATCGAGCACCTGGCGCGGCGAGAGGCCGAACTTCGCCTTGTCGCCGCCGCTGTTCTGCCACTTGCCGGCGCCGAGATTCGCGAGGCGCATGCGCACGCCGAGGCCCGGCTTCACGCCCAGCGCTTCGGCTTCCTCGATGACGAGCTGCAGTTCCGACGGCTTTTCGACGACGATGTACGTCTCGAGCCCGAGCTTGCGGCCGATGAGCGCGAGGCGGATGTACTCGCGGTCCTTGTAGCCGTTGCAGACGATGAGGCCGCCGGGGCGCGACAGCGCCATCACCGCCATCAGCTCCGGCTTGCTGCCGGCCTCGAGCCCGAAACCTTCGCCGACGTTCGACGCGAGCGTGCCCGCGACCGACTGGTGCTGGTTGACCTTGATCGGATAGACCGCGGTGTAACCGCCGCCGTAGCCGGTCTCGTTGATCGCCCAGGCGAACGCATCCTGCAGCTTGCGCAGGCGGTCGGAGAGGATTTGCGGGAAGCGCACGAGCAGGGGCAGCTGCACGCCGCCGTCGAGCGCGCGGTCGACCGCCTCGGCGAGTGCGATCGACGGTCCGTTCGCGCCCTGCGGATGCACGCTGACGCGGCCCGCGGCATCGACGTCGTAATAGCCTTCCGACCAGTACGGGATCGAATAGGTCTTGCGGGCCAGGTCGGTCGACCAGTCGGACATCGGGCGCACCCCAGCGAGGAAGGCGCGCATTCTAGGGCCACAAGCGTGACCGGTTGCCGATTGCGGCGGTATGGCAATCGGGCGGCATGGCCGCCTGCCCCGCCCTGACGGCAGCTGACGCACAATCGGCACTGGCGCACGGACGGCGCAGCCCTCCGCTACGCTCGACTCCTTGCCCGTGCGCCGACCGCTCCTCCCCGCCCTGCTCGCTGCCGCGATGCTAGCCGTCGTGGCGGGCGCGCATGCGGCGCCGTCCGCGGCCGCGTTCGATCGCCTGTTCCTGCAGATCGACGACGGCGAAGTCCCGGTCGACGACGACGCCCAGATCGCGAGCGCACTGGCCCGCCTGCGCGCCGCGCTGCCGCCCGGCGACGCGCGGCGTGCGCGCCGCTACCGCAGCGTCGTCTGCGACGTGAGCTTCGTGAAGGACAGCCGCGCCGGCGTCGCCTACGCGCGCCAGGAGTTCGCCGAGGCGCAGCGCGCGGGCGACGTCGAGGCCGAAACGCGCTTCACCTACTGCGAGGGCTTCGCGCTGGAGGCGACCGACCCGGCCGCGGCGCGCCGTGCGTACGACCGCGGTCTCGCGCTGGCCGCACGCGCCGAGGACGCGCGCCTGCTCGGCGACGGCTACACGTATCGAGGCGGCATCGCCTCGCTGCAGGGCGACCACGCCCGCGGCCTGCAGGACTTCCTCGCCGCGCAGGCGGTGTTCGACCGCGCCCACCTCGCGCGTCGTTCCGAGACCAACCTGCTCAACATCGGCATGGCCTACCGCCGCATGGGCCTCTATCGCGACGCGATGGGCTACCTGCGCGACACCGAGACCTACGCGCGCCGCATCGACAGCGTGCCGGACCTGTACGCCGCGCTGATGCAGCAGGGCTATGCCTACGAAGAGCAGGGCCGCGCTCGAGAGGCGGTCGCGAAGTTCGAGGCGGCACTCGAGGTCGCCCGCCGGTCCGATGCGATCGACCGGGGCTACGCGCAGCTGGGCCTCGCCAACGGCTGGCTCGCCGCCAAGGCGCCCGAGCGTGCGCTGGCGGCGGTCGCGGCCGCGCGGCGCGAGCTGGCCGTCGGCGACATCGCCGGCCACGAGCCGATGCTGGACGAGGCCGAGGGCCGCGCCCTGGCGGCGTTGGGCCAGCCACGGGCGGCCATCGCCGCCTTCGACCGCGCCGAGCCGCTGATGCGCAGCCAGCAGACCACGCGCTACCTCGCACTGCTGCATCGCGCCCGCGCGGATAGCGAGGAAGCGCTCGGCGACCGCTCCGCCGCACTGGCCGACCTGCGCGCCTACATCGATCTCGACAAGCGGCTGCAGGCCTCGGCGGACGACCAGCAGGTGCAGTTCGCACGCCTGCGCTTCGACGCCGGCCGCCGCGCGCTCGAGCACGCCCGCCTGGACCTCGATCGCCGCGCCAGCGAGCAGCAGATCCGCGCGCTGGAACGCCAGCGGCCCTGGCGCTGGACGGTGCTCGGCCTCGGCATGGCGCTGCTCGCGGCCCTCGCGGCGCTCGCCGTGCAGCAGGCGCGCGAGTCCCGCCGCCTGCGCGTGCTCGCGCTGACCGACCCGCTGACTGGCATCGCCAACCGCCGCGGGCTGCGCCGGCTCGCGGAGGACGCATTCGCCAGCGCACAGGCCGACGGGCGCCCCGTCAGCGTCGTCCTGCTCGACCTCGACCACTTCAAGCGCGTGAACGACGAGCACGGCCACGCCATCGGCGACATCGTGCTGGTTCACGCCAGCCGCGCGCTGGTCGACGCCCTGCGCCCGCAGGAACGCCTCGGCCGCACCGGCGGCGAGGACTTCGTCGCCATCCTGCCCGGCACCCGCCGCGACGACGCCGCACGCATCGCCGAAAAGCTGCGCGGCGCGGTGGCGCAGCTCGACATCAGCCAGCTGGCGCCGGGCCTCGCGGTGCGCACCAGCGCCGGCGTCGCCACGTCGACCGCCGGCGACGACCGCATCGACGACCTGATCGGCCGCGCCGACGCCGCGCTCTACCGCGCCAAGAGCGCCGGTCGCGATCGCGTGTGCATGGCCGACTGAGCGTCGAGGCCGCGTCCGCTACACTCGGGTGTTTGCCGGATTCCGGCCCGAGATGCAGAACGCCATGAGCGAACCCACCTGGCAGTACGAGAACTTCGAGCACACCGGCTCGGCGATTGGTTACCGCGTCACGCGCAAGCTCGACGAGGTGCAGAGCCCGTTCCAGAAGATCGAGATCTTCGAGACGACGGACTGGGGCAACCTCATGCTCATCGACGGCGCGGTGATGCTCACCACCCGCGACAACTTCCTCTATCACGAGATGATGTCGCACCCGGCGCTGTTCACGCATCCGAACCCGAAGCGCGTCGTCATCATCGGCGGCGGCGACTGCGGCACGCTGCGCGAAGTGCTCAAGCACAAGGGCGTCGAGTCGGCCACGCAGTGCGACATCGACGAGCAGGTCACGCGCATGGCCGAGAAGTGGTTCCCGGAGCTCTGCGATTCGAACAACGACCCGCGCGCCGAACTGCTGTTCGACGACGGCGTCGCCTACATGAAGAACTGCGCGCCGGGCAGCGTCGACATCGTGATCGTCGATTCCACCGATCCGGTCGGCCCGGCGGAAGGCCTGTTCAACAAGGCCTTCTACGAGTCCTGCTTCCGCGCGCTGAAGGACGACGGCATCCTCGTGCAGCAGTCCGAGTCGCCGCTAGCGCTGCTCGACCTGATCCGTTCGATGCGTGCGGAAATGGGCAAGGCGGGCTTCGCGTCCTTCAAGACGCTGCCGTTCCCGCAGCCCTGCTATCCGACGGGCTGGTGGAGCTGCACGCTGGCGCGCAAGTCGGGCGGGTTCGACTTCCGCGAGCAGGCCGCGCGTGACAGTGGTCTCAAGACCAAGTACTACAGCGCCGATATCCATCGTGGGGCATTGGCGACCCCGCCGTTCGTCGCCGAAGCTCTGGACGCCTGAGCCGCGCCGCCTCGGGCCGTCACCCACGTCCGAGGCGCGCTCGACCCTTCCGATGCCCCGAACCCGCGCGTCGCTCCTCGCCCTGACGCTCGCCGCCTTGACGGCGACGTCGGCGTTTGCGCAGGACGACCGCGCGGCCGCGTTCGACAAGCTGTTCGAGCAGCTCGACAGCGAGCGCCTGAATCCGGCGACGCCGGAAGCCGCGAAGGCGGAAGTCGCGCGACTGCGTGCGCTGGTCCCGCCGGGCGATCGTCGTCGCGAGCTGCTCTACGAATCCACCGAATGCTTCCAGTCGCCGGAAGACGTGCGCGCGGCGCTGGCGTATGCGCAGCAGGGCCTCGCCGCGTCCAAGGCGCTGGGCGATGCGGAAGTCGAAGCGCGCTTCCAGCTCTGCGAAGCCTCCGTGCAGGAGATGCTCGGCCAGGTGCAGGCCGCGCTGCCGCTATACACGCGCGGCATCGAACTCGCACGTCGGTCCGAACATCCGGCGCTGGTCGGTGACGGCCTCGTCCTGCGCGGCAACACGTATTCGTACATCGGGCGGCACGCCGAAGCGCTGATGGACTTCATGGCCGCGCAGCGCCTGTACGACGGCGCGCACCAGGCCGAGCGCTCGGAAGGCAATCTGCAGAACATCGCGGTCGCGTATCGCCGCATGGGCGAGTCGCAGAAGGCGCGCGAATACCTCGAGCGCAGCCGCGAGATCGCCAAGAAGCACGAAGACTGGCCGAGTCTCGCGGTCGTCGCGGTGCAGATGGGCTTCCTGTACCAGGATCTCGGCCGCGCCGACCTCGCGCTGCCGCAGTTCGAGGAAGCCGTGCGCATCGCGCGGCTGCGCCTCGACACCTCGCTGCTCTCGGGCACGCAACTCGGCCTCGCGTCCGCGCAGGTCGAACTCGGCCGCTACGCGCAGGCGCTGTCGACGCTGCAGGCCGCGAAGGCCGGCTATGCGAGCACCGGCGACCAGGGCGATGCCGGCATGGTCGCGGTGATCGAAGCGCGCGCACGCGCCGGGCTCGGCCAGACGCAGCAGGCGCTCGCGCTGTATGCGACCGCCGAGAAAATCCTGCAGTCGGACCAGAACGACCGCTACCTCGAGATGATGTATCCGCATCGCGCGGCGCTGTACGAGCGCACGGGCAATGCGACGGCCGCGCTCGCCGACTACAAGCGCTACCTCGCGCTGCGCGAGAAGCGCCTCGCCGCGCGCGCCGAGCAGCGCACGCTGATGCTGCGCCAGCAGACCGACGCCGCGCAGCGCGACTTCGAGAACCAGCGACTGCGCACCGAGAAGTCGATGCGCGAGCAGGACGTGCAGGCGCTGCTGAAGGCGCGTCGCTGGCAGCGCATCGCCATCGCCCTGGGCGTCGCGCTGATCGCGGTGCTCGGCCTCATCGTCGGCCGCCAGATCGTGCGCACGCGCCGGCTGCGCGTGCTCGCGTCGACCGACGAACTCACCGGCGTCGCCAATCGCCGTCGCATCGAACTCATCGGTGCCGATGCGGTCGCGCAATCCCGCGCCGACGATCGCCCGCTGTGCGTGATCGCGTTCGACATCGACGGCTTCAAGGCGATCAACGACGCGCATGGCCATCTCATCGGCGACCAGGTCATCGCGCGCGTCGCCGAAACCTGCCAGCACACGCTGCGCCAGTTCGACGAGATCGGCCGCATGGGCGGCGAGGAATTCGTCGTGCTGCTGCCGGACACGACGATCGACGCGGCGCGTCAGGTCGCCGAGCGCCTGCGCGCGAACGTCGAAGCGCTGAACTTCCGCGACATCGCGCCGGCGTTGAAGGTGACGATCAGCGTCGGCGTCACCGCGCTCGCGCCGCGCGACGCCGGGCTTGCCGATCTCGTCGCGCGCGCCGACCAGGCGCTTTACCAGGCGAAGGCGGCCGGCCGGAACTGCGTCCGCACCACCTGAGCGCGTCGCGCGTTACAGCGCGTCGGCGTCGAGCTCGCCGGTGCGGATGCGCACGACGCGTTCCAGGTCCCACACGAAGATCTTGCCGTCGCCGATCTTGCCGGTGCCGGCGGCCTTCATGATCGCTTCGACGACCGCATCGAGCTGGTCGTCGGCCACCGCGACTTCGAGCTTGATCTTGGGCAGGAAGTCGACGACGTATTCGGCGCCGCGATAGAGCTCCGTATGGCCCTTCTGGCGGCCGAAGCCCTTCACTTCCGTCGCCGTGATGCCGGCGACGCCGACTTCGGCCAGCGCTTCGCGCACGTCGTCGAGCTTGAACGGCTTGACCACCGCCATGACCATCTTCATCGGCATCCTCCTGTCGCTGTGCAGCATAGCGGCAAGCCGGCGACGCCGCGTTCGCGCACGCCGCGGCAGGCTGGTCGACCCGGCTGGAGCGCGCCGATGATCCGCAAGCTGAAGTCCGGCGAGTACCGGCTGTACTCGCGCAAGGTCGACCCGAAGACGCGCAAGCGCCGCAACCTCGGCACCTTCAGCACGCGCGCCGCGGCCGAGAAGCACGAGCGCGAGGTGCAGTACTTCAAGCGCCACTGACGGCGCGCGCGGCCGGCGGTAAAGTGGCGGCCGTCGGATTTCCCCGACATGCCGCAGCAAGCCGCTCCGACGGCGCCGACCGGCCGCAATCGGCACAGTGCGCGCAACGCCGGAGACCCGACCATGATCGACCTCGACCAGCTCGACGAACTCGCCCGCCGCCTCAGCGCCCTCGTGCCGCCCGGACTCCGTGGCGAATCCGCGAGCGAGTTGCGCACGGAGCTTCAGCAGAACTTCCGGGCCGTACTGCAGGCGGGCCTGAACCGCCTCGACCTGGTCACGCGCGAGGAATTCGAAGTGCAGCGCGCGGTGCTGCTGCGCACGCGCGAGAAGCTCGAGCAGCTCGAACGCGCCGTCACCGGCATGGAAACGCAGGCCGGCGCCACCGCCGCTCCGCGCCACTGAGCCCACCGCCATGAACCTTGCGATCGTGCACAGCCGTGCGCGAACGGGCATTCGTGCGCCCGAAGTCCGCGTCGAAGTGCATCTCGGCGGCGGGTTGCCGTCGATGAACATCGTCGGCCTGCCCGAGGCTGCGGTACGCGAAGCCAAGGATCGCGTGCGTGCGGCGATCGCCTGCGCGCAATTCGAGTTTCCGCAGCGACGCATCACGGTGAACCTCGCGCCCGCCGACTTGCCGAAAGAGGGTGGCCGGTTCGACCTGCCGATCGCGCTCGGCATCCTCGCCGCGAGCGGGCAGATTCCGCTGGATGCGTTGCGCGACGTCGAGTTCCTCGGCGAGCTCGCCCTGACCGGCGAACTGCGTGCGATCGACGGCGTGCTGCCTGCGGCGTTGGCTGCGGGCGATGCGCAGCGACGCCTCGTCGTGCCCGAAGCGAACGGCGCCGAAGCCGCGCTCGCCTCGCGCGTCGAAGTGCGAACGGCGCGGACACTGCTGCAGGTCTGCGCGATGCTCGCCGGACGCGACGCGTTGCCGACAGCGGTGGCGTCGCCGGTGACGCGCGTCGACGGCCCGGATCTCGCCGACGTGCGCGGCCAGGCGCATGCACGACGCGCACTCGAAGTCGCGGCGGCGGGCGGCCATCACTTGTTGCTGATCGGACCCCCGGGTTGCGGCAAGACACTGCTCGCTTCGCGCCTGCCCGGCCTGCTCCCCGAAGCGAGCGAGGCGGAAGCCCTCGAATCCGCGGCGATCGCGTCGATCAGCGGGCGCGGCCTCGATCCGTCGCACTGGCTCGAACGTCCTTTCCGATCGCCGCATCACACCGCGAGCGCCGTCGCGTTGATCGGCGGCGGTGCGCAGCCGCGGCCGGGTGAAGTCTCGCTCGCACACAACGGCGTGCTGTTCCTCGACGAGTTTCCGGAGTGGGAACGCCGCGCACTGGAAGTGCTGCGCGAACCTCTGGAATCCGGTGTCGTCACCGTTTCGCGCGCGGCGCGCAGTTCGGAGTTTCCGGCGCGTTTCCAGCTCGTCGCGGCGATGAACCCGTGCCCCTGCGGCTGGGCCGGCGACCCGTCCGGTCGTTGTCGCTGCAGCGGCGACGCCGTGCAGCGTTATCGCGGCAAGGTGTCGGGCCCGTTGCTCGATCGCATCGACCTGCACGTCGTGCTGACGCGATTGCCGGCGAGCGAACTCAGCGCGACGGGCCGCGTCGGAGAGTCGAGCGAAGTCGTGCGCGCACGCGTCGCCGATGCGCGTGCCCGGCAGGAAGCGCGCTGTGGAAAACCGAATGCGCGCATGCCGGCGGGTGAGACGTTGTCGCTATGCCGATTGACGTCCGACGATCAGGCGCTGCTGGAACGCGCCGTCGAACGGCTGCAGCTCTCCGCGCGATCCATGGTGCGCATCCTGCGCGTTGCACGGACCATTGCCGATCTCGCCGGCGCCGCGGACATCGCCACCTCGCATCTCAGCGAGGCGATCGGGTATCGCATGCTGGATCGGGCGCAGGAGGGTGCGAACGCAGCTTGACCTGTTGCAGACGACGCTTCACGGCACGCGAGGACCACCTTGGCGTGGCGTTCAGCACCAACGAGAAGCGCCGGACATGCCGGCGCTTTCGATTCACTACGGTGACGCTTAGATGTCCGAAGCCATCGAGCCTTCCGACTGGCGTCGCGCACGCTCATGCTCTTCGTTGATCTGGCGCTGCGTTTTGCACACGGTGGTGACGCGCAAACTCCCCGTCTTCCGCTCCCGCTGACAGATCATCCGCTCGCCTTGATCCTTGTTGATCGTCGCCTCGATCCATTCGAGCGTATTGAACGCCTCCAGGCGCTGCTCCTTGGTCAGCTCGCCGGTATCGCGCTTGCCGTCGAGCATCTTCAGCAGCGCGGCCTGCTTGGCGAGCAACTCGTCCTTCGTCGACTTCGGCATGTCCTTGTAGCGGCCGCTCCCCGCGAGCACTTCTTCGCGGATCTGCGTCTGCTGAGCAACGATCGCATCGATCTGGAGCGTTGCGGGTGCAGGCGTGGTCGCGTAAACGTTCGACGCGAACAGCGCGGCCGCCAGCAGCAGCGTGAATGTCCTCTTCATTGTCGTCCTCTGCCCTGGATACCCGGCGCCGCCTCGGCCCGGTGGCGGGCAGTCTAAGCGACCTCGACCGCCTGTCACCTGTGCCGTTAGCACCGCCCGGTCCCACTTTCGTTCAGGCAAGAGGCTGATAAGGAGTCGGCTGCTCTACGGGCGAACGCGGAGAAGACCGTGCGACCACGGCGAGTCGAAGCGCCGTGGTCGCTGTTGTGCGTCATGCCGCGACGCGCACGGGCGTCGGCTCGTCGCCGTGGAACTGCTCCTCTTCCGTGGACCCCTTGAGCGCGACGGTCGACGACTGCCCGCCCTGGATGGTCTGCGTCACCGCATCGAAGTAGCCGGTGCCGACCTCGCGCTGGTGCTTGACCGCGGTGAAGCCGCGATCGGCGGCGGCGAACTCGGCTTCCTGCAGTTCGACGAACGCGCTCATCTGGTTCCGCGCGTAGCCGTAGGCGAGGTTGAACATCGAGTAGTTCAGCGCGTGGAAACCGGCGAGCGTGATGAACTGGAACTTGTAGCCGTACGACGCGATTTCCTTCTGGAACTTCGCGATGGTCGCGTCGTCGAGGTTCTTCTTCCAGTTGAAGCTCGGCGAGCAGTTGTAGGCGAGCATCTTGCCCGGGTACTTCGCGTGGATCGCTTCGGCGAACTTGCGCGCGAACTCGAGATCAGGTTTACCGGTTTCGCACCAGACGAGATCCGCGTACGGCGCGTACGCGAGGCCACGGCTGATCGCCTGGTCGAGGCCCTTGTTCGTCTTGTAGAAGCCTTCGACCGTGCGCTCCCCGGTGCAGAACGGCTTGTCGTTGTCGTCGACGTCACTGGTGATGAGGTCGGCGGCTTCGGCATCGGTGCGCGCGACGATCAGCGTCGGCACGCCCATGACATCGGCGGCCAGACGCGCGGCGACGAGCTTCTCGACCGCTTCGCGCGTGGGCACGAGGACCTTGCCGCCCATGTGGCCGCACTTCTTCACCGACGCGAGCTGGTCTTCGAAGTGCACGCCGGACGCGCCGGCTTCGATCATCGCCTTCATCAACTCGAACGCGTTGAGCACGCCACCGAAGCCGGCTTCCGCGTCCGCCACGATCGGCTGCAGGAAGTCGATGTCGCCCGCGCCTTCCGCGCACTGGATCTGGTCGGCGCGCAGCAGGGTGTTGTTGATGCGCTTGACGACCTGCGGCACCGAGTTCGCCGGGTACAGCGACTGGTCCGGATACATCTCGCCGGCGATGTTCGCGTCGGCCGCGACCTGCCAACCGGACAGATAGATCGCCTTCAGACCCGCCTTGACCTGCTGCATCGCCTGGTTGCCGGTCATCGCCCCGAGCGCGTTGACGAAGTCGGAGGTGAGCAGCGAATTCCACAGCTTCTCCGCACCGAGCTTGGCGATGGAATGCTCGACCGGAATGCGACCGCGCAGGCGCACGACGTCCTCGGCGGAATACGGACGGGTGATGCCGGCCCAGCGCGGATCGGTGGCCCATTGCTGGCGGAGCTGGTCGGCGGTCGGAAGCGTCGTGGTCATGGCGGATCTCCTGTCTTCGTGTCGTGTCGTGGGCAAAGCAGGGCCGTTCCGTCCACGTTGCGGACGGTCGGGGTCAACGCGGGTTGTCGGGAAACTCAGTCGAGGCGCCGGTACGCGGGCAGCGTCAGGAAGTCCTCGAGTTCATCGCTGTGCGTGAGGCGGTCGAGCAGGCCGATCGCCTCGTTGATGCGGCTGGCGCCGGGAATGTCGGTGGCGGCAAGGCGCGGCAGCGTCATCAGCGCGCGCTCGAACAGGGTATCGTCGACGGGCGTGCCGTCGTCGAGATGCAGGTCGCCGGCGTGCAGCCACTGCCAGAGTTGCGCGCGCGCGATCTCGGCGGTGGCGGCGTCTTCCATCAGCCAGTGGATGGGCACGCAGCCGTTGCCGTCGAGCCACGCGGCGAGGTAGCGCACGCAGACTTCGACGTTGCCTTCGAAGCCGGCGCGCGTGATCGAACCGATCGACGGAGTGACGAGATCGTCGCGCGTGACCAGCACGTCCTCGCGCAGCAGGTGTTCCTGGTGCGCGCCGGGCATGCGTTCGTCGAACACGGCCTGCGCCAGCGGAACCAGTGCCGGATGCGCGACCCACGTGCCGTCGTGGCCGGCAGTGACTTCGCGCAGCTTGTCGGCACGCACCTTGGCGAGGGCCGCGTCGTTGGCGGCGGCGTCGGTCGAAATCGGGATCTGCGCAGCCATGCCGCCCATCGCATGCGCGCCGCGGCGGTGGCAGGTCTGGATCAGCAGCTCGGAATACGCGCGCAGGAAGGGCTGCGTCATCGTCACCTGGCCGCGCTCGGGCAGCACCTTGTCGCGATGACGGCGGAAGGTCTTGATGTAGGAGGAGACGTAATCCCAGCGGCCGCAGTTCAGGCCGGCGATGCGATCGCGCAGCGCGTAGAGGATCTCGTCCATCTCGAACGCGGCCGGCAGCGTCTCGATCAGCACCGTCACCTTGATCTGACCGTGCGGCAGCTTGAGCTCGCGCTCGACGTGGGCGAACACGTCGGCCCAGAGCTGCGCTTCCTCCATGGACTGCAGCTTGGGCAGGTAGAAGAAGGGGCCGCGGTCCTTCGCAGCCAAAGCGTGCGCGTTGTGGAAGGCGAACAGGCCGGCGTCGAACAGGCTGCCGGACATCGGCACGCCGTCGACGGCCACGTGCTTCTCGTCGAGGTGCCAGCCCCGCGGGCGGACCATCAGCACCGCCTGCTCGGCGAACGGGCGCAGCGCGTAGTGCTTGCCGTTGGGTGCGGTGAACTCGAGGGTGCCGGCGATCGCGGCGCGCAGCGCCTGCTGGCCCTGCACCAGGTTGCCCCAGGTCGGCGACGTCGAATCCTCGAAGTCGGCCATGTAGACCTTGGCACCCGAGTTGAGCGCGTTGATCACCATCTTCGGATCGACCGGCCCGGTGATCTCGACGCGGCGGTCCTGCAGCGCGTTCGGCAGCGGGGCGACGCGCCAGTCGGCGGCGCGGATCGCGGCGGTGTCGGGGCGGAAATCGGGCAGCGCGCCGGCGTCGAAGGCGGCCTGGCGGACGCGGCGGGCGGCCAGGCGGCGCTGGCGTTCGCCCTCGAAGCGGCGGTGCAGCCCGGCGAGGAAGGCCAGCGCGGCCGGCGTGAGCAGACGGTCCTGTCCCTCGACCTGACGTAGGACCTCGACGCCGCCTACGCCCTCGCCCGTCTCCATCAGCACTGCCGACATCGCTCACCTCGCCGCCAATCGTGTGGGCCACGACCATGCGCCGGCGTACTTGTATTTGACAAACAAGTTTTGGCAATGCGATGTATTTGGAAATCGAATACACGAGGCCTTCATGGCCAAGCCGACCCCTGCACGCTTCGCCTACAAGGCCGATCGCCTCAAGCCGCTCCGGGCGTTCTGCCAGACCGCCCGGCTCGGCTCGGTGTCCCGCGCGGCCGAGGCGATGTTCCTGAGCCAGCCCGCCGTGACCCTGCAGCTGCAGGCGCTGGAGCGCGACCTCGGCGTCGCCCTGCTCGAGCGCAACGGGCGCCGGCTCACGCTCACCCGCGAGGGCGAGGCGCTGTACGACCTGGCGCGCCCGCTGGTCGAAGGCCTCGACAACCTCGACGCCATGTTCCGCGACCGCATCCGCGGCCTCGACGCCGGGGAGCTGCACGTCGCCGCAGGCAGCTCGACCATCGTCTACCTGCTACCGCGCATCGTCGAAGCCTTCCGCGCGCAGTACCCGGACATCCGCCTGATCCTGCACAACGTCACCGGCCCGCGGGGCCTAAACCTGCTGCGCGACGACGGCGCGGACCTGGCGGTCGGCTCGATGCTCGACGTGCCGGGCGATCTCGCCTGGCAGCCGGTGGTCGCCTACGACCCGATGCTGATCACGCCGCGGGACCATCCGCTCGCGGCGAAACCCGAGATCGCCCTCGCCGACCTCTCCCCCTACGGCCTGATCCTGCCGCCGCAACGGCAGACCACCTACCGCATGGTCGACATGGTGTTCCAGCGCGCGCACGTGCCGTACACGGTCGCGCTGGAGGTCGGCGGCTGGGAGGTGATCAAGCAGTACGTCGCGATGGGCCTCGGCATCAGCATCGTCACCGCGATCTGCCTCACCGAGGCCGACAACGCGCGGCTGGCATCGCGTTCGCTGTCGGCGTTCTTTCCGTCGCGCAGTTACGGCGTGGTGACACGGCGCGGACGCGCATTGAGCGCGCAGGCGCGGGCCTTCATCGATCTCGTGCATGCGCAGGGCAATGCGCGCGCGAACGCCGGCTAACAACGCGACGGACGCGCCCTAGCCGGCGTTCCAGTACGCCCAGCCGAGCACGGCCGCGAACGCGACGAGCAAGGGCCACAGCGCGCCGGCGACGGTGGCGACGAGGATGGCCGGCAGCCATCCGAGCCCGACCCCGTAGGACACGCCGTAGTGGCGGATGCAGTAGACCCAGCACGCGAAGAACGTCAGCAGCCAGACGACGACCGCGCCGTGGCGGTAGAGCGCCGACAGCTTCGAGTCCCTTCGGGGCAGCACGCGAACCGGCTCGTGCATGCGATCGCCTCCCATGTCGGCGCGTCGGGGTCGCGCGACGCGTTACGACGTCCCGCGGTTCTTGCCCTTCCACGGCGCATACCACGCGCGGATGCGCGCCATGTCGGTGGCGAAATCGTCGCCGGGCGTCCACAGCGGGCCGACGCCGATGACCTTGTCAGGGTAGTGGAAGTACACCGGCAGGATCGGCACGTCAGCGAGTTTCGCGATCTTCCAGAAGCCGGTCTTCCATCGCTCGACGCGCTTGCGCGTGCCTTCCGGCGCGAGGCCGTACCAGAACGTGTCGGCGCTGCGGATCATCGCCGCGGCCTGTTCGACGACGCCATGCGCCGCGCTGCGATCGACTGGAATCACGCCCAACCGGCGCAGGAACCAGCCCATCACCGGCACGCGGAACAGCGCGTCCTTGCCGAGGATGCGGATGTCGAGGCCCAGCGCCATCTTCGCCGCGAAGCCCCACACGCCATCCCAGTTCGACGAATGCGGCGCGCCGATCAGCACGAGCTTGCGCACGTCGGGGACTTCGCCGACCAGCCGCCAGCCGCCGAGCCGCAGCACGGTGCGGCCGAACCAGCGCGCGACCGCGTTCGGCTTCACGCGTGGCGCGTTCGGCGGCAGCTCCGGCACGCGGCCGGCGGCGCCGACGTGCGCCGGGTAGTCGTTCGTCATCTCAGTCCCATGCACGGGTGTTGCGCCCCTGCTTGATCGAGCTCCGCTCGCGCTTGGCGGTGAGGCGACGCTCCTTCGACGCCCGCGACGGCTTCGTCGCCACACGCTTCTTCGGCACGTGCAGGCCGGCATCGACGAACGCCTGCAACCGCTCGCGCGCGTCCTCGCGATTGCGCTCCTGCGTCCGGAAGCGCTGCGCGCTGATCACGAGCACGCCGTCCGACGTCACGCGCCGATCGCGGCGCGCGAGAAGACGCGCGCGCACCTCGTCGCTCAAGGACGGCGAGTTCGCGATGTCGAAGCGCAGTTCGACCGCCGTCGCCACCTTGTTGACGTTCTGCCCGCCCGGCCCGCTCGAACGCACGAAGCGCTCGACGAGTTCGTCGTCGGGGATGTCGATTGAGGCGGGGGTCGTCATCGCGCCTATCGTAACGGCCGCCGGCGTCGCGCTCTTGAACCTGCGTCTACGCGCCGAACAACGCCAGCGCCTTCGCGAATTCGCCGTGGACCGGCGCCTCCACGCGCATCGCCGCGCCCGTCGCCGGATGCGGGAAGGCCAGCGCGCGCGCGTGGAGCAGCATGCGGTGGATGCCCATCATCCGGAACGCGCGGTTGTGTCGACCGTCGCCGTGGCTGGTGTCGCCGATCAGATGATGCGACATGTGCTTGAGGTGGCGGCGGATCTGGCGGAAGCGCCCCGTGCGCGGCTGCGCTTCAAGCCACGCATAGCGCGAGGTCGGAAAGCCGGACGACGGGATCTCGAGTTCGACGGTCGCGAGCGTGCGGAATGCGGTGACCGCGGGCTTCTTCTGCGGCTTGCCCGGGCCGCCATCGAGCGGATGGTCGACGACGAACTCGGCCTCCGGCCAGCCACGGCAGACCGCCCAGTAGGTCTTCTCGACGTCCTGCGACATCAGCGTCTTGCCCAGCGCACTCGCGGTGTCGCGATCGAAGGCGAGCAGCAGGCAGCCCGACGTCGCGCGGTCGAGGCGATGCACGAGGAACACGGGCCGACCGAACTGCTCGCGCAGCCGGTCGGCGGCGAAGTCGGTCTCGCCGCGCGCAAGCGCGCTGTCGTGGACCATCAGGCCCGCAGGCTTGTCGACGACCGCGAGCGCATCGTCGCGGTAGAGCACGGGCAGGTGGAGTTCGGTCATGGCGGATCCGCGGCGGGCGCGCATTGTCGCAGCACGGGGCGGTTCGATCGCGGCAGCTAAACTCGTCGCATGACCACGCCCTTGCCCACGCTCGACACCGTACGCGACTACCTCACCGGCCTGCAGGACCGCATCTGCGCCGGTGTCGAGCAGGCGGACGGGGCGACGCGGTTCGTCGAGGACGCCTGGCAGAAGGATCCCGGCACGTCGCCGATCCAGGGCGGTGGGCGCACCCGCATCCTGCGCGACGGCGCGGTGTTCGAGCAGGCGGGCATCGGGTTTTCGGACGTGTCGGGCACGAAGCTGCCGCCATCGGCGACCGCGAGCCGGCCGGAGCTGATCGGCGCGTCGTGGCACGCGGTCGGCGTCTCGCTCGTGTTCCATCCGCGCAATCCGTACATCCCGACCACGCACGCGAACGTCCGCCATTTCCGCGCCGAGCGCGACGGCGAGACGGTGGCGTGGTGGTTCGGCGGCGGCTTCGACCTCACGCCGTTCTATCCCATCGACGAGGACGTGCTGCACTGGCATCGCGTCGCGCGCGGCGTCTGCGAACCGTTCGGCGGCCAGGAACGCTACGACGCGCACAAGCGCTGGTGCGACGAGTACTTCTTCCTCAGGCATCGCGACGAAACCCGCGGCATCGGCGGGCTGTTCTTCGACGACCTGCATGGCGATTTCGACGCCGACTTCGGCTACATGCGCGCGGTGGGCGACGGCTTCCTCGACGCCTACCTGCCCATCGTCGAGCGCCGCCGCGACATGCCCTACGGCGAGCGCGAACGCGAGTTCCAGCTCTATCGCCGCGGGCGCTACGTCGAGTTCAACCTCGTGTTCGACCGCGGCACGCTGTTCGGCCTGCAGTCGGGCGGCCGCACCGAATCGATCCTGATGAGCCTGCCCCCGCTGGTGCGCTGGGAGTACGGCTACGTGCCGGAACCCGGGTCCGCGGAAGCGCGACTGGCGGACTACCTGCGTCCGCGCGACTGGCTCACCGAACTCGCCTGAGCCGGCACCGCGAGCACGATGCACAACGCCGCGAGCGCGGCGACCCCATGCTTCAACGCATGCCCGCTGACGACACCGAGCGTGGCGTAGACGCTCGCATCGAAATGCTCCAGGGCCTTCGCGAGCGCATAGCCCGCCAGCGCGGCGACCAGCCATCGCGTCGACAGCCAGCGCGCGGGTCGCAGCGCGAGGATCAGCGGGACCAGCAGCATCGGCAGGAACTGCACGAGCACATAGGGGCGAAGGTCGCCGACGCCGAAGCGCTCGGTGAGGTTCCAGTACGCGACCGACGCGACGCCGAGCACGAGCAACGCGGTCAGCAGGCGATGCCGGCGATCGTCGACGACACGCTCATCGAGCAGCAACGCGAAGAAGGCCATGAACGCGACGGTCATGGGCAGGCGATCGCCGACCAGCGTCGCGTTCGACGGTGCCCAGTGGTACGCGCCCGAGCCGAAGGCGACCGCCGCGATGCCGATGCACAGCGCGATGTAGCCGGCGCGCGTGCGCTCGACGGACAGCCGCGGAAGGCGCATCAGGCCGTACAGCCCGACGACGAGGAACGGCAGGTTCGACAGCACGTTCCATGCGTTCGGAATGCCGGCGATCGTGCGGGTGTCGGCGAAGTGGTGGTAGCCCGGGTCCTGCGGAATCGGGCCGTGCACGGCGAGCGCCACGATCGCGGCGGCGGTGCACAGCAGCAGGAGGGCGCGGGTCAGGGCGAGTCGGGACATGCGGCCGGGACGACGGACGGTCCGGCATCCTAGCGGCCGTAGCGAGCGCACAAATAAAAAGCCCCGCAGGCAGGGGGGGCCGGCGGGGCTGGGGAACGGGGTCTGGGGAGGGACCTTACGTTCCGGGATCGCTCCAGGGGAGGGGAGGATCAGCGTCGGACGTTGCATCCGGCGCAGGTGCATGAAAACACCCGGAACATGCACGGAAAGTGAAGACTTCCGTTAGCAGTCCGTAAAAGTTCAGGACCGATTCATCGCTTCGGCGCCGTCAGTCGGCAAAACGTGACAACGCGCGAAGAACGTACGCGAACGCGTCCGCAGGCGGCCTCCGCAGCGTCGCTTTCACGTTGCCGCCGATGCGTCAGCATGGTGCACGGGCAGCGGCGCTGGAGCGTCAGTGCGCCTCGTCCCAGTTGCGGCCGATGCCCGCATCGACGTCCAGCGGCACCTTGAGTTCGGCCGCTCCGGACATCCGCCGCTTCACCTCGTCGATGAGCGTCGGTACGAAGCCTTCGTCGACCTCGAACACCAGTTCGTCGTGCACCTGCAGGACCATCAGCGCCTGCTCGGCATGCCCGGCCAACCAGCCGTGGATGTCGATCATCGCGCGCTTGATGATGTCCGCCGCCGTGCCCTGCATCGGCGCGTTGATCGCCGCGCGCTCGGCGCCGGAGCGCAGGCCCTGGTTCCGCGCGTGGATGTTCTCGAGGTACAGGCGACGGCCGAACACGGTTTCGACGTAGCCCTGGTCGCGCGCCTGCTGCCGCGTGCGGTCCATGTACTCGCGCACGCCCGGATAGCGCGCGAAGTACAGCGCGATGTAGTCCTGCGCCTCGCCGCGCGAAATGCCGAGCCGCGTGGCGAGACCGAATGCGCTCATGCCGTACATGAGCCCGAAGTTGATCGCCTTCGCCGCGCGACGCTCGCCCGGCTCCACGGTGTCGACCGTCTTGCCGAACACTTCCGCAGCGGTCGCGGTGTGCACGTCGGCGCCCGACGTAAACGCGCGCAGCAGCGCGGGGTCTTCCGACAGGTGCGCCATGATGCGCAGCTCGATCTGCGAGTAGTCGCAGGCGACGATGCGGCGGCCTTCCGGCGCGATGAACGCGGTGCGGATGCGACGCCCGTCCTCGGTGCGGATCGGGATGTTCTGCAGGTTGGGATCGCTCGATGCGAGACGACCCGTCGCGGCACCCGCCTGGTGATAACTCGTATGCAGGCGATGCGTGCGCGCATTGAGCATCTCCGGCAGCTTGTCGGTGTAGGTGCCACGCAACTTCGCGAGGCTGCGGTAGTCGAGGATCAGGCGCGGCAGCTCGTGCTGGTCGGCGATCGCTTCGAGTGCGGCTTCGTTGACCGACGGCGCACCGGTCGGCGTGCGTTCGGTCGCGGGCAGGCCGAGCTCGTCGAACAGCAGCGCGCCGATCTGCTTCGGCGAATCCATGTTGAACGTGCGCCCGGCGACTTCCGTCGCACGTTGCTGGATCTCCAGCATGCGGCGACCCATGTCCGCCGACTGGCGACGCAGCTCGTCCGGATCGATCATCACGCCGTTGGCTTCGATGCGTTCGAGCACCGGAATCAGCGGAATCTCGATGTCGCGGTACACCGATTCGAGCGCCGGGATCTCGCGCAACTTCGGCGCGAGCACGCGATGCAGGCGCAGGGTGACGTCCGCGTCCTCCGCGGCATAGCGCGTGGCGTCCTCCAGCGACACCTGCGAGAACGGGATCTGCTTCGCCCCCTTGCCGGCGACGTCGGCGTATTTCACCGTGTCATAGCCGAGGTACTTCTTCGCGAGCGAATCCATGTCGTGCCGCGTCGCGGTCGCGTTGAGCACGAAGCTTTCGAGCATCGTGTCATCGGCATAACCGCGCACGTTGACGCCATGGCAGCGCAGCACATGGATGTCGTACTTGCCGTGCTGGCCGAGCTTGCGCTTGTTCGCATCCTCGAGGATCGGCGCGAGCGTGCGCAGCACCAGCGCCTTGTCGAGCTGCGCGGGCGCACCCGGATAGTCGTGACCGACCGGGATGTAGCAGGCGTGGCCGGGCTCGACCGAAAAGCTCAGGCCGACGATGTTGGCGCACAGTGCGTCGAGCGAATCGGTCTCGGTATCGAACGCGAATTCGTCGGCGGCCTGCAGCTTCGCGACCCAGGCATCTAGCTGTTCCTGCGTGAGCACGCATTCGTACTCGCCCTTGGCGGCGAGCGCAGGATCCAGCGACTCGACCGGCGCGACCTGCGCCGCGACGCCTCGGCTGCCCGAGGCCGCAGGCGTCGACGCACCGCCGCCTTCGAGTTCGCGCAGCGCCTGCCGCATGCCGTAGCGCTCGAACAGTTCGCGCAGCTTCCCGTGGTCGCGTTCGCGCAGCGCGAGTTCCTGCGGGCCGAGCGGCACGTCGCAGTCGATCTTGATCGTCGTCAGCGTGCGATTGAGCGGCAGGCGATCGAGCACGCGTGCGAGGTTCTCACCGATCTTGCCCTTGATCGACGACGCGTTCGCGATCACGCCATCCAGCGTGCCGTATTCGGCCAGCCACTTCGCCGCCGTCTTGGGGCCGCACTTCTCGACGCCCGGAATGTTGTCGACGCTGTCGCCCATCAGTGCGAGGTAGTCGACGATCTGATCCGGTCGCACGCCGAACTTCTCGATCACGCGCTGCGTCGAATCCAGCCGGCTGCCGCTCATTGTGTTGACCAACGCTACGCCCCGGCCGTCGACCGGATCGCGCACCAGCTGCGCGAAATCCTTGTCCGACGTCGACACGGTGACGTCGAGGCCTTCGTCGAAACCGCGCAGCGCGAGCGTCCCGATCACGTCGTCCGCTTCGACACCTTCCTCGCGGATGATCGTGATGCCCAGCGCGGTGACGATGTCGCACAGCGGCTGCACCTGCGCCCGCAGGTCGTCCGGCATCGGCGGGCGATGCGCCTTGTACTGCGGGTCCAGCGCCTCGCGGAAAGTCGGGCCGGACGCGTCGACGACGTAGGCGACGTAATCGGGCTTCTCGGCCAGCACGGCCTTCAGCATGTTCACCACGCCGAACAGCGCGCCGGTGGGCTCGCCGTGTTCGTTGGTCAGCGGCGGCAACGCATGGAACGCGCGATAGAGGTAACTGGAACCGTCGATCAGGACGAGCTTCTTCATCCGGCGATTGTAGGCCGCGCCCGTCGCGCACCCTGCGCCGCGCGTTCACGGGCGGGCGGCCGTATGCTGGGCGCCCGCCCGGAGGTCCGCCATGTCCCGCACCGCTCCCCTGCTCCTCGGCCTCGCGCTGCTCGCAGGCTGCGCGTCGATGTCGGCGGCCGACGACCCGACGCTCGCACTGAACAATGCGGACGTCACCACGCGCACGGCGGACAACGGCGACGTCGTGTCCGAATACCGCGTCGCCGGCCTGCTGCGCGTGGTCAAGATCGTGCCGAAGAACGGCGTCACCTATTACCTGACCGACGACGACAACGACGGGCGGCTCGACCACCGCCGCGGCGACGGGCCGGTCAATCCCGTGCAGTACAAGATCTTCACCTGGTGATGGGCGCCGACGCGCCGTCGTATCGACAAGGAGATTCGTGATGAATGCAGTTGCCGCGCCGGCCTCGAAGTCCTGGGCCCCGATCGCCTGGGTGTTGCTCGTCCTCGGCTGGATCGCCCTGTTCGTGCCGGTGCCGCAGCTCGCCTTGCGTGCAGGCGTGCCGCTGATCGCGGCCTCGATCCTGTTCTCGATCGTCGCGATGAAGCGTCGCGGCGCCCGCGCGGGCATCGCCTCGCTGCTCGCGGCGCTGGTGCTGTCGCCCGCGCTCTACGTCGCCGGCGCGTCGACGCGCGACAACGCCGCGACGAAGGCCGCGCCAGGCAGCGTGCCGTTCGTGCGCACCGCCGCCGCGTTCCGTCCGACGTTCACGGCGGTCGAGCTGGCCGGCGAATACACGGGCGACCACGCCAAGGCCGACGCGCAGTTCAGCCAGCCGCTGCTGGTGACGGGCATGGTCGCCGACGTGCGCGTCGACGGCCCCGATTCACCCGTCGCGCATTTCGCCGCGGGCAACTTCGCGCCCGTCGAGCTGCGCGGCCTGACCCGTGACTTCGCGCAGACGCTGTCGCCCGGCCAGCAGGTCATCCTCGCCTGCGACCGCGTGCACATCGACGGCGAGATCGTCGCGGCCGAGAACTGCGCGAAGGCGCCGGACTGACGCGTCAGATTCGTTGCAGGTTCGCGAACGCCGCCACCAGCCACTTGCTGCCGACGTCGTCGAAATTCACCTGCACGCGCGCATGCGCGCCGCTGCCTTCGACGTCGGTGACGGTGCCGGTGCCGAAGGTGGGATGACGCACCGAGGCACCGAGCGGGATCGCGGGCGCTTCGGTAATGCCACTGTCGACGCGGCGATTGCCACCGCCGCCGTAGACCGGGCGCGACACCTGCACCTTCGGTCGCACTTCGTGCACGAGTGACGTCGGGATCTCCCGCAGGAACCGTGACGGCATGCCGTACATGTCCATGCCGTGGATGCGGCGTGCCTCGGCGTAGCTCAGCACCAGCTTCTCGCGCGCGCGGGTGATGCCGACGTAGGCGAGGCGACGTTCCTCTTCCATTCGCCCGGCTTCTTCGGCCGAACGATTGTTGGGGAACAGGCCTTCCTCGAGGCCGACGAGGAATACCAACGGGAATTCGAGACCCTTCGCGCTGTGCAGCGTCATCAGCTGCACGCCGTCCTGGTCCGCGCGCGCCTGGCCTTCGCCGGCTTCGAGCGCGGCATACGACAGGAACGCGACGAGTTCGGGTAGGTCGGGCTCCTCGTCGTCCTCCTCGCGATAGTTGAAGCGCGAGGCCACCGACACGAGTTCGTCGAGGTTGTCGACGCGCGAATCGAGCTGGCCCTTCTGCTCGCGCGCATAGAACTCGCGCAGGCCGGAGCGCAGCAGGACGTGGTCGATCTTCTCCGGCAGCGTGCGGTCGACGCATTCCGCCTGCAGGTCGTCGATCAGCTTGAGGAAGGTTGCGAGTGCGTTGCGCGCACGTGCGGCGAGCGCGGTGCCGGTGGTGAGCTTCACCGCCGCGACGGCGAGCGGCCAGCCTTCGGCGCGCGCGAGCCGACGCACTTCGTCGAGCGTGCGTTCGCCGATGCCGCGTGCGGGCGTGTTGACGGCGCGCTCGAAGGCGGCGTCGTCGGCGCGATTGGCGATCAGGCGCAGGTAGGCGAGCGCGTCCTTGATTTCGGCGCGCTCGAAGAAGCGCAGGCCGCCATAGACGCGATACGGCACCTGCTCGCCGATCAGCACTTCTTCGAACGCGCGCGACTGTGCGTTCGATCGATACAGCACCGCGACATCGCGATAGCTGCCGCCCGCCTGCACCCACTGCTTGGCGCGTTCGACGACGAAACGCGCCTCGTCGATCTCGTTGTAGGCGGCGTACAGGTCGATCGGATCGCCGCCGGCGACATCGGTCCACAGCTTCTTGCCGAGGCGGCCGGGGTTGTGCGCGATCACCGCGTTCGCGGCGTCGAGGATCGTCGAGGTCGAGCGGTAGTTCTGTTCGAGACGGATGGTCTTCGCGCTCTCGAAATCGCGCAGGAACTTCTGCACATTCTCGACCTTCGCGCCGCGCCAGCCATAGATGGCCTGGTCGTCGTCGCCGACGACGAACACCTGGCCAGTGTCGCCCGCCAGCACGCGGATGAAGGCGTACTGGATGTCGTTGGTGTCCTGGAATTCGTCGACCAGGATCTGCCTGAAGCGGTTGCGGTAGTGGGCGAGCAGCTGCGATTGGTCGCGCAGCAGTTCATGCGCGCGCAGCAGCAGTTCGGCGAAGTCGACGAGGCCGGCGCGGTCGCAGCGCTCCTGATAGGCCGCGTAGATGCGACGCATGGTATCGGTCCACTCGTCCTCGCCGCCCTGGATGTTCTGCGGGCGGCGGCCCTCGTCCTTGCGCGCGTTGATCCACCACGCGGCCTGGCGCGGCGGGTAGCGCGTCTCGTCCAGTTCGAGCCCTTGCATGACGCGCTTGATCAGGCGCAGCTGGTCGTCCGAATCCAGCACCTGGAAGCCTTCGGGCAGGTTCGCCTGCTGGAAATGCAGGCGCAGCAGCCGGTGCGCGAGGCCGTGGAACGTGCCAAGCCACATGCCGCGCACGCCGCACGAGAGCTGCATGTCGACGCGATGCCGCATTTCCGCCGCGGCCTTGTTGGTGAACGTGACCGCGAGGATGCCGTGCACCGGCACGCGCTCGACCTCGTTGAGCCAGGCGATGCGGTGCGTGAGCACGCGCGTCTTGCCGGAGCCGGCGCCGGCGAGGACGAGGTAGTGACCGAGCGGTGCGCAGACGGCCTCGCGCTGCGCGGGATTCAGCGCGTCGAGCAGGTGGGAAACATCCATGCCGACAGTTTACGGGCCCGCCGTCGCAGGCCCGTCTCAATCAGCGCAGGGCTTCCTCGACATCCGCGAGCGGCGCGACTTCGGCCAGACGCTGCAGCTCGTCCTCGAGCGCGGCGATGCCGGCGTCGAGGCGCGCGCCGACGCCGGGATCGAGATGGCTGAGCCCTTCGAGCATTTGCGAGAGTTGCTCGAGGCGCTGGCGACGCTCATCCATCGCGGCCTGCCGGCGCTGCTGGTCGAGCGCGGGCACGTCGGTGCGCGTCTGGATGCGACGGCGCTGCTCGGTCAGCACCTGGTGCAGGCGCGCGGCGCCGCGGCGGTCGGCGTCGCTCCACGGCGCGCTGTGGCCGCGCACGCTTTCGCGCCAGACCGCGAACGAACGGCGCGGCGCGATGCGCAGGCCGTCGTCGGTGGGGACGAGCGCCTTCGCCGGCTCGCCCGCCCAGTTGACGGTCTGCACCTGTTCGTCGCGGAACAGAAGCAGCCAGTCGTCGGCGCCGAGTCGCAGGGCGAGCACGCCGGCGGTGGCATCGCCGTCCATGGGCGCGGCCCAGTCGGCAGCGGTGTCGGTCACGGCGACGCTGACAGCGCCCTGCTGCTGCAACCAGTCGACCAGCGCCGCCACGCGGCGTGGATCCGGCGTTTGCCCGCTCGCATGCCAGCGCGACTGCGACCACAGCGCGGCGCCGTCCGCACCGAGTGCGGTGCGGAGCAGCGGCAGCTCGTCGGTCAGCGCGCGGTCGAAGTCGCGCGCCTGCGTCAGTCGCAGCACCAGCGCGTCGCGCACCTGCTGTGCGTGCTCGAAATGCGCGAGCGTCCTCTGCTGCTCGGCCGACGCGACGCGCATCGAGACGAACAGGCCGAACAGGTCGGCGGCCGCGCGGATCGCCGGCGGCACCAGCCGCGGCACGCGGTGATGGCAGGCGACCAGTCCCCACAGGCGGCCACCGGCGATGATCGAGATCGACATCGACGCACCGACGCCCATGTTGCGCAGGTATTCGAGGTGGATCGGCGAGACGCTGCGCAGCGCGTGCTGCGAGAGATCGAGCGGGCGACCGTCGTCGACCATGCCCGGCACGATCGGCACCGGTTCGTAGTCGACATCCGGAATCACGCGCAGGCGATTGCGCAGGTACAGCGCGCGCGCCTGCGGCGGAATGTCGGATGCGGGAAAACGCAGGCCGAGGTAGGCCTCCATGTCGTCCGCGCGCGACTCGGCGATCACGTCGCCGGTGCCGTCGTGCAGGAAGCGATAGACCATCACGCGGTCGTAGCCGGTCAGCCCACGCACCTGCGCGGCCACGAACTCGTGGAAGTTTTCGGGCGGCTCGTGCGCGACGGCCGCGATCATCGACTGCGCGAGCACCGTCGGCTGCGGCGACATGCCGCGCTCGAAGCGCGGTTCGATCTCGATATGCACCAGATCGTCGGCGACGTGCACGACGAGGTCGCATGCCGTGCCGAGCGGACCGAGATTGGCCTGCCCCGCGCGCTGCGCGGTCGCGTTGCCCGGCGTCACCATCGACAGCGTGTCGAGGATCGCCTGCAGCACGTCCTCGCTTGCGTAGTCGCGCAGCGAACGTCCGAGCAGTTCGTCGACCGGAACGCCGAGCAGGTCTTCGATGTTCGCGGACGTCTGGCGCACGGTCCAATCCGGCATCGCGCAGCTGACGAGATAGCCGTGCGCCTGGATCGCGCCGGACAGATGGATCGGTTCCTTCGCGCAGCCATCGGCGTCGATGGTGTTCAAGCGGGTCATGCGACAGCTCCGTAACGTGCATTGTCGAGGCAGCGCTCGACGCAGGCGAAGGCTTCGTTCGCGCCGGCACATGCCGCGCGCTCCTCGCCGGGGCTCAGACGCAGGGCGTCGAGCGTGGACAACAACGTACGCCAGGCATCGCCCTGCGCGTGGAGCGTGAGGTAGCGCGCGCCCCGCGTGGCATCGAAGCCGAGCGCTTCGACGCGCCGCACCAATACGCGCGCGCCGAGCGAGGAGCCCGCAATCACGTAGCGCCAGCCGAGGCGCGCATCGTCGCGCGTGGTTGCCGGTGCTTCGCCGCTGTCCACCGGTGCGCTGCCGACGACACTGAGGTCCTCGAGCAGCGCGGCTTCACAGGCGACGAGATCGTCGGCGTCGCCGAGCACGTGCCGCGCGTTGGCGACGAAGCGGTGCATGGCGCGCAGGAACATGGCGTAGCCGGCCACGTCGTCGAAGGCGTCCCCGACGCGCGCATCGACGCGGGCATGGGCGTCGGCGGTCGCGTCGCGCAGACGCCACCGCAGGGAGTTGGGGGGGGACATCGGGCGACGGTAGCAGTCCGGAGTCGACAGTTCGGTGTGTCTGCGCACACACGGCGACCCGTACACTCGCTTGACTTCCGCGACGACCCATCCACATGAACCGCCTCCGGCTTCGTGCTGTCCTCCCCGCCGTCCTGCTGACCGCCGCTTTGATCTCGCCCATCGCCTCCGCCGAAACGCCGGCCCCGCCGTCCAGACTCACCCTCGAAGCGCTCGCCGGCGATGCACCGCTGTCGGGTCCGAGCCTCGTGAAACCCAAGGTGTCGCCGGATGGAACGCGCGTCACGTTCCTGCGCGGCAAGGACCGCGACCGCAATCGCCTCGACCTCTGGGCCTACGACATCGCGAGCGGGACGACGAAGCTTCTCGTCGACTCCGACGACGTGCTCCCCGGCGCGGAAGTGCTGAGCGACGAGGAGAAGGCGCGCCGTGAACGCCAGCGCATCGCCGCGCTGTCCGGCATCGTCGACTACCAGTTCTCGCCCGACGGCAAGACGCTGCTGTTCCCACTCGGCGGCGACCTCTATCTCTACGACCTCGCCAAGTCCGGCAAGGACGCGGTGCGCAAGCTCACCAACAAGGAAGGCTTCGCGACCGATCCCAAGATCTCGCCGGCCGGCAAGTACGTCAGCTTCGTGCGCGGCCGCAACCTGTGGGTGATCGACCTCGCCACTGGCGCGCAGCGCCAGCTCACGTTCGACGGCGGCGAGACCATCGGCAACGGCCAGGCGGAGTTCGTCGCCGACGAGGAAATGGCACGCCACACCGGTTACTGGTGGGCGCCGGATGACTCGGGCATCGCGTTCGCACGCATCGACGAATCGAAGGTGCCGGTGCAGAAGCGCTACGAGGTGTATCCGGACCGCACCGAAGTCGTCGAGCAGCGTTATCCGGCAGCGGGCGATACCAACGTCGCGATCAAGCTCGGCGTGATCGATCCGTCGGGTGCATCAAAGGATGCGCGCTGGATCGACCTCGGCCAGAACCCCGACATCTACCTCGCCCGCGTCACGTGGCGCGATCCCCAACACCTCACCTTCCAGCGCCAGTCGCGCGACCAGAAGACGCTCGAGCTCATCGAGACCGACCTGTCGACGAACAAGCAGCGCACGCTCGTCACTGAACGGTCGAAGACGTGGGTACCGCTGCACGACGCGTTGCGCTTCCTCAAGGACGGCGCATTCCTGTGGAGCAGCGAGCGCAGCGGTTTCGAGCACCTCTACGTCATCGACGCCGCCGGCAAGGCGCGCGCGCTGACGTCGGGCGAGTGGCCGGTCGACGACGTGCTTGGCGTCGACCCGAACGCCGGCTGGGTCTACTTCAGCGCGGGCCGTGAATCGCCGACGCAGCTGCAGGTCTATCGCGTGCCGCTCAAGGGCGGCGCGATCGAGAAGCTGTCGAAGGAAGCGGGCTGGCACAGCGCGACGTTCGCGGCGAACAGCAGCGTCTACGTCGACAACTGGTCGAACCCGACCACGCCGCCGCAGCTGGTGCTGCATCGCGCCGACGGCGGCGAGATCGCAACGCTGGTGAAGAACGACCTCGCCGACGCCAAGCATCCCTATGCGCCCTACCGCGCCGCGCATCGCCCGATGGAGTTCGGCACGCTCAAGGCCGCCGACGGCAAGACGTCGCTGCACTACTACGTCATCAAGCCGGACGGGTTCGATGCGTCGAAGAAGTACCCGGTCGTCGTCAACGTCTACGGCGGCCCCGCCTCGCAGACGGTCAAGGAAACCTGGCAGCCCGATCTCAACCAGTACCTCGCGCAGCACGGCTACGTGGTGTTCTCGGTCGACAACCGCGGCACGCCGCGTCGCGGCGCGGCGTTCGGCGGCGCGCTGTACGGCAAGCAGGGCACAGTGGAAGTCGACGACCAGCGCACCGCGCTGCACTGGCTGACGTCGCAGCCGTGGGTGGATGCCAAGCGCGTCGGCGTCTACGGCTGGAGCAACGGCGGCTACATGACGCTGATGCTGCTCGCGAACGGCAAGGGCGACTACACCTGCGGCGTGGCCGGCGCGCCCGTCACGGACTGGGGCCTGTACGACACGCACTACACCGAGCGCTACATGGACCTGCCGAAGAGCAATCCGCAGGGCTACAAGAACGCGCGCGTGCTCGAGCACATCGACGGCTTGGTCGGCCCGAACGCGCCGAAGCTGTTGCTGCTGCACGGCATGGCCGACGACAACGTGCTGTTCACCAACTCCACCGCGCTGATGAGCGCCTTGCAGCAGCGCGGCCAGACCTTCGAGCTGATGACCTATCCGGGTGCGAAGCACGGCCTCAAGGGCAAGGACCAGCTGCACCGCCTGAAGATGACCGACGACTTCCTGGCGCGCTGCCTGAAGCCGTGACGTCCCCCGCGCGCGCCGACCTGCCGTCGGCGCGCGTGCGCTCCATCGCATCGCCGTGACCTTCGGCGCATGGCCGCGTCCGGCCGGCCCGCCATCCTCGACGCCTCACCGGAGCCCCTCGACCATGCACAAGCCCCTCGTCCTCGCCCTTTCGCTCGCGTTGCTCGCCCCGGGCCTCGCGCTCGCGGCGCCCGCTGCACCCGCCGCGAAGGCCGCGGCCAGACCGGCGGCCAAGCCCGCGCCGGCGTGGGTCGCGCGCAGCAACCAGTACACGCAGATCCTGCTGATGGCGCAGGCGCCGTTCCAGCCGGAGCAGCTCTCGTTCTTCGGCGTGCCGGGCTTCGACGACAAGGTCTTCGACTACGGCCCGAACTACGCCTCGCGCTATCGCGACGCCACCGCCAAGGCGCGCGACGAGCTCAAGACTAAGCTCGCGACGGAAAAGGATCCGAACGTCCGCCAGGACCTCGAGATCCTGATCGAGGCCGCCGACGACGCGATCGAAGCCAGCACGGTCAACGAGAAGATGACGCGCCCGTGGCTCGACGTCGGCCAGACCGTGTTCGGCGGCTTGCAGGGCCTGCTCTCCGACCAGACCCCGGCCGAGCGCCGCGCGATGGCGGTGAAGCGCCTGCAGGCGTATGTCGGCATGGCGCCGGGCAGCACGCCGCTGACCACGCTCGCGCGCCAGCGCTACGACGAGCGCGACCAGGCCGGCCTGCTGATGCCGACGCAGGTCGAGGTGCAGCAGTCGCTCGACAACCTCAAGACGTACCAGACCGGCATCAAGGCACTGTTCGACAAGTACAAGATCGACGCGGGCCCGGCGCTGGCCCAGCTCGACAAGCAGCTCGACGAGTACGCCGCGTGGAGCAAGTCGACCGTGTTGCCGAAGGCGCGCACGACGTATTCGCTGCCGCCGGAGCTGTATTCGCTCGCGCTCAAGAACGTCGGCATCGACATCGATCCGCGCACGCTGATCGAACGCGCGCAGATGGAGTTCGCGGAAACGCGTAACGCGATGCAGCAGATCGCGCCGCTGGTCGCGAAGGAACACGGCTGGAACGACACCGATTACGTCGCCGTGATCCGCCAGCTCAAGAAGACGCCGATCCCCGACGACAAGATCGAAGCGCATTACCGCACGGTGGTGATGCCGGAACTCGATCGCCTGATCGCGGCGAAGCGCGTCGTCGAGCTGCCGAACCGTCCGATGCAGATGCGCGTGGGCACGCCGGCGGAAAACGCCTCGCAGCCGGCGCCGCACTTCCTCCCGGCGCCGCTGGTCGGCAACACCGGCCAGCAGGGCGTGTTCGTGCTGCCGCTGTCGAACCCGAACGCGGGCGCCGACGGCCCGTACGACGACTTCAACTACCCGGCTGGCGCGTGGACGCTGTCCGCGCACGAAGGCCGTCCGGGCCACGAGCTGCAGGTCACCGCGATGGTCGAGCGCGGCATCTCGCTGGCGCGCACGCTCTACGCGTTTAACTCGGTCAACGTTGAAGGCTGGGCGCTGTACGCCGAGGCGGAGATGGTGCCGTACGAGCCGCTCGACGGTCAGCTGATCGCGCAGCAGTTGCGCCTGCTGCGTGCGAGCCGCGCCATGCTCGATCCGATGATCAACCTCGGCCTTACCGATCGCGATACCGCGTTCAACTGGCTGGTGAACAAGGTCGGCCTGTCGAAGGCGATGGCGCGCCAGGAAATCGATCGCTATTCGGTGAATTCGCCGGGCCAGGCGGGCAGCTACTTCTACGGCTACTCGCAGCTGATGCAGCTGCGCACCGAAACCGAGATCGCGCTCGGCGACAAGTTCGACCGCAAGGCCTTCAACGACTTCCTGCTCGACCAGGGCCTGCTGCCGCCGAAGCTGCTCGCCAAGGCGGTGCGCGAACAGTTCGTGCCGCAGCAGAAGGCGAAGAAGGGCTGATCGATCGCCCCGTCGCAATGCAAAACGCCCGCAGTGATGCGGGCGTTTTCATTTGGATGGTTCGCTGGGCGACGCTCAGGTCACCCGCGCCAGCATGCGGTCGCTGCGCACGAATCGCGCCCAGCGCGTGCCGATGTCAGCCCAGCAGATGTAGGCCGCTTCGCCGGCGAGGCGCAGCACCATGCGCGGGCTGAGGCGCAGGCGCGGCTCGGCGGCGCAGAGCTCGACGTCGAAACCGAGCTGACGGGCGAACAGCGCGCAGCGCGCGAGGTGGTAGCGGTTCGACAGCAGCGTCACGCGATCGCGCACCGCATCGCCGAGCATCTGCCGCGCATTGCGCAGGTTCTGCAGCGTGTCGCGCGAGCTGGATTCGAGCTGCAGCGGCGTGTCGGGCGCGAGGCCACGTGCGAACAGTTCGCGACGCGCGATCTCCGCTTCGGTCGGCTCGCCCTGCGCACCGCCGCCCAGCAGCACGAGATGCTGCGACGGACGCTCGCGCCACAGCGTCGCGGCACGATCGAGGCGCGCGGCGAAGTCGTCGTCGATCCGCCCCCGCGGCGCGTGCTTGCCGAACAGCAGCAGGTGCGCGCCCTGCTCCGGCGCGCATGGCGCACGGCGGGCGGTCCGCACCACGTGCACGAGGTAGGCGAGGTAGACCAAGCCGGCCGACAGCACGCACGCGGCCAGCGCGACGATGCCCGTCTGGAGCACGTCGCGGTCGCGGAAGAGAGTGAACTGGTGGTGGGCGCGGGACGACATCGAAGCGGCCGTTCAGCAGCGCAACTGGCGTGGCGCGAGGATACGCCATGACGAAGGCGTGAAGGATGACGGCTGGCATACTTCACCGCCCTGTTTACGGGAAGCCGCCGTGCCGCCGTCCGACCTGTCCCCGATGCCGCCGCTGGCGATCCGCGCGTTCACCGCGACGAGCGCGCTCGGCCGCGGGCTGGACGCCCACCGCCGCGCGCTTCGCGAGGGCCGCAGCGGCCTGCGCCGCAACGACTTCGGCGCTCGGCAGCTGGACTGCTGGATCGGTCGCGTCGACGGCGTCGAGGACGACGCCCTGCCCGCCGAGTGGTCGCAGTGGGAATGCCGCAACAACCGGCTGGCGTGGATCGCGTTGCAGCAGGACGGCGTGCTGGACGCCACGCGCGCCGCGATCGCGAAGTACGGCGCCGAACGCGTCGCCGTGGTGATCGGCACGTCGACCTCCAGCATCGGCGCGACGGAAGAGGCGTACACGCGCCTGGTCACCGACGCCGACGGCACCACGAATTTCCCCGCCGACCTGCAGCGCCCGATCATCCACACGGTGCATTCGCCGGGCGACTTCGTGCAGCACGCGACGGGTGCGCGCGGCCCCGCGGTGACCGTCGCGACCGCCTGCTCGTCGAGCGCGAAGGTGTTCGCGCAGGCCGCGCGGCTGATCGAGGCCGGTGTTGCCGACGCCGCGATCGTCGGCGGTGTCGACACGCTCTGCGGCAGCGTGATCTACGGCTTCAACTCGCTGCAGCTGGTGTCGAAGAACCCGTGCAAGCCGTTCGACGCGACGCGCGACGGCCTGTCGCTCGGCGAGGCCGGCGGCTTCGCGGTCGTCGAACGCGCGCAGGACGGCGACACCGGCCTGCAGCTGCGCGGCTACGGCGAGTCGTCGGACGCGCACCACATGTCGGCGCCGCATCCGGAAGGCCTCGGCGCGCAGCTCGCGATGCGCGATGCGCTCGCGCGCGGCGGCGTGCAACCCGCTGACGTCGGCTATCTCAACCTGCACGGCACGGCGACGCCGGCGAACGATCGCGCCGAATCGCTGGCGGTGAAGGCGGTGTTCCCCGACACGCTGCACGCGAGTTCGACCAAGGCTTACACCGGCCACACGCTGGGCGCGGCGGGCATCGTCGAATCGGTGATCGCGCTGCTCGCGCTCGAGTCGGGCGAACTGCCGGGCACGCTCGGTGCGTCGACGCCCGATGAGATCTGCGGCCCGCAGATCCGCTTCGACACTGCACATCGCGAGATCCGCTACGCGATGAACAACTCATTCGGTTTCGGCGGCAACAACTGCTCGCTGCTGTTCGGGCGAGCCGCCGCATGACCCTGACCGCAACGATCGAAGGCGTCGGCTTCTGGGCGCCAGGTGTTCCGGGCTGGGACGCCGCGCTCGCGCTCGTGCGCGACGGTACGCACGTGGACAACGCGCCGTCGCGCCCGTCGCCGCAACTGCTGCCGCCGAACGAGCGCCGCCGTGCGCCGGACAGCGTCGCCGTCGCGCTCGATGTCGCCCTCGCCGCCTGCGCCGCGGCCGAACGCGATCCGAAAACACTGCCGTCGGTCTTCGCATCGATGCACGGCGACCTCGCCATCACCGACTACATGTGCGCGACGCTCGCATCGCAGCCGGACGCGGTGTCGCCCATCAAGTTCCACAACTCGGTGCACAACGCCGCCGCCGGCTACTGGACGATCGGTGCAGGCGCGATGGCGCCGGCGACGTCGGTCAGCGCCTACGACGCGACGTTCGCGCAGGGCCTGATCGAAGCCTGCGTGCAGCTGGCGACCGGTGCCGAGGCCGTGCTGCTGGTCGCGTTCGATGCCGCATCGACGGGCCCGCTCGCCCGCGCGCAGCCCAGCGAAGGCCTGCTCGGCGGCGCGCTGGTGCTCTCACGCGGCGACCGCGGCCCGCGGCTTACCCTGTCGCTTCGGGACGGGACGGTCGGCGAGCCCGAGGGTGCGTTGGCGCAATGCGCCGCGCACAATGCGATGCGACCGATGTTGCCCCTGTTCCAGGCCCTCGCGGCGAATACGCCGCACTGCACGCTCCGGGCCGGCCCGGGCCGCGTGCTCGACGTGGAGATCGTTCATGGCTGAGCCGATCAGCGCCCGCGACGTCGCGATCGTCATTCCCGCGCTCAACGAGGAGCTGCGGATCCGCGACGTGGTGGAAGGCGCGCTCGCGCACTGCCCCAACGTCATCCTCATCGACGACGGTTCGGACGACGCGACGGTCGAGCGCGTGTCCGACCTGCCGATCACCGTGATCCGTCACGCCACGCGCATGGGCAAGGGCGCGGGCCTGCGCGACGGTTTCGCCGAAGCGATGCGTCGCGGCTTCCGCGGCGTGATCAGCATGGACGGCGACGGCCAGCACGCGGCGGAAGACATTCCGCGCCTGCTCGACGCCGCCAACGTCTATCCCGAGCACATCGTCATCGGCGCCCGCCTGCGCAAGCGCGCGCGGCAGCCGACCTACCGCCGCATCGCCAACGAATTCGGCGACTGGGGCATCGCCTGGGGGTGCGGCTTCCGCATCGCCGACACGCAGAGCGGCCAGCGCTTCTACCCGGCATCGGTATGCGCGCTCGGCGTCGGCGACATCCCCGGCGAGGACTTCGTCTACGAGGCGCAGATGCTGATCTCGGCATCGCGCAAGCTCGGCGTTCGCTGCGTCTCGGTGCCGATCGAATCGCGCTACCAGGCGAACACCGGCCCGGTGAAGTTCCGCAAGAGCCATTTCCGCCCGCTGCGCGACCTGTGGCGTATCACGTCGCACGTGGTCGCGCAGGTCTTCGCCTACGGCAACGTGATGGCCGAGTACCGTCGCACGCGCAGCAACCCCGTGATCATCCACGACCCGAGCGGTGAGTTCGCTGCGACGCCCGTCGCCGCGCCCGCGCATTCCGGCTGACCCATGAGCACCATGACCGACCCGGATGTCGTGATCCTCGGCGGTGGACTCGCCGGCCTGACGCTCGCACTCCAGCTCGTCCGCCGCGATCCGTCGCTGCGCATCACCGTGCTCGAACGCCATCGTCATCCGGTGCGCGAAGGCGCGTTCAAGGTGGGCGAATCGACCGTCGAGATCGGCGCGCACTACTTCAGCCACGTGCTCGGCCTGCGCGAGCATCTGGACACCGAACAGATCCGCAAGTTCGGTTTCCGCTTCTTCTTCAGCGACGGCCAATCCGAGATCGATCGGTGCACCGAGCTCGGTGTCAGCCGCCTGCTGCCGACGACGTCGTGGCAGATCGACCGCGGCCGCTTCGAGAACTTCCTCACCGAGCACGCGCGCGAGAACGGCATCGACGTGCGTGACGGCGCGATCGTGCGCAACATCGAATTGAGTAGCGACGGCACGCTCCACGGCGTGCGCTACGAATGCGATGGCGTGACGCACGAGCTGTCCGCGCGCTGGGTGGTCGATGCTTCGGGCCGCGCCGGCCTGATCAAGCGCAAGCTCGATCTCGCGCAGACCAACGATCACAACGCGAATTCTGCGTGGTGGCGCGTGTCGGGCCTGCTCGATCCGCGCGACTGGTCGAGCGATCCGGACTGGCTCGGCCGCTGCACGCCGCCGGACCGCTGGCGCTCGACGAATCACATGTGCGGCGAGGGTTACTGGTTCTGGCTGATCCCGCTGTCGTCCAACCAGCATTCGCTCGGCATCGTCTGCGACGGCGACCTGCACCCGCTGGAGACGATGAACACGCACGCGAAGGCGATGGCGTGGCTGCATCGCCATCAGCCGCGCGTCGCCGCGATGCTCGAAGCGGGCGGTCACGAGCTGCAGGACTTCATGTTCATGCGCCACTTCTCGCACGGCGCGAAGCAGGTGTTCTCGGGCGATCGCTGGGCGCTGACCGGCGAGGCGGGCGTGTTCCTCGATCCGTTTTATTCGCCCGGCAGCGATTTCATCGCGATCGCCAACACGTACATCACGGAGATGATCGCCGCCGATCGCGCGGGCAAGCCGATCACGGCGATGGCGTCGCTGTACCAGCAGCTCTACTTCTCGTTCTACGAGAACACGCTGACGCTCTACCAGGACCAGTACCGCCTGTTCGGCGATGCGCAGGTCATGCCGCTGAAGGTGATCTGGGACTACACGTACTACTGGTCGCTGCTCGCGCCCCTGTTCTTCTCCGGTTACCTGACGTCGACGCCGGTGCTCGGCCAGCTGCGTACGCTGTTCGGCGAAGCGCGCACGCTCAACCTCGGCATGCAGTCGCTACTGCGCCGATGGGGCGAGCTCAACGCCGAACGCGGCGATACCGCGCCGCTCGACGGTCGGCTGCTCGACCAGTACCGCATTCCGTGGTTCCACGAACTCAACCGCCAGCTCGTCGACACCCTCGAGCCGGATGCATTCATCGCCCGCATGCGTACCGACGTCGCGCGCATGCACGATCTCGCCGCCGAGATGCTGGCGCATGCGCGGCGCGAGCATCCGGGGCTGGGCGATGCGGGACTGGAACTGGTGCTGGGCGATCACCGCGCGCCGGCGGAGCCGTTGCTCTCGCCGGCCTGGTACGCCGAAGCCGCCACGGTCGACGCCGCGGCGTAACGTGCGTCAGCTGCCGGATGCGTCCGGCACGTAGATCGCGATGGCGTGCGCGAGTTCCTTTGGAGGATTGATGCCGAAGCTCACGCCGCCCGACGAGAAGCCGCCACCGCCGTGGTAGCTGCCGCCGCCCACGCCGACGCCCACGCCACTGCCCGAGGACACCTGCGCGCGGTCCTGCAGCAGCACGCCGTTCGCGCCGAGCTTCGCGGCTTCGGTGCGCAGCTTCAGCATCAGCGTGTCGGTGCGGTTCTGCGCGCCGTAGGTGAAGTCGCCGCTGCTCGCGTCGAGGATCGCGATCTCCACGTAACGCGTCTGCGGCGCGGACAGGTACAGGCGCACCTGCTCGACCGGAATCGGCGGGCGCGGGTCGGAAATCATCACGTGCGAAGCGCTCGCGCAGGCGGCCAGCGCCAAGGCGAGTACGGCAGGAATAAGTGGGCGCAGGGTCATGACAGCGGCCTCCGTCGGTTCGTCCCATCTTGCCCCGGGCCGATGAACCGCGCGTGCACCGTCCGTCCCACCCGTCAGTCCATTGGCGGGGCGGCCACCGCCACCGCACTGCCCACCGGAGCGTCGAAGTTCGTCTTCAGGTACGACGCGACCATGTCGGCGAGCCGCGCCAGCATCAGCTTGTCGGCCGCGCCGAGGCTGTAGCCGGCGGCGATCGAGTTGGCGCGCTGCAGGAACTGGGGTTCCGCCACGACTTCGCCCGTGGCCTTGTCGATCAGGTGCAGCTTCACCAGCGCCCACGAGCTGCCGGCGAAACCGCCGAACAGCACGCGCTTGCCCCCGGTGATGAAGCGGATGTCGGCGACCTCCGGCTGGATCACCAGCGTGCGCGGCTCGCCCTGCACGGGCGTCGCGTTGCGCGGTTCGATCAGGCGCGGCACGCGTTCGGAGACGTCGACGTCGAGGTACTGCCGCGCGACGACGTTGCCCTTGTGGGCTTCGAGCCCGGGCGCGAGCGTCACCGGTTGCAGTTCGAAACGATCGAAACTCGACAGCGCGACCGCGGGTGGCGGATTGCGTGCGGCGGGATCGATGGCGGGCTGCGACGCGGCCACGGGGCCGGCGAGGACGAGGGCGAGCAGAGCGGCGGACGTGAGGCGACGGGACATCGGGAGCCTCCGGCCGGCACGGTGCGGCCTGGGCGATCGATGTATCAGCCGCCGCTTGACGATCGCGTCGATACTGCGGGATCGCAGCGGCGAATGCTCAGCTTCGTCGCCGCGGCGTGAGGCGTCAGGCCATGCCGCCGTTGATGCCGATCACCTGACCCGTGACGTAGGCCGCGTCGTCGCTGCACAGGAAGCCCACCAGCGCCGCGACTTCCTCCGGCTTGCCGGCGCGCGCCGCCGGGACGATCTGCTTGATGGTCTCGGCGGGGAATGCGTCCTTCGCCATCGACCCTTCGATGACGCCCGGCGCCACCACGTTCACCGTGATGCCGCGGCTCGCCATCTCGCGCGCCAGCGACTTCGATGCGCCGTGCAATGCGGCCTTGGCCGCGGCGTAGTTCGCCTGCCCGCGGTTGCCGGTCACCGCGGCAACCGACGACACGCTGACGATCCGGCCCCAGCGCCCGCGCGCCATCGGAAGCAGGAGCGGCTGCGTCACGTTGTAGAAGCCGTGCAGCGACACGTCGATCACCCGCGTCCACTGCTCGCGCGACATGCCGGCCAGCGGCGCGTCGTCGTGGATACCCGCGTTGTTGACCACGATATGCACCGGGCCGGCGTCGAGGATGCGCGCGATGGCGTCGGCGCTCGCGTCGGCGTCGGCCACGTCGAAGGCGACGGCCTCGGCCGAGCCGCCCGCCGCTCGGATCGCGTCGACGATGCCCTGTGCGCGTTCGACGCCGCGGTTGGCGTGCACGATGACGTGCTCGCCTTGGATGGCGAGGCGCAATGCGATCGCGCCGCCGAGATCGCCGCTGCCGCCGGTCACGAGTGCGCGTCGATGGCTCATCTGCGAAGTCCGTGTGAATCCCGCGTCATTGTCGCGTAGTTCGTGGCAGGCGTCGCAAGTTGCGCATGCGGGCGACCGCGTAGGGGCTTTCTCTCATTGCGCGCCCACGCCCGCTTCCGACAATGAACAGGCCGCGTCGTGGAGACCCTGCATGCCCGAACGCCAACGCCAACGTGATCTGGATACCTACCGCATCGTCGACTCGCTTCCCGAGGCGGCGTACGACGACATCGTGCGCCTCGCCGCGCGCATCTGCGATGCGCCGATTGCGACGATGTCGCTGATCGATCGCGACCGCCAGTGGTTCAAGTCGCGCATCGGCATCGAATCGATGCAAACCTCGCGCGACGTCGCCTTCTGCGACCACGCCGTGCGCGAGCCGCAGCTGCTGCTCGAAGTGCCGGACGCGACGCAGGATCCGCGCTTTCGTGACAACCCCGACGTCACCGGCGGACGCGGCATCCGCTTTTACGCCGGCATGCCGCTGGTGACGCCGCATGGCACGGCCGTGGGCACCGTCTGCGTGATCGACCGTCGCCCGCGCGAACTCGACGACGGCCAGCGCGAGGCGCTCGCCGCGCTGGCGCGCGTCACGATGAACCTGCTGGAGGCGCGCCGGCAGTTGCTCGACGCCGAGCGCACCGCGACGCTGCACCCGCCCGCGGAAGCGGCGCCGGTGGTCGCGCTGCCGCGTTATTCGGTGGTGATCGTCGAACTGCAGGGCTATTCGCGCGTCGTCTCGCAGCGCGGGCATCGCATTGTCGAGCAGACGTTGCAGCAGTGCAGTCACGCGCTCGAACGGTTGCTGGCGTCGGGCGAGGCGCTCAATCGCGTGAGTGGCGCGCCGGAATTCGTGCTCACCCTCAACGGCGAGGTGGATGCCGATCGGCTGCAGGCGATCGAACGCATCGCCAATGCATCGGCGACGATGCTCGGAACCGATGCGGTGGCCGCGGCGGCGACCAGCACATCGCCGACGGAAAACCCGCTCGCCGTGTTCGGCCGCGCCGACGAGGCGCTCACGCATCGCAAGACCCAACGCATCGACCTGTCCGGGGCCTCGGTGGCCGACAGGCCGATGATGCGGCACTGAGGCCTTACGCCGGCGGGTGGATCACCGCCGCGCGGCCTTCGGCGATCGTCGCGCCGCAATGGCGGATGACGAACGCGTATTGCGCGCCGGTTTCGCTGTCGACCAGCACTTCGGCTTCGCCGTCGAGCGGGCCGTCGAGATCGTCGATGCGATCGCGATGCAGGACGACGCCACGCAACGCGACCAGCAGGCCCGGCCGCGGCGCGAGGCCCGCATCGCGACCGCGAAGCCCGCCGTGCACCGCCATCGCCTGCGCGCCGTATTCGGCCAGATGCACCGCATGCAGGCGATCGCGATGACGCAGCGGATGCCCGGCGTCGCCGTGGTCGAACGCCTGCACGACGATGCGCCGCGCGTCGGCCTCGACCACACGCTGCCACAGGCACATGCGCCCTTGGTGCGGGATCAGCCGGGTGATGTCTTCGCGCGTCTGCGGCAGGGTCGTCATGCCGTGCGCTCCACGCTGTCGTGGCGGACGATCAGCAGCGCCAGCACGAAGTTCGATGCGACGCCGATCGCGACCGGCAGGCCGATCGCGCGCAGCACCGGGATCGTCGACAGGCCGAGCAGCAGGAACACGAGCAGCGTGGTCAGCGAACAGACGATGATGGCGTGCAGCGCGCGCACCTGTTCGTCCGAATCGTCGCCCGCGTGGTCGAAGAACAACGCGTAGTCGAGCCCGAGGCCGGCGGCGAGGATCAGCGCGACGAGGTGGAAGAGATTCAACTCGACGCCGAGCACGCGCAGCACGGCGAGGATCAGCAGCGTGGTCAGCGCCATCGGTGCGAGCACGCGCAGCACGCGGCGCGGCGAGCGAAGCGCGACGAATACGGTGACGATGAGCAGCACGCCGGCGAGCGCGAGCGCCCACAGCACGCGGCCGCGATAGGCGGCGACCAGCGATTCCGACGCGTCCTTGAGATCCATCAGCTGCGCGCCGGTGCCCTGCAGCGCACGCGACACGACGGCGGGATCCTTGAGACCGGTCAGCGTCACCAGCGCCGTCGCGTGGCCGGGACGCTGGAGCATCAAGCCTTCGATCGCGCTCGCGAGCGGCGTGCCGTCGAGATCGGCAGGCGTGAGCGGTTTCGCGCTACGTGCGGTCGCGACATCCTCGACGAAGCCTTCGAACGCATCCGCGACGAACGGGCTCGATGCGAGCGCGGTGCCGAGGTCGTGGCGCAGCGTCGCGTCGTCGGGCAGGCGCGCCTGGCGAGCGCGTTGCGTCGCCGCGCTCGGCACGTAGCGCGCGGCGAGGTCGTAACCGGCGATCGCCTGCTTCCCGCGCAGCGCATCGAGCGTCGGGATCAGGCGCTCGCTCGCCTGCAGCACCGATTCGACATCGCGGCCGTCGATCGTGACGAGATAACGCACGTCCGGTGCGCCCAGCTCGCTGCGCAGCTGCGCGTCCTGCTGTAGCGCGCCGGCGGGGACGGGCGTCAGCTTCGACAGGTCGTTTTCCCAGAACGGGCCGGGCGCGAACTTCAGCGCGGCGAGCAGCACCGTCGCAAGCACGAGACCGGCAACGACGCCGAGACGCGGCCAGCGCGCGATGCGCGTCCACAGCGCGCGCAGCCGGCGCGAGTCGGCGACGTCGCGCGGCGCGGGGTCGATCAGACCGGGACGCAGGAAACGCGCGGCGATCGCAGCGCTGCCGAGGCCGACGATGGTGAACACCGCGAGCTGGCGCAGGCCGTCGACGCCCGACAGGAGGAACGTCATGTACGCGATGCATGTCGACGCGACGCCGGTGCCGAGCGTCGGCCACAGCGCCTTCGCGCTCGTCCACGGCGACAGTCCAGGACGCTGGTGACTGAAGAGATGGATCGGATAGTCCTGCGCGACGCCGATCAGGGTGAAGCCGAACGCAACGGTGATGCCGTGCACGCCGTCGAACGCGAACGCCACGGCGGTGAGGCCGGTGAGGCCCGCAGTCGCGAGCGGCAGGCCGCCGAGCAGCGGCGCCTTCCACGAGCGATAGGCGACCCACAGCAGCAGGAAGAAGCAGATCGAATCGACCGTGCCGATCAGGCTGGCCTCGTGCTGCGTGCGACGGGCGACTTCGACCGCGAACGCGCCGGGGCCGGTCATGACGAGATGCGTCGGCGTCTTGCCGCGAACGGCATCGAACGCGGCATGGATCGCGCCGACCGCGGCTTCCTGGCCCTTGGGATCGAAGCCCGCGGCCGTCGTCTGCACGGCGAGCAGCGCGCGCGACGCATCGCGGCTCACCCACACGCCGTCGACCTTCTGCGGCGATGCGGCGGGCTCCCATTGCGAGGCGAGCTTGAGAATCTCCAGCGTCGGATCGCGCTCGATCACCGGCTCGATCATCGACGCCATCGGCGAGCCGAGATCGGCGACGCGCTGCTGCAATTCGTCGCTCAAGGCCGCGGCGCCGAGGCCGCCCGTCGACGGTGCATCCGACAGCAGGTAGCGATACGGACGCAGGCGTTCGGGGATTGCGGAAAGGTCGGCATCGCCGTTCGCGACGAGTGCGATGCCCTTGGTGGTGCGCAGCTTTGCGGCGAGCGCGTGCGACTGCGCGGTGCGTTGCTCGGCCGTGCCGCCTTCGATCGAGAGCAGCAACAGGCGCGAGCCCGGGCCTTCGCCGAGTTCGTCGATCAGGAAGTGCTGCGCCGGCGTCTGCGGCGCCGGCATGAACTTGCGCAGGTCGCCGCCGAGATCGAGCGTGCGGCTCGCGGCCCAGCCCAGCACGCCCAGGAGGGCGAGCCAAACGAAGGCGAGGAGAAGGCGGAGTCCGGGCGTGAGACTGCGGCCTTCAGCGCTCATCGCGTCGCCGCGCCACGGCACAGCGAGGCGAGCGACGCGGCATCGGCGACACCGCTGGCGGACTGCGCCGCGCCGGCGAGCAGCGTGCGCTGCAGCTCGCCCTTGCTCGGCGTCGTCTCGATGCAGCGCAGCTCCGCACCGCGGCCGTACAGCGCGATGTCACGCACGTACTTCGCCATGCGCGCGTCCTTTGGTGTCAGACGCAGCGTCCACAGCTCGCGCGTGCCGCTGCTGTCGAGACGGAACGCGCGTTCGAGCTGCGTGCGATCACCGCTGAGCAGCGCACCGAAGCTCGACTGCAAGCCCGCGAGCTGCGGCGCGCGATCGAGTGAATACGTGTGCGACAACGTGCCGCGCTTGATCGTCACGCTGCCGGCGCGAATGGTCGACGTCTCGGCGTAGGGCACACGCACGTCGCGCACCAACGTGTCGTCGTTCGGGCGCGCGTACTCGCCTTCGATGCGCAGTGGCGCTTTCAACAGGCGCGAACCGTGCAGCTCGACGAACTGCGTGCGCATCGGCGCGGGGCGCGCCAGCTTGGAGAGGATCCAGCCGGTGTCGATCTCCGGCGATGCGGCGTGGACCCACGGCGTCGCCAGCGTCAGCAGCAGGAGCGGAAGCAGGGAGCGTCGCGGCATGGTCGGTCTCGCGCCAGAAGTCGAAGAAGTTGAACCAGTTGTACGGGGACTGCCGGGCCGTCGCCTCGAGGATCGCGGCATAGCGGCGCACGCAGTCGGCGATCACCGCGGCGCGGTTATGCCGGTCGGCGACCAAGCGGTCGCTGAACATGGTGAAGTCGAGGTCGTAGCGGTTGCCACCGCGGTACAGACCGAACGCGGTGCAGACCGGCAGTTTCAGCATGGCGGCGATCATCCACGGGCCGGTCGGCAGCGAGGCCGTGCCGCCCATGAACGGCACGTCCAGCGTCGGCGCGCCGGGCTGCGCGCGGTCGACGAGCAGCGCCACGAGCGCGCCCTGGTCAGTCGCTTCCTTGATCGCGAGCAGCACCGACGGGCCGTCCATGCCGCCGTCGATGATGTTCGCGGCGAGTTCGGGATTCAGCGCATCGAGCAGCGTCTGCATCGCGACGTTGTGCTTCTTGTCGAGCACGACGCGGATCTTCGTCTGCGGACGCCGCGTACCGAGCACGCGCATGGCGTCGAAGCTGCCGAGGTGCGAGCCCACCAGCAGCACGCCTTGGCCGCGATCGAGCGGCTCGTGCAGTTCGTCGAGGCCCGACGTGCGGATGTCGAAGCGATCGAGCTGGCCGCTGAGCAGGAAGACGCGATCGAGGATGGTCGATGCGAAGGTGTGGATGTGCTTCGCGATGTCGCGCGTCGTCGCGGGGCGGCCGAGTGCGCGCGTGAGGAAGCGTCGCGAGGCCTCGCGCTCGAATGGACGGCGCAGCAGGAAGTACAGCGTGATCGGATGCAGCAACGCGCGCGCGACGCCGCGGCCGCCATAGCGACCGATGCTGCGGATCAGCCAGATCGCGAACCAGCCGCCGCCTTCCGGGCGTTCTTTCCAGTTCGTGTTCACGACGCGTCACCGGCGACGAGGTCGCCGCTCGCGAGCAGCACATCGTCGCGCATCACACGAAAGCGCCAGCGCGGTGCGGCGCCGTCGAGTTCGACCCGCGCGGCCTCACCGGGTCGCAACGGTTGCAGGAACTTCACCTGCGGGAGGCGCACGCCATGAAGCGGACCGGCTTCGGCTTCGATCGCTTCGACCACGCGATCGAGCAGCACGACGCCCGGCACGATCGGATTGCCCGGGAAATGGCCGGGCAGGCTCGGATGCGCGGGGTCGATCACGAACTGCATGGATCAATCCTGCGCCATCAGCGCCAGGACGGCGTCGCGGGCGCGGGTGGCGAGCTGCTCGCGCGCTTCGCTGCCGGTGCCTTCGGCGTGCATCGGCGTGCCGATGCGCAGGCGGATCGTCCCCGGCCGCACGCGGAAGCTGTAGGCCGGCAGGATCGCGCCGGCGCCGGTCATCGCCACCGGCACCACGGGCACGCCCGCGCCGATCGCGACCTGGAACGCGCCCGCCTTGAACTCGCCGACGCGCCCGTTCGTCGCGCGCGTGCCTTCCGGGAAGATGCACAGCACGTGGCCGGCCTTCACGATCTCGCCCGCCGCGCGCAGGCTCTTCACCATCGACGCGCGATTGCCGTCGCGTTCGATGAAGCACATGCCCATGGCCTTCGCGTACCAGCCGACGAAGGGCACGCGCGTCATCTCCTGCTTCAGCATGAAGCGCAGCGGCACCGGCACCGCGCGGAACAGCGCGCAGATGTCGATCACGGATTCGTGCGTGGCGACGAGCACGCAGGGCTTGGACCAGTCGACGTCCTCGACGCCGCGCACGTCCACGCGCGCACCGGCGCCGCCGAGCAGGCCCGGCGCCCACAGCCACGACGCCATGCGCAGCGGCACGCGCGGTCCGCGGGTGATCACGCGCACCAGCAATGCGAGCGTGATGCAGCCCGCCGTCCACAACAGCGTGAAGGCGAGTTGCACCGCGTTGGCAACGAGCCACGCCGCGCGCAGCGGCCACGGTTCGACCAGGGTCAGGGATTCAGTGGATGCGGACATGGACGCTCAGCGCATGACGTCGCGCCAGAACGCAGGGCCAAGTGCGGTCAGGCGACGGATGAATTCGGACAGCGTGCGATAGGGACGATCGGGAAACAGGCGCATGCGCACCACGTACTCCACCGCCATCAAGAGGCCGGCGACACCGTAGTCGAGCAAGTTGGCGAACCACGACCACACGATCTGCGGCACGGTCACGACGGGCGCGTAGCCGAGGCGCACCAGCAAGCCGTCGGGCACTGCGATGATCCCGAGCACGCAGTTGGCGAGGCCGATGCCGGTGAGCACCACCGCCCACAGGCGCGTGAGGTTACGCGTGTAGGTCTTGAGCGGCGGCGCCAGATCGGCCGGTTTGCAGTCCTCCAGGCCCGCGACAATCCGGCTGATCAGCGGCACGCGGCCTTCGCGAAGCGTGCGCGCGAAGAACCACGCGACCAGCCACGGGAACAGCACGGGGGGCAGCAGCAGCGCGACGGGCAACGGCAGCGTCTTCTGCGCGAACCACAGCAGGACGGCCGACGCGACCACCGTCGCCCACGCCCACAGGCGGCGCTGACCGAGCGGCAAGACCAGGAGGATCAGCACGATGTCGAGGAGCGCGAGGGCGGCGAGCCGCGGATCGTGCGCCGCGCTCGCGGCGTGCGCGAGCAGCGGGTACGCCGCGCTGAGCAGCAGGCGCGCGAGCGCCAGGTTCATTGTCAGGCCGCGCGGTTGGCCTGGACGTGCTCGCTGAGCGCGCGCAGCGAGCCGAAGATGCGACGGTTCTCGTCGCTGTCCGAACGCAGCTGGAAGCCGTAGCGCTTGCTGATCGCGAGCGCGAGTTCGAGCGCGTCGATCGAATCGAGGCCCAGGCCGTCGCCGAACAGCGGCGCGGTCGGTTCGATGTCGGCGGCGTTGACGCCTTCGAGGTTGAGGCTCTGGACGAGGAGCTCGGCCAGTTCGGTTTCGGCAGCAGTCTGGTTCGACATCGGGTCTTCCGTTGTTCAGGGCTCCCACGATCCGGCGGCCGCGACGCGACCGCAAGCCGTGAACGGTTCATCTCCGTCGCGACCCGGCGCGCCCGGTATCATCCGGGGCATGAGTGAGGTGCGAAATTCTGCCATCGATGCCCCCGCGGCGTGTGATGTGCTCGTCGTAGGCGGTGGTCCGGCCGGAAGTACGGTGGCGACCCACCTGGCCCGAGCGGGATGGTCGGTGGTGATGCTGGAGAAGGCGGCGCATCCGCGCTTCCACATCGGCGAATCGCTGCTGCCCATGAACATGCCGATCCTCGAACGCCTGGGCGTGCTCGACAAGGTGCGCGAGATCGGCGTGCTCAAGCGCGGCGCGGACTTCCCGGTCGAAGGCGGCCGCTACAACGTCTTCCACTTCGACCACGCGCTGCGCGGCAGCAGCGAGTTCGCGTTCCAGGTGAAGCGCGAGGAGTTCGACCAGATCCTGTTCGAACACGCGCGCGAGGCGGGCGTCGACGCGCGCGAGAACACGAAAGTGTCGAAGGTCGAGTTCGGCGACGATGGTCGCCCCGTGCGCGTGCATGCCAGCGGCCCGGACGGCGCCTACACGCTGCGCCCGAAGCTGCTGGTCGACGCGACCGGCCGCGACACGCTGCTCGGCGGCGCGCTCAAGCTGAAGAAGCGCAACGACCGCCACCAGTCGGCGGCGGTGTTCAGCCACTACCGCGGTGTCACGCGCCGCGAAGGGCCGGACGCCGGCAACATCACGATCTATCGCCACGCGCACGGCTGGATGTGGTTCATCCCGCTGCGCGACGATGTCATGAGCATCGGAGCGGTCTGCTCGCCGGAGTACCTGAAGGACCGTGGCGGCGACAGCGAGGCGTTCCTGATGCGCACGATTCTTTCCGTGCCGGAAGCCGCCGAGCGCATGGCCGGCGCGGAGCGCGTCGCGCCCGTGCACGCCACCGGCAACTACGCCTACGAATGCACGCGCATGCACGGACCGGGCTGGCTGATGGTCGGCGACGCCTACGCGTTCGTCGATCCGATGTTCTCGTCGGGCGTCTTCCTCGCCATGCACAGCGCGGACCAGGGTGCGAAGGCCGCCGACGCCGCGCTGCGCGAGCCCGCGCGCGAAGCCTCGATCTTCAAGGCGCTGCAGAAGGAATTCGACACGGGCATCGACGAGTTCAAGTGGTTCATCTACCGCTTCACCTCGCCGACGATGAAGCACCTGTTCGCGAATCCGCGCGACGTCATCGGCGTCGAGCGCGCGGTGGTGTCGATGCTCGCCGGCGACGTGTTCCGTGCGCCTTCGGTGGTGTGGCGCCTGCGCATCTTCCGGCTGATCTACGCGTTGACCGCGTTGTCGATGGCGCGCACGGCGGTGCGCAACTGGTTCGCGCGGCGTCGCCAGGCGCGCATCGGCTTCGAAGGCGACACGCTGCAGGGCGCGCCATGACGCTGCCGCTGTCCGTGGGCGCGCCCGCGCTGTCGATGTCCTATTCGCACGAGTCGCTGGACGCGCTGCTCGCATCGCCCGACGTGCTCGCCGTCGTCGCGTTCGGTGCGAATGCACCGACCTCCGACGACCCGCGCCTGATCCGCGTCGCGCTGGAGCCGCTGGGCGACGCGCCGTTCGAGGTATGGCGCACGTCGGGGCACGTCGCGGCCGGTCGCATCGACGATCTCGCCTACGCACACGACGGCACGCTGCTCGTCGCCGCGATGGACGTACCGGAAGTCGATGGCGACATCCGCGCCGCCGCCGAGCACGCGTATGCCGCGCTGCGCAGGCGCACCGCCGAGCTCGGCTATCCGCATCTGCTGCGCATCTGGAACTACCTCGACGACATCACCGTCGGCGAGGGCGACGAAGAACGCTACAAGCATTTCTGCGTCGGTCGCGCCGACGGACTCGGCGAAGCGTTGTCGACGGCGACGTTGCCGGCGGCGACCGCGATCGGCCGCGTGCGTTGCACCGGGCGCCTGCAGGTGTACTGGCTCGCGTCGCGCATGGCGGGCACGCCGCTGGAAAATCCGCGTCAGGTCAGCGCCTACCGCTACCCGCGCCAGTACGGGCCGCAGCCGCCGAGTTTCGCGCGCGCCATGCTGCCGCCGGCGCCGATGCCGCTGCTTCTCTCGGGGACCGCGGCGATCCGCGGCCACGAATCGCTGCACGCCGACTGCCCGGACGCGCAGCTCGACGAAACGCTGGAGAACATCCGCGCGCTCGTCGGCGTCGCGCGCACGCGTCGACCCGACCTCGCGCCGCAGCTCGGCGCGGAAACGCTGCTCAAGGCCTACGTGCGTGAGGCGGACGAGATCGCGCAGGTCGATGCCGGCCTCGCCGCGCGTGCGCCCGACGCACCGCGCGTGGTGCTGCATGCACGCGTATGCCGGCGCGAACTACGCCTCGAAATCGACGGCTGCCACGGGTGAGATGACGCGATGGGATTGATCAGCCTCTTGTGGGGCGTCGGCATGCTGCTGTGGATGCTGCTGGCGCTCATTCCGCTGCTGGGCGCGATGAACTGGCTGGTGATTCCGTTTGCCGCGTTCGGCGCGATCCTCGGTGCGATCGGCTTCGCACTAACGCGTCGCGAGAATCGCGGCCGCGCGAAGGCCGGGCTCGTGATCAACCTCGTGGTGATCGTGGTCGCGGTGATCCGCCTGCACCTCGGCGGCGGGCTGTTCTGAACTAGCGCGCGATCGCAGGCCGCGCGCCGAGCAGCGCCTGCGTGTGCGGATGCGTCGGCGCGGCGAGCACGTCGCGCGTCGCTCCGGTTTCCACGATGCGCCCCTGCTCCATCACCGCGATGCGCTCGGCGAGATGCGTCGCGCTGGCGAGGTCGTGGGTGATGAACAACAACGAGAGCTGGCGCTCGCGCTTGAGGCGATCGAGCAGGTTGAGGATCGACAGCCGGTGATGCGCATCGAGCGCGGACACGGCTTCATCGCAGAGCAGTAGCGCGGGATCGTTCGCGAGCGCACGCGCGATCGCGATGCGCTGGCGCTGCCCGCCGGAGAACTGGTGCGGGTGGCGATCGAGCATCGAGGCGTCGAGGCCTACGTCGTGCAGCAGCGCGGCCGCGCGCTCGCGCATCGCCTTCGCATCGCCCATGCCGTGCAGCCGTAGCGGCTCGGTGACGAGATCGAGTACGCGCATTCGCGGATCCAGCGACGCATACGGATCCTGGAACACGACGCCGATCGCGCGGCGGACTTCGCGCAGCGCGCGCGGCGTGAGGTTGAGCAGGTCGACGACGCGGCCGTCGTGATGCAGTCGCACCTCGCCCTGCGCGCCGCGCGTCAGACGCAACAGCGCGCGGCCAAGCGAACTCTTGCCGCTGCCGCTCTCGCCGACCAGAGCCAGCGCTTCGCCGCGATGCAGGACCAGATCGACGCCGTCGAGTGCATCGCGCGTGGCGCCGGGATAGCGAAGGCGAAGGCAGCGGGCTTCGAGCACGACGTCGGACGCCGCATCGTTCCGTCGAGTTGCACTCGCATCGACGTCCAGCGACTCGCTAGCCACGAGCTCGCGTGTGTCGGGATGTTGCGGCTGCGTCAGGACGTCGCGCGCGTCGCCCTGCTCCACCACTTCGCCGCGTCGCAGCACCAGCACCTGTTGCGCATGCGCGGCCACCAGCGGCAGGTCGTGGCTGACGAGCAGCACCGCGAGGCTGTCGTCGCGTCGCAGCGTGTCGAGCAGATGCAGGATGTCGCGGGCGATGCGCGCATCGAGTGCGGACGTCGGCTCATCGGCGACGAGCACGCGCGGACGCGTGGCGAGCGCGAGTGCGATCGCAATGCGCTGACGCTGCCCGCCGGAGAACTCGTGCGGATAGCGCCGCAGTGCGGAGGTCGCGTCGGGCACCTGCACGCGGTCGAGCAACGTGCGCGCCTCGACGCTCGCGTCCGCTTTCGCCAGACCGCGCACCACGCGCAACGTTTCGACCAGTTGCGCACCGATACGCTTGAGCGGATGCAGAGAGGCCAGCGGATCCTGCGGCACCCATGCGAGGCCACGGCCGGCGAGCGCGCGATGCGCCGTCGAGCCGAGCGCGATGTCGCGACCGTCGAACGTCAGCGATCCGCGTGCGTCGAGCCCGTGCGGGAGCAGTGCAAGCAACGACTGCACGGTCAGGCTCTTGCCACTGCCGCTCTCGCCGACCAGCGCGGTGCATTCGCCGGCGCGCAGCACGATCGAAGGCAACGCAAGCAGGCGACGGCCACCCGCTTCCACCTCGAGATCGCGCAGCTGCAACAACGTGCTCATGCCGCCGCCTGCGGGCGCGTGCGCACGTCGAGCCAGTCGCGCAGGCCGTCGCCGAGCATCTGGAACGCGGCGAGCGTGGTCACGAGGAAGGCGGCGGGAAACAGCAGCGTCCACGGCGCACTGTCGAGTTCCTGCACGCCGTCGTTGAGCAGCGAACCCCAGCTCGCGCCGGGTTCGTCGATCGACAGGCCGAGGAAGCCGAGGAAGCTTTCGACCAGGATCGCCTGCGGCAGGATCAGGCCGAGGTACACCATCGCCAGCGGCATGAGGTTCGGCACGACGTGCAGGCGCAGGCGCTGGCCGAAGGTCGCGCCCATCGCCTCGGAGGCGAGCACAAAGGGCTCGTTGCGAAGACGCGCGGCTTCCGCTCGCATCACGCGCGCGAAGTCGATCCAGACGTAGCCGCCGATCGCCGCGAGCAGCAGCGTCAGCGACCGATCGAACAGCGTGAGCAGCAGGATGACGACGAGCAGGAACGGAATCGCGCTCACCACGTCCAGCCCGCGCACCATCAGGCGTTCGACGCGCCCGCCGGCAAGGCCCGCGACCGCGCCGTAGGTCAGGCCGATCAGCAGCGCGAGCACGCTCGACAGCACGCCGATGCCCAGCGACAGGCGGCCGCCGGCGAGCGTGCGCGCAAGGACGTCGCGACCGATCGCATCGGTGCCGAAGCCGTGGCGCGCGACACCGGGCGCCACCGACAACGCGTCCCAATCGGGCGTCTGTGCATCGAACGGCAGCAGCCACGGCCCGATCGTGCACACGAGCGCCAGCACGCCGAGGACGACGAGACTGACGCGGACCAGCGGCGGGAACGGGGAACGCACGGCGCCATCGTAACGGCCCGGGCAAGGCGTCATGCCGGCCGGGCATGAGGTGATGCTTCGCCGCCCTTTCCGCCCGCGGGCGCGCCTCGGCAGATTTCCCACATGGTGACTGGGAAATGCTGACGATGAAGGCCAAGTACGCGCTGCGCGCCCTGAGCGCGCTCGCGCAGGCGGACGGCGCGCGGCTTCAGGCGCGGGCGCTCGCCGAGCGCAGCGGCACGCCGGAGAAATTCCTCGAGGCCATCCTGGTCGAGCTGCGCGATGCCGGGCTGGTCGAGAGCCGTCGCGGTCCGGCCGGCGGGCATGCGCTCGCGCGGCCGGCAACGCAGATCATGCTCGGCGACGTCATCCGCGTGATCGACGGCCCGCTCGCGCCGGTGCGCTGCGCCAGCGTCACCGCCTACCGCGCCTGCCCCGAATGCCCCGAGCCCGAGGCCTGCGCCTTGCGCGCCGTCATGCGCGACGCCCGCGACGCACTGTCGAACGTGCTCGACGCGGTGAGCGTCGGCAGCCTCGCGGCGAACGACGCCCGCACGCTGGAGATCCCCGCATGAGCACCACGCCCTTTCCGCACGCGACGCCACGGCGCGATCCGCCACGCCTCGCCATTCCCGTCACCGAAGCCGAGGAAGCCGTGCTCGCCGCGTTGCGCGAGCTGCATTTCGGCTCGGTGGAAGTCGTCGTGCACTCTGATCGCATCGTCCAGATCACGCGCAGCCAGAAGCTGCGGGTGGACGGACGCTGACCCCATACGCGCCGACCGGACCACCGGACGCGCGACCACGAACGTTCGACGCGCACCGCGCGCGAAACCACCCCAACGGAACGCCTCATGACCGCACGTCCCACCCTCCTCGCCGTCGCGTTGCTCGCCGCCGCAAGCGTCGCCCATGCGCAGCAATCCCCGCCCACCGTCGACCAGCTGGCCGAGCGCCTGCGCGTGCTCGAACATAAGCTCGGCGTGTCGGCCGATGCGCCATCTGCCGATGCCTCCGGCGCGTCGGTCGCCGACCTCGACCAGCGCCTCAAGGTGATCGAGCGCCAGCTCGAACTGCAGGCCGAGGACGCCGCCAACAAGGCCGCGAGCGCGTCGACGCTCACCGTCAGCGCAGCGAAGGGCGTCTCGTTCAAGTCGCCCGCCGCCGACGGCGTCGAAGTAAAGCTGCGCGGCCTCGTGCAGGGCGACGCGCGCGCGTGGATCGACGACAAGGCGCTGCCGCAGAACGACGGCTTCCTGCTGCGCCGCGTGCAGCCCATCCTTGAAGGCCAGTTCGGCAAGCTGGTCGGCTTCCGCGTCATGCCGGAATTCGCCGGCGACAGCGCGACGATCGCCGACGCCTACATCGACTTGAAGTTCGACCCGCGCGCGACGGTGCGCGCCGGCAAGTTCAAGGCGCCGATCGGGCTGGAACGCCTGCAGTCCTCGGGCGCGACGACGTTCATGGAACTCGGCTATCCGTCCGAGCTCGCACCCAACCGCGACTTCGGCGCGCAGCTGCAGGGCGAGTTCACCAGCGGGCTGACGTATGCCGTCGGCGCCTTCAACGGCGCGCCGGACGGCCGCGACGCGCCGACGTCGAACAATCCGGACTCCAAGATCGAGTACGCCGGCCGCGTGTTCTGGGAACCGTTCCGCGAGGACGCGAGCGCATTGTCCGGCCTCGGCTTCGGCATTTCCGCGAGCACGGGCGACGCCGTCGGCACCGGCTCCAACGTGCTTCCGCGCTACCGCACGCCGGGCCAGGTGCAGTTCTTCGGCTACCGCGCCGCGGTGCTCGCGAACGGCGAACGTCGGCGCTGGTCGCCGCAGGCGTACTACTACAACGGCCCGTTCGGGCTGCTCGGCGAGTACATCGAGTCGAAGCAGGATCTGCGCGTCGGCGCGACGTCGGCCACGCTCGACAACCGCGCCTGGCAGCTCGCCGCGAGCTGGGTGCTCACGGGCGAGGACGCGTCGTATCGCGGCGTAACGCGCCCTAGCCATCCTTTTAACGTCGGTGGCGCAGGCTTCGGTGCTGTGGAACTCGCGGCGCGCATCGGCGCCCTGGAGATCGACGACGACGCCTTCCCGCTGTTCGCCGACCCGAACGCCGCCGCACGCCGCAGCCGTGCGTGGACGCTGGGCGTCAACTGGTACCTGACCCAGAACCTCAAGCTCGTCGCCAACTACTCGGAAGCGGACTTCGATGGCGGTGCCGCCGCCGGCGCCGATCGCGAAACCGAGAAGACCTTCTTCACCCGCGCCCAAGTTTCCTTCTGACCGCAGAGGCCTCCCCCATGAAGACCTTGCTCCGCACCGCCGTGCTCGCCGCGACGCTGATCGCCGGCGCTGCGCACGCCAAAGACCTGCAACTGCTCAACGTGTCCTACGACCCGACGCGCGAGTTCTACGCCGACGTCAACACGCGCTTCGCCGCCGAGTGGAAGCAGAAGACCGGCGAGACGCTCGACATCCGCGCCTCGCATGGCGGCTCCGGCAAGCAGGCGCGTTCCGTCATCGACGGCCTGGAAGCCGACGTCGTGACGCTGGCGCTCGCCGGCGACATCGACCAGATCGCCGCCAACGCCAAGCTCCTGCCCGCGAACTGGCAGACGCGCCTGCCGCACAACAGCGCGCCGTACACGTCGACGATCGTGCTGCTCGTGCGCAAGGGCAATCCGAAGGGCATCAAGGACTGGGGTGACCTGGTGAAGCCGGGCGTGTCGGTGATCACGCCGAATCCGAAGACCTCGGGCGGTGCGCGCTGGAACTATCTCGCCGCGTGGACGTATGCCTCGCAGCAGCTGCGCGATGGCGACAAGGTCGTCGACTGGATGTCGAAGCTGTTCAAGAACGTGCCGGTGCTCGACAGCGGCGCGCGCGGCGCGACGACGACATTCGTCGAACGCGGCATCGGCGACGTGCTGATCGCGTGGGAGAACGAGGCGCTGCTGACGCTTTCGCAGCCGGGCAATGCGGGCAAGTACGAGATCGTCGTGCCGTCGGTGTCGATCCTCGCGGAGCCACCGGTGGCGTGGGTGGACAAGAACGTCGCCAAGCACGGCACGCGCAAGCAGGCCGAGGCCTACCTGCGCTTCCTGTACTCGCCCACCGGCCAGCAGCTCGCGGCCAAGCACTTCTTCCGTCCGATCGACCCCACCGGCGTGCCCGCCGCGGATCTCGCGCGCTTCCCGAAGGTGAAGCTCGTGACCATCGACGGCGCGTTCGGCGGCTGGAAGAAGGCGCAGGCGCAGCACTTCGCCGACGGCGGCTTCTTCGACCGCATCTATCGCCCGTGACGCTCGCGGCCGCCGCGATCGAAGGCCCGACGCCGCGCACGCCCCGACGTGCGCGGCGCTCGCCGCTGCCGGGCTTCGGGCTGAGTCTTGGGCTCGGCATGGCGTGGCTGGGCGCGGTCGTGCTGCTGCCCTTGCTCGCGCTCGCGGTGCGCGCGGCAGGACTGGGACGCGACGGTTGGCTGCGCGCGATCCACGACGAACGCGTGCAGCAGGCGCTGAAGCTGAGCTTCGGTGCGTCGTTCGCGGCGGCGGTGATCACCTCGCTGGCCGGCGTGCTGATCGCCTGGGTGCTGGTGCGGTACCGCTTTCCTGCACGACGCCTGCTCGACGCGCTCGTCGACCTGCCGTTCGCATTGCCGACCGCGGTCGCCGGCATCGCACTCACCGCGATCTATTCGCCTAAAGGTTGGGTCGGCCAGTACGCGGAGTCGCTCGGGTGGAAGATCGCGTACACGCCGATCGGCATCGTGATCGCGCTTGTGTTCATCGGCCTGCCGTTCGCGGTGCGCACGGTGCAGCCGGTGCTGGAAACGCTGGGCCGTGAGCAGGAAGAGGCCGCGGCGTCGCTGGGCGCGTCGCGGTTCACGACGTGGCGTCGCGTCGTTCTGCCCGAAGTGCTGCCCGCCGCACTCACCGGCTTCTCGCTCCCGTTCGCGCGCGCGCTCGGCGAATACGGCTCGGTGATCTTCATCGCCGGCAACCTGCCGTACAAGACGGAGATCGCGCCGCTGCTCATCACGATTCGCCTCGAGGAATACGACTACAACGGCGCGATCGCGATCGCTGCGCTGCTGCTGGTCGCCTCGTTCGTCTGCCTGCTTGCGATCAACGCAATTCCGTCCTTGTTCGCGCACTCGAAGGGAGGCCGCCGTGGCTGAGCGTCATCCCCTCGACGCACCGGCGTGGATGCGCTGGCCGCTGATCCTGCTCGCGTTCGTGCTGATGGCCGCGCTGGTCGTGCTGCCGTTGCTGATGGTGCTGAGCGCGGCGTTCGGTGAAGGCTTCCGCGCGTGGTGGTCGGCACTGACCACCGACGACGCGATCGCGGCGCTGAAGCTCACGCTGTTCACCGCCGGCATCGCGGTGCCGCTCAACGCGGTGTTCGGCGTATTGCTCGCCTGGGCGGTGACGCGCTTCGACTTCCGCGGCAAGCGCGTGCTGCTCGCGCTGATCGACCTGCCGTTCGCGGTGTCGCCCGTCGTCGCCGGTCTCTGCCTCGTGCTGCTGTTCGGTTCGCACGGGTGGTTCGCGTCGTTCCTCGAACAGCACGACCTCAAGATCCTGTTCGCGCGTCCCGGCATCGTGCTGGCCACGTTGTTCATCACGTTCCCGTTCGTCGCGCGCGAGCTGATCCCGCTGATGCAACAGCAGGGCGCGGACGAAGAGCTCGCCGCGCGCTCGCTCGGTGCAGGCGCATGGACGATGTTCCGTCGCGTGACGTTGCCCAACATCAAGTGGGGCCTGCTCTACGGCGTGCTGCTGTGCGCGGCGCGCGCGATGGGCGAGTTCGGCGCGGTGTCGGTGGTGTCGGGCCACATCCGCGGGCTGACCAACACGCTGCCGCTGCACATCGAGATCCTCTACAACGAGTTCGACAGCACCGCGGCGTTCGCCGCCGCGTCGCTGCTGGCCGGCCTCGCCCTCGTCACGCTCATCCTGAAATTCTGGCTGGAGTCCCGCCATGGCGACGCCCTCGCTCGCCCTACCCTTCGCCACTGACCTCGCGCCCGCCGCCGTGAAAACCGCCCGCGCCACCGGCACGCGCCTCACCGTGCGCGGCCTGTCCAAGCATTACGAAGGACTGGCCGCGCTCGACGCCGTCGACCTCGACGTCGGCGCGGGCGAACTCGTCGCGCTGCTCGGGCCGTCGGGTTCCGGCAAGACCACGCTGCTGCGCGTGATCGCCGGCCTGCTGCAGCCGGGCGCCGGCGCCGTGCATTTCGACGACACCGATGCGACGCGACTCTCGTTGCGCGAGCGCGGCGTCGGTTTCGTGTTCCAGCACTACGCGCTGTTCCGGCACATGACCGTCGCCGAGAACATCGCGTTCGGCCTGCGCAGCCGGCCGCGCTCGCGTCGCCCGTCCAAGGCGGACATTGCGCGTCGCGTGCAGGAGCTGCTGGCACTGGTGCAGTTGCCGGAGCATGGCGGTCGCTATCCGGAACAGTTGTCCGGTGGGCAAAAGCAGCGCATCGCCCTCGCGCGCGCGCTCGCGATCGAGCCGCGCGTGCTGCTGCTCGACGAGCCCTTCGGCGCGCTCGATGCGAAGGTGCGCGTCGAACTGCGGCGCTGGTTGCGTCGCCTGCACGAACAGACGGGACAGACCACGCTGTTCGTCACCCACGATCAGGAAGAGGCATTGGAGTTGGCCGATCGCGTGGTGCTGCTGCGCGACGGGCGCATCGAGCAGGTCGGTACGCCGGCGGAGATCTACGAAACACCTGCGTCCGCGTTCGCGTTCGACTTCATCGGTCGCGCGTCGACGATTGATGGCGAAGTGCGCGACGGCCGCTTCGGCGACGGCCACGCGATCGCCGCGCTGCCGACGGACAGCGCGCCGGGTCGCGCGCGCCTGTACTTCCGGCCGCACGACGCGGTACTGGCCGACATGGGGTTCGCCGGGCGCGTGGCCGATATCCGCCGGCTCGCCGGCGTCACCACGGTGGAGGTCGAGCTGGCGCACGGCGGGACGGTGGAGGTGGACGTCGCCAACGATGTCGCGGTGCCGGAGCGGGGTGCGGCGGTGCATGTGAAGCCGCGACGGTACGGGGTGTTTGCGTACTGAGGTGTCGGCGTGCGCGCTGCAGGGATGGCGACGCACCGGATCCCTTAGCGCATTCGATTCCGCGTACCGGATCGTCCGGGCTTGGCGCAAGCCGTACGCCGTCGAGAGGCGGCCGCCACCGGCGGCAAGGGCGACAACGCTACGCCAGCGCGTCGTCCCGGCGCGTTCAGCGATCCCTAGGCGGGTGCCTCCGCGGCGGGAGCGTAATCTGGCCGCCATGAGCTACCCCTACGTGCGACCGCGGCGGATGCGCCGCGACGATTTCTCGCGCCGCCTGATGCGCGAGACGGTTGTCACCGCGAACGACCTGATCTACCCCGTCTTCGTCCACGAGCTGTCCGGCCGCGCGCCGGTGGCCTCGATGCCGGGCGTCGAGCGGCTGTCGGTCGACGAACTGCTGCACGTCGCCGAACAGGCCGTCGAGCTGCGCATTCCGGCGCTCGCGCTGTTCCCGGTCACCGCGCCCGAAGCGAAGTCGCTCGACGCGGCCGCTGCGTGGGACGACGAGGGCCTCGTGCAGCGCGCCGTGTTCGCGCTCAAGTCGCGCTTCCCCGAGCTCGGCGTGATCACCGACGTCGCGCTCGATCCGTACACGTCGCACGGTCAGGACGGCCTGATCGACGAGAACGGCTACGTGCTCAACGACGAGACCGTCGACGCGCTCGTCAAGCAGGCGCTGAGCCATGCGCGTGCGGGCGCCGACATCGTCGCGCCCAGCGACATGATGGACGGCCGCATCGGCGAGATCCGCGCCGCGCTGGAAATGGACGACCACATCCACACGCGCATCCTCGCCTACAGCGCGAAGTACGCAAGCGCGTTCTACGGCCCGTTCCGCGACGCCGTCGGCAGCGCGACGGCGCTCGGCAAGGCCGACAAGAAGACGTACCAGATGGACCCCGCGAACAGCGACGAAGCACTGCGCGAAGTCTCGCTGGATCTCGCCGAAGGCGCCGACATGATCATGATCAAGCCGGGCCTGCCCTACCTCGACATCGTGCGTCGCGTCAAAGACGAATTCGGCGCGCCGACGTTCGTCTACCAGGTGAGTGGCGAGTACGCGATGTTGAAGGCCGCATCGCTCAACGGCTGGCTCGACGAGAAGAAGGTCGCACTCGAAGCGCTGACGTCGATCAAGCGCGCAGGCGCGGACGGCGTGCTGACGTATTACGCGCTCGATGCGGCGCGGTGGATGCGCGAGGACGCGTAAGCCACTCCTCCTGCACATGAGGCCGCCTTCGGGCGGCTTCGTTGTTTGTGGGATCGCACTTCTTTCGGCGCCCGAAGGCGACGACATGATGCGAAACGTAGGAGATGTCGCGCGCTTTGGTCTGCTCTGCACGCCTTGTGCAGCGAGTCAGCGGCACTACGCGCTTCATGCGTGTGACATCGGCAACCGACTCAAAGCGTAAAGGCCCCGAAGGGGCGGCCGACACGACGTCGGCCGTCGCCACCCGAGCCATGGATGGCGAGTGTGGCGATCGCGAGGAGTTAGCCGTCGCGAGCTGTAGATTCGTCGAGAAAGGTGCTTTCTTTGGTTACCTTTCTTTGCACCAGCAAAGAAAGTAACTCGGCCGCGCCAGCGGACGAAACGCCTTTGACCGTGCGAACCGCCACAACACACTATGTCGCCGACGCGCCGCGTCATCGCGCGCATGACGATGCATGCCGCACGGCAATCACCCACAACTCCCATCCCCCCTCACTACCGGCGTCAGCACCCGATAGATATCAAGCTTCCCCGCCTTCGGTGACGGTGCCGCGCCGGTGATCAACATCTCCACCGGACGGTTCCAATCGACCGCCGGCCCGAGCGTCCACGCCTCCTCGGTATTGAACGCCACCGCCATCGGCACGGCGTCGCCATACGCCTTCGCGCGACACGTGGCGACATAGAGGCGGATCGGCTTCGATTCCACATCCGTCGATCGCGCGAACACCAGCCCGTCGCCATCGCCGATCCACGCGCCGTCGAATTCGTCGGCGTCGGTCGCGATCCCCGGGACCGCCTTCGCGTCGACGAATGCCGTGCCGTTCCACGTCGCGACGAACAGATCGTGACGACGCGCGCCGCGTTGTCCGTCGCTCGCGAACAAAAGGCGGCGGCCGTCGCGACTCGGCGTCGGCGCCCATTCGTCGCCCCGCGTGTTGACGCCCGGGCCGAGGTTCTTTGCGGCGCCGATCGCACCGTCGGCCGCGACCGGCGCGCGATAGAGATCATCGCCACCCTGTCCGCCAGCGCGGTTCGAGAAGAAGTACAGCCACCGACCATCGCCACTGAACATCGGATCGAATTCCTTCGCGGGCGTGTTCAGCGCGAGCGGCTCCGCGTTCTGCCAGCGGCCGTCGATGCGATGCGCGCGCCACAGGTCCCAGCCGCCCGACGCGCCCGCGCGATCCGGGCTGCCCCAGACGATCGTCTGGCCGTCCGGGCTCACCGTCGCGCGGATCTCGGTGTCGCGCGTGGAGACCGTGCCGACACCTTCCATGCCCCAGGGCGCGAACGCGGTGCACGGCGTCGCGGCGAACAGCATGGCGAGGGCGACGGCGACGCCGCGGGATCGGTGGTGTACGGTGCGCACGCATGAATTCCGGCAGCCGAGGACCGATGCACCGTAACCGATTCGCCGTGTTCGGCCACCCCGTCGCGCATTCGCGGTCGCCGTTCATCCACGCGGCGTTCGCAGCGCAGTTCGGCATCGATCTCGAGTACACACGCATCGATGCGGCGCCGGACGATTTCGCCGCTGCGGTGCGTCGGTTCGGCGACGAAGGCGGCCGCGGCGCGAACGTGACGCTGCCGCACAAGATCGCCGCGGCCTCGCTGTGCACGGTGCTCGGCGATCGCGCGGCGCAGGCCGGTGCGGTAAACACGCTGGTGCGGCTCGATGCCGACGGTGCGGCGCGCTGGTACGGCGACAACACCGACGGCATCGGCCTGGTGCGCGACCTCCGCGATCGCCACGGCGTGATGCTCGACGGTGCGCGCGTGCTGCTGATCGGCGCGGGCGGTGCGGCGGCAGGTGTCGCTCCGGCGTTGCTGGCGGCCGGCGTCGCGGAACTCGGCCTCACCAATCGCTCGCCAGAGCGGGTGATCGCACTGAAGAAGCGACTCGCCTCGCCCCGTGTCGCACTGCAGCCGTGGGGCGGGTGGACCGACCTCGACCGTGACGATCCGCTCTATACGATCGTCATCAACACCACCTCCGCGGCGCGCGATGGCGTGCCGGTCGACTGGCCGCTGCCGCGCGGACTGCACACGAAGTGGACCGCGGTCGATCTCGGCTACGGCGAGGCCGCTCGGCCATTCCTCGAGGCCGCGCAGCACGCGGGCGCAACGGTCGGGATCGACGGCCTCGGCATGCTGGTCGAACAGGCCGCCGAGAGCTTCCGTCTGTGGCACGACGTCATGCCCGACACCGCACCGGTGTACGACGCGTTGCGCGAAGGTCGCGACCTGCGATGAGCGCGGTCCCCTGTCGCGCCGGCTGCGCGGCCTGCTGCATCGCGCCGTCGATCAGCTCGCCGATTCCGGGCATGCCGCACGGCAAGCCTGCGGGCGTGGCCTGCGTGCAACTCGACGAGCAGCTCCGCTGCCGCCTGTTCGACGATCCGCGTCGACCGGCCGTGTGTGCGTCGCTGCGGCCGTCGCCGTCGATGTGCGGCGTCGATCGCGACGACGCGCTACGGATGCTCGTGCACCTCGAAAGGGCGACCGCGCCCTAGTCGTAGGTGCGACCGCGCCAGCGCAGCCAGCCGTCGCGGTGCGTGCCATGCGGATCGCGATGCGTCCAGTGCAGCGCGCCGCCTTTCTCGTTCCACACGTAATCGCCGCGGAATTCGACGAGGTCGCCCGCTGCGAGCCCATCCAGCCGCGGTGCGAGGGCGATGTTGTGCGCGACCAGCACCGTGGTGCCGTCGTCGAGCTGCATCAGGAAGCGCTGGTGGGGATTGCCTTCGCGGTCGTCGGGCAGCACGCGCAGCACACGGCCGCGGCCGTCGACCGGGGCGTCCTGCGCGTGGCTGCGGACGGCCGCGAGGATCGACTCGTCGTCGCGTGCGGGGGCGGACGAGCCGATCGGCGTTCGCGGCGTATTGGAGGTCGGCGCATCGTACGGCGCTCGCGATGTTGGCCCGCGCGCGGCGAGCCACGCGGCACCGATGGCGAGCAACAGCGTGATGACGGTCGCAGGTCGACGCATCGTAATCTCCGGTCAACGCGATCGGCGTGCGTAAACGGCCCGCCCTGCGACGCATCGTGCCATCGTCCACAGCATCTTGTTCACGCTCACGGCCGCACAATGCGCGCGCCGCCCGTGGCGGCCTTCTACACACAGGGGACCTGGCCGACCGGCCGTCATGGCCATTCCCCGAGGATTGAAATGCACGATCGCCCCCAATCGCTGCGCGCCGTCAACCCGCTGGACCGCGTGATCGACATCGATCCGTCGTGGCTCGACTTCGGCCCGGACGATCCGCTCGACGCCGCCCGCTGGATCAATCCCTGCGCGGCCTGTGGCGAGGAGCCGCCGCTCGAGTTCAACGGCGAGCGCTGGCAGGTGACCTGCAGCTGCGGGCAGTGCGGCACGCCGGGCCAGCTCGCCGCGATCGCCGCGGTGAACTGGAACAAGTCGCCGCTGTCGCGCCATCCGCATTACGAGACGCTGCCTTTCTTCGCGCTGCAGGGCCTCTCGGTGCCGCGCGCGCGCGAGAAGCTGGTGCGCATCCGCGAATACCTTGAAGAGCAGAAGCGCCGCTGCGAGCGACGCATCCGCGAGCGCGAACCGTTCGGCCATCGCTACTTCCAGCGCATCCGCGCATACCTGGCGTGGGCGATCTACGCGCAGGGCCTGCTGCGGGAAACCGAGAACGCGCTGTTCGACGACGTCGCACAAACCGCGCCGCGCGTCGCCTGAGGCCACCAGCGGCGGACGTGCATTGCGTCGATCCCGACGCACGCTCATTGCTTTAGACCGCGAACCGCCCGCAGCATGACCGCCGCGGCGCGACTGCGCTAGAGCAGCCCGTCGCGCTTCACCGACAGGTACTTCTCGACCAGCGCCGCCGGCAGCTGGTCGCAGGTGACGTCGAGCACCAGCACCCCGTGGCTGCGCAGCGCATCGTGCGCCTCGGTGCGGCGCGCGAGGTACTGCGCCGTCGCGCCGGCGGTGAGCGCGCCCTGCAGATCACGGACGTCCGCCGCGAGCGTCGTATCGAGCGCCGCTTCGCGCAGGCTCGCGATGCAAACCAGGTGGCGACGCCGCAGCAGATGCACGGCGGCGAGCACGTCGTCCATGTCCTCGTCGCGCAGGTTGGTGACCATCATGACCAGCGAGCGACGCTGCTGGCGCAGCGCGATCTCGGTGGCCGCGGCAAGGAAGTCGGTGGCGACCGGGCGCGGCTGCAGCGCATAGGTCGCGCGCAGAAGGCGATCGATCGCCGCGGCGCCACGCTGCGGGGGCACCCATGCGGTATCGCCACCGCTCGCGAGCAGGCCGACGCCATCGCCCTGTCGCAACGCGAGCCAGGCGACGACGAGCGCGGCGTCGAGCACGTGGTCGAAATGGCTCATCGCATCGTCGCGCGCGAGCAGGCGGCGGCCGGTGTCGAGCATCAGCACGACCTGCTGGTTGCGCTCGTCCTGGTACTCGCGCGAGATCAGGCGACGCGTGCGTGCAGTGGCCTTCCAGTCGATCTGCCGCATCGAATCGCCGACGCGGTAGTCGCGCATCTGGTGGAAATCGGTGCCTTCGCCGCGACGCCGCTTGATGTGCGCACCGACGAGGCGTGACGCCTGGTCCGCACTGAACATCGCGAACTTCGCCAGCGGCGCGAAGTTGGGGAACACCCGCACCGCCTGCGCACGCCCGATCACGACATCGCGCCACAGCAGGCGCCACGGCGACCGCAGGCGCAGCTGCACGCCCTCGAAGCCGAAATCGCCGCGCTCCTGCGGCGTGAGCGCGTACTCGATCGAGGTCTCGACACCGCGACGCAGCTCGACACGCCGCGGAAGATCGCGCACGCGCCAGCCGCCCGGATGCAGGTCGAACACGTCGGCGGCTATGCGACGCGGCGCTATGTCGTCGAAGTGCAGCGTCACCGCCGTCTCGACGCCGACCGGCCACGTTTCCGGCATCTCGCGGCGCACGTTCGGCGGCCGCAGGCCCAGCAGGCGCAGCGCGTCGACCGCAACGACCACTGCGATCGCGACACCGGCCCACAGCCACGCCGCGCGCTCGACGTACCCGAACACCACCGGCACGCCGATCGCCGACCACGCGGCGAGCAGCACGAACAGCGGCGTCGCAGGACGCGGCACGCGGGTGCGCGACGAATTCACTGGCGCGGCGCTTCCACGCGTGCGAGCAGCGCCTTGAGCACGGTGTCGGTGGACTGGCCTTCGAGCTGCAGCTCCGGCGACAGGCCGATGCGATGGCGCAGCGCCGGCAGCGCGACTTCGCGCACGTCGTCGGGCGTAACGAAGTCACGGCCGGCGAGCACCGCCTGGGCACGCGCGCAACGCACCAGCGCGATCGAGCCGCGCGGGCCGGCGCCGAGCGCGATGCCGGCCCAGTCGCGCGTGCTCGCGGCGATGCGCACGGCGTAATCGACGATCGCGTCGTCGACGTGCAGCTGAGCGGTCGCGTTCTGCATGGCGACGATGTCGTCCGGGCCGAGCACGCGCGGCACGCTGGAGAGATCGAACGTGCTCGCGGCGCCACGGCTGACGTCGGCGACCATGCGCACTTCATCGGCGCGCGACGGATAGCCGATCAGCACCTTGAGCAGGAAACGGTCGAGCTGCGCTTCCGGCAGCGGATACGTGCCTTCGTGTTCGAGCGGGTTCTGCGTGGCGAGCGCCATGAACGGCGGCGGCAGCTGGAAACTCTGGCCTTCGATGGTGACCTGTCGTTCGGCCATCGCTTCGAGCAACGCGGCCTGCGTCTTCGCCGGTGCGCGGTTGATCTCGTCGGCGAGCAGCAGGTTGGTGAACACCGGGCCGCGGCGGATCGAGAACGTCTCCGTCTTCGGATCCCACACGGCGTGGCCGCTGATGTCGCTGGGCATCAGGTCGGGCGTGAACTGCACGCGCGCGTGCTGGCAGTCGATGGCCTGTGCGAGCGCGCGCACCAGCAGCGTCTTGCCGAGGCCGGGCACGCCCTCGATGAGCACGTGGCCGCCGGCGAGCAGCGCGACGAGGATCTGCTCCAGCACATCGGGCTGGCCGATGAAGGCGCCGGACACCGCGTCCCGCAGGCGCGATGCGGCCTCGGCGAGGGCGTCGCCGGTGAGCGGAGTGGCAGCGGTATCGGTCATAGCCGGTTTCTCATGCGGACAAGGGTGGCGATGCGGGTCGCGAGCGCTTTCGCGTCGCGTGGATCGGGCGGTGTGAGGGCGTCGATGACCTGCGCATGCGGCAGGCCGGTGCGTTCGACGAGGCGCAACGTCTGCGCCTCGCCCTGCAGCGCGGCGGCCTGCGGATCGCGTCGGCGCAGGCGCGCCTGGAAGGCGTCGAGCAGCGCGGCGTACAGCGCGTCGGCGCGGCCGTAACGCCACTGGTGCTGGCCGCTGGCGGCGACATGCTCCAGCAGCGAGCGACGCTCCAGCGTCGGCGACGGAATCAACGGGCCGAAGTGACGCATGCGCGCCCACATCCAGCCCGCGAGCAGCAGCGCCAGCGGCAGCCAGACCGGCCAGCCGCGGCTCACCAGCGTCATCCACAGCGACGGCATGTCGCTGCTGTGCACGAGGTGCACGACGCCGTGCGCATCGCCACCGCTGATTAGCTGGTGCGCGAACGCGGCGTTCGTGCGTTGCTCGAGGCGATCGGTGTCGACGAATTCCAGCGAGCCGACGACATCGACGCTGCCCGCGCCGACGCGTACGCGCGCCAGCACGTCGCCCTCGTCGTCGCCGATGCGCTGCGCGGTGCCGGGCGGGACGTCGAAGCGACGCGTGCCGCAGAGCGTGTAGATCGCGGTATCGCCGTCACCGATGCAGCCGCCGGTGCCGCGACGCATGCGCACGCCGATCTCGTCGAGCAGCGGCACGCCGACATGCGTCGCATCGCGATGGGTGAATACGTCGAGCGCGGCATCGGGCGCCGGCAGCGCAACGATGAGATGGCCGCCGCGGCGCACCCAGTCGAGCAGCGCGCGACGCACCGGCGTCGAGATCGCACGGATGTCGCCGTCGTACAGAAGCGTGTCGGTCGGCGCGAGATGCATGGCCTCGGGTGCGAGGCGACGCCAGGCATGCACGCGACGGCCGTCCTTCTCCAGCGCCACGCGCAGGCCGAACAACGGATTCGTCGCCGCCTCGCCCGTGCGCGGCAGGTCGATCCACTCGTCCACACGCTCGTAGGTATGCAGCCACCGCGCGACCACCAGCGCGACGAGCGCCGCGCCGATCGCGATCAGCGGGACATGCAGGCGCTTCATGCCCGCCACCCGAACTGCAGCGCGGCATCGTCGAGCACCGCTTCGAATTCGTCATCGGTGGGCACGCGTTCGGCCCACGCGGCGTACTGCCACAGGCGCACCACGCGTGCGAATGCGCGACGCGGCGATTCCGGCAAGGCCTGCGACGCGCGCAGGCACTGGGCTTCCGTTGCGCCCGGCGGCAGCACGCGATCCGTCGCACCGAGCATGGCCTCGACCGCAGCGCGATACAGCAGCGCCAGCGCGTCGCGCGCATGGCCAGCGGCCCACAGGCGACGCACGCTCGCGACGATGTCGCGCGGCAGCGGCACCGGTTCGGCGACCGCCTGCTCGACCGGCGGCGCCGGCGGTACGCGTGGCTCGCGCACGATCGACTGCAGCGTCGGCCACCAGCGATACAGCAACCAGACGAGCAGCAGCACGAGCGCGCCGGCGATCGCCCACAGCGTGACTTCGCCGATCGACGCGATCGCCTTGCCGATCGCGATGAGCCAGTCCGGCAGGCGCTGCGGCTTCGCCTCGCGCTTTTCCGGATGCTTGGGCTTCCACGTCGACACCTTGCGCTGCGGATGCAGGCGCGGATCCTGATAGGCCTTCTCGACCGCATGCTCGAAGCCGCGCGCGTCGCGGTAGTCGCCGCCGAACGCGCGTTGCAGCATCGAGGTGTCGTGCACGGGCAGCGGGCACTGCGCCATCGTCGAGCGCTCCGCCGCGAACGACAGGCGCGGCGCGAGCAGCACGCAGGCGATCAGTAGCGCCGGGCCGGCGGCGTCGAGCAGCCGCGCGCGCAGTCGGCGGAACGCGAGTTCGATGTCCCAGCCCTCGATCTCGGTGCGGCGGTTGAGGTACTGGCCGAAGCCGCTTCCGACATAGAACGGCTCGAGCACGCTGGTCGCTGCCCACACCAGCCCGTTCTCGATCAGCGTCATCCACGCCGGCGCTTCGCGCATCTGGAGCCAGAGATCCTGGAACGCCGCGCGCACGAACTCGTTGGGGATGAACAGCAGGGCGATGCCGGCAAAGCCGAAGACCAGCGCCGCCTCGAAATTCGCGAACACCAGTAGGCACAGCGACGCGACACCGTAGGCCGGACCGGCGAGCACACGACGTCGCGCACCCGCCTGCGCCGCCGGCCCGCCTTCGAGCACGTCGACCGGCAATAGCAGAGCGCGCGCAGGACTCAGGCGTCGCCACGACAGGTAGCCGATCATCGCGCGGCCACCGCCTCGGAACGCGCCGCGCAACGTCGCGCGCGTGTCCGGCACTTCGCCGAACACCGCGTGCGACAGCACGAACAGCGGCAGGCGGTCGAACACCGGCTTGAGCCACCACATCACGAACATGGCGACGCCGGGATGGCCGAGTGCCCAGCACGCGGCATTGACCAGCACGAACGCCGGCAGCGTGAGCAGCAGCCACGGCCGCCAGATCGCACGCGCGTGGCGACGCACGAGCGCGGTGCCGAGTTCGATCGCCTCCCACGACGAACGCGGGCGCAGCGCGACGGTGAGGTCGTCGATCCTCATGCCTCGGCCTCGTCGATCTCGTCCGGCAGGCGCCCGCGTCCGCCGCGCAGCAACCACAGCGCGACCAGCGACCACAGCACCGCCGCGACCGAATACTTCACCGCCGCCGGCATCCAGCCGATCGACGACCAGAACGCTTCGAGGAATGCGGCGATCACCAGCATCGCGAACACGCCGGCACTGAGCAGCGCGCCGCGCTTGCCCGCCTCGACCAACGCGTCGATGCGACGCCGTTGCCCGGGCATCAGCAGGCGCAGGCCGATCTGCATGCCCGCGCCGCCGGCGATGACGATCGCGGTAAGTTCGAACGACGCATGCCCGCACACGAAGCGCCAGAACGGATCGCCACGCCCCACCGCCTGCAGGTGGCCGGCGACACCACCCATCAGCAACCCGTTCTGGATCAGCACGATGATCGAGCCGATCGCGGCGAGCGCACCGCTGGCGAACGTCTTGAACGCGATCGACACGTTGTTCCAGATGTAGAAGCCGAACATCGCGACGTCGGTGCCGCTGTCGCGGCCGAGCTTGCGCGCGGCGTCGGCCGGGTCGTACATCTGCTCGAACTGCGCGAGCATTTCCGGCGGAAACAGCGCGGACGAAAGATCGGGATCGAACTGGATCGCCGCGTACACGAGCACCGCCGGCACGTACAGCAGCCCCGCGGCGGCGACCATGTAGCGCCATTCCTCGCGCACCAGCCTGGGGAATCCGCCCAGGAAGAAGGCGAGCACGCGTCGCCAGCGCGGCGCCGGCGTGCGGTAGAGCACCGCATGGCCGCGCTGCATGAGCGAGCGCAGCCGCGCCGTCACCTGCGTGCTGTAGCCGCGGCGCGAAGCGAGCGCGAGCTGCTGCGTGATGCGGCGGTACCGCGCGGGAATCTCGCTGTCGGACAGCGTGTAGGCGTCGTACGTGCCGCGTGCGCGACGCGCATTGCCACCGCGCGTGTCGAGCCAGTGCTCGAACGCCTCCCATTCGGCGAGGTGGCGCTCGACGAACGCGTCCTGCTTCATGCGCGACGCCCCAGCAACCAGGCGGCGACTGCGTACAACGCCTCGGACGCGCGCGAGCCGCGTGCGTTCACCAGCGGCGACGCGATGTCGGCGAGTTCGTCACGACGCGCGACCGTCAACACCGGCGCACGCTCGGCGAAGTCGACGATCGCCGCCTGTTCCGCCGGTTGCAGCGGCACGCGCGGTGGATGCGGCGCGACCACGGGCGCCGCGTCGCCGCGCGAATCGGGCACCAGATGCACCACGAGCGAACCGGCGACCATGTCGCCCAGGCGACGTGCGGCGGGATCGGCCAGGCACGACACGAGTCCCAGTGCGTAGCCGAACGGCAGCATGTCGACCACGCGCAGCAGGTTGCGCGCGAACGACGCGCGCCAGCCGATCGGCGCGCCATCGGCGGCGACCACGCGCAGGCCGAGCGCGCGCTTGCCGGGCGAGCGTCCGTCGAACATCACTTCGCAGACGACCGGATAGAACCAGTAGAGCAGGAACGCGACCACCGCCATCGCACCCGCGCCGGCGCCGCCGAGCAGCCCCAGCACCATCGACAGCGCGAACAGCACGGCCATGCGGATCGCGAAGTCGATCAGCCACGCGAGCGCGCGCGGCACCGGCCCAGCGACGGGCAGGTGCAGGGCGACGCCTTCGGGCGTCACCACGTCGTGGTGGGTGTCGAGCAGCGCGACCGCGCGCCGGGCCGCGGGCGTCATTGCGCGGGGACGACGATCGTGTCGGCCATCAGGTCGTGCAGGCAACGGCGCTCGTTGCCGAAGATCCACAGCGCATCGATCAGCCCGAACGGGCCGAAGAAGAACGCGATCAGGAACGGCACGACCGAGCGGATGCCGAAGCTGCGACCGAGCGTCGGATGCGAGCCGTCGCTGCGCAGGATGCGGATACCGACCAGTCGCTTGCCGAGCGTCTGGCCGCGGCGATCGAGCCCGATGATGTTCGCGACGAGCAGCGCGATCAGCAGCAGCGGCGTCGCCAGCGCGAGCGCATAGAAGCCGCGCATGTTCTCGCCGAGCGCGAGGCCCACGATGAGCGGCACGAACGCCAGCAGCACGAACAGCTGATCGAGCAGTCGCGCACCGAGGCGCAACCACCGGCTCGCCGGCACGTACGCAAAGGCTTCGCGCAGCGGCGGCGGCATCGCGACGACGGCCTGCGGCGTCGCGTACGGATTGTGCGCGTCAGGCCGCCCCGTGGCCCACGACTCGTCCATCTTCAAATCCCCTATCCCCCGCCGACGACTCTACCGTCCACGCGCCGCCTCAGCCAGCGCCGAGGTAGTGGTCCTTGAGCCGCACGTAGTGCTGCGCGGAGTAGTACAGCGCTTCGACTTCCGCATCGCTGAGCACGCGCACCATCTTGGCGGGGTTCCCGAGCCACAGCTCGCGCTCGCCGACCACCTTGCCCGGCGGCACCACCGCACCTGCGCCGACGAAGCCGTGCTTCTTCACCACCGCGCCGTCGAGCACGATCGCGCCCATGCCGATCAGCACGGCGTCCTCGATCGTGCAGGCGTGCACGATGGCCTTGTGGCCGATGGTGACGTCGGCGCCGATGCGCGTGGCGAAACCGCCGAGCTTGGCGTGCGGGCCGTCGTGGCTCACATGCACGACGGTGCCGTCCTGGATATTGGTGCGATCACCGATGCGGATGAAGTTGACGTCGCCGCGGATGACCGTGCCCGGCCAGACGGACACGTCGTCGCCGAGCACGACGTCGCCGATGACGGTGGCCGCCTCGTCGACGTAGCAGCGCGCACCGAGGGTCGGAAGGTGTTCGAGGTAGGGTCGGATCGCCATGCGCGGATTGTAGGCTGTCGGCTTCCGCCGCCCGACGCGACCGCATGAACGCGCTGAATCCCGACCTCGCCGCCACGCATGCACGCCTGCTCGCCGCGTGGCGCGCGCGCAAGCCGGACCTCGCGCAGCGACGTGCCGATCTTCATCGCCTGCGCGATGAATTCCGTGCGCGGCAGTCGACGATGGACACCGCGATCCGCGCGGACTTCGGCCATCGCTCGACGCACGAGAACCTGATCGCGGAAACGCTGATCGTGCTCGCCGAGATCGACCACGCACTCGCGCACCTGCGCCGGTGGACGCGTACGCGGAGCGCGAAGGTCGGCTGGCGGCTGTGGCCGGCGCGGGCGCGCGTGCGACCGATGCCGGTCGGCGTGGTCGGCATCATTTCGCCGTGGAATTACCCGGTGAATCTCGCGCTCGTACCGCTCGTGAGCGCGATCGCGGCGGGCAACCACGTCTATCTCAAACCTTCCGAGCACACGCCGCGCACGAGCGAATGGCTGCGCGACCTGCTCGCGGCAGTGTTTCCGGACGATCGCGTCGCCGTGGCGCTTGGTGGCGCCGACGTCGGCGCGGCGTTCGCGTCGCTTCCTTTCGACCACCTGCTGTTCACCGGCTCAACGGCCGTCGGTCGGAAGGTGATGGCCGCGGCCGCACCGAATCTGACACCCGTGACGCTCGAGCTCGGTGGCAAGGCGCCGGCGATCGTGGCGCCCGATTTCGACGTCGCGCTCGCCGCGGCGCGCATCACGACCGGCAAGTGGTTCAACGCGGGACAGACGTGCATCGGCGTCGATTACGCGCTGGTGGATCGCGCGCGCCGCGATGCGTTCGTCGACGCGGTGACGGCGCAACTGCGCGAGCGCTACGGCGAGCAGCTGCGTGGCGATGCCGACTACACGCGCATCATCAACGATGCGCAGTTCGCGCGGCTTCGCGGCTACATCGACGAAGCACGCGCTGCGGGCGCCAAGGTGATCGCGCCGTTCGGCGAGGGCGACGCCGCGACGCGCCTGCTTCCGCCGACGCTGATCCTCGATCCGCCATCGTCGCTGCGCGTCATGCAGGACGAGATCTTCGGACCGATCCTGCCGGTGCTGACGTACGACTCGATCGACGATGCGATCGCGCGCGTCGCCGCACTCGAACGCCCGCTCGCGATGTATCCCTTCAGCACATTGCGCGCGACCATCGAGCGGCTCGTCGACGGCACGCTCGCCGGCGGCGTCACCGTCAACGACACGCTGCTGCATTTCGGCGCGCAGGGCCTGCCGTTCGGCGGCATCGGGCCGAGCGGCATGGGCGCGATCCACGGGCAGGCGGGCTTCGACACCTTCAGCAAGCTGCTGCCGGTGTTCCAGCAGCGCCGTTTCGCCGTCACCGATCTGCTGAAACCGCCGTACGCGAAGCTCGATCGCGTGATTCGCTGGCTGGCGCGTTGATTCAGGAGAAGCTGCGGAACGCGTCGATCGTGCGCGCCACGCCGTCGTCGTTGACGTCGAGGTGCATGACGAGGCGGACGGTCGGCAGGTAGCCCGTCGAGATCACGACGCCGCGCTCGCCTAGATGCGCCTTCAGCGCAGCCTGGCGGTCGACCGGAATGTCGACGAAGACCATGTTGGTGTGGGCGTGCGCCGGCAGGCCGAGTGACGCGAGTTCGTCGGCGAGCGTCGCGGCGCGGCGGTGATCGTCGGCGAGACGCGCGACGTGATGGTCGAGCGCATGCAGCGCGCCCGCGGCGAGGATGCCGGCCTGGCGCATGCCACCGCCGCAGACCTTGCGCCAGCGCTTCGCGCGCTCGATCAGTTCGCGCGTGCCCGCGAGCACCGAACCCACCGGTGCACCCAGTCCTTTCGACAGACAGACCGACACGCTGTCGAAATGCTTCGCGATCTCGCGCGCCGGAACGTTCGACGCGACCGCCGCGTTGTACAGGCGGGCGCCATCGAGATGCAGGCCCAGCCCGCGGCGATCGCACAACGCGCGCGCCGCGGCGAGGTAGTCGAGCGGCATGACGCGACCGTGCCAGGTGTTCTCCAGCGCGAGGATCTTCGTGCGCGCGAAGTGCGGGTCGACCGGCTTGATCGCGCGCTCGACCGCATCGAGCGGCAACGTGCCGTCGGCCGCGTGCGGGATCGGCTGTGGCTGGATCGAGCCCAGCACCGCCGCGCCGCCGCCTTCGAACTTGTAGGTGTGCGCGTCCATCCCGACGATGTATTCATCGCCGCGCTCGCAATGCGCCATCAGCGCGACCAGGTTGGCCTGCGTGCCGGTGGGCGTGAACAGTGCCGCGTCAAAGCCGAGATCGGCCGCGACGCGGTCCTGCAGCGCGATCACGGTCGGATCCTCGCCGTAGACGTCGTCGCCCACCTCCGCGCGCAGCATGGCCTCGCGCATGGCCGGCGTGGGGCGGGTGACGGTGTCGCTGCGCAGGTCGATCGGGGTCATGACGGCGGTGCGGATTGGCGAAGATCCGGATCATGCCAGCGCGACGCGTCCGTGCCGCTAGACTTTGGTCATGAAGATCGCCAGCTGGAACGTCAATTCACTGAACGTGCGACTGCCGCACCTCGAGCAGTGGCTCGCCGCCGCGCGGCCGGACGTCGTGGCGCTGCAGGAAACCAAGCTCGAGGACGCACGCTTTCCCGACACCGACATCGCCGCGATGGGCTATCGCAGCGTGTTCTCGGGGCAGAAAACGTACAACGGCGTTGCGATCCTCGCGCGGATGGACGCGCCGGGCGGTGGCGTCATCAGTGACGTCCAGATGGGAATCCCGGGCTTCGAGGACGAGCAGAGGCGCGTGCTCGCGGCGACGGTGAACGGCGTGCGTATCGTCGACGTGTATGTCGTCAACGGGCAGTCCGTCGGCAGCGACAAGTACGCGTACAAGCTGCGCTGGCTGGACGCGCTGCACGCGTGGCTGCAAGGCGAGCTCGCGCGACACCCGAAGCTGGTGCTGCTCGGCGATTTCAACATCGCGCCCGACGAGCGCGACGTGCACGATCCGGTGCAGTGGAACGAGGACCACATCCTCACCTCGCGCGCCGAACGCGATGCGCTCGATCGCCTGCATGCACTCGGTCTGCACGACGCGTTCCGTGCACTGAATCCCGAGTCGCGCGAGTTCAGCTGGTGGGACTACCGCCAGTTCGCATTCCGGCGGAACCTCGGCCTGCGCATCGATCTCACGCTCGTGTCCGATGCGTTGAAGAGCGACTGCATCGCTGCGGGCATCGACAAGGAGCCGCGCACGTGGGAGCGCCCGAGCGACCACGCGCCGGCATGGGTCGAGCTCGCTTCGCAGGGCTGACGCCGGATCGCCGCACAAGAAAAAGGCCCGGATTGCCGGGCCTTTTTCTTCGTTCGTGGGTTGCGCGGATTAACGCACGCGACCACGACGGAACAGGTTGACGATGGCGAGCAGGACGACGGCGCCCAGCAGCGACATCAGCAGGCCCGACAGCGAGAAGTCGCCATTGTTGATGCTGCCGGCGTTGCCGAGAAGCATGCCGCCCAGCCAACCGCCGAGGAAGGCACCGACGATGCCGACGATGATGTTCATCAGCGCGCCCTGCTGGGCGTCGGTGCGCATGATCATGCTCGCGACCCAACCGATGATGCCGCCGACGATCAGCCAAATGATGAAGCCCATGGGTGTTCTCCTATCCAGTCAGAGGGTGAATTCGGCACCCCTCATGCGGGGGGCGAATGAAGTCTGGAAAGGCAGCCGTGACGGCCGCGTATGAAAACAGCCGCTTTCGAGCGTCGTTAGTCGTGCAACGCGTGGGCGTTACGTGAAGTGCAATGTGCCGTTCAGCTGCGCAGCAAATCGAGCACCGTCGAACGCGGGAGCTTGCCCGTTTCGTTGCGCGGCAATGACGCGATGCAACGAAGACGACGCGGCAGGAACACCGGATCCATCTGCTGACGCAGCGCACGCAGGATGTCGTCGGGCGACAGCGTGGGCGCGACGGCCAATGCCGCGATGCGACATACGCCATGTGCGTCGGCATCGAGCTGCACGACCACACCGTCGACGACGCCCGGCACCGCCAGCAGCTTGCGCGTGAGGTCGCCGAGCGACGCGCGCTTGCCCGCGATCTCGAGCAGGTCCGCATTGCGACCGCACAGACGGAACCGTCCGTCGGCCAACAGCTCGACGAGATCGGCGAGTGCGACCGGCGACGCCAGGTGCAGTGCGTCGACGAGCGTGCCGTCGGGTTGTGGCGAGAGCGTGACACCCGGAAGCAGCGTCCACGCGTCGTCGTGCGCCGTGCGTCGGCGCGCGAGGATGCAGGTTTCGGTCGAACCGAACATCTCGCGCACTTCGCAGCCGAACGCGGCTTCGGCGGCCTGCGCGAGATCCTGCGGCAGCGGCGCGGTGGCCGACACGATCGCCGCGATCGGCGGCATCGCGAACGACGGATCGTCGTGATGCGCCTGCACGAGTGCGCGCAGGTGCACGGGCGTGCTGACGAGCACCGGCGCGCGCGGACACTCCGCGACGGCCCGCGCGACGTCCTGCGGGAAGAAGGGACGGCCGCCATGCACCGCGACATCGCCGAGCAGCGGCAACATCACCGACATCTCCATGCCGTACATGTGCTGCGGCGGCACGGTCGCGACGAGCGGCGTCATGTCGTCGAGCGCGAGCAGGTCGTGCAGCGCGGCGACGTTCTGCGCGGTGCTGGTGACGAAGCTCGCGAGCGTCTTGAGGTTGGGCTTGGGCGCGCCGGTGCTGCCCGAAGTGAAACCGATCAGCAGCGTCGCGTCGGCGTCGATCGCGAGCGGTGCACCGTCGAGCTCGGCAAGCGCGTCGGGCAGTTGCCAGTAGCTCGGCGGCGCTGGATCGAGCGACGTATCGCCGATGCAGATCGAATCGGGATGGTCGGCGCGTACGACATCGACGACGGCCGGCGCGCGCGACGGCGGCAGCAGCGTCACCTGCCCGCGCAGCGCGACGGCGCACAGCGCGACGATGAAGCGATAGCGGTCTTCGCAGAGGTTCACCGCATAGGCGGCCTGCGGCAGCGCGGCGGCGACGGCGCGCACGTGGCGCTCGAACGTCGCGCGGGTGACCGGAACACCGGCGTCGTAGGCGACCACGCGCGACGACGCGCCCGTGACCAGCGCCTGCAGGCGCGACGCCCGCTCCCGTTCCGTACCGATGACCGCCGACATGTGCCCGACCTGACGCCTTTCCCCGTCGGTACTTTACGCTGCGGCCCCTGTCCGGTCAGCCAAAGGCCCCTGCTTGTCCGCCGCCCGTCGCCCCGGCCCGGTCCGCGTCGTCGACCTCCCGCACCCCGCCGGCGTGCCCGCGGAGTCGCTGGTGCGCGACTGGTTGTCGACCGTGCTCGAGGTGGACGCGGCGTCGATCGCGTTCGACCGCGGCCCGCACGGACGGCCGCTGCTGCGCCGGCCGGGACTGGACTGCAACTGGAGCCACAGCGGGGCCCGGCTGGCGATCGCGCTGGGCGAGGGCGTCCGGGTAGGGATCGACATCGAATCGCCGAAGCCCCGGCCGCGCGCGCTGGAACTCGCGCACCGCTATTTCCATGCAGACGAGGCGGCCGCACTGGCGCAGCTCGCGCCCGACGTCCGGGAAGCCGCCTTCCTGCGACTGTGGTGCGCGAAAGAAGCGGTGCTCAAGGCGCAGGGCCGGGGTCTGGCGTTCGGCCTGGACCGGCTGCGGTTCGACGGCCTGGGGGGCCCACCGCGGCTGGTCGTGGCGGATGCCGAGCTGGGGCCCGTCGACGCCTGGACCGTGGAGCCGCTGGCGATCGAGGGGCTGGTCGGGAGCGTGGCGTGGTGCCCGGCGCGCGAGTGATGGGTCGTCTCGAGGATCGTAGGTCGCGATCTTTAACGTCAGCCCAGTCGCCGCCTTCCGGAACGCGAACCTGCAAAGGACCCGACACGCTCCTGCGGGCTCAGCTGTCCGTTGATGTCGACATAAGCGACGTTAGTGGCAGTTTCGGGGCAGATGATCGCCGGTCCGCCCTGATTTGCGTTCGCTACGTCACACGTCGGGTGGCTCAGCGCGCCCGCTCGACGACGACCAGATGGCGCTCCGCGTCCAGTCCCGGCACGCGCAGCACATGGCTGTCGCGCAGCCGCCATCCCTCGGGCAGCTGCGCCAGCTCGTCCGCGGGATAGACGCCCTTCATCGCCAGCAGTACGCCGTCCGGCGCGAGCAGGTGCCCGCCCAGCTCGAGGATCAACGGGATCGTCGCGAGCGCGCGGGCGGTGATCGCGGTGTACGCGCCCGGCTCGTCGAGGGCCTCGATCCGCGATTCGGCCACCCGTGCAGCCGGCAGTCCCAGCTCGCGGATCGCCTGCCGCATGAAGCGGGCCTTCTTTCCCGCGCTTTCGACCAACGTGACCTTCAGCCCCGGCTTCACGATCGCCAGCGGGATGCCCGGCAGGCCGGCGCCGGTGCCGAGATCGGCCAGTGCGCCGCCCGCGGCGACCACCGGGTCGACGAACGGGTGCATCGCGAGCGAGTCGAGCAGGTGCTTGACCACCATCTCCCGCGGGTCGCGGATGGCCGTCAGGTTGTAGGTCCCGTTCCAGCGGACCAGCAGGGCGAGGTAGCCGAGCAGTCGCTCCGCATGGGCCGGATCGAGGCCGATCTCGGCCAGTCCGGACTCAAGCATCGGACGAAGGTCGGGGGGCAGGTCGGCGCGCATGGCGACAGTATGACCGGCGGCGCATGCCGTCGATCCGGGCGCCGTGAAGGCGCGTCTTCACGGGCATACTATGCGGTCCGGAACGGACCCCGACCGCCCGCGGCTCACGCCGTGGCGATCGACCGACGCCGTGTCATCCAGCCCAGCAGGGGAACGAGCCGAATGGCCCGCATCATCGCGATCGCCAACCAGAAGGGCGGCGTCGGCAAGACCACGACGGCCGTCAACCTGGCCGCTGGCCTGGCGCGCGCGCCACAGAAGGTGCTGCTCGTCGACCTCGACCCGCAGGGCAATGCGACGATGGGATCGGGCGTCGACAAGCGCGCGATCGAAGCGTCGATCACCGAGGTGCTGCTCGGCGAAGCCGAAGCGAAGAGCGCCATCGTGCGCACCGCCGAGGACTTCGACCTGCTGCCCGGCAACATCGACCTCACCGCGGCGGAAATCCGCCTGATGGACGAGAGCGCGCGCGAGCAGAAGCTCAAGGCCGTGCTCGAACCGCTGCGCGCCGACTACGACTTCATCCTCATCGACTGCCCGCCGGCGCTGTCGCTGCTCACGCTCAACGCGCTGACTGCGGCCGACTCGGTGATCGTGCCGATGCAGTGCGAGTACTACGCGCTCGAAGGTATTTCGGCGTTGGTCGAAACCATCGAAGCGATCCGCACGCGCCTGAATCCGAACCTCGAGATCGAAGGCGTGCTGCGCACCATGTTCGACGTGCGCAACAACCTCGCGAACGCGGTGTCGGCGGAACTCATCAACCATTTCGGCGACCGCGTGTTCCGCACCATCGTGCCGCGCAACGTGCGCCTGGCCGAGGCGCCGAGCCACGGGCAGTCGATCGTCGGTTACGACCGCGCGAGCCGTGGCGGCGTCGCGTATCTCGGCCTCGCCGGCGAAGTCGTGCGTCGCAATAAGGAACGTGAGCAGGCGGCCAAGAAGGCGATGAAGGAGGCCGCGGCATGAGTTCCGCGAAGAAGCGCGGCCTCGGCCGCGGGCTCGAAGCGTTGCTCGGGCCGAAGGCCGCCGCCGAGGCGCCGCAGATCGTCGAAGCGCAGCCCGGGGATCAGCTGCGGCAGTTGCCGGTCGACGCGCTCGTGGCCGGCAAGTACCAGCCGCGCCGTCATTGGGACGAAGCCAAGCTCGCCGAGCTATCGGAATCGATCAAGGCGCAGGGTGTCATCCAGCCGATCGTGGTGCGCGAGATCCGCGACCACGGCGGCAAGACGTTCGAAATCATCGCGGGCGAGCGTCGCTGGCGTGCGTCCAAGCTCGCCGGGCTGAGCGAGATCCCGGTCGTCGTGCGCGAAGTCGACGACCGCACCGTCGTCGCGATGGCGCTGATCGAGAACATCCAGCGCGAAGACCTCAATCCGCTGGAAGAAGCGCAGGCGCTGCAGCGCCTCATCGACGAGTTCGATCTCACGCATGCGCAGGCCGCGGAAGCGGTGGGCCGTTCGCGCGCGGCGGTGTCGAACCTGCTGCGCCTGCTCGAGCTGCCGCCGGAGATTCGCGTGCTGGTCGAGACGCGCGCGATCGAGATGGGCCATGCGCGCGCGTTGTTGCCGCTCGCGCCGCAGGCCGCGATCGCGCTGGCCAAGCAGGCCGCCGACCAGGGCTGGTCGGTGCGCGAAGTCGAACATCGCGTGCAGCAGCTGATGGCGGGCCAGGTACCGGCCGGCAACGCCAAGCCGCGCGCCGCGGCGGCCAAGGCCAAGCCGACCGCCGACATCGTCGCGCTCGAACGCGAACTCGCCGAGACGCTGGGCACGAAGGTGTCGGTGCTCAACGGCCGCGGCAACAAGGGCCGCCTCGTCATCCATTACAGCGATCTCGAATCGCTGGATGGCGTGCTCGAGCGCCTGCGCACGCGTCGCGAGGACTGACGTCACGACGCGTTGTGCGTCGCTGGCGAACGCCGCGAATCGACGCCACGACGCTGGCCGCAACGACGCATCGAACCCGACGACGCTGCCGTACCGATCCGCCGATCGCCGCTTCGAATCCCGCGCCGCCCGTCGCCGGAACTATCGGCGACAATCCTGCTCCAATCGGCGCGTCACCTTTGCCGCACGGACGTGGCCCCGCATCCCCCGAGAGTTCCATGACCGCTTCTCTTCCGCTCTCCGTCGTCGTGCCGGTCTTCAACGAGGAAGGCAACGTCGCGCCGCTCGTGCGCGAGATCGTCGCCGCGCTGCGCGGCGTGACCGACTTCGAGATCGTCTACGTCGACGACTGCTCGAAGGACGGCACCGTCGCCGCGTTGCAGGCGCTGAAGTCGGAAGCACCGGAACTGCGCGTCGTGCGCCACCTCAGGAACAGCGGACAGAGCACCGCGACGCGCACCGGCGTCAAAGCGGCGCGTGGCGCGTGGATCGCGACGCTCGACGGCGACGGCCAGAACGATCCGGCCGACATTCCGAAGCTGCTCGCCAAGCGCGATGCATCCGGCCCCGAGGTGAAGCTGTTCGCCGGCTGGCGCGTCAACCGCCAGGACACGGGCAGCAAGCGCTGGGCGTCGAAGGCGGCGAACGCGATCCGCTCGCGCATGCTGCGCGACTCGACGCCCGACACCGGCTGCGGCATCAAGCTGTTCGAGCGCGACGCCTTCCTCGACCTGCCCTACTTCGATCACATGCATCGCTACCTGCCCGCGCTGATGCAACGCGCCGGCTGGCAGACGGTGAGCGTGCCGGTGAACCATCGCCACCGCGCGAGCGGCGTGTCGAAGTACAACAATCTCAACCGCGCGCTGGTCGGCATCAGCGACCTGCGCGGCGTCTCGTGGCTGATCAAGCGCTCGCGCGTGACCCGCGTCGAGGAGGTCTGAGCGTGGTCGGCGACGTGATGAATTCACCGATCCCGTGGCTCGCCTGGACGGGTTTGCATGCATCGCCGTGGAAGGTGATCGGCTTGGTCGGCGCCGCGATGTTCGGCGGTCGCTGGCTGGTGCAGTTCGTCGCGAGCAAGCGCGCGGGCAAGCCGGTGATCCCGCGGCTCTTCTGGTACATGAGCGTGGTCGGCTCACTGATGACGCTGAGCTACTTCCTGTTCTCCCAGAAGCAGGATTCCGTCGGCGTCATCCAGAACCTGTTCCCCGCGTTCACCGCGGTGTACAGCCTGATGCTCGACATCCGGCATCGCGGGTGGAACCGGGATCGGGCCTCGCACTGAGGCTGCGCGTCCCGCGCACCGCGAGCGAAACCCGGCCGCGGAACAAGGCGGGTGCGCGTGAGACGCATCGACGTGCGGAAATCACGACGTTCCGCATCGACTCCATGACGCGTTGGCCAATCCAATGCACGCACCGCGATGATCAGCGGTTCGCCGTTTACCATGATCGGGATGCCCATGCAGAACCGCGCCGATAAACACCTGCGTACACGAACGGTCCTCGGCCTCGCCGCCGCGCGGCACATCGCCGCTGCCGCGGAAGCGGAAGCCGAACGCAACGGCTGGGCGGTCTCCATCGCCATCGTCGACGAGTCGGGTCGCCTGCTGCACTTCCTGCGCATGGACGGCACCACCAACGCCAGCGTCGACGTCGCGATCGCCAAGGCGCAGCACGCGGCGAACTACCAGCGCGATACTGGCTTCCATCAGCGGCTGCTCGAGGGCGGCGCGCAGGTGGTGCTGGCGTTGCCGTCCGCCCTGCCGCTCGAGGGCGGGGTGCGGCTGATGGTCGACGGCCAGGTTGTCGGTGGCATCGGCGTCGCCGGGGCGCAGGCCGCGGAAGACGGGCAGATCGGACAGGCGGGCGCGGACTGGTTGTCCGGCGCCTGACGGCTCGCCGGCCCCGCACGGCACCGAGGCGCAGCTCGCGCCCGGGGAGGCGCTGCGTCTACGGATGCGATTCGATATCCATCAGCGCCGGCATCGTCGTCCAGGCGTGCTGGCGATCGGTGTAGACCGCGACCGTCGGCGGCGGGATCCTCGGATCCGCGAATGCGCCGCCGGCAATGACGACCAGACCGGGGTCGCGGTCCATCGTCCACCACACCGTGCTTCCGCAGCGCGGGCAGAAGCGAAAGTCGAGTGCGCGCCCGCTATCGGCGACGCGGCGGTAGTGCGCGACGTCGCCGGTCGGCGTGACCGCGTCCTGCGGAAACCGGACCTGCCAGCCGAACCGGGTGCCGGTGCGGCGCTGGCAGGCGTCGCAGTGGCAGATCGAGACGCGCACGGGTTCGCCGCGTCACGCGACCGCGAGCTGGCCGCAGGCGCAGGCGGCATGACGGGCGACGGCGGCGTCCATGGGGGTCTCCTCGGCGGTCAGGGCGCCAGCCTAGCCCCGTCCGGGCAGCCGATCTCGCAGGCGATCAGGCGCTGTGGCGCGAACCATGCGCTGGGCGATCTGAGGGTCGTTAGGGCGGGCTCCGGCCCGCAGTCGCGGCGTCGCGGCGGGCCGCGGGGGTGCGTTCCCGTCGGGACGAGGCGGGCGATCACGGGATGCCGATCGCAAAACCCGGCTTGCACGCGGACGATCGCCCAGCGTGGGCCGACTGATTCACACGTAAGTGCTTGCCCGCAAAGGCCTCGGCCGCCATAATGCGCGGCTCGCTGCGTCCGCCGGCCCTGTGTCGGGCCCCGACGTCGACCGGAAAGCGCGTTTTCCGTCGCCAGCGAATCGCCCGCCCCGCGGGTCCCGCCTGAATCGCGCGATGCGTTCCTAACGGAGCGCGTCAGGGCCGCCGCCTCCCTGGCCAAGGGAAGCACTCATACCTTTCGAGGTGCGTATGTCCAAAGTCTGCCAAGTGACCGGCAAGCGTACGGTGACGGGTAACAACGTCTCCCACGCGAACAACAAGACCCGTCGTCGTTTCCAGCCGAACCTCCACGAGCGCCGCTTCTGGGTCGCTTCGGAGAACCGCTTGGTCCGCCTGCGCGTTTCCGCCAATGCCCTGCGCACCATCGACAAGAACGGCATCGACGCCGTCCTCGCCGATCTCCGCGCACGCGGCGAAAAGATCTGAGGAGTAGACGACGATGGCTTCCAAGCGCGACAAGATTCGCCTGATTTCGTCGGCCAACACCGGCCACTTCTACACGACCGACAAGAACAAGAAGAACACTCCGGGCAAGATGGAGATCAAGAAGTTCGATCCGGTCGTGCGCAAGCACGTGATGTACAAGGAAGGCAAGATCAAGTAAGCCTCGGCCGAACGATCCGACTTCGCAAAAAACCCGCCGAGAGGCGGGTTTTTTGTTGGGTGCGATGTTGACGACGCGCGGTTCGACGTCCGCATGCGGCGACGTCTGCCGACGCATCGAATCAGTGCTTACGCGGCCCCTTCCGGCGCTCCGAATACTCCGGCAGCACCTTTTCGGCCGGCCCGAGCGGCGCCACGCTCAATCGCAGCCCGGCCGCGCCCAGCGCGCTCCTCACCTCGTGGAAGGTCGCCCACTCCGGCATGTCGCGCAGCGCGCTTTCGACCAGCGTCATGTCGCCCGTCTGCTTGCAGGTGCGGAAGTACTCGGTCAGATCGGCGGTCGAACGCAGGTAATCCGCGATGCGGCGGTTCTCGTCCATGGCGGGCGGGTCGCAGGTGGCGGATGCCCAACGCTACGCCCGCCATGTCGCGGGCATGTCGACGCCGGGTGGAGGCCGGACCGACGGCCCGGCCTAGTACTGCTTGAGCATCGCCTCGGCGTTGCGGCGGTCGATCGCCGGGACCACGCCCGGCTGCGGCACCGGGGGACGCTCGTACAGCGTCACGCGATTGCGGCCCGCGACCTTCGACCGGTACATCGCGGCATCGGCGTGCGCGATCAGCGCCTCGTACTCGTAGCCCGACACCGACGTCGTCACCACGCCGATGCTGGCGGCGACCGGCTGCCCGCAGCCGGCCACGCTGGCGTCGATCCCGGCGATCGCGCGACGGCAGGCCTCGGCCGTGCGCATCGCCGCTTCCGCGTCGCAGTCGACGAGCGTCATCGCGAACTCCTCGCCGCCGATGCGCCCGAACAGATCCTGCTCGCGGCAATGCAGCCGACCGACGCGCGCGACCTCCCGCAGCACCCAGTCGCCCGAGGAATGGCCGCACTGATCGTTGATCTGCTTGAAGTGATCGAGGTCGAAGAGCAACACGCAGGCGGGGCGCTTGCGTTGTGCACAGAGTGCGAGCGCGGCTTCGGAGCGTGCGCGGAAATGACGGCGATTGGAGAGTCCGGTGAGTCCGTCCGTTTCCGCCAAAGTGCGAAGTGACCCGTGCATCCGCCGCGCGCGCCAGCCCCAGTAGCCGACGGAAGCGACGAGGACGAGGAGAAGGGCGATGGCAAGGCGGGTGTTCCACGCGGAAGCGCGCGTCGCCTGCTGCTGCAACAACAGCAACTGGTTCTGGCTCTTCAACAGCGCGATCGACTGGTTTTTCTGGCTGAGCTCATGCCGGCTCAGCTGAAACGCGTATTCGCGTGTCTTGATGTCGTCGAGGCGCGCACGTTCGGCCTCGGCATATTTGCGGTATTCGTCGAGCGCCTTCGCACTATCGCCTCGACGCAACGCAATTTCGTAAAGAACGTGATGCGCCGTAACGCTCGGCAACCATTGCGCGTCCTGGCCTTCGATCGTCGCAACGTAGTGCGCATCTGCTTCCGCTGCAGCTTCGTTGCCGAGCTTCAAGCGATATTCGGCCAGCAGGCTGCGTATTTCACCGATCAGGCGCGTGTAATGCGTCCCCATCACTTCGGGAAGACTGGCTTCCAGCAGAGCAACTGCACGCCGGACCTCTCCATTGGCCGCCCATCGCTGGGCAAGCGTCCGACGGATCAGATTCGCGAAAATCGCTTCCTTCTGGCTCGCGCAGTCGTCGATCGCAGCTTGAATTTCCGCGTCGGAATCGACAAGACGACCCAAGCCCAGCAGCGCTTCAGCGCGAAACTGCTTCGCGGCGCAGCGGTTTCGACCGGTGGCGCCTTCGGCGAGCATGCGCTCTGCGTATTTCTCGCCGAGCTCGTACTGACCGAATTGGTTATAGAGCGCAGCTGCAACGCCGTAGCCGTGCTGGCGCAGCTGCGGATCCGTAAGCTTCGGTTCGAGTTCGAGGGAGCGTTCGAGGTAGCGCAAGCCCAGGCCGAAGTCGCGCGTTACGGCTGCAACGTTGGCGACAAGGAGACCGGCCCGGTACTTCAGCTCGATCTCGGGTGCGTTCTCGTAGAGGGCCAACGACGAACGAATCGCCTCGTCGTAGCGACCCGCGATGGAATCACGATACGCATCGAGCAGCTGCAGGTGGCGCTTTTGGGCGGCCGTCAGCTTGGGCTGCAGCTGATCGAGTTGCGTCAATAGCCGATTGAACGTCGCGGGGTCCGAACTGCGGACCTCGTCCGCCCGACGGAGCAATTGACTCGCGTCAGTAGCCGGTGCCATGCCGGGCGCGAACGCACCGATGACGACGACCAGAACAAAGCAAAGCCTGAGAGCTTTCATAGGTCACGCATACCGGCGAAGCCGCTCGGATGTCCGGACGTTCCGGACATCCGAGCATACCTGCTCAGGCTGCCATCGATACGCCTTCCGACGGGCGACCCGGCTCCTCGGGAACATCTTCGGGCTCGTAAGGCGCGTCGGCCGGCTCTTCGTTGTCCGGCAGCATGATGGCGCAGGCCATCGTCGTGCGTCCGCCCAATAGACCCGCCAGCCCCGACGCATCGCGTCGCAGGACTGCACGGCGCATCTCCGCCGGCAGGGTCCGAAGGGCTTCGAAGTCCCGCGCGTCGGCGCGGGGGTCGCACGCAAGTGTTTCGAGGAACCGGATCGCTTCAGACATGGAACGGGCCTCTCTTCTGGATGGCGGTGGGAACATCAGTTCTGTTGGGATCGGATCGGGCGGTTTTCGCGCCAGCGTCGAGCGCCGCGATACGCGCGAGCATGTCCGTATCAGGAACCATGGATCGCGCGGGTGGAACGACGAGCGTGGAACACATGCGGAGTTCAGCGCCGGGAAGATCACACAACGCAAGACGATCCGCGCGCGGCGATTCAATCGGTGACGTCGGCGCTTCGTAGACGATCAACTCGTGCTCGAGTGGATACCACTCGGACAAACGCTCGACGAACAGGTCGCGGTGCGCGGCGGATGTGCTGAAGCGGCGGTGGCTCCGATCGCCGACGAGGCCGATCTGCCATAGCACGAGATAGGCAGACGGATCGACATGACGCCGGTAGAAGAGCAGCTGACTGGCTTCGAAATGCTGACAGCCGACGTGGCCCGGATCGATGCCCAGATCCGCGTACAGACAGTCCTCAGCAGAAACGCCAGGCTCCATCGAGGCATCGAAGCCTTCATCCCGCGCGCGCGCGATTGCGTCGTGAGGAACCTTTGCGAACACGCCCGGGTGACCGTAGAAGGCACCGCAGACGCGTCGGCCGGCGCGCACTTCATCCAGCATCGCGTCCGTCATCTCGCGGTAGGTCACGTGACGCGGCTTGCCTTCCGCATAGAACGGCTGGAGGCTGCGGGCGTCGGGCCGGATCTCCTGCAGCCACAACTCGACGAGCGCGTCCGAGGCCGCGACGAATACCACGTCGGCCTGTTCGATCTGATTGCGTGCGCGCGGTCCGAGATGCGCTCCCAACATCATCCCGAGCCCCACGCACACCAAGCTCCCCGGCGGCGTGGACATGAGTCGCTCCCCTTCAACGACCCGGCCACCCTAGCGCGATAGATGCTCCGCGCCAATCGCCGGCCGTCCGCAGTCGCTGTGCCATGCGGCTCGAGACAGGGCCCAGCGGCGGAGGCCCGGAGCGGTGGGGTCCGCGTTTAGAAATCCGAAGGGGTGCAGCAAACGGTCGATGACCACTGCGTGCTCGTCATCGCGACGCTCCGCATCGACCACGTCCAAACCCATCGGTCCGAAGGCGTGATCCAGAAGCGGCCGGAAAACTTCTTTCGCGACGCCGCGATTCCATACCCCGGGCAGCAGCATGATTCCAAGCTCGGCACGCCCACCCGCACGCAACAGGGCGGTAATTCCGATGGGTCGTTCGCTTTGGCGGTCGCGAATCGCCCAGACGCGGTGGCCTGGCTTCGATGCGGTGTTATGGCGTCGCACCCGACCAAATGCGGCGCGCAGGTGCTCGACGTCGGGTAACGGGCCGATTGCCCGCATCACGTCCGGATCGCGATACAAGGCGACGTAATGGGCTTCGTCCTCCGGGACGACCAGTCGCAATCGATAGCGCGGTGTCAGGAGGCTGCTGTCCATGCGGCGATGTTAGCCAGCGTGGACTAAGCCCCGTCCACCAGTACATCCGCCTCCCGCCTCTCCACCACCAGCACCCGCGCCTCGCCCTGCGGGATGGCGCGATGCACCACGCCGTCGCGGCCCGACCAGACGTCGCCGGCATGCAGAAGGGTGTCCTCGACCGGGGCCCGGTCGTGGGCGCGCCACTGCATCAGCACTTGGCCGTCGAGGACGACGAACAGCTCGGCGCCGTCGTTGACGTGCCAGGGGTAAGCGGCGTCGGTCCAGTGGATGCTCGCGGCGATGTCGCCGAAGTCGGCGGCGGGGACGGCGCCCCAGGGGCGGGACGCCGTCACGGCGGGGCCGCGGAGGACGCGCGCGGTCATGAGCAGGTCGCGGGGCGGGCGGCGGGGCGCGGGGCGCGACGGCGCTCGACGTCCTCGGAGTCGCGGCGGCGGCGTGCCTGCACGGGCCAACCGGCGAGCGACACCGGGCCGGCGGTGTGGGCGCCGGCGAGCATCGTAGCCAGAGTCTTGAGGAATTCGGAACGGCACATGGCGGGACCTCCTCGGATGGGCGGCCAGTCTCGCGCGGGTTCCCTCGGCTGATAATCCGCCCGATTGTGGCTTCTTTGTTTCCACATGCACGCCAATAACGACCTGCGACTGACCGAACGCCTCGCCGACATGGCGGTGTTCGCCGCCGTGCTCGACGTGGGCGGCTTCACCGCGGCGAGCCGGCGCCTCGGCCTGACCAAAGGCGCGGTGAGCAAGGCGGTCGGGCGGCTCGAACGCCATCTCGGCACGCGCCTGCTCAATCGCACCACGCGCCGCGTGGCCGCGACCGAAGCCGGCGACGCGCTGCTCGCGTACTGCCGCACCGTCGTGCAACAGGCCGACGCGGCGGAGCAGCACCTCGGTCGCCTCCGCGACGTGCCGCGCGGCCTGCTGCGCATCACCGCGACGATCAGCTTCGGCGTCGCGCGCGTGGCGCCCGTGCTCGCGGGGCTGGTCGAGCGGCACCCGGAGCTGCAGGTCGCGTTGCAGCTCGACGACACCGTCGCGGATCTCGTCGGCGATCGCTACGACATCGCGATCCGCATCGGTCGCCTGCCCGATTCCGGGCTCGTCGCGCGACGGCTGGGTGCGATTCGCGGCTCGGTGGTGGCGTCGCCCGACTACTTCGCGCGGCGCGGCGTGCCGCGAACACCCGCCAACCTGATCGAGCACGACTGCCTGCGCTACGACGAGCACGCGCGCACGTGGTCGGTGCCCGGGCTGGAGGTGCCGATCGGCCGCGGCATCGCGGTCGACAACACGCTGGGGCAGTTGCAGGTGGCGCTCGCGGGTGGCGGCATCGCGCTGCTCGCGGACTACCTCGCCGAGCCGCACGTCCAGAGCGGCGCGCTCGTGCGCGTGCTCGCCGACGACGTGCGCTCGAGCATCGACGTGCACGCGGTGCATCCCTACGCGCGCAATCCGCCGCCGAAGGTCACCGCGGCGAGTGCGTATTTTTCGGAATGTCTCGTGACATAGCGGCGCGGGCAGAGCGTCGACGCACGGTTTCGCAACGCCCCGCGCGTTGTGGGTGATGCAAGTTCACCTTGTCATCGAGAGGCGACGCAGCACGACCTCAGCGCAATGCTTGCCGCGCGCTACACCAGCCCGCGAACGTGCCGAGTGCGGCGCCGACGCCGCCCAGGGCAACACGATCAGACGCACCGCGCCGCCGGAGCTCGTCAGCATCAGCGCATCGACGAACAGCAGCGCGATGCCGCGGATCGCGTCGATCGGCACCGACAACTCGTCGAAACCGGGGTCCATCTGATCGATGCCGATCAGCAACCCTTCGCCATGCATGCGACAACAGCGCCAAGCACGCCACCACCGATCGCTGAGACCATGCGCGACGGTGTCCCCGCATTACGCGATGCCGAGGCATCGCGCGTCATCCGAACGCTTCCGCACCGTCGACGAGCTGCTGCACGACGGCCGGATCCGCGAGCGTCGACGTATCGCCGAGCTGATCGGGTGCGCCTTCGGCGATCTTGCGCAGGATGCGTCGCATGATCTTGCCCGAGCGCGTCTTCGGCAGACCGGGCGCCCACTGGATGCGATCGGGCGTCGCGATCGGGCCGATCTCGGTGCGCACGGTCTGCACCAGCGCGGCGCGCAGCGCGTCGGTTGCGTCGACGCCCGCTTTCAGCGTGACGTAGGCATGGATGCCCTGGCCCTTGAGGTCGTGCGGATAGCCGACCACCGCGGCCTCGGCGACGTCGTGATGCGACACGAGCGCGCTCTCGACTTCCGCGGTGCCGATGCGATGGCCGCTGACGTTGATGACGTCGTCGACGCGACCGGTGATCCAGTAATACCCGTCGGCATCGCGACGACAGCCGTCGCCGGTGAAGTACATGCCGGGATACGCCTTGAAATAGGTCTCGATGAAGCGCGCGTGGTCGCCGTACACGGTGCGCATCTGCCCGGGCCAGGACTCGAGCAGCACGAGGTTGCCTTCGGCTTCGCCCTCGAGGAATGCACCATTCGCATCGACGAGCGCGGGCTTGATGCCCGGCAGTGGCAACGTCGCGGAGCCCGGCTTCATCGCCGTCGCGCCGGGCAGCGGCGAAATGAGGATGCCGCCCGTTTCGGTCTGCCACCACGTATCCACGACCGGGCAGCGCGCGTCGCCGACCACGTCGTGATACCAGCGCCAAGCTTCCGGATTGATCGGCTCGCCGACGCTGCCGAGCAGGCGCAGCGACGCGCGCGACGTGCGCTTCACCGGCGCTTCGCCTTCGCGCATCAACGCGCGGATCGCGGTAGGCGCGGTGTAGAAGATCGTGACCTTGTGGCGGTCGATCACGTCCCAGAAGCGTGAGGTGTTCGGATAGTTCGGCACACCTTCGAACACGATCGACGTCGCGCCATTCGCGAGCGGGCCGTAGACGACGTAACTGTGGCCGGTGATCCAGCCGACGTCGGCGGTGCACCAGTAGACGTCGTCATCGCGCAGGTCGAACACCGCTTCGTGCGTCCAACTCGCCCACGTGAGGTAGCCGCCGGTGGTGTGCAGGACACCCTTGGGTTTGCCGGTGCTGCCGGAGGTGTAGAGGATGAACAGCGGATCCTCCGCGTTCATGCGCTCGGGCTCGCAGGTGTCGGGCTGGCCTTCGACCACCGCGTGCATCCAGCGGTCGCGCGGCATCTGCATGTCGATACCCGCGCCCGTATGCCGCACGACCAGCACCGTCTCCACCGAATTCGTGCCGGGCAGTTTCAACGCCGCATCGACGTTCGCCTTGAGCGGAATGCGCTTGCCACCGCGCAGGCCTTCGTCGGCGGTGATGACGAGCTTGCTCGCGCAGTCGGCGATGCGGTCGGCGATCGACTGCGGCGCGAAGCCGCCGAACACCACCGAGTGCACGGCGCCGATGCGCGCGCAGGCGAGCATCGCGACGGCGGCGTCGATGGTCATCGGCATGTAGATCGTGACGCGATCGCCCTTGCCCACGCCGAGGTTGCGCAGCGCATTGCCGAGCCGGCAGACGCGCGCGTGCAGCTCGCGATAGCTGATGTGCTGCGCCGGTTGCGACGGATCGTCGGGCTCGAAGATCAGCGCCGTGCGGTCGCCCTTGGTCGCGAGATGACGATCAAGGCAGTTGACGCTGGCGTTGAGCTCGCCATCGGCGTACCAGCGGATACGGAAATCGTCGTGCGCGAAGCTGACGTCGCGGATCTTCGTCGGTGCATGGAACCAGTCGAGGCGTTGCGCCATGCGTGCCCAGTAGGCGTCGGGATCGCGCGCTGCGTCCTCGCGCATCTCCTGCGCGGCGGTCGCGTCGATGCGCGCGGTGGCGGCGAGCTCGGGCGGCACGGGGATCGTCTCGGACGACATGGGCGGCTCCTCGGACAGTGCGCGCAGTGTGCCGGAGCGCGATGACGGGTTACAGCGCGCGCACCGTGCGATAGGCGCGACGCAGCTCGAGCACCGACGGCATCAGGCCGAAGGCGAAGGCACTGACGACGACCGCGACGATCGCCGCGGTCGGGACCGGCGGGTCGCGCCATCGCCACGACCAGTCGGCCGCGCCCGCACCGACGAGGCCGCGCAGCGCCGGCGCATGCAGCAGCGCGAGCAGCAGCAGGCCGAGCCACGGCACGGCATCGAGCGCGACGTGCACCTTCTGCTCCAGCGGGCCGATGTGCCGCACGCGATCGGCGAAGCGCGCGTCGCGCCATGAGGTCCAGCCGTGCACGACGACCGCGGCCGTCGCGATGAGGAACACCGGCACGGTCACGTCCAGGAACAGCACGAGCAGCACCGGAATGCCCATCTGGATGCACATCGCGACGTGCATCCACGATTCGTGCGTACCGGTGTGGACTTCGATGCGGTCGCGGCGGTGCACCAGCACATCGGCGACGCCCGCCGCGAGCCACACCGGGTAGATCACCGCACCCAGCAGCGTCCACGGCCACGACGCGGGAAGCAGCCCGGCGATGGTGGGATCGCCGCTCATGCGGTGTGGTGTCGCATGGCGCGCAGGCTCATACGCCGAACGGATAGGTTTCGGGCACGCCGCGGGCGTGCGGGCCCTCGAGTGCATCGACGGCGCGCGTGGTCTCGAACCAGACGTAGGCGTCGAACTGCCGCGCCAGCGAGGCTTCCGCGTAATGGCTCCAGCGTTCCGTGTCCGGCCGGTAGATCACGCCGATGAAGCGTTCGAGCCGCTCGCGTTCGAGTTCGCGACGCAGCGACGGCTCGATATCCCGCAGGTGCAGCACACCCCTCGGCTCGCCCGCATCGACGAACTGGCGCTCGACGCTGTCGGCCATCGAGGAATTCACGCGCATGACGCGCATCGGCGCGTCCCAGTCGCTGGCCGCGGCGACGGTGCCGGTGTCGGTACCGAAGCCGATCAGCGCGGCATCGTCCCCGAACTGCTCGCGACACAGCTGGCCGAGGTTGAGCTCGCCGCGTTCGCGGCCCATCTCGGTCTGCCGTGCATCGCCGATATGCGAGTTGTGCGCCCAGACGACGGCGCGCGACGTCTCCCCACGCGCGCGCAGCACCTGCAGCAGCGTCTCGGCCATGTGCGCATCGCGCACGTTCCAGCTCTCGGCCGCGCCGCGGTACATCGCGCGGTAGTAGTTCTCCGCATTGGCGACGAGTCGTGCGTTCTGCTCGGCCTCGAACGCGTCGGCGCCGTCGAGCCGCGCGAATTCCAGGCGCTTCTCCAGCATCTCCCGCAGCATCGACAGTACGGCGTCCTCGCAGCGGGCCTGCTCGTGCGTGAGCGCGGCGAGGCCGTAGTGCGCGGGCTCCTTGGCCCACGGCGTCAGACAGGCATAGCGCTTGCGGGCGAGCGCGGCGGTGTCGGGGTCGACGTCGTCGAGATAGTCGATGACGGCGCGCATCGACGCGCCGAGGCTGTAGAGATCGAGGCCGTAGAACCCGGCGCGGTCGCGGGCGTCGCGCGGTTCGTTGAAGTGGCGCATCCAGCGGAACAGTTCGGCGACTTCCGCGTTGCGCCACATCCACGTCGGGAAGCGGGTGAACGGCGGCTCGGCGTCGGCATTCGGCGCGCGGTGGCGGACGTGGCGATCGATGACGGCGGCATCCGGCCAGTCGGCCTCGACGGCGACGATGCGGAAGCCGTGTCGCTCCACCAGCCGCTTCGTGATCGCGGCGCGCGCGCGATAGAACTCGGACGTGCCGTGGCTCGCCTCGCCGAGCAGCACGACGCGACAGTGGGCGTAGCGGTCGAACGCTTCGGCGAACGCGGGATCGTCGATGTCGGGCAACGGCTCGATCGCTTCGCGCAGGCGCGAGGGCAGGCCTGGCGCGGGCGCGCGACGCGACGGACGCAGCACGTGCGGTGCGTGTGGCGACGGCGGCGTGCGGTCGGTGTGTCGGTGCATGGCCGGGCCCCGGACGGAGGCGTCGACGCTAGCGCGTGCGTCGTCGCGAACCGATCAATCGCCACGGCCGCCGCAACGCTGCGTGCGCGGAGCGACGACGCCGGTGTCGCACTGCAGGCCTAGCATCGCGGCTTCCCCTGCATGGAGCCGGACATGATCGACCTGCACTACTGGGCCACGCCCAACGGCTACAAGATCCGCCTGTTCCTCGAAGAGACGGGCCTGGAGCACCGCATCCTTCCGGTCGACATCCGCGCGGGCGAGCAGTTCAAGCCCGAGTTCCTCGCCATCGCGCCGAACAACCGCATCCCCGCGATCGTCGACCACGCACCCGCCGACGGCGGCGGCCCGCTCCCGCTGTTCGAATCCGGCGCGATCCTGCTCTATCTCGCCGACAAGACCGGCCGCTTCATCCCGCAGGACCTCCGCGGCCGCACCGAAGTGCTGCAGTGGCTGTTCTGGCAGATGGGCGGGCTCGGTCCGATGGCCGGGCAGAACGGCCACTTCAACGTCTACGCACCGGAAAAGGTGCCGTACGCGATCGACCGCTACACCCGCGAAACCGCGCGCCTGTACGGCGTGCTCGACAAGCGCCTGGCCGACCGCGAGTTCGTCGCCGGCGACGCGTATTCCATCGCCGACATGGCGATCTACCCGTGGATCGTCCCGCACGAAGCGCACAAGCAGAACCTCGACGACACGCCCCACCTCAAGCGCTGGTTCGCACAGGTGGGCGAGCGCGAGGCGACCAAGCGCGTGTACGCCGATGCACAGGCGTCGTACGCGAAGCCGATGACGGACGAGGAGCGGAAGGTGCTGTTCGGGGCGCCGGCGAAGTAGCAGTTCGTTGGCGACACGTATTTTTGGGCAGCGCACGGGCAGTGCGAAGTCCTTTGCCTTTAAGTACCGCAACCGCTACACCAGTCGTAGAGACCCCGAAGGGGCGGCCGACAGGACGTCGGCCGTCGCCACCCGAGGCAGGATGCCGAGTGTGGCGATCGCGAGAGTGCTACCGGTCGCGAGCTGTAGATTCGTCGAGGAAGGTGCTTTCTTTGGTTACCTTTCTTTGCACCAGCAAAGAAAGTAACTCGGCCGCGTCAGCGGACGAAACGCTGTTGCTCCCCGCGAACCCCAGCGACTAGAGAGACAACGAACTCTCGAACACGCGCCGCCGCCCATTAAGCGGATCCTCAAACCGAATCGACCGCGCAAGAAGCGCTAGCGGCGCGCCATCACCCGTGATGACGCCCCCATACAACGGATCATTCGCGATCGCCGCCCCCAGCGCCGCCATATGCACGCGGAGCTGGTGCTTGCGCCCCGTGACCGGCTCGAGCGTGTAACGCCACAAGATTTCTCCGCGCTCGAGAACATCGACCCGGCTACAACTGTTCGGCGTACCGTCGACCTCCTGCATCGCAGGAAACCGCGCGCCTGGCTCGAGGCGACTGCTGCGTTCGAGTGGGAACGCGAGATGCGGCAACGGTGGCGCAATCGCCTCGTAGCGCTTGTGAATCGCGCGACTGCGAAACAGGTCGAGATAGGCGTCGCGCGACGTCGCACGCAGGGAGAACATCACCAGCCCCGCCGTATCGCGATCGATCCGATGCAGCGGCGCGATGTCGTCGATGCCAAGCCTGCGGACGAGCCGCGCCAACAACGTGTCGTGCACGAAGCGCCCGGCCGGCATCACCGCGAGCCCATGCGGCTTGTCCACCACGGCAATGTCGTCGTCGACATGCAGCAGCGTTTCGACACCGCTGCACGCCTCCTCGTCCCGCACTTCGCGGTAATAGAAGACGTCGCCACCGCGGACGAGTGCGGTCGATACATCCAGTGCGACGCCGTTCGCATCCAGCACGCGACCACGCAGGAACCGCGACGTCCACGTGGCGCGATCGACCGCCGGGAACCGCGCGCACAAGGCGTCGAGCACGGTCAGGCCATCACCCGGCCGCAGCTGCACGCGGCTCGCGCCGACGCCATCGATCGCCGGCGGCTTCATTCAGCGCTGTGGCGGTGCCGCGAGTTCGCGCGCGTCGAGCACACCGTCGTGGTTGACGTCCTGCTTCGCGAATCGTGCCGCGAGTGCAGCGCGATGCTCCGCCAGCGAGATCGGCTTGCCGCGGCCGCCGGGCAGTTCGGCCTGCGACACGGTGCCGTCATGGTTCACGTCCATGCGTTCGAACGCGTAGCCCATCCACGCCTGGAACTCCGCGAGCGACACGCGCTTGTCGCCGTCGGTGTCCATGCGCGAGAGGTAATCGCTGCTCGACGTCACCGGCCCGGCGGCGAATGCGAGGCCTGCAAACGACGAGGCCGCGCAGATGAGCGCGGCCCCGAGGTGGCGAATGCCGTGTCGCACGTCAGTGCGCGGACGCGAGCGCATAGCCCTTCATGCGCGCCGAGAACTGCTGCAGCGAGGCGATGCCGCTGGCCTCGGCCTCCTGGCACCACGCGTGCAGACGGGCGAGCGTGGCCTTGGCGTCGTGCGAGCGGTCGTCGAGTACCGCGGCGAGGCGCGCGCGATATTCCGCGAGCGTGGCCAGCTTCGGACGTTCGGCGAGGAACGCCTGCAGGCGTGCCTTCTTCTCGTCGTCGAGCCAGCGGCCGCCATCGGCCAGACCCTTGCGCAGTGGGCGCGGCAGCACCGCGCGCATCTTCGCGCCGGCGGCCGCAGCTTCCTCGCGCAACGCCGGCAGGGTGACGCCGCGGTAGTAGTCGGTCATCGCCTGGAAGCGGATGGCGAGCAGCGCCTTGAGCGTCTCGGCGTCCGGCATGTCGATGTTCGGGCGCACGTCCAGCGACGGCGCGACGCGCAGCACCTTTGCAAGGCCGACCGCCTCGAATCCGCGCAGCGCGAACCAGCCGATGTCGAATTCCCACTTGCGCAGCGCGAACTTCGCCGACGACGGGAATGCGTGGTGGTTGTTGTGCAGCTCTTCGCCGCCGATCCACACGCCCCACGGCGTGAGGTTGGTCGCGGTGTCGGTGGTCTCGAAGTTGCGGTAGCCCCACCAGTGGCCGAGGCCATTGACGACGCCGGCCGCCCAGAACGGGATCCACGCCATCTGGATCGCCCACACGGCGATGCCCTTGAAACCGAACAGGAAGAAGCTGAGGAACAGCAGCACCGTCGGACCCATCGTCGCGAACGGCGTGTAGAGCTTGCGCTCGATCCAGTCGTCCGGGCAGCCCTTGCCGTACTTCTCGATGTCCTCGCGCTGCGCACGCGCTTCGCGATAGAGCTCGACGCCGCGCCAGAACACGGTCTTGATGCCCTTGATCTGCGGGCTGTGCGGATCCTCTTCGGTCTCGCACTTGGCGTGGTGCTTGCGATGGATCGCCGCCCACTCCTTGGTGATCATCGAGGTGGTGAGCCAGCACCAGAAACGGAAGAAGTGCGCGAGCACCGGGTGGAAATCCACCGCGCGGTGCGCCTGCGACCGGTGCAGGTAAAGGGTGACGGTGAAGATGGTGATCTGCGTGGCCACCAGCAGGTAGACCAGCATCGATCCCCAGCCCAGCTGCAACGCGCCGCCGACCAGGAAATCGCTGAGGGAAGAAGACATCGAACACTCCGAGGGGGAAGCGGCCGCGGGGCCGGTCGCGCGGGCGACGTACGCATCATGCCACCGCCGTATGCACCGCAGCCGTCCAGGAACTGCGGACGGCACAGCGGTTCACGCACGCGACAGCGCACCGCCATGTGAAAGCGGCGGGCGCCTTGCGAGATGGCGACGGCGCCGCCACCTTGCAAGCGGACCCGCCCGTGCGACGCCGCGATGCCCGAACTGCCCGAAGTCGAAACCACGCGACGCGGCCTCGCCCCGCACGTCGAAGGCCGTCGCGTCATGCAGGTGATGCTGCGACGCCCCGACCTGCGCTGGCCGATCCCGCCGGAAGTGTCGAACCTGCTGCCGGGCCAGCGCGTCGATGCGGTGCGTCGTCGCGCGAAGTACCTGCTGCTCGACACCGCCGTCGGCAGCGCGCTGCTGCATCTGGGGATGTCGGGTTCGCTGCGCGTACTGCCGGCCGACACGCCGCTGCGCGCGCACGACCACGTCGACCTGTCGCTCGATTCCGGCCGCGTGCTGCGCTTCAACGATCCACGCCGGTTCGGCTGCCTGCTCTGGCAGCCGCCCGGCGAGACACACGAGCTGCTCGCCGACCTCGGCCCGGAGCCGCTGTCGGATGCGTTCGATGGCGACTGGCTGTTCCGCCTGTCGCGCGGCCGCACGGCGCCGGTGAAGATCTTCCTGATGGATCAGGCGGTGGTGGTGGGCGTCGGCAACATCTACGCGGCCGAGGCGCTGTTCCGCGCCGGGATCTCGCCGCTTCGCGCCGCCGGCAAGGTCTCGCGCGACCGCTACGCCCGGCTGGCCGATGCCGTGAAGGCCATCCTCGCCTACGCCATCGGCCGCGGCGGCACGACCCTGCGCGACTTCATCAGCCCGGATGGCGCGCCCGGCTACTTCGAGCAGGAGCTCGCGGTGTACGGCCGCGGCGGCGAGCCCTGCCCCACCTGCGGCCGGACGCTGAAGCAGGCGGCCATCGGGCAACGTGCAAGCGTCTGGTGTCCGGCCTGCCAACGCTGACCGCCGGTCCAACGGAGCCCGCCTTCCATGCCTTCCGGCCCACGGTGGGTACCGGTCGGCGGCGTATAGTCCGTAACGGAGGACGTAGCCCATGACGGACGCCGCGGACATCACGAACTGGCTGGACGCCGCGCGCGATGGCAACCGCGAGGCGCTCGATCGCGTACTCGGCACGCTCTACGACGAACTGCACGCCATGGCGCGTCGCCAGCTCGCCGGACAACAGGAGCAGACGCTCGACGCGACCGCGCTCGTCCACGAGGCCTACCTCAAGCTCATCGGCAGCCACGGCGCGCAGTTCGGCGACCGTGCGCACTTCTTCGCGTACGCCGCCACGGCGATGCGCAGCGTCGTCGTCGACCACGTGCGCCAGCGCCTCGCGCAGAAGCGCGGCGGCGGCCTCGAGCGCGTCACGTCGATTCCCGAAGACGGCGAAGGCGCGATCCGCCTCGACGAAGACCTGCTCGCGCTCGACGGCGCGCTTGACAAGCTCGCCGCGGTGGACCCGCGTCTCGCGCAGGTGGTCGAGCTTCGCTATTTCGGTGGCCTGTCGGAACTGGAGATCGCCGCGCTGCAGGATCGCTCCGAGCGCTCGATCCGCCGCGACTGGCAGAAGGCGCGCCTGTTCCTGCTCGCGAGCCTGGAAGGCGACGAGCAGGCCGCCTGATACGCGGCGCGCGGTCGGATCATGGACCCCGCACGCTGGCTGCGCCTGTCGCCGCACCTCGACGAGCTGCTCGAGCTCGAACCGACCGAACGCGACGCGCGCCTGACGCAGATCGCGCATGACGACGCCGCGCTGGCCGCGGATCTCACCAAAATGCTCGCGCTGGAAGACGGCAATGCCGCCTTCCTCGCCGAACCCATCGTCGTGCCGAAGCCGCTGCTCAGCGAAGGCGGCGAAGTCGGGCCGTATCGCCTCGAAAAGCTGCTCGGCGAAGGCGGCATGGGTCAGGTGTGGCGTGCGTCGCGTGCGGACGGCCTGTACCAGCGCCGCGTCGCACTGAAGCTGCTGCGTCCCGGCCTCACCGACCAGAACCTGCGCCTGCGCTTCGCCCGTGAGCGGCAGATCCTCGCGCGTCTCGCGCATCCGCACATCGCGGGCCTGCTGGATGCCGGCGTCAGCGCGGAAGGCGTGCCGTATCTCGCGCTCGAATACGTCGAGGGCGAACCGATCACGCGCTACTGGCAGCGCCTCGACGTGCCGCTCGACGCGCGCCTTCGCATGTTCCGGCAGGTCTGCGCGGCGGTGAGCCATGCGCACGCCAACCTCGTCGTGCACTGCGACCTCAAGCCGTCGAACATCCTGGTGACGCAGGACGGCCAGGTGCGCCTGCTCGACTTCGGCATCGCCAAGCTGCTCGACGGCGGCGGCCCGCGCAGCGACAACACGCGCACCGGCACGCGCGCGTTCACGCTGCACTACGCGGCGCCCGAACAGATCCGCGGCGCGCCGGTCACCACGATGACCGACGTGTATTCGCTCGGCGTCGTGCTGTACGAACTGCTCACCGGCACCAAGCCGTATCGCCTCAAGCGCCAGAGCGATGCGGAGTGGGAGGAAGCGATCCTCACGCACGACCCGGTGCGGCCGTCGCAGAAGCTGTTGCGGCTCGCCGAGACGAAGCAGGGCGTCGAACGCCAGCAATTGCGTCGACGTGCGCGCCGTCTTGTCGGCGATCTCGACAACATCGTGATGCGCACGCTGTGCAAACAGCCCGAGCAGCGCTATCCGTCGGTCGAAGCGCTGAGCGAAGACCTCGCGCGCCATCTCGACGGCCGCCCGGTGCAGGCGCGGCCGCAGGGCCTGCTCTACATCGCGCGCAAGTACATGCGTCGCCACCGCTGGGCGCTTGCGGGCACCACCGCGGCCATCGCGTTCATCGCGATCGCCGGCGGCGTGGTCTGGCGACAGAGCCGCGAGGCGGTCGACGAAGCCCAACGCGCGCAGGCCATGCGCGACTTCATCGCCGGCGTGTTCGAAAAGGCGGCGGAAACGCGCGATGCGGGCGCGGTGGATCTGCGCACGCTGCTCGATGCGGCGGTCGAACGCGGCGATCGCGAACTCGCCCGCGAGCCGGCCTCGCAGGCGGAACTGTTCGGCCTCGTCGCGCGACTGCGCATGGGCCTGGGCGATTACCCGCAGGCGCTGGCGCTGCTGGAACGCCAGCGTGGACTGATCGAGCGCAACACCGACATGCCCGAGAGCCTGCGCATCGAAGCGAGCGCGCTGCGCGGCGACGTGCTGCGCCGCACCGGCAATCCGCGTGCGTGCGTGGCCGGCATGCGGCCGCTGGAGACGCTGGCCGAGCAGCGCCAGCGCGCGTTGCCGACGCCGGCCGCCGAGTTCTTCTCGCAGCTCGGTCGCTGCGAACGCGCGTTGGGCGACGTGTCCCGCGCGCGGCACTTGTTCTCGCGCGCGCTGGTGCTCCGTCAGTCCATCGACGCGCCGGGTTCGGCCGTCGCGGAAATCGAGAGCCGTCTCGACCTCGCGACGCTGCAGGTCGACCAGGGCGAGTTCGACGACGCGCTGCGCACCTATCGCGTCGCGCGCGAGCGCCTCGATGCCGAAGTCGGTTCGCGGCACCCGCTGCAGGTCGACATCGGCCGACAGATCGCGACGGTGGAGCGGCGCCTCGGCCATCCGGGTCGCGCGGAACGCGAGCTTGTGGACACGCTGTCGACCGCGCAGGACGTGCACGGCCCGCAGCATCCGATCACGCTCGCGGTGCGCCGCGAATTGGCCGACGTGCTGATCGACCAGTCGCGCTACCGCGACGCCGCGCTGCCGTTGCGCACACGTCATGCGGAGCTGAGCGCGCGGTTGTCGCCGAACGATCCCGAACTACGCGACAGCCATCTGCTTCTCGCGCGCGTCGAATGGCAACTCGGCCGGTTGCCGGCGGCGCTGTCTTCGTTGCAGGCGGCGCTGGCGATCGACCGGCATCGCGGCGATCCGGATGCGGTGTCCGACAGTCTGGCAACGATGGCGCAGGTGCTGCACGAAGCCGGACGCAGCGGCGAGGCGCGACCGCTGCTCGAAGAGGCGCGCGCGTTGCGCATCGCCCGGCATGGCGCGAGCGATGCATCCGTCGCCGACATTGATCGACGCCTCGGCGACGTCGACGCCGCGCTCGGCGACGCACGTGCGATCCCCGAACTGACCCGCGCGCTGCACTTCCTGCGACAGGGCTACGGCGCACGCGATCCGCGCACACGCCTCGCGCAGCTATCGCTCGCGCGCGAACAGGCGACGCAGGGCGATCCGGTCGCGTTGCGACTGCTCGACGTCATCGCCGCCTCGGGCGCGACGTCCGTGCGACCCCAGCCGATCGCTTGGCGCGCGGCGGGCTATGCGGATGCGGTGCGGTGCGCGGGACGTCCGCGGTCGGCGGGTGCGCGCCATCTCGATCGACTGATCGAGGCCGTGCGCGTCGCGCAGCCGGACGGCAGTGTCACGTTGCGGGACTTGGAGCAGCTACGCCGCGAATGCCAGCGCCCGAGCGCGCAGATCGCGATGCGCGACAACTGAGCAGCGGAGCGCGGCGCGCGTTACGCGGCGTCGAACGGAAACGGCACCTGCATCGGCTCGATCGTGCCTTCGCCGCGCATGACCTTCTTGAACTGCGCGCGCGACACCGAGACGTAACGCTCGTTGCCGCCGATCTCGACCTGCGGGCCGTCCTGCACCGCGCGGCCCTGCTCATCGACACGCACCGTCATCGTCGCTTTCTTGCCGGTGTGGCAGATCGTCTTGATCTCGTCGATCTCGTCCGCCCAGGCGAGCAGATACTGGCTGCCTTCGAACAGTTCGCCGCGGAAATCCGTACGCAACCCGTAGCAGAGCACCGGGACGCGCAGCGCGTCGACGATCTCGGTGAGCTGCCAGACCTGCGCCTTCGTCAGGAACTGCGCTTCGTCGACGAGCACGCAATGCAACGGGCCATGTTCGTCGATGTCGTGGCGGACGCAGCGTTCGAGATCGTCGTCACGCGAGAACGCCGTCGCCTGCGACGAAAGGCCGATGCGCGAGGCCACTACGCCGCGCCCCGCGCGATCGTCGAGCGCGGGCGTCAGGACGAACGTACGCATGCCGCGCTCCGCGTAGTTGTGCGCGGACTGCAGCAGCGTGGTGGTCTTACCGGCGTTCATCGCCGAGTAGTAGAAATACAGCTTCGCCATCGCGTCAGTTTACGCCGGCGACGACGACGCTAGCGGTCGTCGCCGGCGCGCGTGGCGTCGGACGACGCGGCCGGCGCGGACCGGACATCCTGCAGTTCGCCGGCATCGACGTGACCACCGGGCTCCTTCCACAGCGCATCCTGCAACGCCCAGTACTGGTCGGCATTCCAGTACTCGAGACTGTTGAGAAGCGTGCCGTCGACGGTCTGCACGCCGTATTGGCTGGGAATCTTGATCCGGGCGTTGCTGTTGTAGCCCGTCCGGCTGCCCACCCCGTTGTGGGATTCACGACGCAACTGATCGGCGAAGCGCGGCTTTGCGACGTCGTCGCCGTATTCGGCGTAAACCGACTGACCGACTTCGAGCGCACGAGCGCGGTCGGCCTCCGTCATACGCGCCCAGTAGCGTTCCCGACGCACGATGAAGTCGCGATACCCGCGCTCGGCGGCAAGATCCATCCATGCGTAGGCCAGCGCCATATCCGGGGGAACGCCCTGGCCGAGCGCGTACATCTCCGCGATCAGCCCCTGCGAAGGCTTGTCGCCGAAGTGCGCGGCACGTCGCAGGAGTACGAGCGCGCGATCGTACTGCTTACGACCATACGCCTGAACGCCGTACATGCGGAACTCAAGGTCGGGATGGCCGCGGAACGCCATCTCGTACTCGAGGGAGCGCGCGTCGGGTTGGCTGCCCTGGTCCGCTGCATGCACCGAAGGCGCCGCCAGTAGAAGGAGGGCGATCGCGGCGGTCGACAAACGGGCGTTCATGCAGGTCCAACGTTCGGAAAGTGGCTAGTGTGCAGTCGTGGGCGGCCGCGCGACAGCCAACTGATGGCACGAGAGCCTGAACGCGTCGCACGGACCTCGCGAACGGGACGCCGTACCATGCGCATCCCGCGACGCCGCAGTTCCCATGCACGGTCTCAATCCCCAGCAACGTGCCGCCGTCGAGCATTGCGACGGCCCGCTTCTCGTGCTTGCCGGCGCAGGGTCGGGCAAGACGCGCGTCATCGTCGAGAAGATCGCGCACCTGATCGCGTCGGGGCGCATGCCGGCCAAGCGCATCGCGGCGATCACGTTCACCAACAAGGCCGCGAAGGAAATGCGCGAGCGCGTCGCCAAGCGGATCAAGGGCGACGCGGCCGAAGGCCTGACGATCTGCACGTTCCACGCGCTCGGCCTGAAATTCCTTCAGATCGAACATGCGAAGGCGGGGCTGCGCCGCGGCTTCTCGATCTTCGATGCCGACGACTCCGCCGCGCAGATCAAGGACCTGCTCCCGGCAGGCAGCAAGCCCGACGCGATCGATGCGGTGAAGAACCTGATCTCGCGCGCGAAGAATGCGGGGTTGTCGCCGGAAGAAGCGATGCGCGAAGCGCGCGCCCCGCGGGAAGTCGAAGCGGCAACGATCTACGAGCTCTATCAGGCGCGCCTCAACAGCTTCAACGCGCTCGACTTCGACGACCTGATCCGCCTGCCCGTGCAGTTGCTCGAAGCCGACGAAGAGCTGCGGCTGACGTGGCGCGAGCGCATCGGCTACCTGCTCGTCGACGAATGCCAGGACACCAACGACGCGCAGTACCGCCTGCTCAAGGCGTTGGCCGGTCCGCGTGGTCTGTTCACCTGCGTGGGCGACGACGACCAGTCGATCTACGCCTGGCGCGGTGCGAACCCGGACAACCTGCTGCAGCTCGGCACCGACTATCCGACGCTGCGTATCGTCAAGCTCGAACAGAACTACCGCTGCAGCAATCGCGTGCTGCGCGCGGCGAACACGCTGATCGCGAACAACCCGCACGAACACCTGAAGACACTGTGGTCCGACCAGGCCGACGGCGAGCGCATCCGCATCTGGGAATGTCGCGAAGCGGGCCACGAAGCCGAACGCATCGCCGCGGAGATCCAGTTCATCGCGGCGTCCACGCGCGCGCCGTGGAGCGACTTCTGCATTCTCTTCCGCGGCAATTTCCAGAGCCGACCGCTGGAGAAGGCGCTGCAGCTGATGCGCGTGCCGTATCATCTGTCGGGCGGCACCGCGTTCCTCGACCGCGGCGAGGTCAAGGACGTGCTGAGCTGGCTGCGCCTGCTCGCCAATCCCGACGACGACGCGGCATTCCTGCGCGCCGTGCAGGCGCCCAAGCGCGAAGTCGGCGCGGGCACGCTGGCGAAGCTCGCCGAACTCTCGGCGCATGCGCACATGCCGATGGCGCGGGCGATCGAGAACGTCGGCGCGCTGAAGCAGCTGCCGCCGCGCGCGGCCAATGCGCTGGATTCCTTCGCGACGCTGGTGCGCCAGTTGCGGGCGAAGTCGGCCACCGCCGCGCCGTCCGAGCTGGTCGGTGAAGTCGCCGAACGCAGCGGGCTGCTCGCGTCGGTGCGCGCGCAGTGCAAGGACGAGGCGAGCTTCCAGCGCCGCAAGGCCAACATCGACGAACTCGCCGGCTGGTTCGAAGGCGCGCGCAACGCGGGCCCGGGCGAACTCGCGGCGCAACTCGCACTGCTCTCGCATGCGGACAAGGGCGAGGCCGGCAACCAGGTGCGGCTGATGTCGCTGCACGCGGCCAAGGGTCTCGAGTTCCGCTACGTCTTCATCGTCGGCATGGAAGACGGCACGCTGCCGCACGAGGCGTCGCTCGACGAAGGCCGGCTCGACGAAGAGCGCCGACTGCTCTACGTCGGCATCACCCGGGCGAAGGAACGACTGTGGCTGTCGTACTCGAAGATGGCGCAGCGCTGGGGCGAAGTGCTGCGGCTGAAGCCCAGCCGGTTCCTCGACGAACTGCCCGCCGCCGAGATCCAGCGCGATGGCGCCGACCCGGTCGCCGACGCCGAAAACAAGAAGGCGCGGGCAGATGCGGGGTTCGCGGCCATCCGGGCGCTGCTGGACGGCTGACGAACAATCAATTACTTATCGTCATATCCGAAAGTATTGCTTTCGGAATAACGCTTTATTAAGCTGGTCGAGTCCGGTTCCACCGGCACTGTCCACATCGTTGTTGTCCCTCCGGCTCCGGCCGGGTTTTGGGGAGGCCTCGCGGCCTCCTTTTTCTTTTGGCCGCGGTCACGCCTTGCGTTCACGATGCCTGCCCGGCGCCGACCGGTTCGCCGTCGTTCCCGGCCCGATGAACACGCTTGGGCATAATGCCGGCGATGGCCCAACAGACGCCCCTGCCGTTCCCGGACGCCGCGCCGACCGCCAACGGCGACGACACACCGCCCCCTGCCGCGCCCACGCCGGCCGGCACCGAATCCGACGTCGACGTCGAAGCCGCGCGCGCGATCGATCCCGCCCAGCCGGACCTGCCGATGCCCGGCGCGGGTCGCGGTGACGTTCCGCCGCCCCGTCCCGCCCGTCCGGCTTCGCGTCCGTGGTGGGCGCGGCTCCTCGAACGCGCCATGGCGCCGTGGGTCGCGCTCAAAATCGAACCCACGTCGCCCGCCGAACACGTGCCCGACTGGAACGGTCGCCCCGTCTGCTACGTGCTCGAGGACTACGGCCTCTCGAACGCATTGATCCTCGACCGCGCCTGCCGCGAGGCCGGCCTGCCCTCTCCGCTGACGCCGCTGCCCGGCGACCCGACAGGCCGCGGTCGTGCCTACGTCGCGCTGTCGCGCCGCAACGTCGGCCCGCTCGCGCCGATCCCCAATATTCCCGGCGTTCTCGAACGCCCGCGCGTCGAGAACGGCAAGTCGCATTCGGAATCGCTCGCGCGCCTGATCGATGCGCACCGCACCGATCCGTCCATGGACGTGCAGCTGGTGCCCGTCTCGATCTACGTCGGCCGCGCGCCCGAGAAGACCACCGGTTGGTTCTCGGTGCTGTTCTCCGAGAATTGGCAGCTGGTCGGTCGCTTCCGTCGCCTGCTGTCGATCGCGCTCAACGGGCGCGAGACGTACGTGCGCTTCGCGCCGCCGGTGTCGCTGCGCACGATCGTCGACGAAGGCCTGCCGCCGGAACGCACGGTGCGCAAGCTCTCGCGCGTGCTGCGCGCGCACTTCCGCCGCATCCGCACCGCGGTGATCGGGCCGGACCTGTCGACGCGCCGCCTGCTCGTCGACCGCGTGCTCGCCGCGCCGGGCGTGCTCGATGCCATCGCGGACCAGGCGCGGCGCGACAACAGCAGCATGGCCGAGGCGTGGAAGAAGGCGCACGCACTTGCGTACGAGATCGCGGCCGACTACTCGCATCCGGTCGTGCGTTCGGCGAGCTTTCTGCTGCAGCCGGTGTGGAACCGCATCTATCGCGGAGTGCTGGTGCATCACCTGGATCGGGTCAAGGAAGACGCGCCCGGCCACGAAGTCATCTATGTGCCCTGCCATCGCAGCCACATGGATTACCTGCTGATCAGCTACCTGCTGTACACGCGCGGGATCGTGCCGCCGCACATCGCGGCGGGCGTGAACCTCAACCTGCCCGTCGTCGGCACGCTGCTGCGCACGGGCGGTGCGTTCTTCCTGCGTCGTTCGATCCGCGGCAGCGCGCTGTATTCGGCGGTGTTCTCCGAATACCTCGCGCAGCTCGTCGCCGGCGGTTATTCGATCGAGTACTTCATCGAGGGTGGCCGCTCGCGCACCGGGCGATTGCTGCAGCCCAAGGGCGGCATGATCGCAATGACGCTGCGCGCGTACCTGCGCGCGCCGACGCGGCCCGTGCTGTTCCAGCCCGTCTACATCGGCTACGAAAAGCTGATGGAAGGCCGCAGCTATCTCGACGAGCTGTCGGGCAAGCCCAAGGAAAAGGAATCGATCTGGCAGCTGCTGATGGGCATCCCGAAGGTGCTCGGCAGCAACTACGGCCAGGTCGTCGTGAACTTCGGCGAGCCGATCCGCCTGACCGACGTGTTGGCGGAAAAGGCACCCGACTGGGACGGTCGCCCGGTGTCGGAAGACGAGAAGCCGGCGTGGCTCAACGATACGGTCGACACGCTGGCCGATCGCATCCAGATCAACGTCAACGGCGCAGCGGACGTCAATCCGATCAACCTGCTCGCGCTCGCGCTGCTGTCGACGCCGAAGCACGCGATGAGCGAAGTCGACCTGCTCGAACAGATCGCGCTCAGCAAGAAGCTGCTCGCGCAGCTGCCGTATTCCGATCGCGTCACCGTCACGCCGCACACGCCGGAAGAGATCATCGCGCACGGCGAGGAGATCAACGTCCTCGTGCGCGTGAAGCATCCGCTCGGCGACGTGCTGGAGGTCGACGAAGAAAAGGCGGTGCTGCTCAGCTACTTCCGCAACAACGTGCTGCACCTGTTCACTGCGGCGGCGTGGGTCGCGTGCTGTTTCCAGCACAACCGCCGCATGACGCTGTCGTCGGTGCTGCGCCTGGGGCGCAGCGTGTATCCGTTCCTGCAGAGCGAGCTGTTCCTGCCGTGGAGCGAGGACGAATTCGCCGAGCGCCTGCGGGCCACGGTCGACCTGTTCCAGACCGAAGGGCTGCTGCGCCGACGCGACGACGACGATCCGGAACAGCTCTCGCGCAGCGCGAGCCAGTCCGACGAGGTGTTCCGTCTTCGCGCGATCGGCCACTCGCTGCAGCAGGCGTTCGAGCGCTACTACATCGCGATTTCGGTGCTGGTGAAGAACGGCCCCGGCACGCTCAGTGCGGGCGAGCTGGAGACGCTCTGCCACCTCGCCGCGCAACGCCTGTCGCTGCTGTACGCGCCGGCCGCGCCGGAGTTCTTCGACAAGTCGCTGTTCCGGGGCTTCATCGCGAAGTTGCGCGAACTGCGCATGGTGTGGGCCGACGAGAACGGCAAGCTCACTTTCGACGAACGCCTCGACGCCTGGGCCAAGGACGCGAAGTTCATCCTCGGCCGCGAGCTGCGGCATTCGATCGAGAAGGTCAGCCCGGAGGCGGCGGAAGCGGCCAAGGCCTCCGCGGCGAAGGCCGCGTCGTAAGGCGGGCGGATGCGTGACGCGCTCGCGCCCCAGGTGCGAGGCGCGTCGCGGTTCGCGTCAGGCCGGCTCGTCCGGAATCAGCGAGGACTCCAGCCGCGCGATCGCGTCCTTGAGCTGGAGCTTGCGCTTCTTGAGCCGGGTGACGGCGAGTTCGTCGCGCACGCTGGCATGCTTCAGGCCCTCGATCGCCAGATCGAGGTCGCGGTGCTGCTGGCGGAGCTCGGCGAGCTGGCGGGCGATGTCGGCGGGGTTGCGACCGTCGTTCATGCGGCGAGCTTAGCCTGCGCACGCGACCGCCAGCGAGCCGGGCCGGCGCTGAATGCAGTCAGGCCCTGCGACGCCCCGCCCGTAGAATGACGGCATGAGCACCGTCGCACTGCCCGTCATTCCCCTCGCCGAACCGTTGCCGCCGCGCGCCAAGCGCGCGCAGCACGAGGCCAACAAGCTCGCCAAGCGCCTGCGCCACCAGGTGGGCCGCGCGATCGCCGACTTCGGCATGATCGAGGAGGGCGACAAGGTGATGGTCTGCCTGTCCGGCGGCAAGGACAGCTACACGATGCTCGACATCCTTCTGCAGCTGCAGAAGAAGGCGCCGGTGAAGTTCGAACTGGTCGCGGTCAACCTCGACCAGAAGCAACCGGATTTCCCCGAGCACGTGCTGCCGACGTACCTCGAGTCGATCGGCGTGCCGTACAAGATCCTCGAGCAGGACACGTATTCGGTGGTGACGCGCGTCGTGCCGGAAGGCAAGACGATGTGCTCGCTGTGCTCGCGACTGCGTCGCGGCGCGCTCTACACGTACGCCGAGCAGAAAGGCTTCACCAAGATCGCACTCGGTCATCATCGCGATGATCTGGTCGCGACGTTCTTCCTGAATCTCTTCTTCCACGCGAAGCTCTCGGGCATGCCGCCCAAGCTGCAGAGCGACGACGGCAAGCACGTGGTGATCCGCCCGCTCGCCTACGTCAAGGAAGACGACATCGCCGCGTACGCCGAGGCGAAGCAGTTCCCGATCATTCCCTGCAACCTCTGCGGCTCGCAGGAAAACCTGCAGCGCAAGCAGGTCAAGAAGATGATGGATGCGTGGGAGCGCGAGTCGCCCGGGCGGATCGAAACCATCTCGCGCGCGCTCGGCGACATCCGCCCGTCACAGCTGTCGGATACGACGCTGTTCGACTTCCTCGCGCTCGGCCGCCACGGCGATGCGCCGTTGCCCGACGCGCACGCCTGGCTCGCCGGCGAACCAAACGACGCACGCGACGACTGAGCGCACCGCGCCTGTCTCCGAACCGACCTTCCGGCCGCCGCCCAGGCGGCCCGTTTTCCACTCTCCGGATCTTCGATGTTCTTCCGCAACCTGACCCTGTTCCGCTTTCCGACATCGCTCGAACTCGACGCCTTCGACGCCGGCCTCGAAGAAGCCGCGCTGCGCCCCGTCGGCCCGATGGAGCTCTCGACGCGCGGCTTCGTTTCGCCATTCGGTCGCGACACCGAAGGCTTCAAGCACATGCTCGACGACGCCTACTGGCTCGCCGTCGGCAGTGAGGACCGGCTGCTGCCGGGCGCGGTCGTCAACGACCTGCTGCAGAAGAAACTCGACGAGATCGAGGAGAAGGAAGGGCGTCGCCCCGGCGGCCGCACGCGCAAGCGCCTGAAGGACGAGCTCATCACCGAACTGCTGCCGCGCGCATTCGTGCGGCCCTCGCGCACCGATGCGATCCTCGACATGAAGCAGGGCATCGTCGCGATCGACACGTCGAGCAAGAAGTCCGCCGAAAGCGTCGTCAGCGAGATCCGCCGTGCGCTCGGCAGCTTTCCCGCACTGCCGCTCAATGCGGAAGTCGCGCCGCGTTCGGTACTGACCGGCTGGGTGGCGGGTGAAGCGCTGCCGGACGGCCTCAGCCTCGGCGACGAATGCGAACTGCGCGATGCGCTCGACCAGGGCGCGGTGGTGAAGTGCCAGCGCATGGAACTCGTCGACAACGCCGAGATCGACAAGCACCTGCAGTCGGGCAAGCAGGTCACGCGGCTTGCGCTGAATCTCGACGACCATGTCAGCTTCGTGCTCGGCGAGGATCTGGTCATCCGCAAGTTCAAGCTGCTGGACGGCGCGGTCGACACGCTCGAGAACACCGAGCGAGAGGACCTGCGTGCCGAGCTCGAGGCGCGTTTCGCGCTGATGAGCCACGAGCTGCGTCGTCTGTTCACCGTGCTCGAGCCCGCCCTGAAGCTGTCGAAGGTCGAGTAGCCGCTGGATGTTCTTCCGCGCGCGACCGCCGCACGCGGCACCCGCGACGCCGCGTGCGCCGCTGCAGGTCACGCTGCCGGACGGTCGCATCGTGGACGTGCAGCGCGTCGACAACCGCCGCGTGCGCGGGCTGCGCCTGACCGTCACCGAGCGGGGCATCCGGCTCACGGTGCCGCCGCGCACGAGCGATCGTCGCGCGCTCGCCTTCGTGCAGGAACATGCCGCCTGGCTCGCCGGCCAGCTCGCGCATACGTTCGGCGACGTGCAGCCGCTGCGCATCGGCGAAAGCACGACGCTGCCGTTGCGCGGCGTCGATGCGCCGCTGCAGTGGCGCGAAGGCCGTTTCCTGCGCGTCGAGCTCGACCATGAGCAGGTAGTCGCCACGCTGCCGCCTGCGCTTGGCGAAGCCGCGGTGCGCAAGGCGTTCTCGAATTTCTATCTGGCGCAAGCGAAGGCGGACGTCGGGCGCTGGATGCCGAAATACCTGCCGACGCTGCCGCGCGCGCCGCGCACGACGACGATCCGTCCGCTCACGTCGCTGTGGGGCTCGCTCGCTCCGGACGACCGCATGCGCCTGGATCTCGCGCTCGTGCTCGCGCCGCCCGCGGCGTTCGAATACGTGCTCGTGCACGAGCTCTGCCATCTGATACAGGCGAACCACTCGCCCGCATTCTGGGCGGAAGTCGAACAGCGCTTTCCCGACTGGCAGACGCAACGCGAACTGTTGCGTTCGCGTGGTCGGCCGATCAAGGCCGCGTTGCGCGCCGTCTGCGAAGTGCGCGCGATCCCGCACGATTGAATTGCGTCGGCACGGTTTCGCATGGTCGTGTCCGCTGCCCGCGTTGGTCGTTGTCAGAGCTCCACACGCGCGAAAACGTGCACTGCGTGCGAAACGGCCATCTCGTTTTCGTGCTCGTTCGGTTAAAGCGGACTCGTGCGTGCAGCTTCATGCGCGGAAAAATTTTCGATGCTGTTGAACGGTTTGCAGACACGACATGTGAATTTCGAACGCCTCGCTTGACGCTCGGGTTCGCAAAGCATTCATCCATGTGGGGCGCGCGCGAATTCGTGACGTAGGTCACGGGTTGGCACGGGATATGCGACGAGGGCGATGCGTCCGAAAAGGGGCGCTTCCTCCCCTGAAATTCGACATCCCAAGGAGAACCACATGCGCAAGAACCTCATCGCCGCCTCCGTCGCACTGGCGCTCGGCTTTGCCGCTGCCCCGGCGTTCGCGCAGAGCGTGACCGACGCGTTGAACAGCAACGACCGCCTGACGCTCGCCGGCACCACCGCGACCGACAGCTCCACCAACGACGCCTACAACGACAACTCGACGAACGACTCGAACAACGACAACCGTTCGGGCTTCAATAACGACTCCACGAACGATTCGTACAACGACAACTCCACCAACCTCGACCTTGCGATCTCGGACTCGGGCAACGACAACTCGACGACCGACTCGCACGACGACAACTCGACGGACAACTCCACCGACAACAGCGTCGCCCTCGCCACGCTCGGCAGCGCGGCGGCCAACAACGGCGGCACCGCGTCGTCGAACATCTCCGACT
>NZ_SELT01000006.1 GCF_004361065.1 Cognatilysobacter terrigena | reverse complement strand
TGGATCTACGTGCCGTTCCATGTGCAGGACATGGTCGACGCTGCGCTCGGCAGCCACCTGCAGGACATGCACGTGCGCATCGTGGATGTCACCGACGCAACGCCGCATCTGCTTTACGACGGCGGGCGACGCGTGCCGCATCCGGCGTTCACCCGCAGCAGCACCGTCGACGTCTACGGACGCAAATGGCGTTTCGACTTTGCGTCGCCGCCCCTCACCGACGAAGTCCCCGGCCTGCGCACACTGCAGGGCACGCTCGCGCTCGGCCTGATCGCCGCACTGCTGCTGTACGGCGTCGCCTTCACGCTCGCGCGCACCGGCACGCGAGCGCGTGAGATCGCCGGCCGCCTGACCGAAGAATTCCGTCGCAGCGAGGTCCGCTTCCGTGCGGCGATGCAGTACTCCGCGATCGGCAAGGCGCTGGTCGACAGCCGCGACTGCATCGTCGACGTCAATCCGGCGTTCGCGGCGATGTTCGGGCGTCGACCGGACGCGATCGTCGGGCTGCCATTCGAATCGTTGTTCGACCTGCGCGAAGGCGAGTCGCTCGCGCGCAACGACGGCGATGGCGTTTGGCGCGCGATGCGCCGCTTCCACCGCCCCGACGGCACGACCCGCCACGTGCACCTGACCTATTCGCCGATCCCGGGCAACATCGGGCAGGACGTCGCCGGCCTGCTGCAGATGGAAGACGTCACCGAGCGCCTGCTCGCCGAGGCGCGTGTCCACGCGCTGAACCGCACGCTGGAAGCGCGCGTCGCGTTGCGCACGCGCGAATTGATGCGCGCGAACCAGGAGCTCGAGTCGTTCGCCTACAGCGTGTCGCACGACCTGCGCGCGCCGCTGCGCGCGATCGACGGTTTCAGCCGCATCCTCGCCGAGCGCTATGCCGAACGGCTCGACGATCCGGGGCGCGATTACCTCTCGCGCGTGCGCCGCGCGGCGACGCGCATGGGCGAGCTCATCGACTCCATGCTGCAGCTCGCGCGTCTGTCGCGCAGCGCCCTGAAGGTCGAGACCGTCAACCTGAGTCGCGTGGCCAGCGAAGTGATCGAGGAGCTCACCGTATCCGAGCCGACGCGCAATCTCGACGTACGCGTGCAGCCCGGTCTCGATGTCGAAGGCGACGCCACGCTACTGCGCAACCTCCTGCAGAACCTCATCGGCAATGCCTGGAAGTTCACGCGCGATCGCGATCCCGCCGTCATCGAATTCGGCCTGACGTCCGGCGGCGAATACTTCGTGCGCGACAACGGCGCGGGATTCGCGCAGGACTATGTCGACAAGCTGTTCCGGCCCTTCCAGCGCCTGCACACGGAAGAGCATTTCGCGGGTCACGGCATCGGACTGGCGACGGTGCGCCGCATCGTCGAACGCCACGGCGGCACCATCCGTGCGGAAGGCGCGGTGGGCGAGGGCGCGACATTCTACTTCACGCTGCCCGGCCCGACGGAGCTTTAAGCGTCGCGATTGTGCGCGCGCATCGCGCGTTGCTTCTCGCGCTGCCAGTCGCGTTCCTTGGCGGTGTCGCGCTTGTCGTGTTCCTTCTTGCCTTTGGCGAGCGCGACTTCGGCCTTCACCTTGTTGCCCTTCCAGTAGAGCGCGGTCGGCACGACGGTGTATCCCTCGCGCTGCATGCGGCCGATCATCGAGTCGATCTCGTTGCGGTGCATGAGCAGCTTGCGGGTGCGGCGCTCCTCGGGGATGACGTGCGTCGACGCCGAGATCAGCGGGGTGATCTGCGCGTTGAACAGGAACATCTCGCCGTTGCGGATGATCGCGTAGGCCTCGCCGATGTTCGCGCGGCCGGCGCGAATGGCCTTCAGCTCCCAGCCCTGCAGCGCGAGGCCGGCTTCGATGCGGTGCTCCAGGTGGTACTCATGGCGCGCACGCTTGTTCAGCGCGATCGTGCCGCCGGCGGCCATTGACTTATCCTTGCCGGCCTTTCCCTTCGAATTCTTGCTCATCGCGCCATTGTCCCCGATCGCGGGGCGGCCCGGCGAGAAGGACCGCAGATGCCCACCATCCGCCGCACGGCGCTCGTCGAGCATTCCGCCGCCCGCATGTTCGGGCTCGTCAACGACGTCCGCGCCTATCCCGAGCGTTTCGACTGGTGCGACGGCGCGACCGTGGTCGAGGAGACGCCGGATCGCATGAAGGCGCGGCTGGACCTGCGCGTCGGCGCCTTTCGCACCTGGTTCGTCACGGACAACACGCTGGCACCGCCGCACCACATCGACCTGCAACTGGTCGAGGGTCCGTTCCGCCGGCTGAAAGGGCGCTGGGAATTCCATGCGCTCGACGAGTGCGCCTGCCGCGTGACGTTGACGCTCGAGTTCGAGCCCGCGGTGAAACTGCTCTCCGGCGCGTTCGCGCTGGGCTTCCAGGGACTGGCCGACCGCATGGTCGACGACTTCGTGCGCGCTGCCGATCGCGGCGACGCATGATCCGCGTCGAGCTCGTGCGGGCGTGGCCGCATCGTCACGAATCGCTGTGGCTGGATCTTCCGGACGGCGCGACGGTCGCAAGTGCGCTGGCGCTCAGCGGGTGGGAAGCGAGGGACGTCGCCGTGTTCGGCGAACGGTCGACGCGCGAGCGCGTGCTCGTCGCCGGAGATCGCATCGAGATATTGCGTCCGCTCATCGCGGACCCGAAGGACGCGCGCCGGCGCAGGGCCCAGCGCAACGCGCGCTGACGACGGCGATCAGCCGCCGCCGCGACGCTTCTTCTTGTCCTTGTCCTTCGCGAGGTTCGGACCGAACTGGCGCACAGTCTCGCGCGCGAGCTGTTCGTCCTGCTCGGGAAAGTAGTCGCCTTCCCAGCGGGCGAGCTTGTCGCCGTCGAAGTACAGCGTGAGGTTCTTCTTCTCGACATGGCCGGTGCGACCCGTGCGCTGCGTCGCTGTGTAGTCCCAACGATCCTGATGGAACGGGTCGGAGACCGACGGCGAGCCGAGCAGGAGGATGACCTGCTGCTTGTCCATGCCCGCCTGCAGCTGATCCACCGCCGACTTCTCGAGCAGGCTGCCCTGGTAGACCGGCTGGTGATAGACGATGCCGCAACCCGCAGTAAGAAGGGCGGCGACGAGGACGGGAAGCAGCTTTCGCATGGGCTCGAACACTCGACACGACGAGGGTCGTGGGACCGGCGGATGATACACTGCCGCCCGCCTGCCGCACCCCGCGCAGCACGTCGCGTCAGCTCCGGTTGAACGTGCGGCGAGGCGATCCCGTCGGGCCGCGCACGGTGCGTGGCCGCCCCGGAGCTTCGATGGAATCGCAAGACCTGCGCAACGTCGGCCTGAAGGTCACCCACCCGCGACTCCGCATTCTCGACGTGCTCGAGAAGACGCAGGTGCGGCACATGACCGCCGAGGACATCTACCGCCGCCTGCTCGACGACGGCGAGGACATCGGCCTCGCGACCGTCTACCGCGTGCTCACCCAGTTCGAAGCCGCCGGGCTCGTGCTCAAGCACCACTTCGAGTCCGGGCAGTCGGTTTATGAACTCGATCGCGGCGACCACCACGACCACATGGTGGACGTCGACACGGGCAAGATCATCGAGTTCGAGAGCGCCGAGATCGAAGCGCTGCAGCAGAAGATAGCGGCGCAACACGGTTACGAGATCGAGGCGCACTCGCTCGTGCTGTACGTGCGCCGCAAGAAGAAGGGCTGACGCGCAGCCCGCATCGCCGCAGTCCGTGGCGACGCTTCTAGCGAATTGATCTCACTCAGTGGCGACGCGATCGCGTCGTCAGTCGACGTCCTGCAGCAAACGCTTGGCCGCGGCGCGAGCTTCCTTGGTGAGTTCCACGCCGCCGAGCATGCGCGCGAGTTCCTCTTCGCGCTCTTTCGCCGACAGCGATCGCACTTCGCTCTGCGTCACGCCGTCGCTCTTCGACTTCATGACGCGGTAATGCGAATGCCCTTGCGCTGCGACCTGCGGCAGATGGGTCACGCACAGCACCTGTCGATGATCGCCGAGCGCGCGCAGCTTCTGGCCGACGATATGCGCGACCGCACCGCCGATGCCGGTATCGACTTCGTCGAAGATCATGGTCGGCACCGCATCCATGCCGAGCGACGCGACTTCGATCGCCAGCGAGATACGCGCGAGTTCGCCGCCCGACGCGACCTTGCGTAGCGCGCGCGTCGGCTGGCCCGGGTTCGCGCTGACCATAAATTCGATGCGTTCGGCGCCGTGCGGGTCCGGGCGATCCGCGGGGGAGGATTCGAACGCGACCTCGAACGTACCGCCGCCCATGCCGAGTTCGGCCATGAGCGCGGTGGTCGCGGACGACAGCTCGCGAGCCGCTTTCGTGCGGGCATCCGTGAGTCGTGCGGCAGCCGCACGCCACGTGTCGCGTGCGCGTGCGATCTCGTCGTCGAGCTTGACGAGTCGTTCGCCCGCGCCGCGCAATGCGTCGACTTCCTCACGCACCCCATCGCGTCGCGCGGCGAGCTGCTCGGCGGGACCGCGGTGTTTGCGTGCGAGTTCGTGCACGCGACCGAGGCGGCGTTCGAGACGCTCGAACGTGTCCGGGTCGATGTCGAGATCGCTGCGCACGCGGTCGAGCGCGGCGATGGCTTCATCGATCTGGATCGTCGCGAGATCGAGCATGCCGTCCACTTCGGCGAGGCGCGGCTCGTGCTCGGTCGCACGCGCGAGCTCGCCGCGCACCTGGCCGAGCACGCGCGAGATCGACGGGCCGTCCTCACCGCCGAGGCGCGCGAACGCGGTGTCGCACGCTGCGATCAACGCGGTCGCGTGACCGAAACGCCGGTGGTCCGCCTGCAGCTTTTCCAGGCTGTCGGGCTCGAGGTCCTCGCGTTCGAGTTCGTCGAGCTGGTGCTGCAGCCAGTCGATGCGATCGGAGACGTCGCCCTGCGCGGACAGGCGCTCGCGCTCGCGCAGCAGTTCGCTCCACGCCGCCGCCGCGGTCGCGACGGCCGCGAGTTCGGCGTCGGTGCGGCCGAACGCGTCCAACAGAGCGAGCTGGCTGGTCCGCGAGAGAAGGGCTTGGTGCTCGTGCTGGCCGTGGATCTCGACGAGATGACCCGACAACTCGACGAGCTGCGCGATGGTGGCGGGGCGTCCGTTGATCCACGCCTTCGAGCCGCCGTCGGCGCGGATGACGCGGCGGATGCGACAGGCGCCCGCGTCGTCCTCGTCGTCGAGCTCGTTCTCGCGCAGCCAGTCGCGCGCGGCCGGGGCGTCGGCGAGGTCGAAGCCGGCCGACAGCTCGGCGCGCTCGGCGCCGTGGCGGACGACGCCGCTGTCGGCGCGCAGGCCCGACAGGAGGCCCAGGGCATCGACGAGAAGCGACTTGCCGGCGCCGGTCTCGCCGGAAATCACGGTGAGGCCGGGACCGAATTCGAGTTCGGCCCCCGTGACGACGGCGAACTGCTTCAGCGAGAGTTGGGTCAGCATGGCGCGAATTGTGCCCGGGCGGGCGTCGCACGCGAAGCGACGACACGGCTTGCACGCACCCGTCCCGCAGCTTATAGGTCCGCCATGAGTCGCCGTCCCCTCGACCCCGCCCAGGATCCCCGTGCGCGCCAGCTGCTGCGGGCGCTGATCGCGCGCTACATCCACAGCGGAGAACCGATCGGCTCGCAGACGCTGGCGCGCCACGCGGGGCTGGACGTCAGCGCGGCGACCATCCGCAACATCCTCGCGGATCTCGAAGAGGCGGGCCTGCTGAGCGCGCCGCATACGTCGGCCGGGCGAATCCCGACGGCGCAGGGCTATCGACTGTTCGTCGACTCGCTGCTGCAGGTGAGCCCGCTGCCGGACGGCGAACTTGCACGCCTGCGCGGCGAGCTGCCGACGGGCTCCGGTACGCAGGCGTTGCTCGGCAGCGCGACCGAACTGCTCTCGGCGATGACGCACTTCGTCGGCGTCGTCAGCGTGCCGGGCCGCGAACAGTTCGCGTTTCGTCGCATCGAATTCGTGCCGATGGACGAGCAGCGCGTGCTCGCGATCGTCGTGTTCGCGGACGGCGATGTGCAGAACCGCATCATCCAGGCGCGTCGGCCCTTCGAAGGCGGCGAACTCGAACGCGTCGCCAACTACCTCAACCAGCATTTCGCCGGGCGCCCGCTGGCGGACATCCGCACCGTGCTGCTGCACGAGATGCGCACCGCGCAGGACGAACTGCATCGGTTGATGGGGCGCTCGATCGAGCTGGCCGAGCAGGCGCTCGCGCCGGCCGACGAGGACATGCTCGTCGCCGGGCAGACGCGTTTGATGGGCGTGCAGGAACTCGCGGACGTCGAGCGACTTCGCGAACTGTTCGACGCGTTTTCGCGCAAGCGCGAGATCCTCCAGCTGCTCGAACGCACCGCGCAGGCACCGGGCGTCCGCATCTTCATCGGCGAGGAGACGGGGCTTGCGCCGCTCGACGGCGTGTCGCTGGTGACGGCGCCGTATACGTCGGGTGGGCGCGTCCTCGGGGTGCTGGGTGTGATCGGTCCGACGCGGATGGCCTACGACCGGGTGATTCCGGTGGTGCAGGCGGCCGCCGACATCCTCGGCGATGCATTGAACACGGGCGATCGCGGCGTCTGACCTTGAATCGGCAGCGTCCGGCCCCATAGCAGGCCCCGGCGCGCGACCTGCGCGATGGAGACCCCGCCTGCGATGACCACCGAACAGACCATGCCACCCGGCGCTGAAGCCGCATCGGGCGATGGCGCCGTGAAGGACTGCTGCGCTGCGCTTCAGGGCCAGCTGGATACGGCGACCGCCGAGCTTGCGCAGCTGCGCGAAGACGTCCTGCGCGAGCGCGCGGACCTCGAGAACCAGCGCCGCCGCGTGGCGCGCGATATCGACACCGCACGCAAGTTCGCGAACGAGCGCCTGCTCGGCGACCTGCTGCCAGTGATCGACAGCCTCGAGGCGGGCCTCGGCCAGGCCGGGGATAACGCCGGCGCGCTGCGCGAGGGCATGGAGCTGACGCTGCGTCAGCTGCTGAAGGTGGCGTCGGACAACGGCCTCGTGCCGGTCGACCCCAAGGGCCAGCCGTTCAATCCGGAGCATCACCAGGCGATGAGCATGGTTCCGGGCGGCGAGACCCCGGACAACCACGTCGTGCAGGTCTACCAGAAGGGCTGGCTGCTGAACGACCGGCTGCTGCGGCCCGCGCTGGTGGTCGTCGCGCAGTCCTGATCGCCGATGGCGCCTTGAACCGGCGCCGGCGGTCCATAGATACGGCTTATCGGCGCACCGCGCCCCCGACATTCGAATTCGCAGGAGCAACCCATGGGCAAGATCATCGGTATCGACCTCGGCACGACCAACTCGTGCGTCGCGGTCATGGAAGGCACGAAGGTGCGCGTCATCGAGAACGCGGAGGGTGATCGCACCACGCCGTCGATCGTGGCGTACACGAAGGATGGCGAAGTCCTCGTCGGCGCCTCGGCCAAGCGCCAGGCGGTGACGAATCCGAAGAACACCTTCTACGCGGTGAAGCGCCTCATCGGCCGCAAGTTCACCGACGCCGAGGTCCAGAAGGACATCGGCTTGGTCCCGTACAAGATTACCCAGCACGAGAACGGCGATGCCTGGGTCGAGACGGCGGACGGCAAGAAGATGGCGCCGCAGCAGATCTCGGCCGAGGTCCTGGCGAAGATGAAGAAGACGGCCGAAGCCTACCTCGGCGAAACCGTCACCGAAGCCGTCATCACGGTGCCCGCGTACTTCAACGACTCGCAGCGCCAGGCCACCAAGGACGCCGGTCGCATCGCGGGTCTCGACGTCAAGCGCATCATCAACGAGCCGACGGCCGCCGCACTCGCGTACGGCCTCGACAAGTCGGGCGCCGACCGCAAGATCGCCGTGTACGACCTCGGCGGCGGTACGTTCGACGTGTCGATCATCGAGATCGCGGAAGTCGACGGCGAAAAGCAGTTCGAAGTGCTCGCGACCAACGGCGACACGTTCCTCGGCGGCGAAGACTTCGACAAGCGCGTCATCGACTACCTCGTCGAGGAGTTCCAGCGCGAGCAGGGCATCGATCTGCGCAAGGATCCGCTGGCGCTGCAGCGCCTGAAGGACGCGGCCGAGCGCGCGAAGATCGAGCTGTCGAGCGCGCAGCAGACCGACGTCAACCTGCCGTACGTGACGGCCGACGCGACGGGCCCGAAGCACCTCAACATCAAGCTGACGCGTGCCAAGCTCGAAGCGCTGGTCGACGACCTCGTCAAGAAGACGATCGAACCCTGCCGCGTCGCGCTCAACGACGCCGGCCTGCGTGCGTCCGACATCACCGAGGTGATCCTCGTCGGTGGCCAGACCCGCATGCCGAAGGTGCAGCAGGCCGTCGCCGATTTCTTCGGCAAGGAGCCGCGCAAGGACGTCAACCCGGACGAAGCCGTCGCGATCGGCGCGGCCGTGCAGGGCGGCGTGCTCAAGGGCGACGTCAAGGACGTGCTGCTGCTCGACGTGACCCCGCTGAGCCTCGGCATCGAGACGCTGGGCGGTGTGTTCACCAAGATCATCGAGAAGAACACCACGATCCCGACCAAGGCGTCGCAGACCTTCTCGACCGCGGAAGACAACCAGTCCGCCGTCACCGTGCACGTGCTGCAGGGTGAGCGTGACCAGGCCCGTTACAACAAGTCGCTGGCGCGCTTCGACCTCACCGGCATCGAGCCGGCGCCGCGCGGCATGCCGCAGGTCGAAGTCACGTTCGACATCGACGCCAACGGCATCGTGCACGTCACCGCCAAGGACAAGAAGACCGGCAAGGAGCAGAAGGTCGAGATCAAGGCGGGCTCGGGCCTGTCCGAGGACGAGATCAAGCGGATGGTCGAGGACGCCGAGGCCAATCGCGAAGAGGACAAGAAGTTCCAGGAGCTCGTGCAGGCGCGCAACCACGCCGATGGCCTGATCCACATGACCCGCGGCGCGATCAAGGAGCACGGCGAGAAGGTGCCGGGCGACGCGATCGGTCGCGCGGAAACGGCGATCGCCGACCTCGAGACCGCGATGAAGGGCGACGACAAGGGCCAGATCGAGGCCAAGAGTCGTGCGCTGGAAGAGGCCGCGCAGTCGCTGCTGGCCGTCGCGCAGGCCGGCGCCGGCGGTGGCGATCAGGGCGGGTCGGGCGACAATCCGGGCGGTGGGTCGCGCAACGACGATGTCGTCGATGCCGAATTCACGGAAGTGAAGGGCGACGACGCCAAGTAAGATGGTGTTGCGAGGCGCCGGTCATCGACCGGCGCTTTTGCTTCGACGGGGATCGCGATGAACAAGGGGCGGCTCGAAGCGTTCAGCGATGGCGTGCTCGCCATCATCATCACCATCATGGTGCTGGAGCTGCGCGCCCCCCACGGCAATCAACTCGCGGACCTGCAGCCTCTGCTGCCCGTGTTCGTGAGCTACGTGCTGAGCTTCATCTACGTCGGGATCTACTGGAACAACCACCGTCATTTCCTGCACGCGGCCACGCGTGTCGATGGGCGGGTGCTCTGGGCGAACCTGCATCTGCTGTTCTGGTTGTCGATGTTCCCCTTCGCCACCGCGTGGATGGGCGAACACCACGACGCAGCCACGCCCGTCGCGGTCTACGGCGTGATGCTGCTGATGGCGGCGATCGCGTGGTTGCCGTTCCAGGCGTCGCTGATGCGCGCCAGCGGACGCGACTCGACGCTGTCGCGCGCGGTCGACCCGTGGGGCTGGAAATCCGTGCTACCTGTTGCGTTCTACCTGACCGGCATCGCGCTGGCCTTCGTCAACACCTGGGCGGCGCAGGCGATGTACGCCGCCGTCGCCGTGATGTGGTTCGTCCCCGACCGCCGCATTGAACACCGCATCCAAGACACCGTGCACCATGAGCAAGCGTGACTACTACGAAGTCCTCGGCGTCGCCCGCGACGCCAGCGACGATGACCTGAAGAAGGCCTATCGCCGCCTGGCGATGAAGCACCATCCGGATCGCAATCCGGATAACAAGGCCGCCGAGGAAGCCTTCAAGGAGTGCAAGGAGGCGTACGAAACGCTGTCTGACGCGAACAAGCGTCGCGCGTACGACGCGCACGGCCACGCCGCCTTCGAGCACGGCATGGGCGGCGGCGCGGGCGCGGGTTTCGCCGACATGGGCGACATCTTCGGCGACATCTTCGGCAACATCTTCGGCGGTGGCGCGCAGCGCGGTCCGCGTCGCGGTGCCGACATCGGCTACGTGATGGAGCTGGGCCTCGAGGAAGCGGTCCGCGGCGTCGACAAGCAGATCGAAATCCCGACGCTGGAAGAGTGCGACACCTGCGATGGCAGCGGGTCCGAGGACGGCAAGCTCGAAACCTGCGGCACGTGCCACGGGCGCGGCCAGGTGCGTTTCCAGCGCGGCATCTTCTCGATGCAGCAGGCGTGTCCGCACTGCGGCGGCCGTGGCAAGATCATCGCGAACCCCTGCGACGACTGCGGCGGCCAGGGCCGCGTCGAACGCACCAAGACGCTGCAGGTGAAGATCCCGGCGGGCGTCGACAACGGCGACCGCATCCGCCTCGCGGGCGAGGGCGAGGCGGGCCCCGCCGGCACGCCGCCCGGCGATCTATACGTCGACATCCGCGTGCGCGAGCACGAGATCTTCCAGCGCGACGGCGACGACCTGCACTGCGAAGTGCCGATCCGCATTTCGCAGGCGTCACTGGGCGACACGATCCGCGTGCCGACACTGGGCGGCGAAGTCGAACTGCGCATCCCCGCGGAAACGCAGACCGGCAAGCAGTTCCGCCTGCGCGGCAAGGGCGTGCGATCCGTGCGCAGCCGCAGCGAGGGCGACCTCTACTGCCGCGTCGTCGTCGAAACGCCGGTGAACCTGACCCCGGAGCAGCGCGAGCTGCTCGAGAAGTTCGAGGCGACGTTCGTCGGCGATGGCGCACGTCGCCACTCGCCACGCGCGTCGACGTTTCTCGACGGCGTCAAAGGATTCTGGGAAAGGATGACGGGGTGAGCGACCGCGCTTAGGACGCAGAGCGTCCTACTGCTGCGAACGCCATAGCGAATAGCGATGGCCGGGCGGCGAGGCTACTGCGAGCGCGATCGTTCGTTCCCGCAGTCTCTCAATTGCATCGAAAGACGCATGTCGAATCGCGCGTCGCCCGAAGCCGCCGCGATCCACATCCAATCCGGCAAACAAAATGGCGGGCGATAAGCCCGTCTTTTTTCGTCTGTGCCTCGCATCAATCCTGATGCGAAGCGTTATCCGCACGTCCCGCACCGAACCGCTTGTCGAGCGCACCCAGTAACCACTTCAACCCGCGCGAGAAGCGCCCGCGCTTGGTCTTGCGCAGCTTCTCTTCCTCGCTCGTCAGCCAAGCCACCTGCACGACGCGGCGCTCGCCCTCGAACGGCAGATGGCCGTGGAACGAGTTGTCCTCGCGCTTGAACGCGGCGAGCGTGCCGTAGATCGGCCGCACTTCCGGCGCGACCAGCGCGTCGATGTCGTCGATCCTGGCCAGGAAGCGCAGACACCCGTCGCTCGTGTCCGGCCAGTCCTCGTTGAGGTAGAGCAGGGCAGTGACGACCTTCGAACGGCTGTCGGTGTGGATCGTGCCGTGGCGCCGATTGAGCGACCGGCAGAGCGTGGCAAGTGTCGGCTTCGCGCCGAGCCCGTCGATGCCGAGCTGTCGACCGACGGCTTCGCCGAATTCCGGCGATGTCATCTGCTCCACGACCGCGCGCACCGACGGGCCGCAGTCTTCCGGCGCGTACGGGAAAAATCCGGCGCTGCTGTAGCGGGGGAAGTCCGCTTCGAGCGCGTCGTTCGCCGCTCCGGGAAGCATCCCGTCGAGCACGAACAGCGGAAACGGCGTCGGCGCGCGACCGTCGATCGGCGCCTGCAGGCGGTGCATGTCGAGCAGTGCTTCCATGGCGGCTCCGGCGTCTGTGCGGCGAATTCTAGGCCACGCGCGCTTGTCGCACAGGTCGACGGCCGCTAGCCTGCCCGCGATGAATGAACCCACCCGACTGCTGATCCACGGCGCGTCCGGCCGCATGGGCCAAGCCCTCATACGGCTCGCGCGCGAGCGCGACGATCTCCGCGTGGTCGCGGCGGCAGCACGGAGCGCGCCGGACGACTTGCCTGCAGGCGCGACCTCCGTCACCGCCGCTTCGCTCGACTCCGCGCCGGATTTCGACGTCGCGATCGATTTCAGCCTGCCCGAAGCCTTCGACGCGGTGCTCGACCTGTGCGTTCGCCGTCGCGTGCCGCTGGTGTCCGGCACGACCGGTCTTTCCGACGCGCAGCGCGCCGCCATCGACGCGGCGGCGATGACCATCCCCGTGGTCTGGGCGGCGAATTTCAGTCTCGGCGTCGCCGTGCTTGGCGATCTCGTCGAGCGCGCCGCCAAGGTACTTGCCGGTTGGGACTGCGACATCGTCGAAGCGCACCACATCCACAAGAAGGACGCGCCGTCGGGCACCGCGCTCGCACTCGGCGCGCGCGCGGAAGCGGGCGGGGCGTCGCCGCATTACGCCTCGCTGCGGGCAGGCGACATTGTGGGTGAGCACACGGTCCAGTTCGCCACGGCCGGCGAGCGCATCGAACTGGTCCACCGTGCGACCAACCGCGACATCTTCGCGCGCGGTGCGCTTCACGTTGCGCGACGCCTGCACGGCCGCGCGCCGGGCGCCTACCGCGTCGGCGATCTGCTCGACTGACGACGTTTTCACCGCAAAACGTGAAACGGCCGCTGGCGCCGAAGGCCCCGGCCGTCTAGAATTCCCGCTCGCCTGAAGCCCATCGTCGGACCGGTCCCGCACCGCGTCCGCGATTTTCTGCAGCCGCGATCCAGCGCCTGCACGGCGAGGCATCCCGCAGCTGCACAGGCGTCCCCCGTGAATCAACCTGCCATCCTCGCGCTCGAAGACGGAACGATCTTCGAGGGCGTTTCCGTAGGCGCGCCCGGTCTGTCCGTCGGCGAAGTCGTCTTCAACACGGCGATGACCGGCTACCAGGAAGTGGTGACCGACCCGTCCTATGCGCGGCAGATCGTCACGCTGACCTATCCGCATATCGGCAACACCGGCACGACCGACAAGGACGACGAGGCCAAGACCGTCTGGCCGGCCGGCCTAATCGTGCGCCGCGTGCCCAAGCGCCCGAGCAACTGGCGGTCGCAGCTCTCGCTGCCGGAGTGGCTGGCGGCGAAGGGCGTGGTCGCGATTTCCGATATCGACACCCGCAAGCTCACGCGCATCCTGCGCGACCGCGGCGCGCAGAACGGCGCGCTGATGGCGGGCGAGATCGACGCCGATCGCGCGATCGAAGCCGCACGCAAGTTTCCGGGCCTCAAGGGCATGGACCTCGCGAAAGAGGTCTGCACGCGCACGCCATACGAATGGCGCGACACGGAACTCGATCTCGACACGGATGCGTTCGCGACGACCGATGGCCGCTTCCACATCGTCGCCTACGACTTCGGCATCAAGCTCAACATCCTGCGCATGCTCGCTTCGCGCGGCTGCCGCGTGACCGTCGTGCCCGCGCAGACGCCGGCGTCGGATGTGCTCGCGATGAATCCGGACGGCGTGTTCCTGTCGAACGGTCCGGGCGATCCGGAGCCGTGCACGTATGCGATCGATGCGACGCGCGAGTTCCTGTCGCGCAAGCTGCCGCTCTACGGCATCTGCCTCGGCCACCAGATTCTTGGCCTCGCGGTCGGCGCGAAGACGCTGAAGATGAAGTTCGGCCATCACGGCGCGAACCATCCAGTGCAGGACGTCGACAGCGGTCGCGTGCTGATCACCAGCCAGAACCACGGCTTCGCGGTCGACGAGGCCACGCTTCCGGCGAATGTACGCGTCACGCATCGCTCGTTGTTCGACGGGTCAAACCAGGGCATCGCTGTGACCGACGCGCCGGCTTTCAGCTTCCAGGGGCACCCGGAAGCAAGCCCCGGTCCGCACGACGTCGCGCCGTTGTTCGATCGCTTCATCACCGCGATGGAGTCCTCGCGTTGAGCGCAGCCAGCGCTGCCGACGGCCGCACGCGTCGCCGTCGCTGGCGTCGCTGGGCCGTTGCATTGCTGGTGCTCGGCGCGTATCCCGCGTTCGTACTCGCGGCGACGTACACGCAGTTCTTCCAGGCGGATCTTCCGGGCGGTCGTAACGGCCCGGCGGACGCGTATCGCCACTCGCTTGCGAGCGCGATCGTCGCGTACACGACGTCACCGCGCTGCGTCGAATGGGTCACCGCCGTGATGGAACGCGGCGGGCAGGGCAACAGCGCCCGCGCGATGGATGCGCACAACAACCTGCTCGGCGCGCGCATCGGCGCGAATGCTGCGAGCTGGAGCGACATGCAGGCCGCGATCCGCGACGCCGTGCGCCACGGCGCCGTCGACGCGACCGATCCGGATCGAATCACCTGGCTGCCGCCGTCGCGGTGGCAGAACCGACTGTACTGAGGACACGATGCCCAAGCGCACCGACATCAAGACCGTGCTGATCATCGGCGCGGGCCCCATCGTCATCGGACAGGCGTGCGAGTTCGACTACTCGGGTGCGCAGGCCTGCAAGGCGCTGCGCGACGAGGGCTATCGCGTGGTGCTGGTGAACAGCAACCCCGCGACGATCATGACCGACCCCAACATGGCGGACGCGGTCTACATCGAGCCGATCAACTGGCAGACGGTCGAGAAGATCATCGCCAAGGAAAAGCCGGACGCGCTGCTGCCGACCATGGGTGGCCAGACCGCGCTGAACTGCGCGCTCGACCTCGCAGACAACGGCGTGCTGGAGAAGTACGGCGTCGAGCTGATCGGCGCTTCGCGTGACGCCATCCGCATGGCGGAAGACCGCGAGCTGTTCCGCGTGGCGATGGCGGAGATCGGGCTGGAATGTCCGAAGGCCGCGGTTGCGCGCAGCTTCGACGAAGCCGTGCAGATCCAGACGACCGTCGGCTACCCGACCATCATCCGTCCGAGCTTCACGCTCGGCGGCACGGGTGGCGGCATCGCGTACAACAAGGAAGAGTTCGAGGAGATCGCCAAGCGCGGCCTCGAACTGTCGCCCGTGCACGAGATCCTTGTGGAGGAATCGGTGCTGGGCTGGAAGGAGTTCGAGATGGAAGTGGTCCGCGACAAGGCGGACAACTGCATCATCGTCTGCTCGATCGAGAATTTCGACGCGATGGGCGTGCACACCGGCGACTCGATCACCGTCGCGCCGGCGCAGACGCTGACCGACAAGGAATACCAGCGCCTGCGCGATGCGTCCATCGCCGTGCTGCGCAAGATCGGCGTGGACACCGGCGGCTCGAACGTGCAGTTCGGCGTCAATGCGCAGAACGGCCGCGTCGTCGTGATCGAGATGAACCCGCGCGTGTCGCGCTCGTCGGCGCTGGCATCGAAGGCGACGGGTTTCCCGATCGCGAAGGTCGCAGCGAAGCTCGCGGTCGGCTACACGCTCGACGAGCTGCGCAACGAGATCACCGGCGGGCAGACGCCGGCGTCCTTCGAACCCTCGATCGACTACGTCGTCACCAAGATTCCGCGCTTCGCGTTCGAGAAGTTCCCGCAAGCCGACGCCCGCCTGACCACCCAGATGAAGTCGGTGGGCGAGGTCATGGCGATGGGTCGCAGCTTCCAGGAGTCGATGCAGAAGGCGCTGCGCGGGCTCGAGACGGGCAAGGTCGGTCTCGATCCCACGGGCCTCGACCTGTCGAGCGACGAGGATCTCGCCACTCTGCGCCGCGAGCTCAAGGAGCCGGGTCCCGAGCGCATGTTCCACATCGGCGACGCATTCCGCGCCGGCATGAGCGTCGAGGACGTGCACGCGCTGTCGCACGTCGACCGCTGGTTCCTCGACCAGATCGAAGAGATCGTGCAGGCGGAGCGCGAACTGGCCGATGCCGGTCTCGCCTCGCTCGATGCGCGTCGCATGCGCGCGCTCAAGCGCATGGGTTTCTCCGACGCGCGCATCGCGCAGGTCACGGGCACCGACGAAGCCGCCGTGCGCGTGCTGCGCCGCGCGTTCGGCGTGCGTCCGGTCTACAAGCGCATCGACTCGTGCGCGGGCGAGTTCGCGACCGAAACGGCCTACATGTACTCGACCTACGAGGACGAGTGCGAAGCCAATCCGTCCGATCGCAAGAAGATCATCGTGCTCGGCGGCGGCCCGAACCGCATCGGGCAGGGCATCGAGTTCGACTACTGCTGCGTGCACGCGGCACTCGCACTGCGGGAGGACGGGTTCGAGACCATCATGGTCAACTGCAACCCGGAAACCGTGTCGACGGACTACGACACCTCCGACCGCCTGTACTTCGAGCCGCTGACCCTCGAGGACGTGCTCGAGATCGTCGATCTCGAAAAGCCGTTCGGGGTGATCGTGCAGTACGGCGGCCAGACGCCGCTCAAGCTCGCGCGCGCGTTGGAAGCCAATGGTGTGCCGGTGATCGGCACCTCGCCGGACAGCATCGACCTCGCCGAGGACCGCGAGCGTTTCCAGAAGCTCGTCGACGACCTCGGCCTGAAGCAGCCGCCGAACCGCACGGCCCGCAGCGCGGAAGAAGCGCTGACGCTGGCGCGCGAGATCGGCTATCCGTTGGTCGTCCGCCCGAGCTACGTACTGGGTGGCCGCGCGATGGAAGTCGTGCACGCCGACTCCGACCTCGCGCGCTACATGCGCGATGCGGTCAAGGTGTCCAACGACTCTCCGGTGCTGCTCGACCGCTTCCTCGATCACGCGGTCGAAGTCGACGTCGACGTCATCGCGGACAAGGACGGCAACGTCCTGATCGGCGGCGTCATGGAGCACATCGAGGAGGCCGGCGTGCACTCCGGCGACTCGTCGTGCTCGCTGCCGCCGTATTCGCTGTCGAAGGCGACGCAGGACAAGCTGCGCGAGCAGGTCGTCGCGCTGGCGCGTGCGCTCAAGGTCGTCGGCCTCATGAACACGCAGTTCGCGATCCAGCACGAGACGGACGGCAGCGACACCATCTTCCTGCTCGAAGTGAACCCGCGCGCGTCGCGCACGGTGCCGTTCGTTTCGAAGGCGATCGGCATGCCCCTCGCGAAGATCGCGGCGCGATGCATGGCCGGCATGACGCTGGCGGAGCAGGGCGCAACGAAGGAAATCGTCCCCGACTACTTCTCGGTAAAGGAAGCGATCTTCCCGTTCGCGAAGTTCCAGGGCGTCGACCCGATCCTCGGGCCGGAGATGCGTTCGACGGGCGAAGTGATGGGCGTCGGCCGTAACTTCGGCGCAGCCATCGCGCGTGCACACGAAGCTGCGGGCATCCGCGCGCTTCCGTCGGAGGGCAAGGTCTTCATTTCGGTGCGTGATCCGGACAAGCAGCGCGTGCTGCCGGTGGCCGCCGAAGTGGTCGCGCGCGGCTACACCGTGGTCGCGACGCGAGGCACGGCGGCGTTCCTGCAGGAGAACGGCGTTCCGTGCGAGATCGTGAACAAGGTGATCGAAGGCCGCCCGCACGTCGTCGACCTCATCAAGAACGGTGAGATCGCTTACATCGTGAATACGACGGAAGGGCGCCAGGCGATCGCCGACTCGTTCTCGATCCGCCGCGAAGCGCTGCAGCACCGCGTCACCTATTCGACGACGGTCTCCGGCGCGCGTGCGCTGCTGCAGTCGCTGGAATACCGCGGCACCGGCCCGGTCTGGTCGCTGCAGGAACTCCACGCCAGCATCGCCTGATCCGCCCGTCGCATGACCCGGCCGGCCGCCGCGTGCGGCCGGTCGCGTTTCTCGGGCTGCGCTTGGCGGCCCGGACACGGCACAATCGCCCCAACGAACGCTGACGCCGGCGCACGACGCCGGTCGCCACTGAGGAATCCCATGAGAGCCCCGATCACCGCCCAGGGTGCGCAGCGTCTGCGCGCCGAACTCGAGAACCTGAAGTCGGTGCAGCGCCCGGCCGTGATCAATGCGATCTCGGAAGCGCGCGCACACGGCGACCTCAAGGAAAACGCCGAGTACCACGCCGCCCGCGAGCAGCAGGGCTTCATCGAAGGCCGCATCAAGCAGCTCGAAGGCGAGCTGTCGCACGCGGAAGTCATCGACGTCACCAAGCTCAACGCCGGCGCGCGCGTCGTGTTTGGTGCGACCGTCGAACTGGCCGACGTCGACACCGACGAGCAGAAGACCTACCAGATCGTCGGCGACCTCGAAGCCGACATCAAACAAGGCCTGATCGCGATCTCGTCGCCGGTCGCACGCGCGCTGATCGGCAAGCACGAGGGCGACACGATCACGATCGAGGCGCCGGGCGGCACGCGCGAATACGAAATCATGAGCGTCCGCTACGTCGGCTGAGCCATGCCTGCGCGCGCCGTTGACGTTGCGTTCGTCCTGCCGCCGCGCGAGCGGTTCGCAGGCGAAGCGCTGCCCGACACGGTGGCGCGCGCGTTCGGACGCGCGGATCGCACGCGCGGCGATTCCGGCATCGAAACGCTGTTCGAGGTGCTGCCGCGCGGCTGGCCCGCGGCGGCGGTGACGCGACAGGCCGACTGTGGCGACGCCGGCGACGCGATGTGGCTGCGCGCGGATCCCGCCTACGTGCGCGCCGACATCAACGGCGCGCGACTCCTCGCGATTGGCGAGATGCTCGCGCTCGATGCGCAGGCGACCGAAGCGCTGCTGCGTCCGTTGCGTCCGCTGTTCGGCGATGCGGGGATGCCGATCGACGCCGGCGGACCGAACGCGTGGTATCTGCGTCTGCAGCCCGGTTCGCCATTGCCGACGTTCCCGTCGCCCGACGATGCGCTCGGCACCGATCTGTTCGAACAGATGCCGCAGGGGCCGGAGGGGCGCCGCTGGCGTGCGCTGATGTCCGAAGCGCAGGTGCTGCTGCACCACAGCCCGGTCAACGCCGACCGCCTCAAGCGCGGCCTCGCGCCCGTGAATTCGATCTGGTTCTGGGGCGCAGGGCGTTTGCCGGACCAGGTACGCACGTCGTACGCCGCGATCCATTCGCTGGATGCCACCGTCCATGCGTTCGCGCAGCGGGCCGGTGCGAAGACGGCGCCCGTCGAGTCGTGGTCGGTTCCCGAGGCCGATGCGGCGTTCGACCTCCGCCACGCGCGTCGCCTCGACGGCCTGTGCAGCGGCTGGATCGACCCTGCGCTCGCGGCGATTGCGAGCAAACGCATCCGGACGCTGCGGCTGCTGTGGGCGGATGGTGAACGGTTCGAGCTGCGGCGGTCGCAGTCGCTGCGAGTCTGGAAGCGTCCACTGCGCGTCCTGGCCGAACGCGACGACGCATGAGCCGCTATACCGCTCGACTTGTGCGCCGTCCGGTCGTGATTCCCGGCGACTGGGCGCGCGACCTGCACCCGGTGCTTGCACGCGTGTACGCGATGCGCGGCGCGACGTCGCTCGAACACGCGCGACCGAAGCTCGCGCAGCTGCATCCGCCGGAAACGATGGGCGGGCTCGACGCGGCGACGCGACTGCTCGCCGATGCGATCGATGCCGACGCGCACATCGTCGTCGTCGGCGATTTCGACTGCGACGGCGCGACGGCCTGTGCGGTCGGCGTGCGCGGCCTGCGCATGCTCGGCGCGCGGCGCGTGTCGTACGCGGTGCCGAACCGCATCGTGCACGGCTACGGCCTGACGCCGGCGATGGTCGACGAACTCGCGCCGATGCAGCCGGACCTCGTCGTCACCGTCGACCACGGCATCGCCTGCCATGCGGGCGTGAGCGCCGCAAAGGGCAGGGGATGGAAGGTGCTCGTCACCGATCACCATCTGCCGGGCGAAGCACTGCCGCCGGCCGACGCGATCGTCGACCCGAACGTGCGCGGCGATCAGTTCGCGAGCAAAGCGCTCGCCGGCGTGGGCGTGATCTTCTACGTGCTGCTCGCGCTGCGTCGCCATCTGCGCGAACAGGGGCGTCTCGGCGCGAACGAGCCGGACCTAACGCAGCTTCTCGATCTCGTCACGGTCGGCACCGTCGCCGACCTGGTGCAGCTCGATCCGAACAATCGCGCGCTCGTGGCGGCGGGGCTTCGTCGCATGCGGGCGGGACAGGTGTGCGCGGGGCTGCGTGCGCTCGTCGAGGTGTCGCAGCGGGAACTTGCGCGACTCGGTGCAGCCGACATCGGCTACGCGGTAGCGCCGCGCATCAATGCGGCGGGGCGACTGGAGGACATGTCGCTCGGCATCGAATGCCTACTTACCGATGACCTCGCACGGGCGCGAGAAATCGCGCAGCTGCTCAACGAGATCAACGGCGAGCGCCGCGCGGTGCAGCAGCAGATGGTCGACGAGGCGGAGCGCGCGCTGGCGCGCGTCGAACTGCCCGGTGGCGATCTTCCGCACGCGGTGTGCCTGTTCGATCCGGAATGGCATCCGGGCGTGGTCGGTCTGGTCGCATCGAAGATCAAGGAACGGTTGCATCGGCCGGTCGTCGCGTTCGCGCCGGCGGCGCCGGGGTCGGACCTGCTGCGCGGTTCGGCGCGCTCGGTGCCGGGTTTCCACATCCGCGACGCGCTAGCGACGGTCTCGTCGCGCCGGCCGTCGCTGGTGGACCGGTTCGGTGGCCACGCCATGGCGGCGGGGCTCAGCCTGCGCAGCGAGCGCTTCGCGGAGTTCTCGTCGGCGATGCAGGACGTCGCGGCCTCGCTGCTCACGCCCGACCTACTCCAGGCCGAAGTGCTGAGCGATGGCGAACTCGCGCCCGACGAGTTCGCGCGCCGCTGCGCCGACGCGCTGCGCGACGGCGGGCCGTGGGGGCAGGGGTTCCCGGAGCCCCAGTTCGACGGCGAGTTCGACGTGCTGAACTGGCGCGTCGTCGGCGAACGCCATCTCAAGCTCGAACTCGGCCTCGCCGGGCTGCGGCTGAACGCGATCGAGTTCGGGGGCTGGCGCGGCACGCCGCCGCCGGGGCGCGTACGACTGGCCTATCGCCTCGAGCCGGACGACTACCGCGGCGGCGACGCGATCCAGCTCGTCGTCACGCACCGCGAATCGGCCTGAGGCCCGGCCCCAGCAGGCGCGCCGGATGCCCCAAGGGGCAGTAGGCAGCCGGCAGGCGCGTCCATACCCTGAGGCTGTCGCCTCCCGGAGGACGTGTGATGCCGCTGACCGTCAACATCGACCTGTCCGACGATGACCTCAAGCACTTCGCCCGCGCCGCCGACATCGCCCGCCAGCGCGGGGCCGACCTGACCAACGCGCAGGTGGTGAGCGCCGCCACCGACATGCTGACCAGGGCGCACGAGAGCAACCCGCCGGAATTCGTGAAAGAGCGGCTGCTGGTGCTCGACAACCTCATCGCGATGATGCGCGACGAGGGCTGGGCGCTCGGCGAAAGCGACGCCTCTAACGTCCGCGCCGCGCTGGTGTATTTCGCCGCGACGGCCGACGCGATCCCCGACAGCGTGCCCGTGCTCGGCTTCGTCGACGACGCGATCATGATCGAGCTCTGCGCGCGCGAACTGCGCCACGAACTCGACGCCTACGACGATTTCGTCGAATTCCGCGACCGCGAGGCCTCCCGCCGCGGCCTGGACCCGGTGAAGGTCGGCCGCGCGGACTGGCTCGACAGCCGCCGCCAGGACCTGCAGGAACGCATGCGCGCCCGCCGCAACCGCGACTTCAGCGGCGGCTTCGGCAGCGGCTTCGGCACGGGCTACGGGAGCAGCAGCGGCTATGGCCCGATCCGCCCGTACGCGCCGGTCACGCGCAATGCGGGGTTCCGGTTCCGCTGAAGAGAACGCGACGGCGTGCCGCCCGGAGCAGGCGTTTCGCGGCATCGAAGGCCACCGGCATTGGTAGAATCGCCGGTTCCTTTGATGGCATTGCACCGGACATGATCGAGCTCAATCCCGTCCGCCAGCGAATCGCCGACCTCCGCGGTCGGCTGGATTCGCTTAGGGGGTATCTTTGACTTCGACCAGAAGGTCGAACGTCTGGAAGAAGTGAACCGGGAGCTCGAGAGCCCCGACGTGTGGAACGACGCCGAGCGCGCGCAGGCCCTGGGCCGCGAACGCGCCTCGCTCGACAAGGTCGTCAACGGCATCCGCAGCCTCACCGACGGCCTCGTCGGCGCGAACGAGCTGCTGGAACTCGCGGAAATGGAAGACGACGAGGACACCGCCAACGCGGTGGTCGACGACGTCGAGCGTTACGCGAAGGACGTCGAACAGCTCGAGTTCCGCCGCATGTTCTCCGGGAAGATGGACAGCGCGAACGCGTTCGTCGACATCCAGGCGGGCGCGGGCGGTACCGAAGCGCAGGACTGGGCGGAAATCCTCCTGCGCATGTACCTGCGCTGGTGCGAATCGCGCGGCTGGAAGACCGAACTGATGGAAGCCAGCGGCGGCGACGTCGCGGGCATCAAATCGGCGACGCTGCGCGTCGAAGGCGATTTCGCGTACGGCTGGCTCAAGACCGAAACCGGCGTCCATCGCCTCGTGCGCAAGTCGCCGTTCGACTCGGACAACCGCCGGCATACGAGCTTCACCTCGGTGTTCGTGTCGCCCGAGATCGACGACAACATCGACATCGAGATCAATCCGGCGGACCTGAAGACCGACGTCTATCGCTCGTCCGGCGCCGGCGGCCAGCACGTCAACAAGACCGAATCGGCGGTGCGCATCACGCATGTGCCGACGGGCATCGTGGTGGCGTGCCAGACCGGCCGCAGCCAGCACCAGAACCGCGACAACGCGATGAAGATGCTTGCCGCGAAGCTCTACGAACTCGAGATCCAGAAGCGCAACGCCGAGCGCGACGCGGTCGAAGCGACCAAGTCGGACATCGGCTGGGGCAGCCAGATCCGCAACTACGTGCTCGACCAGTCGCGCATCAAGGATCTGCGCACCGGCATCGAGCGCAGCGACACGCAGAAGGTGCTCGACGGCGACCTCGACGAATTCGTCGAAGCCAGCCTCAAGGCCGGCCTCGAGGTCGGTTCGAAACGCGTCGACGCCGCCTGATCGTGCGCGCCTCCGCCGTCGCGGAGGCGCGTCGCCCGCTACAGTCACCTTTCTTCCGAAACGATCGCCCGGCGCGACGCCGGGCTCCGCAGCGAACCTCCGATGACCGACACCACCGCCACGCCGCCGACCGACGAGAACTTCCTGATCGCCGAGCGGCGCGCGAAACTCGCGCAGCTTCGCGAGGGCGGCATCGCATTCCCGAACGACTTCAAGCGCGCGCACTTCGCGGGCGATCTGCAGTCGGAATTCGCCGATGCCGAACGCTGGACCGCGGAATCGCTCGAAGCGGAGCCGCGCCGCGTTGCATTGGGCGGTCGCGTTCTGCTCAAGCGCGACATGGGCAAGGCCGGCTTCGCGCAGATCCAGGACGAGTCGGGCCGCGTGCAGCTGTGGCTGAAGAAGGACCTGCTGGGCGACGCGTTCGACGTCTTCAAGAACCTCGACCTCGGCGACATCGTCGCCGTCGAAGGCGAACTCACGCGAACGCGCACCGGCGAGCTGTCGGTCAAGGCGGCGTCGCTTCGACTGCTGACCAAGGCGCTTCGTCCGCTGCCGGACAAGTTCCATGGCATGGCCAACATCGAGCAGCGTTACCGCCAGCGCTACGTCGACCTGATCGTAACGCCGGAATCGCGCGACGTCTTCGTCAAGCGCAGCAAGATCATCCGTGCGATGCGTGCGTGGCTCGACGCGCGCCGCTTTCTCGAAGTCGAGACGCCGATGATGCATTACATCCCCGGCGGTGCGACGGCGAAGCCGTTCGTCACGCATCACAACGCGCTGGATCTCGAGCTTTACCTGCGCGTCGCGCCCGAGCTGTATCTCAAGCGTCTCGTCGTCGGCGGCCTCGAGCGCGTCTACGAGATCAACCGCAATTTCCGCAACGAAGGCGTGTCCACGCGTCACAACCCCGAGTTCACGATGCTCGAGCTGTACGAGGCCTATGCCACGTACACCGAGATCATGGATCTGACGGAAGACGTGATCCGCCATTGCGCGCAGGACGTGCTCGGCACGACGGCGATCGAATGGGAAGGCGTGCCGATCGATCTCGGCCCGCGATTCCGTCGCTGGTCGATGACCGACGCGGTGCTCGAACACAATCCCGAGATCGCGCGTGAGGATCTGCGCGACCTCGAGAAGATGCGCCAGCACTGCGCGCGGCTGCGCATCCAGATCAAGCCGTCCTACGGCTGGGGCAAGCTGCTGCTCGAGATCTTCGAGAAGACGGTCGAGCACACGCTCGTGCAGCCGACCTTCATCACCGACCATCCGGTTGAGGTCAGCCCGCTCGCGCGCGCCAATGACGTCGATCCGGAGCTCACCGACCGCTTCGAGCTGTTCGTGGGCGGCAAGGAGCTGGCGAACGGCTTCTCCGAGCTCAACGATCCCGAAGACCAGGCCGCGCGCTTCCAAGCGCAGGTCGACGCGAAGGAGGGTGGGGACGACGAGGCCATGCACTTCGACGCCGACTACATCCGCGCGCTCGAAGTCGGCCTTCCGCCGACGGGCGGCCTCGGGATCGGCATCGACCGGCTCGTGATGCTGCTCACGGATCGCGCGTCGATCCGCGACGTCCTGCTGTTCCCGTACATGCGACCCGAGCACGCGGGCTGACCCTGCGCTCAAGTACGTCGGCCCGGCGGCCGATAGTCGAGAGGCAGGCGCGGTGCCACGGCGGTGGCGGCGCGCTATCCTCGGTCCCACAGCCGCCGTACCGGTCCCCTCGCCAACGGATGGTCCAATGAATGTCGTCATCGTCGATGACCAGACCAGCGCACGCACGATGCTGCGCCACATCATCGAGGACATCGGCGCCGAGCTGAGCGTCCACGATTTTGGCGAGCCGCAGGCCGCGCTGGACTGGTGCGCCTCGAACGACCCCGACCTGCTGCTGCTCGACTACCGCATGCCCGGCATCGACGGGCTCGAGTTCGCGCGCCGCTTCCGTCGTCTTCCGCGCCATCGCGACATCCCGATCATCCTCGTGACGGTGGTGGGCGACGAGCCGATCCGCCAGGCCGCGCTCGACGCCGGCGTCATCGATTTCCTCGTCAAGCCCGTGCGCCCGCGCGAGCTCCGTGCCCGCTGCCGCAACCTGCTTCAGCTCCGCCAGCAGTCGGAGAACGTGAAGCAGCGTGCCCTGTCGCTGGAACACCGCCTGCAGACGACGCTCGCACAGATCGCCGATCGCGAGCGGCAGATGCTGACGCGCCTCGCTTGTGCAATCGAATACCGCGACGGCGGCACGCATCCGAACCTGCAGCGCATGTCGGCGGTCGCCGGCATGATCGCGCGCGGCGTCGGCCTGTTCGACGACGAGGTCAGCCTGCTCGAGCAGGCGACCCCGCTGCACGACATCGGCAAGATCGCGTTGCCCGACGCCGTGCTGCACAAGCCCGGCCCGCTGTCCGACGACGAGATGACGCTGGTGCGTCGCCACCCCGAAATCGGCCATGAGCTGCTGTCGGGCAGCGGCACGCCGTTCCTCGAACTCGCCGCGCGCATCGCGCTCAGCCATCACGAACGCTTCGATGGCAGCGGCTATCCGCATGGCCTGGTCGGCGACGCGATTCCGATCGAGGCGCGCATCGTCGCCGTCGCGGACGTCTTCGACGCCCTGATTTCCGAGCAGCCCTACAAGCACGCGTGGGAGATCGACGCGGCGCTCGCGCATCTGTACGCGCAGCGCGGCCGCCTGTTCGACCCGCAGTGCGTGCAGGTGCTGGTCTCCGCGCGACGCCAGCTGGAGGCGCTCTGCGAGAGCTTCCGCTATCCGCAGGGCCGGCCGACGTGATCGCCGCACTGCGCCGCATCCGCCAGCGTTTCGCCACTCGCGAGGACAGCGAGCACGGCCAGGCGACGGTGCGCATCGCGGCGCTGGGCGTCGTGCTCGCCTACCTGCTGATCGGCCCGCACGACTCGCATTCCCCGGCGTACTACGACGTCATGGCGATGACGATGGCGGGCTTCGTCATCGGCGCCGTGATCCTCGCGTGGCTGTACGTCTCGCCGTCGAAGAACCACGCGCGCCGCCTGGTGGGCATGGCCGCAGACTACGGCCTGATGGCGGCCGCAATGATCCGCATGGGCGAGCCGATCGCCTGGGTCTACGTGCTGATCATGTGGGTGACGGTTGGCAATGGCCTGCGCTTCGGGCGTCGCTATCTCAATGGCGCGGTCGCGGCGGCGTTCGTGTCCTTCGGCCTCGTGCTCGCGCGTTCGCCGTACTGGCAGTCGAACCTGCCGTTGGGCGTCGGCCTGCTGGTCGGGCTCGTCGCGATCCCGATGTACCTCACCAGCCTGCTGGCGGCGCTTACGCGCGCCACCGAGGAGGCGCGACGCGCGAACGAGGCGAAGAGCCGCTTCCTCGCGAACATGTCGCACGAGTTCCGCACGCCGCTCAACGGCCTCGCGGGCATGACCGAAGTGCTGGCCGCGACGGAGCTCGACGCCGAGCAACGGGAATGCCTCGGCACGATCCAGGCGTCGACGCGCACGCTCATGGGGCTCGTCGAGGATGTGCTCGACATCTCCGCGATCGAGGCCGGCAAGCTCAAACTGCACTCGGCGGACTTCGACGTCCGCGAGCTGCTCGGCGGCGTCGGCCTGATCCTCGAACCGCAGGCGCGCGCCAAGCATCTCGAGTACCGCGTGCTGGTCGGCGACGACGTGCCGGAGCGCGTGGTCGGCGATGCCGCGCACGTGCGCCAGGTGCTGATCAATCTGGTCGGCAACGCGGTCAAGTTCACCGACCGTGGCTCGGTCACCGTGCAGGTCGACGCGGCCGCGATCGACGTCCAGCGCACGCGCCTCCGCTTCACGGTGATCGACACCGGCATCGGCATTCCTACCGCGATGCGCCGTCGCCTGTTCGACGCATTCGAACAGGCCGACGCCGGCCTCGCACGCCGCTACGGCGGCACCGGCCTCGGCACGACGATCGCCAAGGGCCTGACCGAAGCCATGGGCGGCACGATCGGCTTCGAAAGCACCGAAGGCGAGGGCACGCGGTTCTGGGTCCAGCTGCCGTTCCAGACGGTCGCCGCGCCGGTCGCTCCGGTCGCGGGCGAGGCCGCTGCAACGGCGAGCGGCGATGCACCGCTGGGCGAGAACGTCATCGCCTTCAGCAATCCGTTCCTGCGCCACCGCGCGCGCGTCCGCGGCCTGCACGTGCTGGTCGCGGACGACAACGCGGCGAACCGCATGGTGCTGCAGCGCCTGCTGCAGAAGGCCGGCCACCGCTCGACCTGTGTGGACGGCGCCGAGGAAGTGCTCGACCTCCTCGCCGAATCCCATTTCGACCTCGTGATCTGCGACCTGCACATGCCGGGCATGAGCGGTGTCGACATGCTCCGCCACCTGCGGGTGATGGAGGCGGGCAACGTCGTCCGCACGCCGGTCGTCATCCTCAGCGCCGACGTCACGCCGGCGGCCATCCAGGCCTGCCACGACGCCGGTGCGTGGGGCTTCCTCGCGAAGCCTGTGTCGACCACGAAGCTGCTCGACGTGCTAGCCGACATCGCCGAACGCGATACCGGCGTCGCCCGTCCCGCCAAGCCGGCCGTCGCGCCGGTGGAGCGGGGCGACGACACGGTGTTCGATCCGGCCGTGCTCGACGAGCTGGCCTCGATCGGCATGGGCGATGCGTTCGAGCGCGAGTTCACCGGCGAGTGCCTCGCCGACGCCGAACGCGGCATCGCGCTTATCGAACAGTGCGCGATGCAGGGTGACTGGACCGAAGTCCGCGAGCACGCGCACGCCGTCAAAGGCGTGGCGGGGAACGTCGGCCTCGTCCGGCTTTCGCTGCTCGCAGGCGAAATGATGCGCCTGCCGGACTGGCAGCTTTCCCGCGAATGGCGGCTGCGCCTCGACAGCCTGCGGGAACGCCTGACGCAAGGGCGCGACATCCTCGCAGCGCGGCGAAGCCGCGGCGGGCGTAGCGATCCTGCGTCGCGGTCGGACTGAGCGTCAGCGCGCCGAACGCTTCGCCTGCGCGCGGACGATGCGCTCCATCGTGCGCAGCGAGCGGTCGTCGAGCTTCAGCGCGGCGTCCACCCAGATCGCCGTGATGTCCAGCAGCTCCTCGTAGCTCACCGCCTTCGCGGCGCGACGCACGCGATTGAGCGCGACGTGCGCATGCGGGGCACGTTGTTCCTGGCGGATCAGCTCGCGCACCACACGCTCGCCTTCGCCCTTGGGCGCCAGCACGTCCACGATGCCCATGCGATGCAACTCTTCGGCGGGCAGGATGCGGCCCTCGAGGATCAGCCGCTCGGCCTGGTGCGGCGCCACGCGGCGGCTCAGGAACGAGTAGGCGCCCATGCCCGGGAACAGGCCGAACAGCACCTCAGGCAAGCCCATCTCGGTGCCTTCCTCGGCCACGATGACCTGGCACGCCAACGCCAGCTCCATGCCGCCGCCGAGTGCGTCGCCCTGCACGAGCGCGATCGTGCGCGTGTCGCCGCCCAGCCCGTCGTGCAGCAGATGCACGCCATCGATGCAGCGCGTCGCGTAGTTCATCAGTCCGTCGCGATCGCCCGCGCGGATCAGGCTCGCGAACAGCGCGAGATCGCCGCCGAGGTTGAATGCACCCGGTGCGTCGGATGCGAGCACGATGTGACGCAGCGGGCTGGCGGACGCATCGCGCGACGCGCCGACCTCCGACAGCATCGACCACATGTCGTGCATCAACTCGGTGCGGAAACAGGGGCGGATGCCGGTGGCGTGGTCGGCGTGCATGTACAGCCAGTCGCCGGCACCGTTCGCGTCAGAGTCCACCCGTACGGTCGGGTGGAGGCGTGCGCGGTGCAACGATTCGATCGTGCTCATTCTGCGGGTCCTCTATGGGGAACCGCCCGCGGAGGCTGGTGGGCGCGGGCGATCAGGTGGTGCCCACCAGCCGATCCTACACGTCGCCCGGGCATGCAAAAGACAGGCCCGCCGAAGCGGGCCTGTTCAGTGGAAAAACGGCGGAAAACCGTCAGGCCGCGACGGCCTGCCTCAGTTCGCGACGCAGGATCTTGCCGACGTTCGTCTTCGGCAGTTCCTTGCGGAACTCGACGTAGCGGGGAAGCTTGTAACCCGTGAGGTTTTCGCGCGCATGCGCGATGACCTGTTCCGCGGTGAGCGACGGATCCTTCGGCACGATCACCACCTTCACCGCTTCGCCGGACTTCTCGTCCGGCACGCCGACCGCAGCGACTTCGAGCACCTGCGGCATCATCGCGATGACGTCTTCGACCTCGTTCGGATACACGTTGAAACCCGACACGAGGATCATGTCCTTCTTGCGATCGACGATATAGAAGAAGCCGTTCTCGTCCATTCGCGCCATGTCGCCCGTGTGCAGCCAGCCGTCGGCGTCGATGACCTTCGCGGTCTCTTCCGGGCGATTCCAGTAACCGCGCATCACCTGCGGACCCTTGATGCACAGTTCGCCGATTTCGCCGACAGGCATGACATTGCCATCGTCATCCTTCAGGCATGCATCGGTCGACGGAATTGGCAGGCCGATCGCGCCGTTGTAATCCTTGAGATCCATCGGATTGATGCACGCCGCCGGCGACGTTTCCGTCAGGCCATAGGCTTCGACCAGCGTGCAGCCCGTGACCTGCTTCCAGCGATCGGCGACCGAACGCTGCACGGCCATGCCGCCGCCGAGCGTGAGGTGCAGCGTCGAGAAATCGATCGACTCGAAGCCCGGCGTATTGAGCAGGCCGTTGAACAGCGTGTTGACGCCGGTGATCGCGGTGAAACGAACCTTGCGAAGTTCCTTGACGAAACCCGGCATGTCGCGCGGGTTCGTGATCATGTGGTTGAGGCCACCGAACTTCATGAAAACAAGGCCGTTCGCCGTCAACGCGAAGATGTGGTACAGCGGCAACGCGGTGATGATCGTTTCTTCGCCGTAGCGCACGTTCGTGCCGATCCACGCCGCCGCCTGCTGCATGTTCGCGACGAGGTTGCGGTGCGTCAGCATCGCGCCCTTGGCGACGCCCGTCGTACCGCCCGTGTATTGCAGGAATGCGATGTCTTCCGGCTCGATGTCGACGTCCGCATCGTTGAACGCGAGCTTCTCGCCGGCTTCGATCACGTCGTTGAAGCGGATCGCGTGCGGGATGTCGTAATCCGGCACCATCTTCTTGACGTAACGAACGACGAAGTTGACCGCGGCGCGCTTCGGGAAATCGAGGCAGTCGCCGAGCGCGGTCGTTATGACGTGCTTGACCGACGTCTCGTGCAGCACTTCCTGCACCGTGTGCGCGAAGTTGTCCATCACGAGGATGGCGACGGCGCCGGCGTCCTCGAGCTGATGGCGCAGCTCGCGCGCGGTGTACATCGGATTGACGTTCACCACCGTCAGGCCGGCGCGCAGGATGCCGAACAGCGCGATCGGGTACTGCAGGCAGTTCGGCATCATGATCGCGATGCGATCGCCGCGCTTGAGCTTGAGCTCACCGAGGAGATACGCAGCGAAGCGCGCACTCTGTGCGTCGACCTCGGCGTACGTGATCGTCTTGCCGAGACTGGAGAAAGCCGGGCGCTCGCGATACTTCGCGATGGCGCTCTGCAGGACGGACACGATCGACGGGTATTCGTCCACGTCGACCTCGGCCGGAACACCGGCGGGATAGCTCGCCAGCCAGGGCCGGTCTTGCGTCATGCGAATTCCCCTTGTTTTCGCGGTTTCTGCAGGTTCCGTGCGGATTCGGGCCCGTACGGTCGCCGGATTGGAGCATAGGCCTCGCGGCGGTCGCAAGGCGCGGTGCAACGAAAAAGTGATCCCTGCCGCCGACGGATTCTGTATGGCTCAGCGGACACGACCGTGCAGTGGCCACCGGAAATGGAACGGGACGCCGAAGCGTCCCGTTCCGTACCGTCGAATTGTCAGAAGTCGACCTTACGCGGCCTTCTTCGACGCGAGCTGACGAAGCACGTAGTGCAGGATGCCGCCGTGGCGGAAGTACTCGACTTCCTTCGGCGTCAGCAGCAGCACGCGGACTTCGAAACGCTTCTCGAAGCCGTCCGCACGCTTGGCGACGACCGTCGCCGTCTTGCTCGCGCCGTCGTTGAGGCCTTCGATCGCGACCGTCTCGGAGCCATCGAGGCCGAGCACACGGGCATTCTCGCCCGGCATGAACTGCAGCGGCAGCACGCCCATGCCGACCAAGTTCGAGCGGTGGATGCGCTCGAAGCTCTCGGCGACGACCGCCTTGATGCCGAGCAGGTTCGTGCCCTTGGCCGCCCAGTCGCGCGACGAACCGGTGCCGTACTCCTTGCCCGCGAACACCACGAGCGGCGTGTTCGACGCCTTGTATTTCATCGCGGCGTCGTAGATCGCCAGCTTTTCCGGCTGCGCGTCGCCCGAGAAGTACAGCGTGTTGCCGCCTTCCTCGCCGCCCAGCATCAGGTTCTTGATGCGGATGTTGGCGAACGTGCCGCGCACCATGACGTCGTCGTTGCCGCGACGGCTACCGTAGCTGTTGAAGTCGACCGGCTGCACGCCGCGCTCCATCAGGTAACGGCCCGCCGGCGAATCCTTCTTGATGTTGCCGGCCGGCGAGATGTGGTCGGTGGTGATCGAGTCGCCGAACAGGCCGAGGATGCGCGCACCCTTGATGTCGTCGATCGAACCGACCTGCATCGACATGCCGTCGAAGTAGGGCGGGTTCTTGATGTAGGTCGACGCATCGCTCCACGCGAACGATTCGCCTTCCGGCGCGGCGATCTGGTTCCAGCGCGAGTCGCCCTTGAACACGTCGGCGTAGTTCTGCTTGAACAGCTCCGGCCCGATGGTCGCGGCGATGACGTCGCCGATTTCCTTGTTGGTCGGCCAGATGTCGCGCAGGAACACGGCCCGGCCGTCATCGGTGTGGCCGATCGGATCGTTCGTCAGGTCGATGTCGACCGTGCCGGCGATCGCGTAGGCGACGACCAGCGGCGGCGAGGCGAGGTAGTTCATCTTCACTTCGGGGTGCACGCGGCCCTCGAAGTTGCGGTTGCCCGACAGCACGGACGTCACCACGAGATCGTTCTCGGCGATGCCGCGCGAGACCTCGTCCGGCAGCGGGCCGGAGTTGCCGATGCAGGTGGTGCAGCCGTAGCCGACGACGTCGAAGCCGAGCTTCTCTAGGTCGCCGAGCACGCCCGCCTTCTTGAGGTAGTCCGTGACGACCAGCGAGCCCGGGCCGAGCGAGGTCTTCACCCATGGCTTGCTCTTGAGGCCGATGCGCACGGCGTTACGCGCGAGCAGGCCGGCGCCGAGCATCACGGCCGGGTTCGAGGTGTTGGTGCACGAGGTGATCGCAGCGATGACGACCGCGCCGTCGGTGAGCTCGACGTCCTGATCCTTCATGCGGATCTTGGACTTCGGCTTCGCGGCAAGGTGCTCGGCCTGCGGCTGGTCGCCGCCTTCGGCGTCGAAACGCTTGAGCTCGGACTTCTTCGCATCGCGGTTCGAGGTCAGGCCGCCCAGGTTCGCCTGGTAGTTGTCCTTGACCTTCTCGAGCAGCACGCGGTCCTGCGGACGCTTCGGGCCGGCGAGCGACGGCTTGACGTCGCCGAGGTCGAGCTCGAGCACCGCGGAGTACGACGCCTCCGGAGCGCCCGCTTCGTGCCACAGGCCCTGCGCCTTGGCGTAGGCCTCGACCAGCGCGATCTGCTCATCCGAGCGGCCGGACAGGCGGAGGTAGTTCAGCGCTTCCGCGTCGATCGGGAAGATGCCGCAGGTCGCGCCGTATTCCGGCGCCATGTTGGCGATCGTCGCGCGGTCCGCCAGCGGCAGGTGCTGCAGGCCTTCACCGAAGAACTCGACGAACTTGCCGACGACGCCCAGCGCACGAAGCATCTGGGTAACGGTGAGGACGAGGTCGGTCGCCGTCGTGCCTTCCGGAAGCGCGCCCGTCAGCTTGAAGCCGACCACCTGCGGAATCAGCATCGACGACGGCTGGCCCAGCATCGCGGCCTCGGCCTCGATGCCGCCGACGCCCCAACCGAGAACGCCGATGCCGTTGATCATCGTCGTGTGCGAGTCGGTGCCGAACACGGTGTCCGGGAACGCCTGCAGCTCGCCGTTGACGTCACGCTCGACGACCACGCGGGCGAGGTTCTCGAGGTTCACCTGGTGCACGATGCCGGTGTTCGGCGGCACGACCTTGAAGTTGTCGAACGCCTTCTGGCCCCAGCGCAGGAAGCTGTAGCGCTCCATGTTGCGCTCGAACTCGATCTTGCCGTTGATGTCGGCGGCGTCCGGGCGCCCGTAGACGTCGACCTGCACCGAGTGGTCGATGACCAGTTCGGAGGGAATCAGCGGGTTGATCTGCGCCGGCGAACCGCCGAGCTTGGTCACTGCGTCGCGCATCGCCGCGAGGTCGACCACGCAGGGCACGCCGGTAAAGTCCTGCAGCACCACGCGTGCCGGCATGAAGGCGATTTCGGTGTCCGACTCGCTCTTGGGATCCCACGTCGCCACCGCCTCGATGTGCTCAGGCAGCACCGTGACGCCATCCTCGTGCCGGAGCAGGTTCTCCAGCAGGATCTTCATCGAGTAGGGCAGGTGCGCCAGGTTGAAGCGCTGGCCCAGCGTCGGGAGGCTGAAATAGGTGTACGACTTGCCGTTGACGGCAAGCTGCGCGCGGGTGGCGAAGGAGTCGGCCATGAGGGCTCCGTGGAGGCGGCAGGGAACGCGGCGGTCTGCATCGGCGGCGCGGGGCCGCCGGAACGAATCGACGCGGGAAAACCGGCTAATTATGCCGCATCCGGCGTCGTACGGGCAGCATCAGCCCAGGTGCGCGTCGATCGCGGCGGCCATGGCGCGCCGCTGGAACGCAAAGTCCCAGAGGCTGCCGCCACGCTGGCGCCACAGCACCGCCGAACGCACGGCGGCGAGAAGCACCGCACGCACCTCGGCGACCACGCGCGGCTGGCCGAGGTAATGCGGATTGCCCTGGACGAGCACGCGCGGCTTCAACGTACTGAGCGTCTGCGAATACAGCTGGCCGATCGGCGCGATGACGTCCGGATGCGTCGCACCATCGACCTCGAATCGCCCCGCGAGCATTTCCAGTCCGCGCCGCACGCGGTCGGTCATCGCCGTGTCTCGCACGAAGCGGCGCTCGAGTTGCAGCACGGGCATGGCGAGGCGCGGCAACGCTTCGTCGCGCTGCGCGCCCGACAGGTAGTCGCGAAGCAGCAGCAGGCCGGGACGCACGTGCTCGAGGCCGCCGTAGACGTCGGCGGTCGTGCGGGCGTCGAAGCGGAACAGCGAGCCGATGCAGGTCGCGAGGATGTCCTCGTTCGACTCGCCGGTGTCCGCAATTCGGCGCACCTGGGCGAGCGCCTGCAGCAAGCCGGCGAGCGCAACCACGCGGTCGTAGATCGGTTCGACCGATGCGAGCGACGCGGCGATCTCGGAGGTGGTGCGGGTCATGCGGCGGCCTTGCGGGAAGCGTCGAGCGGAGCGTCGGTGGCGTCGATGACCGCGCCGCCCAGGCATTCGTCGCCGTCGTACAGCACCAGCGACTGGCCGGGCGTCACCGCGCGCTGCGGCCGCTCGAACACGACGTCCAGCCGGCCGTCGTCGCGCACGCGGACGCGGCATCGCTCGTCATTCTGGCGATAGCGCGTCTGCGCCGTGCATTCGAATTCCATCGCCGGCGGAGCGCCGGAAATCCAGTGCGCCGTTTCGGTCGACAGCTGCGTCGACATCAGCCACGGATTGTCGATGCCCTGTTCGACGTACAGCACGTTGGATGCGACGTCCTTGCCGACGACGTACCACGGCGCCGCCTCGCGCCCGCGAACGCCGCCGATCGCGAGGCCCTCGCGCTGCCCAAGCGTGAAATAGAAGACACCGGGATGGCGACCGACGCGGACGCCGTCCGGCGTGCGGATTTCGCCTTCGCGTGCCGGCAGGTAACGACCGAGGAATTCGCGGAAGTCGCGTTCGCCGATGAAGCAGATGCCGGTCGAATCCTTCTTCGACGCCGTCGGCAGGCCCGCGTCGGCAGCGATGCGGCGGACGTCGGTCTTCGGCAGTTCGCCCAGCGGAAACAGCGTCGCCGCAAGTTGCGGCTGGCCGAGCTGGTGGAGGAAGTAGCTCTGGTCCTTGCTGCGGTCGAGCGCGCGCAGCAGGCGCCATCGGCCGTCGCGCTCGTCGACACGCGCGTAGTGGCCTGTCGCGATGCGCTCTGCACCGAGATCGTGCGCGGCGTCGAGGAAGTGCTTGAACTTGATTTCGCGATTGCACAGCACGTCCGGATTCGGTGTGCGGCCCGCGGCGTACTCGGCGACGAAATGCTCGAACACGCCGCCCCAGTATTCCTTGGAGAAGTCGCGGAAATGGATCGGCAGCCCAAGGCGCCCGCAGACCGCGACGGCATCGCGACGATCGTCCTCGGCGCGGCAATCGCCGCTGCCGTCGTCGGCCCAGTTCGACATGAAGAGCCCGGCGATCGCTTCGCCCGCATCGCGCAGGCGCAACGCTGCGACGGACGAATCGACGCCGCCTGACATCCCGACGATGGTGCGCGCGCCGGCCATCACGCCACCGCGGTGACCAGTTCGAGCGGAAAACGTCGGCCGGCGAGGGCGTCGGCCACGACGCGCCAGACGAGCGGGCTGCGATGACGCGCGGCATCGGCCTGCAGTTCGGCGGGGGTCATCCACACGGCGCGGACGATGCCGTCATCGAGCGTGCGCGACGGATCGAAATGCAGGGGCTCGGCGACGAAGGCGAACCGCACGTAGGTGTGTTCCGCGCCGGCCAGGCTGACGGACGGCGCCTTCCACTGGTAGGCGCCCACGAAGCCGGTGAGGCGAACATCCCAACCCGTCTCCTCGAGCGTCTCGCGGATTGCCGCGTGCGTGATCGGCTCGTCGGGTTCGAGATGGCCGGCCGGCTGGTTCAGGACGAGTCGCCCGGCGACCCTCTCCTCGACCACCAGCACGCGGCCGCCATCGATGACGACGGTCGCGACCGTCACATCGGGCTGCCAGAACCGCGGATCGGCCGTCACGCGAGGGCGCTCCGTGCGACGAGCGTCGCACCAGACGAGACGCGCGAGATGCACAGTGTCGCCATCGGAACGTTGCGGTCGGGACTGCGCGCCATGATCGTTCCCATGAATCCAAAGCGGCATTCTGCCGGGGCCGTGCGTCGGCCGTCCATGTCGCGCGACTTATACTGGCGCGATGCCGAAGCACACCTCGCACGAACAGGATCATCACGGGCAGCACGGCCTTGCGGTCGAGACCAGCCGGCCGGAAGTCGCGCCGCCGCCGATGTATTCGGTGCTCTTGCTGAACGACGACTACACGCCGATGGACTTCGTCGTCGACGTCCTGACGCGGTTTTTTGCGATGAATATCGAAAAAGCGACGCAGGTCATGCTCCACGTGCACACCCGCGGCCGCGGCGTTTGCGGGGTTTTCACGCGCGAGATTGCCGAATCGAAAGTGTCGCAGGTGAACGAATACGCAAGGATCAACCAGCATCCCTTGTTGTGCACGATGGAAAAGGCCTAAAAGCGGTTTAAACCGCGCTACCGGCCCCCATCTGGTAACGCAGACGCTTCGGAGGCTTCCACATGTTCAGCAAGGATCTCGAGTACAGCATCGGGCAGTGCTACAAGCGCGCCCGCGAGGCTCGACACGAATTCATGACCGTCGAGCACCTGCTTCTGGCGCTGCTCGACAACCCGTCCGCGGAAGGCGTGCTTCGTGCATGCGATGCGGACATGCCGCGCCTGCGCCGCGAACTCGACGAGGCCATCGCCACGTCGGTCGCCGTGTTGCCGGACGACAGCGACCGCGACACGCAGCCGACGCTGGGCTTCCAGCGGGTTCTGCAGCGCGCGGTCTACCACGTGCAATCGTCCGGTAAGAAGGAAGTCACCGGCGCGAATGTCCTGGTCGCCATCTTCGGCGAAAAGGATTCGCACGCGGTCTATTTCCTCAACCAGCAGGACATCGCGCGTCTCGATGTCGTCAATTACCTGTCGCACGGCATCAGCAAGCAGGGTGGCGAAGAGTCCGGCCGCGAGGAAGGTCAGGGCGGGCAGGACGGTGGCGACGGCGAAGGCAAGGGCGACGCGCTGACCGAGTTCGCGACGAACCTCAACCAGCTCGCGCGCGAAGGCAAGATCGATCCGCTCGTCGGCCGAGCGGACGAAGTCGAGCGCACGATCCAGGTGCTCTGCCGTCGTCGCAAGAACAACCCGCTGTACGTCGGCGAAGCCGGCGTCGGCAAGACCGCGATCGCCGAAGGCCTGGCCAAGCGCATCGTCGACGGCGACGTGCCGGAGGTGTTGAGCGACGCCACGATCTACGCGCTCGACCTGGGCGCGCTGGTTGCGGGCACGAAGTATCGCGGCGACTTCGAAAAGCGCCTGAAGTCCGTGCTCCAGCAGCTGCGCAAGATTCCGGGGGCCGTGCTCTTCATCGACGAGATCCACACCATCATCGGTGCGGGTTCGGCGTCGGGTGGCACGATGGATGCGTCCAACCTGATCAAGCCGGCGCTGTCGTCGGGCGAGCTGCGCTGCATCGGCTCGACCACGTTCCAGGAATACCGCGGTATCTTCGAGAAGGACCGTGCGCTCGCACGTCGCTTCCAGAAGATCGACATCGTAGAGCCGACGGTCAGCGAAGCGGTGGAAATCCTGCGCGGCCTGCGTCCGAAGTACGAGGCGCACCACGGCGTGTCGTATGCGGATGACGCGATCCAGGCGGCGGTCGACCTGTCGGTGAAGCACATCGGCGATCGGCTGCTGCCGGACAAGGCCATCGACGTGATCGACGAAGCCGGCGCGCGTCAGCGCCTGCTGCCCGAGGACCGGCGCAAGCAGGTCATCGACGTGGAGGAAGTCGAGACCATCGTCGCCAAGATGGCGCGTATCCCGGCCAAGCAGGTCACTGCGACCGACAAGGACGTGCTGCGTAACCTCGAGCGCAACCTGAAGATGGTGATCTTCGGTCAGGACCCGGCGATCGATTCGCTGACGTCCGCGATCAAGCTCGCCCGCTCGGGCCTCGGCAATCCGGACAAGCCGATCGGCAACTTCCTGTTCGCCGGCCCGACCGGCGTTGGCAAGACCGAGGTGACCAAGCAGCTCGCCATGCAGCTCGGTATCGAGCTGGTGCGCTTCGACATGTCGGAATACATGGAAGCCCATTCGGTGAGCCGCCTGATCGGTGCGCCTCCGGGGTACGTCGGCTTCGACCAGGGCGGCCTGCTGACCGAGAAGATCGTCAAGACGCCGCACTGCGTGCTGCTGCTCGACGAGATCGAGAAGGCGCATCCGGACATCTTCAACCTCCTGTTGCAGGTCATGGATCGCGGTATGCTGACCGACACCAACGGTCGTGAGGCGAACTTCCGGAACGTGATCCTGGTGATGACGACAAACGCGGGCGCTGCACAGGCTTCGCGTCGCTCGATCGGCTTCACCAAGCAGGATCATGCGTCGGATGCGATGGAAGTGATCCGTCGCAGCTTCTCGCCGGAGTTCCGCAACCGCCTCGACGCGGTGGTGCAGTTCCAGGCGCTCGGGATGGATCACATCCTGCGCGTGGTCGACAAGTTCATCATCGAACTCGAGGCCCAGCTGCACGACAAGAACGTCACGCTCAGCGCGACGCCGGAAGCCCGCGATTGGCTCGCCAAGCACGGCTTCGATCCGCAGATGGGTGCGCGCCCGATGGCCCGCATCATCCAGGAGAACATCAAGCGTCCGCTGGCGGACGAACTGCTGTTCGGCAAGCTGGTCGGGGGTGGCCGCGTGACGGTGGACGTGCGCGACGACAAGCTGGTCGTCGACGCCAAGGCCGAGCCGGAGAAGCTGTTGCCGGCGACCGTCGAGCACTGACGGTCACGGTTCGCAAAGATGGAAACGAAAAAGGCGGCCTTCGGGCCGCCTTTTTCATGCCTGCATCGCCGCGATTACTTCATGCGGTAGGTGATACGGCCCTTGGTGAGGTCGTACGGCGTCATTTCGACCTTGACCCGGTCACCGGTGAGGATGCGGATGTAGTTCTTCCGCATGCGACCGGAGATGTGGGCAATGATCTCGTGGCCGTTTTCGAGGCGAACGCGGAACATCGTGTTCGGAAGTGTTTCCGACACGGTGCCTTCGAATTCGATCACGTCGTCTTTTGCCATGGGGTCCTTGGAGTGGTGCTGAAACGGGCGTAGGAAGCCGTGGATTGTGCCACGCGGGGCGGAACCGGCGCAAAACGCCCGGGTTCACGTGGCGGGCGGGCGCGAGAGCTCGCGGGCGGGGAGGTCGCCGAACACCTCGGTCCAGGTGCCCTCGAGGCCGGGGCGATCCACCAGCGACGCGACCGCCTCGAGGAACGCCGGCCGCGGCCATCGTTCCGCACCCAGCGACAGCAGATGCGGGTTTTCGACCTGCGCGTCCATCAGCGGCCAGCCCCAGCCGGCCAGCCGATGGGCCAGCCCTGCGATCGCCACTTTCGAGCCCTCGGGTCGCAGGCTGAACATGCTCTCGCCGAAGAACATGCGCCCGATCGCCACGCCGTAGATGCCACCGACCAGCCCGTTGCCGTCCCAGGCCTCGACCGAATGGGCGTGACCGAGACGGTGCAGGCGGATGTAGGCCTCGCGCATCGCGACGGTGATCCATGTGCCATGCTGGCCGGGCCTAGGCACGCTCGCGCAGCGCTCGATCACGGCTTCGAATGCCGTGTCGGCGCGCACGATCCAGCCGCAGGTCCGCAGGCCGCGACGGAAGCGGCGCGATGTCGCAACGTGATCCGTGCGGAACACCGTGCGCGGATCCGGCGACCACCACAACGGCGGCTCGCCCTCCGAGAACCAGGGAAAAATCCCGGCGCGGTAGGCGGCGAGCAGGCGCATCGGATGCAGGTCCCCGCCGATGGCGAGCAGTCCGTCGGGCTCGCGCAGGGCGGTCGCAGGATCCGGGAACGGCGCGTCTGGCCGTGTGTCCAGCCAGGGAAGGCGCAGCGGACTCACGCGTCCACCTGTCGAAACGGGCTGCTGCGCTCGAGTTGGCGCGCGTACGAACAGATCGCCTCGCGCTCTTCGGCGCACCAGCCGGCGAGCGCTTCGCGGAACGCGGGCTCACCGATCCAGTGTCGACTCCGCGTCAGCGTAGGCAGGAAGCCGCGGGACAGCTTGTGCTCGCCCTGCGCGCCGGGTTCGAAACGACGCAGGCCTTCGCGCAGGCAGTAGTCGAGGCCCTGGTAGTAGCAGGTTTCGAAGTGCAGGCCGGGGTGCTGCTCGATGCTGCCCCAGTAGCGGCCGTACAGCGTGTCGGCGCCCCGCAGGCAGAGTGCTCCGGCGATCGGGCGGCCCTCGCGCTCCGCCAGGATGATGACGAGCGATTGCGGCATCGTGCGCGCGAGGTGCTGCAGGAAGCCGAGTGTGATCGCTGGCCGATTGCCGTATTCGGCGAACGTCTGCAGGTAGAAGTGGTGCATCGCCTCGAGGTCGGCGTCCGAGGCTTCGTCACCGTGGACGATGCGGACCGCGACGCCTGACCGCGCGACTTTGGCGCGTTCCTGCCGGATGTTCTTGCGGTGCTTGTGGTCCATCGTGGCGAGGAAGGTGTCGAAGTCGCGCCAGTCGCCGGTGTTTTCCCAGTGGTACTGGACGTCGAGACGTTCGAGCCAGTCGGCGTCGAAGGCCGCGTCGTCCTGCGCGACGTGGAAGTTCACGTGTGCGGACGAATAGCCGTCGCCACAGGCATCGCGCAGCGCGTCGACGAGTGCACGCTTCCCCCCGGCGTCGCGCGCGAGCAGGCGCGGGCCGGTCACGGGCGAGTAGGGCACGGCGCAGAGAAGCTTCGGGAAGTAGTCGAGGCCGTAGCGCGCGTAGGCATGCGCCCACGCGTGATCGAACACGAATTCGCCGTGGGAGTTGGTCTTGGCATAGCAGGGCGCCGCCGCGACGAGATCGCTGCCGTCCCAGAACGTCAGATGACGCGGCGTCCAGCCCATGCGCGGCTGGATGCAGCCGGTCGATTCGAGGCCCGACAGAAACGCGTGGCGGACGAAGGGATGTGCGTCGCCCGCGAGCGCATCCCATGCGGACGCCTCGACATCCGCGATGCGATCGATCCAGCGCGCGCGCAACGTCATCGCGGCGCGCGCCTGCCGGCGTCAGCCGGCCTTGTCGAGATAACGCTCCGCATCCAGTGCCGCCATGCAGCCGGAGCCCGCCGAGGTGATGGCCTGGCGGTAGTGCTGGTCGGCGACGTCGCCGGCGGCGAACACGCCGGGAATCGACGTCGCGGTCGCATTGCCCTCGATCCCCGACTGCACGGTGATGTAGCCGTTGGACATCGCGAGCTGACCTTCGAACAGCGCGGTGTTCGGCGTGTGACCGATGGCGACGAAGAAACCATGCACCGGGAGTTCGCGAGTCGACTCATCGAGCACGGACCGTACGCGCAGCGAGGTGACGCCTGCTTCGTTGCCGAGCACCTCGTCGACGACGTGATGCCAGACGGGCTCGATCTTGCCGGCCTGGATCTTCGCGAACAGCTTGTCCTGCATGATCTTTTCCGCGCGCAGGGTGTCGCGGCGATGCACGAGGTAGACCTTGCGGGCGATGTTGGCGAGGTAGAGCGCTTCCTCCACCGCCGTATTGCCGCCGCCGACGACGGCGACGTCCTGGTCCTTGTAGAAGAAGCCGTCGCAGGTGGCGCAGGCGGAGACGCCGCGGCCCTTGAACGCGTCTTCCGACGGCAGGCCGAGGTACTTCGCGGTCGCGCCGGTCGAGATGATCAGGGCGTCGCAGGTGTATTCGCCGCTGTCGCCGCGCAGGCGGAACGGGCGCTGCGAAAGATCCGCCGTGTGGATGTGATCGAAGATCACTTCGGTGTTGAAGCGCTCCGCATGCGCCTGCATGCGTGCCATCAGGTCCGGACCCATGAGGCCGTGCGCATCGCCCGGCCAGTTGTCGACCTCGGTGGTCGTCATCAGCTGGCCGCCCATCTGCAGGCCGGTGATGACGACGGGCTTGAGGTTCGCGCGGGCCGCGTAGACGGCGGCGCTCCAGCCGGCGGGACCGGAGCCGAGGATGAGCAGCCGCGAGTGCTTCGAAAGGGTCATGGATATAATGGCGCGTTATGTGATGCGTGCATTTCGGCAGGTGGAACGACGGGTCTGAAGGCCCATCATTCCGCCGCCGCGAATGGACGCCGGGACGCGCCATAGCTTGGCGGTCGCATGACGGCAGCACAAGGCGCGGTGTCGCAACACCGCAGCCCATCCCCACGAAGACTCGCGCCTTCGCCGCTCCGCGGCCGCGGCGTCACGGAGACAGCAATGCGCATCGGTGTACCGAAGGAAACCAAGACCCTCGAAGGGCGCGTCGCGCTCGTGCCGGCGGCTGCCGGCGACCTCGTCAAGCGCGGCCACGAAGTGTGGCTGGAGCAGGGCGCGGGCCTGAAGAGCGGCTTCAAGGACGACGAGTACACCCGTCTGGGCGTCAAGATCGCGCCGGACGCCGCCGCTCTCTATGAGAAGGGCGAGATGATCGTGAAGGTGAAGGAACCGATCGCCGGCGACCTCGCGCATCTGCGCAAGGATCACCTGCTGTTCTGCTACCTCCACCTCGCCGCCGAGCCGACGCTGACGAAGCAACTGCTCGACATCGGCCTGACCGGCGTCGCGTTCGAGACGGTCGAGCTGCCGAACGGCGACCTGCCGCTGCTGGCGCCGATGTCCGTCATCGCCGGCAAGATCGGCGTGCAGGTCGGTACGCACCTTCTGCATCAGCCCATGGGCGGCAAGGGCAAGCTGCTCGGTGGCCTGTCGGCGACGGAGCGCGGCAAGGTCGTCGTGTTCGGTGCGGGTCGCGCCGGCGGCGCGTCGGCGGCGCTCGCGGCGGCGGGCGGGGCGAACGTCACGGTCTTCGAAATGCGCGAAGACCGCATGGACGAGATGATGCGCCTCGGCAACAACGTCACCGCGCTGTATCCGTATCACGACGTCGTGGCGCGCGAAGTTGCGTCGGCCGACCTCGTGATCGGCGCCGTGCTCGTGACCGGCGCGAAGGCGCCGCACGTGATGACGCGCGAGATGCTGAAGGGCATGGAGGACGGTTCGGTCGTCGTCGACCTCGCGATCGACCAGGGCGGTTGCTTCGAGACGTCGCGTCCGACCACCTGGAAGGAACCGACCTACGTCGAAGAGGGCGTCACCCACTTCTGCGTGACGAACATGCCGGGCGCCGTGCCGCAGACCTCGTCGCAGGCGATCTGCGCCGCGATCCTGCCGTGGGTGAACAAGCTGGCCGGCGGCGACTGGCGCGGCAATCAGGCGCTGGTGCGCGGCATCAACGTCGAGGGCGGCAAGATCGTCCATCCGGCGCTGCAGGACATGGTGCTCTGAGCGCCTGAGACGGCGCCCCGACACAATCCGCGGTACCGGTCGCACTGCGCGACCTCAGGAAACCGGCGTCGGCCTTATGCGGCGCCGGTTTTCACGTATATTCAACGACTAAGACGCTCGACCTAAGGCTGCATCTCACGTGGCGCAGGCGCCAGCCGCAACCCGCAAGAAGGCCGCGAACGCGGCTTCACCGTCCCAGCCCCGGCCCGGCATGTCGCCGGGGCGCCAGCGCATGGCGCGCGACATCGCGCTGATCTTCATCGCGCCCGCGCTGCTGTACCTGGTCGCGACACTCTTCAGTTATTCGCGGCAGGATCCGGGCTGGACGAGTTCGGGCGCGGTGACTGCGCCGCTGCACAACCTCGGCGGGCGAATCGGCGCGATCGTCGCCGACATCCTCTTCAACCTGTTCGGCTACGCGGCCTATCTGCTGCCGCTGGTGCTCGGCGCGATCGTCTGGATCGCGATGTTCCAGAAGGATCCCGAGCCGGAGAAGAGCGACCTCACTCCAGCGTTGCGCCTGGTCGGACTCGTCGCGTTCCTCATCGCGATGACCGGGCTGCTGCATCTACGCCTGGGCATCACCGAAGACGTCTCGCAGGCCGGCGGCATCCTCGGCCGACTCGTCGGAAATTCGCTGGGTCGCGGCTTCGGCCGTCTCGGCGGCAATCTCTTCCTGCTGGCGCTGTTGCTGACGTCCGTGACGCTGGCGACGGGCCTGTCGTGGCTGCACGTGATGGACCGCCTCGGCGGCCTGATGGTCGCCGCAGGTCCGTTCGTCTCCAAGGTGTTCCGACGCAGCGCGCGCGAGGTCGTAGAGCGTCGCGAGGTCAGCGTCCTCCGCGAGGAGCGCGAAAAGGTCCGGAAGGTCGAGACCGAAAAGCGCGAGAAGCGGGAGCCGGTCAAGATCGAGCCGCCGCCGGCGCCGGTGGTGGAGAAGAGCGAGCGCGCCAAGCGCGAGCAGCAGATTCCGCTGTTCCACGTGCCCGACGGCACCGGCATTCCGCCGCTCGCGCTGCTGGATGATCCCAAGCCGCAGCCGAAGGGCTACGACACCGACACGCTCGGGACGCTGTCGCGCCAAATCGAGTTCAATCTCAAGGACTTCCGGATCGATGCTCACGTAGTGGGTGCATATCCGGGCCCGGTCATCACGCGATTCGAAATCGAACCCGCCCCGGGCATCAAAGTCAGCCAGATTTCCAGTCTGGACAAGGACATAGCGCGCGGACTTTCAGTAAAGTCTGTGCGTGTGGTGGACGTGATTCCGGGCAAGTCGGTGATCGGCCTGGAGATCCCGAACGTCAGCCGGGAAATGATCTACCTGTCCGAACTCCTGCGGTCCAAGGAGTACGACAAGTCGACCAGCCCGCTGACGCTGGCGCTCGGCAAGGACATCGCCGGGCGGCCGACCGTCGCAGACCTCGCGCGCATGCCGCACCTGCTGGTCGCGGGTACGACCGGCTCGGGCAAGTCCGTCGCGGTCAACGCGATGGTGCTGTCGCTGCTCTACAAGGCGTCCGCCAAGGACGTCCGCATGCTGATGATCGACCCGAAGATGCTGGAGCTCAGCGTCTACCAGGGCATCCCGCACCTGCTGGCGCCGGTCGTGACGGACATGAAGGAGGCCGCGAACGGCCTGCGTTGGTGCGTGGCGGAGATGGAGCGCCGCTACAAGCTGATGTCGGCGGTCGGCGTGCGCAACCTGTCGGGCTTCAACAAGAAGGTGACCGACGCGATCAACGCCGGCCAACCACTGATGGACCCGCTGTTCCGTCCGAACGCGGAAGCCGGCGAGGCGCCGCGTCCGCTGGAACCGCTGCCGTACATCGTCGTGTTCATCGACGAATTCGCCGACATGATGATGATCGTCGGCAAGAAGGTCGAAGAGCTGATTGCGCGCCTTGCGCAGAAGGCGCGCGCGGCGGGCATCCACCTGATCCTCGCGACGCAGCGCCCATCGGTCGACGTCATCACCGGCCTGATCAAGGCCAACATCCCGACGCGCATCGCATTCCAGGTGTCGAGCAAGATCGACTCCCGCACGATCCTCGACCAGTCCGGCGCGGAAACACTGCTGGGCCACGGCGACATGCTGTACATGCCGCCGGGTACGTCGATGCCGGAGCGCGTGCACGGCGCGTTCGTGTCGGACGAGGAAGTGCATCGCGTCGTCGAGCACCTCAAGCAGATCGGCGGCGGGCCGGACTACATCGAGGGTGTGCTCGAGGAAGTGCAGACGATGGGCGACGGCGTGGTCGTCGGACCGACCGGCCTTCCGGAATCGAGCGGCGGCGGTGGCGACGAATCCGACCCGCTGTACGACGAGGCGGTGCGGATCGTCACGGAGAGCCGTCGCGCCTCGATTTCCGGCGTCCAGCGCCGCCTCAAGATCGGCTACAACCGCGCCGCACGACTGATCGAGGCGATGGAAGCCGCCGGCGTCGTGAGCCCGCCGGAGCACAACGGCGACCGAAGCGTGCTTGCGCCGCCGCCGCCGAAGCACTGAGGCTGGCGTCGCGCTGAAGACGAATTCGGCGATCGGGCCGACACTCGCACCCTGTTCATGAAGCGCCGCACAGACTCGCGGCAGACCTTTTTGGAGATCGCCATGCGTTCCATGACGACCCTTGCCGCCGCCGGCCTGATGCTCATCGCGGGCAGCGCGTCCGCCGGCGCGCGCGACCAGCTCAACACGTTCACCAAGGGCCTGAAGACGCTCGACGGCCGCTTCACCCAGCAGGTCTTCGACCAGCGGGGCAAGCTCAAGGAGACCAGCAGCGGGCGCGTGTCGCTGTCGGCGCCGAAGCAGTTCCGCTGGGAATACGCGAAGCCTTATCCGCAGCAGATCGTGGCGGACGGCACGACCGTGTGGATCTACGAACCCGACCTGCAGCAGGTGACCAAGCGTCCGCAGGGTGCGGAAGAACGCACCAGTCCGCTTGCCGCGCTGACCGATCCGGCCCGTCTGGATGCCCAGTTCAAGGTGCAGGACGCCGGCGTCGCCAATGGCCTGCAGTGGCTGTCGCTGACGCCGAAGGGCGACGCCTCGTCGTCCGGTTTCCGCAGCGCGAAGCTCGGCTTCGGGCCGGCCGGTCTGGCGAAGATGCAGGTGGTCGACCAGCTGGGCCAGCGCACGGATATCAGCTTCACCGACTGGAAGCGCAACGCGCCGCTTCCGCCTGCGACATTCCGCTTCGCCGTACCGAAGGGCGTGGACGTCATCGGCGGCTGATCGCAACGCCGATCGATCGTAGAGAAGGGGCGGGCGACCGCCCCTTTTTCGTGCCGCCCGTCCCGCTGCGGCGACCGTTCGGTGAAGGGATCGAAACGTCCCTTAACCGTTTGGAAAGATTGAATTTTTCTGGCGCGCGTTATCACGAAACATCGACGCGGGCGTCCCGAGAGTGACCTTCACACGCGATCTGTCGTGTCAGCAAGGTCACTGCAATGCCGCTTCGCAGCACGCTCCTCTCGGTCGGTACGTTCTCCGCTCTCGCCGCCACCTCGCTCGTCGCGGGGCATCGTCCGATGGCCAACGCTGCCCCGCTGGTGGCGCAGCCGACGGCACCGGCCCCGACTGCCCGCGTCCAGACGCGCGAACAGGTGGACGACGCCATCGCTGCAGCCGTCATCGGCAGCATCACGCGCCAGTTCGACACCTCGGACGTGCTCGTGCAGCTCGGCAAGGTCGACGTGCGGCCCGCCAGCATCCAGGACCGTCAGGTTACGGGGGATGGCCGCCTCCGCATCGACGGGCAGGGCGAGTGGATCCCGTTCCGCTTCGCGGCGATGTACGACACGGCGAGCACCGAGGTGACGTATCCGCAGCTCGAACTCGGCGGCGGCGATGGCAAGGCGGTGGCGGCAGGTTCCTCGCTCGCGACGTCGCTCGACGCGCAAGTCACGAAGGCGTTGAAGACCGAGTTCCAGAGCCAACCGGTCAAGTGGACGGCAGGTGCGGTCAAGGCGACGGACGTCGGTCGTTTCGTGCGCGTCGATGGCGCGGGCCTGGTCGACTTCGGCGCGGACGGGTCGACGCCGGCGCAGGTCCAGGGCCTCTACGACAACACGTCGCATCGCTGGGTGCGCGTGCATTACGAACTCGGCCCGGGTAGCGAGTGGTCGGCGACCACGACGGGCATCGCGAGCCTCTGACGCGCGGCTGGTAAGGTGCGGGCCCGGATCCCCCACCGCACGCCGTGGCCAAACGCACCACGCCCCGCCTCTTCGAAGACGACGCTGCTGTGGACGCAATGCGTCCGCTCGCCGAGCGCATGCGTCCGCGCACGCCCGACGAGATGGTCGGGCAGAAGCGCCTGCTCGCGCCGAACTCGGCATTGAGGCGCGCGGTCGAATCGGGCCGCATCCATTCGATGGTGCTCTGGGGCCCGCCGGGTTGCGGCAAGACGACGCTGGCGCTGCTCCTCGCGCGCTACGCCGACGCCGAATTTCGCGCGATCTCCGCCGTGCTATCCGGTCTGCCCGAAGTGCGTCAGGTGCTCGCCGAGGCCGCCGATCGCTTCGCCCAAGGCCGCCGCACCGTGCTCTTCGTCGACGAGGTGCATCGCTTCAACAAAGCGCAGCAGGATGCGTTCCTGCCTGCGATCGAGCGAGGCACCATCGTGTTCGTCGGCGCGACCACCGAGAACCCGTCGTTCGAATTGAACTCCGCGTTGCTGTCGCGCTGCCGCGTGCACGTGATGGAAGCCGTGGCCGTCGACGATCTCGTCGAAGCGCTGCATCGGGCGTTGAACGATGCGGAGCGCGGGCTCGGAGGGCAGGGCATCGAAGTCGATGACGAATTGCTTCGGCAGATCGCTACCGCGGCCGATGGCGACGTCCGCCGCGCGCTGACCCTGCTCGAAATCGCCGCCGAACTCGCGACGGGCGAGGGCGGCCGCATCACCGAGACGACGCTCGCGCAGGTCCTGGCCGATCGCACGCGACGTTTCGACAAGGGCGGCGAACAGTTCTACGACCAGATCTCGGCGCTGCACAAATCCGTGCGGAGCTCGAACCCGGACGCCGCGCTGTACTGGTTCGCGCGCATGATCGACGGCGGCGCGGACCCGCATTACCTCGCGCGTCGCATCACGCGCATGGCTGTCGAGGACATCGGGCTCGCCGATCCGCGCGCGCTCGACATGGCCATCGACGCCTGGGAGACGTTCGATCGCCTCGGCAGTCCCGAAGGCGAATTGGCGCTCGCGCAGGTGGTGATTTATCTCGCGACGACCGCCAAATCGAACGCCGGTTATGTCGCATGGAACGAAGCGCGCGCCGATGTGCGCCAGCTCGGCACGCAGGAGGTGCCGATGCACCTGCGCAACGCGCCGACCAAGCTCATGAAATCGCTCGGCTACTCGAAGGGCTACCAATACGACCACGACGCCGAAGGCGGCATCGCGCTGGACCAGACCGGCTTTCCCGATGCGATGGGCGAACGCGAGTACTACCGGCCCGTCGATCGCGGCCTCGAGATCAAGCTGGGCGAGAAGCTGGCGCGGCTGCGCCAGCTGCGTGCGGAAGCGCGTCAGCGCCGCGACGGGAACTCGTAACGTTCTAGGCACGCGTCGCCAGTCGAAAGGCCTGATGCGCCCTTTCGATCAGACGCCGTAATACCCGCGGTACCACTCCACGAACTTCGCGACGCCCGTTTCGACCGGCGTCGACGGCGCATAGCCCGTATCGCGACGCAACGCTTCGACATCGGCATACGTGTCCGGCACGTCGCCGGGCTGCATCGGCACGAGGCGACGCTCCGCCTTGCAACCCAGGCTGTCTTCGAGCACTTCGATGTAGCGCAGCAGTTCGACCGGTCGGTGGCTGCCGATGTTGTAGACGCGATAGGGCGCCGTGGACGCGGCGGGGGACGCGAGCAGCGACGCGTCGTCGGACGGCTGCGGCACCGTGTCCAGCGTGCGGATCACGCCTTCGACGATGTCGTCGATGTAGGTGAAATCACGGCTGTGGCGGCCGTGGTTGAAGACCTCGATCGGCTCGCCTGCGAGGATCTTGCGGGTGAACAGGAACAGCGCCATGTCCGGCCGGCCCCACGGGCCATAGACCGTGAAGAAACGCAGGCCCGTCGTCGGCAGCGCGTACAGATGGCTGTACGTATGCGCCATCAGCTCGTTCGCCTTCTTGGTGGCGGCGTACAGGCTGACGGGGTGGTCCACGCTGTGCTCGACCGCGAACGGCAGCTCGCGATTCGCGCCGTAGACCGAACTCGACGACGCATACACCAGATGCTCGACACCGTTGTGCCGGCACGCTTCGAGGATGTTGATGAAGCCGACGAGGTTGCTGTCGATGTAGGCGCGCGGGTTCTGCAGCGAATAGCGGACGCCCGCCTGCGCGGCGAGGTTCACCACGCGCTGCGGCTTGAAGTCCGCGAACGCGCGATCCATGGCCTCTCGATCCTCGAGCTTGGCTTCGACGAACCGGAAGCCGTGGCCAGGAACGACGTGCTTCAGGCGATCGCGCTTGAGCTGCGGATCGTAGTAGTCGTTGAGGTCGTCGTAGCCCAGCACCTCGTCGCCGCGCTCGATCAGGCGCTTGGACAGATGGGAACCGATGAAGCCGGCGGCGCCGGTCACGAGCACGCGCATGGCGAAATCCTCAGAGGCGACCGTGGACGACGTCGCGGGGCAGGGCGCCTTTGACGTCGAAGACGACCGCGTCGCCGTGGCCGAAATGGACGATGGAGTCGGTGCCGTCGCGCACGAACTCAGCGTGCGGCACAGCGAGCACGACCGCGTCGTAGGCGCCGGCCTTGGGCGCGTCGAGCAAGCGCAGGCCGTGTTCGCGATGCGCTTCCTCGGCGTCGACACGCGGGTCGTGCACGTCGACGCGCGCGCCGTAGGCGTTGAGCTCGGAGACGATGTCGACGACGCGCGTATTGCGCAGGTCGCCGCAGTTCTCCTTGAACGCGAGGCCGAGCACCAGCACGCGCGGATGCGGCGGCGGATTGTCTTTCGCGGCGATCAGCCTCAGCACGCGCTGCGCGACATGCTGGCCCATCGTGTCGTTGATGCGGCGACCGGCCAGAATGACCTCGGGGTGGTAGCCGATGCCCTGCGCCTTGTGGGTCAGGTAATACGGATCGACGCCGATGCAGTGGCCACCGACCAGGCCCGGGCGGAACGGCAGGAAGTTCCACTTGGTGCCAGCGGCTTCGAGCACTTCGAGCGTGTCGAGGCCGAGCTTTTCGAAGATCAGCGCGAGTTCGTTGACGAGCGCGATGTTGACGTCGCGCTGGATGTTCTCGATGACCTTCGCGGCTTCGGCCACGCGGATGCTCGATGCGAGATGCGTGCCCGCCGGCACGACGCTGCGATACAGCGCATCGACGAAGCGCCCCGCGGCGTCGCTCGAGCCGGACGTCACCTTCACGATGTTCGGCAGCTTGTGCTGGCGATCGCCCGGATTGATGCGTTCGGGGCTGTAGCCGACGTGGAAATCGTCGCGGTAGCGCAGGCCGGACTCGCGCTCGAGGATCGGTACGCAGATCTCTTCCGTCGCACCGGGATAGACCGTGGACTCGTAGACGACGACACCGCCACGCTTCAGCGAGCGGCCGACCGTGCGGCTCGCCGATTCCAGCGGCGCGAGGTCCGGGCGCTTGAACGCGTCGACCGGCGTCGGCACGGTGACGATGAAAACGTCGCGATCCGCAAGCGAGGCGGCGTCGGATTCGAAGCGCAGGCGGATCGCGCGGCGGAAGTCGTCGTCGTGCGCTTCACCCGTGCGGTCGTGACCGCCGCGGAGTTCGTCGATGCGGCCGGTATCGATGTCGAAGCCGAGCGTGTCGTGCGTCGCCCCGAACGCGGTCGCCAGCGGCAGGCCGACATAGCCTAGGCCGACCACGGCGATGCGGGCGTCGGCGAGGGCGGGCAGGGGCGAGTCGTGCATGCGCGAGGATTCCCGGAGCGGCCGCCTATGATGCCGCGTCCGTCGGCGGGCGTCTCGGAGAAGTCCGACACGCTGCGGCGGCGACGACCGATGCAGCGCAGAGCGCCCGGCCCTGATCCTGTCGCGACGACGGGAGGGAACCTGGATGACGACATGGATGTGGAGGGCGGCATTTGCCGCGTTGTTCGGTCTGGCAGCGACCGATGCCGACGCGCAGACCGTGCAGAAGTGCATCACGCGCGACGGCAGCACGCGCTACCAGAGCGAGCCGTGCCCGCGCGGCGAGCGGACGGCCGAGGTCTGGGACGCGACACCGGATCCGGTCGCGCCGGCGTCCGACGAGCCGCGACCGCGCAAGCGATCGACACGCACGCGCAGCGCCACGTCGCGTCGAACCGCGCGCACGGCCGTTGCCGCGGTCGACACGCACAACACGTGCGCCGACGCGCGCGCCTATCGCGATGCCGTGGAACGCCGCGCCGGACTCGCGCGCAACTACGCGCTGCTGTCAACGCTGCAGGACCGCGTGTACGACGCATGCCGTTGACCACCTGCGTTGCAAAGCTGCTTGTGATGCGCCGCAAAAATGCGGATTCGGCCGCGTCGCCGCTATAGATCATCGAAGTCGGGGACACCGCAAAACCGCGGGTCTGAATCGTTCGCGTCGATCACGCTCCATGTATCGGCAACGTCGATTTCGTACGTCAAAGATGACTACGCGTTCACCAGCCGCTTCATAGCGTGTGCGCGGGGTCGCGACACGAGTGCGCGACATCCCGACACAAGGAGACGCGTCCGTGCATCCGCTCTCACGACGCCTGGCGACGGCCGTATTCGTCGCCGGCATCGCAGGCCTCGCTGTTCCGACCACACCCGCCGCACCGTCCGCTACCTCCGGCGACTGGACGATGCCGGCGCACGACTACGCGAGCACGCGATACAGCCCGCTCAACGAGATCACGACGCGCAACGTCGGCAAGCTCGCCGTCGCGTTCACCTTCTCGACGGGCGTCAATCGCGGGCAGGAGGCGGCCCCGATCGTGGTCGGCAACACGATGTACGTCGTCACGCCGTTTCCGAACGTGCTCTACGCGCTCGACCTCACCAAGCCGGGCGCGCCGGCGAAGTGGTCGTACAAGCCCAAGCCCGAGCCGGCATCGCAGGGCGTCGCGTGCTGTGATGTGGTCAACCGCGGCGCGGTGTACTCGCAGGGGCGCGTCTTCTTCAACACGCTCGACGGCAACACGCTCGCCGTTGATGCCGCGACGGGCAAGCCGATCTGGCGAACCAAGCTCGGCGACATCAACAAGGGCGAGACCATCACCATGGCCCCGCTCGTGGTGAAGGGAAAAGTGCTCGTCGGCAATGCCGGCGGCGAGATGGGCGTGCGCGGCTGGCTCGCCGCGCTCGATGCCGGCACCGGCAAGATCGCGTGGAAGGCGTACAGCACAGGGCCGGACAAGGACGTGCTGATCGGCCCGTCGTTCAAGCCGCACTATGCGTCCGATCGCGGCACAGACCTGGGCACGAAGACGTGGCCCGGCGACGCCTGGAAGATCGGCGGCGGCACGGCGTGGGGCTGGATTTCCTACGACCCCGAGACCGACCTGATCTTCTACGGCACGGGCAATCCGGGCCCGTGGAATCCCGATCAGCGCCCCGGCGACAACAAGTGGACGGCCGGCATCTTCGCGCGCGATCCCGACACCGGCGATGCGCGCTGGTTCTACCAGTTCAGCCCGCACGATCTCTACGACTACGACGCCGTCAACGAGAACCTGTTGCTCGAGATGACGATCGCCGGCAAGCGCCGCAAGGTGATCGTGCGTCCCGAGCGCAACGGCTTCGTCTACATCCTCGACCGCGCGACGGGGCAGGTGCTGTCGGCCGACCCCTACGGGCCGGTCAATGCGATGTTGAAGATCGACATGACGACTGGTCGCCCGCAATACAACGCGGAGAAGCAGCCGAAGACAGGCCGTACGACGCGACAGATCTGTCCCGCCGCGCCGGGTATGAAGGACTGGAACCCGTCGTCGTTTTCGCCGCGTACGGGCCTCGTCTACGTGCCGCACAACAACCTGTGCATGGACATGCAGCCGAGCGAGGTGAACTACATCGCGGGCACGCCCTACATCGGCGCGGAAGAGAAGTACTACGCGGGGCCGGGCGGACATCGCGGTGTCGTTACCGCGTGGAATCCGGTGCAGCGACGCGCGATGTGGAAGATCAAGGAGGATCTGCCGGTGTGGAGCGGCACGCTGTCGACCGCCGGCGACGTCGTGTTCTACGGAACGATGGACGGCTGGTTCAAGGCCATCGACGCGCGCAGCGGCGCGCTGCTGTGGAAGTTCCAGACGGGCAGCGGAATCATCGGCCAGCCGATCGCGTATCGCGGCCCGGACGGGCACCAGTACATCGCGATCCTGTCGGGCATCGGGGGCTGGCCCGGCGCGATCGTCACGAACAACCTCGACACGCGCGATGCGACCGCCGCTGCCGGCTGGGGCGCTGCGCTACCTGATCTCAAGCAGAAGACGACGGCCGGAGGGACGCTCTATGTCTTCGCGCTTCCGCATTGAGCCCCTCTTCGCGGCGCTCGCGGCCTGCACGCTCCTCCTCGTCGTGGGCTGCGAGCGCGAGCGCCGCGAATACCACACGCCGCCCAGCGGCGAAGTGCGCGCCGGCCCGCGCCTGACCGACCTGCAGCCCGGCGCGCGCATGCCCGATGCGGTCGATCCGCGCGGCCCGCAGTACCAGGACAACGCCTTCCACGTCACGCAGGGCGGCCGCTGGTTCAAGTGGTTCAACTGCAACGGCTGCCACGCGAACGGCGGCGGCGGCATGGGCCCAGCGCTCATGGACGACGAATGGCGCTACGGCAGCAGCATCGACCAGATCCACGCGACGATCCTCGACGGCCGCCCGAACGGCATGCCGTCGTTCCGCGGCAAGGTGACCGACCAGCAGGCGTGGGAACTCGCGGCGTACGTGCTGTCGCTGTCGGGCAACGTGCGCAAGGACGCGGCGCCGAGTCGCTCCGAGCAGATGCTGGGCGCACCGCCGCCGACACAGACCGCGACGCGCCACCCGAAGGGCGGTGACACGACCGGCGTGCAGGCGCCGCCGCCGTGACAACACGCACGATCCGCACCTGGCTTGCGCCTGCGACCGCGCTGGTCGCGATGACGGCGCTCGCCGGCTGCACCGGCGTGCAGTCCGCCCTCGTCGGTGCGGGCGAGCAGGGCGCCACGATCCGGCAGGTGTGGAACCTGATGCTCGCGGTGTGCGGGACGATGTACGTCGTCGTGCTGATCGCGCTCGGAATCGCGCTGGTGCGGCGTCGCCGCGAACTCGCACGTGAGGGCACCACGCGCGATCGCAGCCTGTCGATCGCGCTGGGCGCGTGGTCGCTGCTCGTCGTCGGTCTGCTGACAGTGCTCGTCGCCGCGAGCTACACCGCGGACCGCCGCATCCGCAGCGGTCATGCGGATCTCGCCGTGCGCGTCACGGCCAAGCAGTGGTGGTGGCAGGTCGATTACCTCGACCAGGACTCGTCGCGCCGATTCACCACCGCGAACGAGCTGCATCTGCCGCGCGATCGCACGGTCCAGGTCGAACTCGTATCCGGCGACGTCATCCACAGCTTCTGGGTGCCCGCGCTGACCGGGAAACACGACCTCGTTCCCGGCCGCACCAATGCACTGATGATCACGCCGCGCGCAGGCGGCTATTACCGCGGCCAGTGCGCGGAGTTCTGCGGGCTTCAGCACGCGAAGATGGCGATGGATGTGCAGGTCGACGACCTCGGTGCCTACCAGGCATGGGCCGATCACCAGCGCACGCCCGCAACGCCGCCGACGACGCCATCCGCTCAGCGCGGCCTCGCGGTGTTCGAGCGCGGTGCGTGTGCGATGTGCCATCGCATTGCCGGCACCACGGCCGGTGGCGTCACCGGGCCGGATCTGACGCACCTTGCCAGCCGCCGCAGCATCGCAGCCGGCACGCTGCCGATGAATCGCGGCAACCTCGCCGCGTGGATCGTCGACCCGCAGCATCCGAAACCCGGCGCGAACATGCCGGCGGTGCCGCTGTCGCCGCAGGACGTGAGCGATCTCGTCGATTACCTGACGGAGTTGAAGTAATGGCGGACCGCGACGCCTCCATCGCGCGTCTCGAGCGCACATGGGCCGACAAACCCGGCCTGATCGGCTGGATTACGACGGTCGACCACAAGCGCGTCGGCCGGCGCTACATCGTCACTGCGTTCGTTTTCTTCGCGCTCGCCGGCCTGCTCGCGCTGATGATCCGCACGCAGCTGATGTTCCCGAACAACACGCTGCTCGGGCCCGACCGCTACAACCAGGTGTTCTCGCTCCACGGCAGCGCGATGATGTTCCTGTTCGCCGTGCCGGTGATGGAAGCGATCGCGATCTACATCGTGCCGCTGATGGTGGGCACGCGCGCGATCTCCTTCCCGCGGCTCAACGCCTTCAGTTACTGGATGTACCTGTTCGGCGGCATCCTGATTTTCGTGTGCTTCCTGCTCGACATCGGGCCGGAAGCGGGGTGGACGGGCTACACGCCGTTGTCGTCGTCGGATTTCTCTCCCGGCAAGCGCACGGATTTCTGGGCGCAGATGATCACGTTCACCGAAGTGGCGGCGCTGTCGATCGCGGTCGAGATCGTCGCGACGGTGATGACGCAGCGCGCACCGGGCATGACCCTCGCGCGAATGCCGCTGTTCGTCTGGTCGATGTTCGTGACCAGCCTGATGGTGATCTTCGCGATGCCGTCGGTGATGCTCGCCAGCACGTTCCTGATCACCGATCGCCTGGTCGGCACGCAGTTCTACAACGCGGCGGAAGGCGGCGACCCGCTGCTGTGGCAACACCTGTTCTGGTTCTTCGGGCATCCGGAGGTCTACATCATCTTCATGCCCGCGCTGGGGATGATCTCGGAGATCGTCGAGGCGTTTTCGCGCCGTCCCATCCTCGCGTATCCGGCGATGGTGCTCTCGCTGATCGCAACCGGTTTCCTCGCGTTCGGGCTGTGGGTGCACCACATGTTCGCAGCGGGCCTGCCGCCGATGGGCAACAGCTTCTACACCGCGGCGAGCATGCTGATCGCGGTTCCCAGCGGCATCCAGGTGTTCGCCTGGATTGCGACCATCGCCACGGGCCGACCCATCCTGCGCGTGCCGATGCTGTACGTGCTCGGCTTCTTCGCGCTGTTCGCCCTCGGCGGCATGACGGGCGTGATGGTCGCTTCGGTGCCACTCGACCTGCAGCTGCACGACACGTATTTCGTCGTCGCCCATTTCCACTACGTGCTCATCGGCGGCGCCGTGTTCCCGCTGCTCGGCGCGATCGTCTACTGGTACCCGAAGATCACCGGTCGTCTCATGGACGAACGTCTCGGCAAGTGGACGTTCTGGCTGCTGTTCGTCGGCTTCAATGTCACGTTCTTCCCGATGCATTACCTCGGCCTCGCCGGCATGCCGCGGCGCGTCTACACCTACCTGCCGGGGCTGGGCTGGGACATCCCCAACATGATCTCGACGCTCGGCTCGTACCTCATCGCCATCAGCGTGCTGATGTACGTGTTCAACGGATTGAAGTCGCTGCGCACTGGTGAGCGTGCGCCGCACGATCCGTGGGGCGCGCCCGATCTCGTATGGGCGACGCCGTCGCCGCCGCCGTCGTACAACTTCGCGGAGATCCCGGTGGTGACCGGTCGGCAGCCGTTATGGGCGGACGACCAGGGCGCGCCGGTCGACGTCATTCCGGTGGTCGAAGGCGTTCGTGACGATCGCCGCGAGGTGCTGCTCACCAGCCCCGTCGACGCCGAGCCGTCGCACCGGTGGGGCATGCCGGAAGCCAGCATCTGGCCGCTGCTGGCCGCGATCGCGATGACCGGCCTCTTCATCTGGACCGTGTTCGAGGAATGGGGCGTCGTCTGGGGCGCGATTCCGGTCGCCATCACGCTGACCGCCTGGTTCTGGCCGAAGAAGTCCGAGAAGAGCCTGAAGGGGGACCGCTGATGCGCACGACGCGCGCTGTCCTCAACGTGGCGAGCCTCAACGACTTCGGTTTCGGCCCACGCACGCTGACCTGGTGGGCCGTGGTCGGCTTCATGCTGATCGAAGGCATGGGCTTCGTGCTCGCGATCGGCGCGTACTACTTCCTGCTGCCGGACGAGGGCGTGTGGCCGCCGACCGCGCCGGTCCCGCCGCTCATGTGGTCGACGATCGTGACCGTGCTCGCGCTGCTGAGCGAGATCCCCAATGTCATCGCGGGCAGGGCGGCAAAACGACTGGACCTGCGCGGCGTTCGCATCGGCCTGGTGGGCGCGATCGTCGCCGGACTGCTGATGCTCGTTGCGCGCTGGTTCGAGTTCGATGCGATGAACGTCCTCTGGCAGCGCAGCGCGTACGGCTCGATCGTCTGGGCGTTGCTGGCGCTGCATACGGTGCACATGCTGACCGACGTCTACGACAGCGTCGTGCTCGCCGCCATCGCGTTCAATCCGAAACACTGGGACGGCCGCAAGTTCTCCGACGCGTCCGACAACGCGATGTACTGGCACTTCATCGTCGGCAGCTGGATCGTGCTCTACCTGGTCATCTACGGGACGCCGCGATGGCTGTGAGCCGACTGCATCGTTCGCGACTCGCGCCGTGGGCGGGCCTGATCGCCAGCATGGTCGCGGAGATCGTGCACCACCAGCTGCTCAGCGACATGCTGCGTTACGACTGCCGCCTCGGCGGGCTGCACAACGGGCTGCTGGTCGGCATCCCCGCGATGGCGCTGATCGTGCTCGGCGGCTGGCTCTCGTGGGCCTCCACGAGCGGCGGCGACCCGTCGATGCCGCATCACCAGACGCGCCGCTTCATCGCGCAGGTGTCGGTCATGATGGCCGTGCTGCTGGCGATCGGCATCGTCTGGCAGACCGCCGCGACACTGCTGGTGCCCGCATGCGCACCCTGATGCGACGCGCGTTCGCCGCCGGGCTCGCCCTGTCGCCCGCGCTCGCACTCGCGCATGGCGACGCCGCCGCGCGACTCGCGGCGCCGCGCTGGACGTTCGATGCAGCCGTCACCGTACCGCTCGCGGTTTCGCTGGTCTGGTACCTCGTCGGTCTGGTGCGTCTCGCGTCGCGAAGCGCGACCACGGCGACGTGGCGGGGCGGGGCGGCCTGGTACCTGTCGGGCTGGGTCGTATTGGCAGGCGCGATCGTCTCGCCGCTGCACGCGGCCGGCGAGCGCTCGTTCGCCGCGCACATGCTCGAGCACGAACTGCTGATGCTGGTCGCCGCGCCGTTGCTGGTGATGTCGCGGCCGCTGGGCGTGATGCTGTGGGCGCTGCCGTGGTCGTGGCGCGTCGCGCTGGCGGCGACCGGCAAGACCTCCGCGGTGTCGGGCGCGTGGCGCTTCCTCACCGCGCCCGTCGCCGCGAGCCTCGTGCAGATGGCCGCGCTGTGGGGCTGGCACGCGCCGCCCGCGTTCGACCGTGCGCTGGCCAACTCCGGCTGGCACATCGCGCAGCACGTGTCGTTCCTGGTGACTGCGCTGCTGGTCTGGTGGGCGATGCTGCATTCGCCACGCACGCAGCGCGGGCTGGTCGTCGGCTGCCTGTTCTTCACCGCGACCGCCAGCGGCGCGCTCGGTGCGCTGATGGCGTTCTCGCACAGCCCCTGGTACGCCGGCTACGCCGCGCTTCGGCTCGACGCCTTCGGCCTGAGTCCCACCGAAGACCAGCAGCTCGCCGGCCTGCTGATGTGGGTGCCCGGCGGGTTGGTGCACGCCGCGGCCGGCATCGCGCTGCTCGCGCGCGGACTCGTCGACGTCCCGTCCCGTACCGTCGGTTCGGTCGGCCTCGCACTGCTCGCCGTACTCGTCGCGCCGCTCGCACGTGCGGAGACGGTCTACGTCAGCGACGAACAGGCCAACGTCGTGCACGTCATCCATGCGTCGAACTGGACGCACAACACCATCGCGACCGGCCGCCGTCCGCGCGGCCTCGAGATGAGCCGCGACGGCCGCCGCCTGCTGATCGCGGCAGGCGACGACGACCGCATCGACGTGATCGACCTCGCCGCGAAGCGCGTCGTCGACCATCTGCCCTCCGGTGCGGACCCGGAGCGTTTCGCGCTGTCGCCGGATGGCAAGCGCCTGTACGTCGCGAACGAGGCGGACTCCAAGGTCTCGGCGGTCGACATCCCCGGCAAGCGCATCGTCGCGGAAGTCGGCGTCGGCGCCGAGCCCGAAGGCATGGCGGTGAGCCCGGACGGTCGCTGGGTGATCGCGACGTCGGAAACCGCGAGCCTCGTGCACTTCATCGACGCGGCGACCATGAAGCTGGTCGACAGCCGCATGGTCGGCACCCGGCCGCGCGATGCGCTGTTCACCCCGGACGGCCGCGGCCTGTGGGTGACGTCGGAAACGCGCGCCACCGCCACGCTGTTCGACATGCGCACACGCACGCCGTCGAAGGTCGTCGATTTCGATCGCGATCCCGGTGCGAACGACACCGTGCAGGCGGTCGGGCTCGCGCTGTCGCCGTCGACGTCGCGGCTGTATGTCGCGCTCGGGCGTGGCGACCGCGTCGGCGAGGTCGACACCGCGAGCGGCCGCATCCTGCGCTACCTGCCGGCGGGGCATCGCGTCTGGGGCATCGCGTTGTCGCGTGATGGCAAGCGCCTCTACACCGCGAACGGGCTGTCGGGCGACGTCGGCGTCGTCGATCTCGCCAGCGGTCGCACCATCACCACCATCCACCCGGGAGGCAAGCCGTGGGGCGTCGCCGTCGGTCCCTGATCCTCGCGCTCGCGCTGCTCGCCGTGCCCGCAGTGCAGGCGCGGGAACTGCGCGTCTGCGCGGACCCGAACAACCTGCCGTTTTCCAAGGAGGACGGCAGCGGTTTCGAGAACCGGATCGTCGCGCTGATCGCCAAGGACCTCGGCGCCGAGGTGCGGTACACGTGGTGGGCGCAGCGCCGCGGCAACGTGCGCAACACGCTCGGCGAGCGCGACTGCGACGTCATTCCCGGCGTCGCCAGCGGGGTGGACATGCTGTCGACCACGCAGCCGTACTACCGGTCCACCTACGTCTTCGTCGCACGCGAAGGCACGCCGTGGGCGACGGTCAACTCGCTCGACGACCCACGCCTGCGCGACGCCACCATCGGTGTGCAGCTGATCGGCGACGACGGCGCGAATCCGCCGCCGGCGCAGGCGCTCGCGCGGCGCGGGCTGCACGAGCACGTGCGCGGGTACACCGTCTACGGCGACTACGCGAATTCCACCCCGCAGAAGCCCATCCTCGACGCGGTCGCGAACGGGGAGGTCGACGTCGCCGTTGTCTGGGGCCCGACCGCCGGCTACTACGCGCGGCAGGCCGGTGCGCCGCTGCGCCTGACGCCGGTCACGCCCTGGCTCGACGGCGCGGAACCGATGGTGTTCGACATCTCGATGGGCGTGCGCCGCGAGGACCGCGCGCTGCGCCGCGAACTCGATACCGCACTGCAGCGCGAGGCGGCCGCGATCGCCGCGATCCTCGACGAATACGGCGTGCCGCGACCGCCGCCGGACACGCCGCAGACGGCGCCTGTCCCGGGCGGACAGTAGCCAAACACCGTTTTTTCGGCCCAAATCGACAAAAACCACTTGCAACGCGGCCGCGGTCGCGCGATAACGCGCATTCCTTCCACCCGGAACCTGCAAACCATGGCGACGAAGAAAGCGAGCGGTGCCTCCAAGATCAAGCCTGTGACCGAGCCGCTGGGCAAGAGCGGTCTCGTCAACTACATCTCCGAGCGCACTGAACTCGCCCCGCGCGACGTCCGCGCCGTCCTGGCGTCCCTCGAAGAGGCGGCCCACGGCTCGCTGCACAAGAAGGGCTGTGGCACCTTCACCTTCCCCGGCATGCTCAAGGTCACGAAGGTCGACGTCCCGGCCAAGCCGAAGCGCAAGGGCATCAACCCGTTCACGAAGGAAGAGCAGTGGTTCGCCGCCAAGCCGGCGAGCGTCAAGCTCAAGGCGCGTCCGCTGAAGAAGCTCAAGGACGCTGCGGTCTGATCCGCATTCGAACCGCCGGCCCCTAAAAGGCCGGCGGTTTTTTTTCGCCTACAAGAAATGCGCTTTCCACCGAGTAACGCTCATGTCCATCGCCTACGAACACGCGCGCGACGCAATCGCAGCTTTGACAGGGGAGGGCACGCTCGTCGATCGACTCGCACTCTCGCACACGTTTCTCGCTCGAATTTCAACGGATCGCGACCTGCCTGAAGTGCTTCGACCACGCTTCGATGAGCTGGTCGCAGACATCGAGTACGGCGCCGACTCAGTGGCCGGTGCCATTGCACTGATGAACGAAACCGATCGCCGGCATTTGGCTGATCGTGTCATTGCGTTGTTTGCCGACGTCGCTCGCGCCTTCCCAAAAGACTGACGGCATCACATCGTCCGACGCGAAACTGCGACCTAGGAGTCTTTGGAGTCTTTCATGCGAGTACGCAACCTAGCTATTCGCCCGGATATTGAGGTCGCGCCTGGTTTCCTCGAGCGACTCGTCGCGCATCTGCCCAGCGACGCGGATCCGACGCTCACGATCCTCAAAGGCCATCTGCTCGTCGAGGAAGTGATCGCATCGACAGTGGGCCATTACTGCGCGGTACCGAACCGGTTAGGTGACCGACTTGGGTTCGCGATCAAGCTCAGGCTCGCTGAAGCTCTTACGGGCTTCGCCAAAGCGGAGCCGGTTTGGAAGGCCTGCGCGGCATTGAACGATCTGCGCAACAAGGTGGCGCATCAGATCGAGCATCCTGAGTTCGCGGCGAAAGTTGGAAAGTTTATTCGCGCCGCGCGGGCCGTCGACGTGCAGGACGCGATGAGCGACGCAAGTGTCAGTCACGTCAGCGAACTCGCCCGCGCAATACTTGCTCTAATCAGCGCGCTGCATCACATGGAGCAAGTTGCGCGAAACACAGTTGTGCTGACGGCCGACCATCCTTTGGCCTTTGAATCAGATGCAGAGCTTTTCGAACCCGTCGTGGTCAAGCCGGTGCGGCGCGCCGAATAACGCCCGAGAGAGCGAAGACGTTGCCGATCTGTTACTTCGCATAATGCCTATTATGTTCGAGGCACGACGCGGCAGGAAAAAGGCGCCGTGCGAGCACGGCGCCTCCGATCCCCCGACGTTAAGGATCAGCGACCGTCGTGGTCGGCGTCACCCGGCAGGATGCGCTCGACGCCGTGCCACGCGTCCTTCACCGCGCCCTTGGCATCGGTCCACGCCAGTCGCGACGTGCCCTTGGCCGCATTCCAACCGCGCTCGAGTTCGCGTTCGGTGTTGTCGTCCCACTGGCCGGTCTTCGACTGGCTGCGTGCGTAGGTGCCGTAGCGATAGGCCGGCTTGTAGTCGTCGAAGCTGTAGTCGGCCTTGTAGTAGTCGGCCTGGTTGAAGCGGTTCTCGTAATAGCGATCGGTCGCGTCATACGTCTTGTACGTGCGATCGCTGCGGTCCCACGCGTCGCGTACGGCGTCGCGCGCCTTGTCCCATGCCAGGCGCGACTCGCCCTTCGCGCTGTCCCAGCCCGACTGCAGGCGATTTTCGGCGCGGTCCCACGCCTCGGTGCGGTTCTCGCTGCGCGCTTCGGTGCCGTAGCGGTAGGCCGGCGCGTAGTCGCGGTCGTAGTCGAGGCTCTTGTCGTAGTACGGGCGGGTCGAGGCATCGCTGCGCCACGCCTCGGTCTCGCCGGTCGGATCGACGCGTTCGCCGACGTTGTGGCCGACCGCCGCGCCCGCGACCGTGCCGATCGCGCCGCCGACCAGCGTGCCGATCGGACCAAACGCGCTGCCGATCGCGGCGCCGACCGCTGCGCCACCGACGCCGCCGACGCCGGTGCCCACCGGGTGCGAACCCGGCGCGCCGGTGATGGGATCGCGATTCATGTCGGTGGTGTCGTTGGTGTTCTTCGCCATGGTGAAACTCCGTGCGGGAGGAATCCCGACTCTCGCTTCGACCGTGTGTAGCGGCGGTCCAAGCGGCCGCAACAGGCCCGTTTGGCGTTCAGGCGGCCGGCGCAGGCACAATTCACGCTGCCGAATGGACTGACGCAATGACCGAATTCATCCCGCCCGGAACGCGATTCGTCGACCTGCCCTCGCCGTTTCCCACGCGCCGCGACGGCGCGCTGCAGGGCGCGCGCATCGCTTACGAAACGTGGGGCACGCTGGACGCCGACGCGGGCAACGCGCTGCTGATCGTCACCGGCCTCTCGCCGGACGCGCATGCCGCGGCGAACGAGGCCGACCCGTCGCCCGGCTGGTGGGAAGCGATGATCGGCCCGGGCAAGCCGATCGATACCGACCGCTGGTTCGTCGTCTGCGTGAACACACTGGGCAGCTGCAAGGGCTCGACCGGCCCGGCGTCGATCAATCCATCGACAGGCGACCTCTATCGCCTCGACTTCCCGCCGCTGTCGATCGAAGACTGCGCCGACGCCGCGGCGCATGTCGTGCGCGCGCTGGGCATCGCGCAGCTCGCCTGCATCGTCGGCAATTCGATGGGCGGCATGGTCGCGCTCGCGTTCCTGCTGCGGCATCCGGGTCTTGCGCGCAACCACATCAACATCTCGGGCGCCGCACGCGCGCTGCCGTTCTCGATCGCGATCCGCTCGCTGCAGCGCGAAGCAATCCGACTCGACCCCAACTGGAACAACGGTCGCTACGACGATTCGACGTACCCCGAATCCGGCATGCGCATGGCGCGCAAGCTCGGCGTCATCACCTATCGCTCCGCGCTGGAGTGGGACGGCCGATTCGGTCGCGTGCGCCTGGATTCCGATCGTCAGGACGGCGATCCCTTCGGCCTCGAATTCGAAGTCGAGAGTTATCTCGAAGCGCACGCGCGACGTTTCGTGCGCCGGTTCGATCCCAACTGCTACCTCTACCTCAGCCGCGCGATGGACTGGTTCGACATCGGCGACTGCTGCGACGACCCGCGCACCGACACACGGTCGGCACTGGCATCGATCCGCCTCGACAAGGCGCTCGTCATCGGCGTGCACACCGACATCCTCTTCCCGCTGCAGCAGCAGGAAGAAGTCGCCGAAGGGCTGTCGGCCGGTGGTGTCGACGCCCGCTTCCTGCCGCTGGAATCGCCGCAGGGCCACGACGCCTTCCTCGTCGACATCGAGCGTTTTGGGCCGGCCGTCCGCAGTTTCCTCGATGCGCTGGAGCCCGTCCGGGACGGCGCGGCTAGAATCCGGGCATGAACGCTGCCGCCGCCCTGCCCGACATTCCCTTCCCCGGTCACGACAAGATGATCGCGGCGCTCGATGCGGCGGTCTGCGCCGGCGACCCGCAGGCGGTGACGCGCGCGGTGCGGCAGACGCTTTGCGACATGATCCGCGACCGCGACGTGCACCTGCCGGCCTGCGTCTACGAACCCATCAGCGATCACTACGCGCGCCGCGAGCTGTATCGCAGCCCGATCCACGGCTACAGCGTCGTCGCAATGACCTGGGGCCCCGGCCAGGGCACGCCCGTGCACGACCACTCGGGCCTGTGGTGCGTCGAAGGCGTCTGGGACGGCGAACTCGAGATCACCCAGTACGAACTGCTCGAACGGGACGGCGAACGGTTCCGCTTCCGTCCCGCCGGCGGCATCCAGGCCGGTCCCGGCAGCGCGGGCAGCCTGATTCCGCCGCACGAGTACCACACCATCCGCAACGCGAGCGACGACCGCGTCGCCGTGTCACTGCACATCTACAAGGCGGAGATGCAGTGCTGTTCGATGTTCGCGCCGCAGGGCGAGCACGAGTGGTACTCGCGCGTCGACCGCACGCTCAGCACGGACGAGGCCTGCTGACGTGTGGCATGACTTCCTGCTGGCGTCGGCGCACCACGTGCTCGTCGTCGGCCTCATCGCGATGCTCGCCGCGCAGATGACGCTGCTTCGCGGCGACGCCGACATCGCGACGCTCCAGCGCCTCGGCAAGCTCGATCGCGGCTACGGCAGCATCGCGGGCCTGCTGCTCGTCGTCGGGCTCGTCCGCGTCTTCCACGGCATCAAGGGCGAGGACTTCTACCTCCACAACCCGTGGTTCCACGCGAAGCTCGGCGCATTCCTGCTCGCCGCCGCGATCTCGATCGTGCCGACGGTGATGTACGCGCGCTGGCGCAAGGCGGCGTCGACCGACCCGTCGTGGCGCCCCGGCAACGTCGCCTGGTCGCGCGCGCGGCTGCTCGTCCGCGTGCAATTCGCGCTGATCGTGGTGATCGTCATCGCCGCGGCCGGCATGGCGCGTTACGGCGGACTCTGACAGCCGGCTATACTTCGCGTCCGCGCCGGAATGGCGGAATCGGTAGACGCAGCGGACTCAAAATCCGCCGCCCTTAAAAGCGTGTGGGTTCGAGTCCCACTTCCGGCACCAGACTGACGGGCCAGCGCCATGCGCTGGTCCGTTTTTCTTTTCGGCGTCGCAACCATTGTCGCTACGCAAATTGCGGTTGCGCTCCGCGCGCCGTGAAGTCGCCGGGCTCGTCCGGGGGTACAGCCGAGATACGTGTAAAAACCGATCACACCTCGCGAAAAAACATTTAAGTTCAATCGGTTACCGCGTTTTCAGTTCAGTGCCTGGATCCTACGGTCGAGGTCGGAAAACTCCGACACTACGAGTCGTAGGCGACTGACGGACCGGCGCTCGTGGCGTCGGCATCCTGCTTGGCATGACGAGCACACGTCCTTTTCGAAGCTGGCTTACGCGCCTGCATGCCTTGGCGCTGCTTGGAGCCGCGAGTCTTTTCGCTGCCTTCGTGCTGGCCATCTATTAACCGGAGACCGACTCATGGACGAGTACATGAAAACGCTTCACGACGCGGTTGATGCCGCCGCCAGCGGCGACCGGCAAGCCCTGTACGTCGCGCAGTGGTTGCTGACCAGCCTGCGTACCCGGGTCGACGCCGACCCGCCTCAACCGCCGTTCGGCAGGTCCCTCCTGGTCCAGCGTCAACGCTCGAACGCGTCGAGGTAGGCGTGGACGACCTGAAGCCCGCCGACCGTGCCGAGGACGGCCATGGGCGTCGGCTGCAGCTGCAGGTGCGCGCCGTGCAGCCACGCAACGACGACCCCGCGGCGCCCCAGCGCGCGTTCCAAGCGGCCACCGAGCGTAACCAGCGCCAAGCAACGGTCCCAGACATCGGTTTCGATCGCGGGCTCGGTATCGCCATGAAGCTCGAGTCCGGTGGCGGTCTCGAAGACCACGGCATCGACCTTGAGCCAGAGTGCGGTGCGCCGGGCGGCCTTCGCCAGAACTTCAGCGTCGCCGGGCGGCGCGGACGCCAGTGCGCCCGCACGGAGGCCTCGCAGGCATACCGTCGACCGGGCTGCTCGTCGGAGCGCGGCGTCGCTGCCCGGTGCCTGCGAGTTGCTCAGGCGACCATCCCCGTTGCGTCGAAGTCGCTTGCCCGCCTCTGGCGGATCTTGGCCGTCGTCCTCAGCCATCGTGCGGACGATCACCCTGGCGCAGTTCGCGCGTCCACGCATGCACCAGGCCCTCGGCCATCGACGGCGGCAACGGCTCGTCCGATCGATAGCTGGCCAGGTCAATGGGCAGCCATGGGATCTGTGGCGAGCCTTCCAGCGCGACGGCGATCGCCCGCGCGGCCCGCTCGACGATCACCAAGGGCGCTTCCAGGATCACGAACAGACGGTCGGCGGAGCCCTCGGCGTCGCTTGGCCGAGCGGCCGCGAGGTGGAAGCGTTGGATCGATTCAATCGGCGCCAAGGCCGACTCGAGCAGGTCGAGCAACCAGGCATCCCGGTGGACGTGCGCCGGGAGAAGCACCATGTCCGGCCCGTCAAACGCGACCGGCGCCGGCGGGGCCAGGCCCTCGTCCAGCAGCGCGCTGACCTCCTCGGGGTACAGGGTCATGCTCTCATCGTTTGGATCGAGCATCAGCGTCGCGCCTCGCGTCGCCTCGAGCAGCTCGCGACCGGGCACCTGCGCTACGCGTGCGTGGCCCTGCGCCGCTGCCTGCGCCTTCGGCAGATCGGTAAAGACCGGAATGACGGTAAGGCCATCGGGACGCGTGAACATCACCAGGTGCATCCGACCCGTGTCGTCCGATCGCGGGAGATGCGCGTACAGCGTCGCGGTCAGCAACGCGCGCAGGTACGCCCCTTCCTGGCTGGGATCGGCCATCGCTTTGGCACGCAGTCGTTCGAGCTCGGTCACCGTGGTCACGGTGATCAGTATTACTTAGATGTCAGCCGAGGACATCACCGGCCCCGCGGGCGGCGCGGGGTCGGTGCGGGTTTCCGCGCCGCCGAGAGCCTGGGCGGTCGAACCGTGGGCTTGAGCGCCAGGTCGAGGCGTCGATGCGCCTCGGCGAGTTGCTGCTCCAGCGTCTCGCGCCGGGCGTGTTCTGCCGCGAGGTCCCGCAGGGTGTCCGCCGCCGCCCCGCGCGTTCGCGCGAGCTCGGCCTCCAACTCGCGCACGCGGGTCGAATGGGCCTTTTCGGCCACCTGCAGCGCTTTCTCGCGCTCGCGTGCCTCCATGCGGGCGCGATCGACCTCGACGTGGGCGCGATCTTCCACCGCTCGGATGTGCGCGGCGTGGGCGTCCCGTGCGGTCTCGGCCTCCCGCAGGAGGGCATCGATGCGATCGCGGAGTTCCTGTGTGGTTCCGGCGGCCCGGTCCAGCCGGGCCAGGGCCTGATCGCGCTGCTGCGCCAGGTCTGCGAGCTGCTGCGCCTGTTGATCGACCAGACGTTGCCGGTCCTCAAGGCGCTGGTGCGCAGTGAGCAGGGCGGCCGCCGCCTCGCTGGCCCGAACCTCCGATACCTCGGCGGCCTGCTGGGCTGCCGCGACCAGGGCGTCGGCCGCGAGCCGGGACGCCGCGAGGCTCGTGCGCTCATCCTCCAGGGCGGCTTCGGCCAGTTCGCGGGCGGACGCGAGCGCCTGCTCCCAGAGTTGTGACGCCAACGCGGCGACCGGCGCCGGCGCCTCGGGCATCGCGACCTTCTCGGCCGACGTAGCGAGCCGGCCGCCGAGCGACTTCCACCAGGCGTCGAGCAGTCGGGTCACGGTGTTGGGCGAACCCGTGCCCAGGAACTGGCGGATCCGGTCGACGGTGGGGCGTTCGCCTTGCGCGAGCAGGGTGTCGGCGGCGCGATCGACGTCGGATTGGGTGATTCCACGGGCCATTTGCGTCTCCTTGTCGGGTGCCCTACTCTCGGATTTATCAACCCGCGATAAGGGATGCTTATCGTGGGTTGAGACGACTAAACGTAGTAGGGAATACATAGTACATATGCATTCAAACGCTAATCTCATGCCGCTGTCCAGCATCCCCGATCTGCTGCCCGACCAGTTGGCCGCGTCGGCGCAAGACGCGGTGCGCGAGATCCTCGAGGAAGCCGCGTCGGCCAACACGACGCGCAGCTACGCGAGCGCGCTGCGGTACTGGGCCGCCTGGTTCCAGGGTCGCTACGGCCGCCCGATCGAGCTGCCGGTTCCCGAGGTCGCGGCTGTTCAATTCATCGTCGACCACGTCGCGCGCCGCTCAGCCTCGGGAATGAAGTTCGAGTTGCCGCCCGAGCTCGATCGCCAGCTCGTCGCCGCGCGCTTCAAGCAAAAACCCGGCGCCTTGAAGCTTTCGACCGTGGTGCATCGGATCGCGGTGCTGTCCAAGGCCCACCAGCTGCGCAAGGCCGACAACCCGTGCGAGCAGCCGGCCGTACGGCATCTGCTCGCGCGCGCGCGGCGCGCCGCCAATAAGCGCGGGGAACGACCGACCAAGAAGACGGCCATCACCAAGCGCGAGCTCGACGCCCTCATTGCGACATGCGATGGGAGCCTGGAAGGCCTTCGGGACCGCGCCCTGCTCTACTTCGCGTTCGCGAGCGGCGGCCGGCGCCGCAGCGAGGTCGCGGCTGCCGAGTTCAGTGCGCTGCGCAAGGTCGGCGAGCGCCAGTACGTCTACAGGCTCGAGTACAGCAAGACGCAGCAGGCCGGGCCTAAGGCGAACTCGACGCCCGACAAGCCGATCCTCGGCGTTGCCGCCGACGCCCTTGAGGCGTGGATCGCAGCGAGCGGCCTGACGGAGGGACCAATCTTTCGCCGCATCTGGAACGGCACAGGCGTCGGTCCCGCCCTGTCGCCGGCGGCGATCGCCGACATCGTCCAGCGGCGCGCCGTGCGGGCGGGGCTGGAAGGCGACTTTGCTGGCCACAGCCTGCGCTCGGGTTTCATCACCGAGGGCGGCCGACAGGGCGTCGCCCTGCCCGCCATCATGGCCATGACCGAACACCGCTCGGTGGCGAGCGTCATCGGCTACTTCCAGGCCGGTGGTGTACAGGACAATCCGGCAGCACGGCTGCTGGATGACGAGGGTCCGAAGACGCCGGCTGACTGAACCTTGATCCACGGCACGGATCCCACTGCCGAACGGTGTACGGTATGATCCCGTACATCGGTACAGCTCTGTACCGTACAGGAGTTCCGCCATGGCCACCCACTCCGACCGCCTCGACCTGCGTCTGGATGCCTCCGACAAGCAGGAGCTGGCCCTTGCCGCCTCGCTGATGTCGACGCCGGTCTCGGCGTTCGTGCGCGAAGCGGCCCGTGAGCGGGCGCGACAGGTCATCGCCCAGAGCACGCGCGTCACCCTGTCGGCCGAGGAAAGCGAACATTTCCTCGATGTGTTCGACGCGCCCTTTGCGCCGAACCCGAAACTGCAGCGTGCGCTGGAGCGTTCGCGCCGCGTTGCCCGGTGACGCTGCGCTTCACCCTGCTGGAGCCTGCCGTCCACGATCGTGCCGGCTTCCGCTGCGGCGAGGCGACGCTTGACGAGTTCATTGCGCGCTATGCCAGTCAGAACCACCGACTCGGCCTGGCGACCACGCACGTCCTCGTCGATGACGAGGCGCCTGCCCGCATCATCGGATACGCGAGCGTGGCGATGGCGCAGTTGGACCTCGAAGCGCTTCAACCGGAAGATCGGCGTCGCCTACCGCGGTATCCGTTGCCTGCGCTTCGTGTAGGACGCCTGGCCGTTGCAACGGCCGACCAGCGCCAAGGCCACGGCGAAACCCTGCTGGGCTACATCATCGATCGCGCGCTGTCATTGCGCCAATCGGAGGTGGGCGTCTGCGTTGTTCTCGTCGACGCCCTCCACGATCGCGCTGCGGCGTTCTATAGGGCCTACGGCTTTCGCCCGACCAGCGATAGCGCGCTGACCCTGTACTACCCGCTCGGCCGCTGATTGCCCTCATCAAGCGACGAGGCATGGTGCTACCACGCCGTTTTCCTTGCCGCGATGGCTATGGCGATACACGACGGTGCACTTGGCGCCGCGTCGCAAGGCTTGCATCTCGCCGCACCAAGGCGGCTTGACCGCGCTTGGGCGTCGGTGGAGTCACCACGTGGCGCGATCGCATCACGACGTCCCAAGGTCGAACACCCGGTCGCAGCCGCGCGCCCGATCGCGCTACCCCACCCGCCCTACTCCCCCGCCCACGCGGGCGTGTCTAGCGGTGTCGCCCCCGGCTCTCGGCCTCGCGCATCAGGCGCTCCTGCTCGGCCACGCTCAGCTGCGAGAACGCCAGGATCATGCGCGCCAGGCGCTCGCCGTCGGCAAACAAATAGGCGACGGGGATCTTCAGCTCACGGGCGATGGCCTCGATCGTGTCCGACCGCGGCACATGGGTCCCGGTCTCGTACTGGTTGATGCGCGGGCTGGCTGCATCGTCCTTCATGCCGATCCGCCGACCCAGCTCCCGTTGGGACAACCCTGCCCGCTCCCGCGCGAAGCGCAGGCGGCGGGCGAACACCGGTAGGTCTCGAACCTCGACCGACACGCGGCGATTTCCGTAGGGCGATGCGCCATAGGGTCGTCAACTCGGGGCCTCCTGCCTATTCTAAGTTATTCTGATCACCTGCCAGCAGCCGGGAGGGGCGCCGATGGCCTCGGGTCTGCCGGATACCGTCGAGGATTTGGGCCTCTCGGGTGCGCTGGACGTTGGCGCCCTGGCCTTGGCGCAATCCGGGCGCCTGCGCGTGGCACCGACGCGTCGCATGACGCTCGCCCTGATGGAGCGCCTCAGGGAAGCGCAGCTGATTGACGTGCCGTGGCCCGAGCCGCGTTGGGAAATTGCGCCCGAGTCCAAGGAGACCCCGATCGAGGGTCTGCAATGGCGCCTGGCGTGGAAGGCGTATCCGGTCGAGAGGCTCCCGGAGGCTGTCGCCGATTACCTGCGGTCGGTGGAGCGTGACGAGTACGGGATCGCCCTGCGGCTGCGCGTCTGGCGTGATCTGGTCTTGGCCGAGGGCGAACGCTTCTTCGAACAACAGCTCGCAAAGCACCAGTTCGACCCCGCATGGGCACAGGACCTGATCTTCGTTCAGCGGGAAACGCGTGCCGATCTATCGGCGGCGCAGTGGCGGTACTGCGCGTGGGTCGCCACGCGACAAGGCGCGTCCGTGGCGCTGCAGTTGCGGCGCCCGGAGCCCGAAACGGTTCGCCAAGCCATCTATGCGGACCTGACGCGCCGCGTTGGGTCCGTGGCGTCGGGACAATGGCCGAACGCTTCGTTCGTCCCGCACGTCACGCGACCGGAAAGCGCGTTGTCGCAACTTTTCGCGTACGAGCTCACGAACCTTCGCGATGCGTTCTGGCCGCTCGTGCCCAGCGAGCTCGCGCTTCTCACCCCCGCACCGGAACGTGCATGCGCACGGTTGTGACGGCGAGCGGTTAGCGCGTACGCGCGCTCATCCCAGCTCGGCGTCCACCTCTCCCCACTCCCAGGGCCGCCGGGGATCGCGAGTGACCAGCATCCACAGATTCGCGTCGTAATGGGGCATGTCGGCGGCCGAGACGATGAGCTGCGCGCCGACGCGCGCATGGGCCTCCGGACCGAACGCGGTCAGCGTTGGAAACGGTTCGCCCTCCAGGGACGAAAGTTGTTGGAGCGGCCACGGCGCGCCGCGTGCGGCGCGCCACTGGAACCGGGACGTTGGCCAGCACCACTTCACGCGACCCGAAGCGACATAGACGAGGCACAAGGCACCGGCCGACAGCTCGCGCACGCGAAGCGCCGTGGACACCAGCGATGTTCCGTACCGTTCGCTGAGCTCGCGCACCAACGCGATCGATGGCGGCCTGGCGGCGATCTGCGCGCGTACATCGTCGGCCGGCATGAGCAGCGTCATCGCGAACTCATTGGCTTCCTGTTCGATGTTGACCGGGTGCGGGGCGACATCAAGCAGATCGTCGAGCGAACATCGAAGCTCCGGCCGATCCCGGTGCAGGCTGTAGTGCCCGAGCTCGTGCCCGGCAGTAAAGCTCCGGCGACCGTCCTCGCGAATGCGCGAGTTGATGACGATCGCGCACCTGCCGTTCGCCTGCAGGAGCGCGCCTTCGAAGGTCGGCCCGAGGTCGTCTTCCTCAACGAGGACACCGAACTCGCGGGCGATCACCAATGGACGCACCGGAAACCACTGCTCGGGCGGCAACGCGAGCCGCAGCACCTTGGTGAGCTGGTTCGCGGCGGCCCGGGGTCTCAATCGGCTCCGCCCTTAAGCACCTTCATGATGCCGTTGAGCTTGCTCTTGGTGGGCTCGTCCAACGCCTGGTACGAGCGAAAGAACGCCATGTCCTGCTGTTTGGCATCGCCCCGCACCAGGTGCTCCACGGTGACGCCAACCGCCTCCGCAAGCTTCAGGGCCAGATCGGCGGAGGGGCGCCCGGTCTGGGTGGTTTCGAGTTCGGAGATGTAGCCCTTCGACGAACCGGCGCGCCGCGCCAGTTCGTCTTGACTCAACCCGGCCTCGAGGCGGGCCGCCTTCAGGCGGCTCCCAAAAGTCGAAGGTTCGCTCAAACCGCACTCCAAGTATTGCTATAGCCGTATAGGCCTGCTAGGGTTCGCTAAAGCCTGACTTCCCATCCGGCTTGAACCGATCCTACCAGAGGGCGCCGGCGATGAGCGAGCACAACGAGAAGCAGGAAAAGAGCAAGCCCCACCCGGCGCCGGTCTACCGGTTCCGCGTCGACAAGCAGGCGTTCGAGACCCAGGAGCGCCACCTGACCGGTGCCGCGATCCTGGCGGCGGCCGGCCTGGACCCGGCCCTGCTGATCCTGGTGCGGGCGATGAAGGGCGGCGCACGGGACGAGATCGCGCCCGGCCAAACGGTCGATCTGGGCGACCCCGGGCTCGAGCGCTTCTTCACCATGAAGAACGAGCACACCAATGGCCTGGAGGGCGGGTGCCGGGACTTCGAGTTGCTGGCCGACGACGAGGCGGCACTCGAGGCCACGGGTCTGGCGTGGGAGGCGCGCACCCTCAATGGAGAGCGCTGGCTGTTCCTGCGCGGCTACCCGGTCCCGGCCGGATTGCTGCCGGCACAGGCGGACCTCGGGCTGCGGCTCAGCGCCAACTACCCGATGACCGAAATCGATATGGCGTACTTCAACCCACCGCTGAATTCGGCCCAGCCGCGCGAGATTCCGAACCTCGCCATGGTGCCGGTCGGCGACGCCTCGTGGCAGCAGTGGTCGCGCCATCGCACTCCCAACAGCTGGCGGCCGGGCGTGGACGGCCTGGATAGCCACCTGGCGTTCGTGGCCCACTTCCTGGCGGCGGCGGCGAGCGCCTCGTGAGTGCCGTCGGGCTGCGAATGACGCATGGGCAGCACGCTCGTCTGCTCGAGCATTTGCACCCGGGCGACGGCCAGGAAGCCGCTGCGTGGCTGCTCTGCGGGCGCCGTGCCGGCGCCGATCGGCATGTCCTTTGCGTCCGCGACGTGTTTCCGATCGATCATGCCGCGACGGATCGCGGCGCCGCGCACGTGACGTGGCACACAAGCAGCCTGGCACCGGTGTTCGCCGCCGCTGCGCAGCTCGACACCCCCGCGATCGTGCACGTCCACAGCCATCCCGCCGGCGCGGAGCGCTTCTCCCGAGTGGACGACGAAGCCGATGCAGCCCTGCACGAAGACCTGGCGAAGGTCTACAACGACGGCCTGCCAACGGCGAGCCTGATCCTGCTGCCGGACGGGCGGATGCGCGGGCGCAGCTTCGTGGACGGTCAAGCCACGCCCCTCGAACGCATCTGCGTCGTCGGTGAACGCATCACCATCGTCAGCGAGTTCGACGACGCGGTCACGGACCGGGCATTTCTCGCAAGCCAGCGGCAGGCCTTCGGGGATGGCACGCGTGACCGGCTCCGGCCGTTGCGTATCGCCATCGTCGGGTGTTCGGGCACCGGTAGTGTCGTCGTCGAGCTGCTGAGTCGTCTGGGCGTGGGGGAGCTCATCCTCGTGGACCCGCAGGTCGTCGAGGAGCGCAACCTCAATCGAATCATCAATTCGAGTGTCGCCGACGTCGCTGCCGGCCGCAGCAAGGTTCGTGCGCTGGCCGATGCCGTGACGCGCAATCTCGGCGACTGCGCGCCCCGGTTCCAGTGCATCGCAGGCACCCTGCAGGACGCATGGCCGGTAGTTGCGACTGCGGACATCGTCTTCGGCTGTACCGATAGCGCCGAGGCCCGCATGCACCTCGACCTGCTCTGCCACCACTACACCCTGCCTTACTTCGATGTCGGCGTGGATATCAGCGCGGACGGGCACGGGGGTGTGCGCTACGTCGGCGCGGCGGTGCATTACCTGCAGCCCGGCGGCGATAGCCTGCTGGCGCGCAAGGGGTATCGCATGAGTACCGTAGAGGCCGAAGCCCTGCGTCGCGAGAGCCCTGAGCGCTACGCCGAACAACGGCGGGTCGGGTATATCGAGCACGTTGAAGAAGATCGCCCCGCCGTGATCTCGCTCAACACCTTTGCCGCGAGCATGGCCGTCAATGAGTTGCTCGCGCGCGTGCACGGATTCCGGGGCGATAGCGACACGGCTTTCGCGGCGCGCCGCGTCCACCTTCGGGAGGAGTACACGCGCTTCGAGCCCGCGGGCAGCCCGTGTCCGACGATGAGTCCGCATCTTGGGCGCGGTGACTGCACCCCACCTTTGGGTATCTCGTCATGGCAGCGGTGAGCCGCTTTCAGCGTTGGCGTCGTGAGTGGCAAACATGGACCACGCGGTGGTGGCCCTACTGCGTCAGCGAGCAGGTTGACGAGGAGCTCCCCGATCGGCTGGCCTTTCGCACGGTCTACGTGCTCGGACGGCCCCCGTGGCGAGCCGCGTTCCGATGCCCTTGCGGATGCGGTGACTCCGTCGAGTTGTCGCTAATCGGAACAATTCGCCCGGCTTGGAAGCTACACCGCGACACGGCGGGGCGTGTCACGCTGTCCCCATCGGTCTGGCGCCAACGTGGGTGCAACTCGCATTACTTCATCGAGCACGGACGGGTGCGCTGGGTGTAGGGCAACATCCGTCGGACGTTGAATGACCACGGGCAAATCTGGAGGAACACCGCGTGCTCGAGACCATCGCCAAACAGCTGGGCCCGGGTTTCATCGTCCCGGCGCTTGCGGCGCTGATTCTGGGGTGGTTCGCCAAACTGGTGACCGATCTGCATACCGGATCGCGGCAGAGCCGCCGGGACTTTCTCGACCTGTGGCGTACGCTCGACAAGAGCGACGACATCGCGCTTGAGGTTGCTACGCGGCATCTGTTTGGCGACTACCTGCCTGCGGAGGTCATCCGCGCCGCGACGGCGCTGGCGTTTCCGACCCAGCAGTTGCAACGCCTCTCTCTGATCTGGCCGCACCTTCGCTACGAAGCAGCGACTGGACGAGTGCTGCTGGCCAATGTCCGGCTTCGCGAACCGTGGTATCGCCGGTGGGCCATCGCGGGCTACCTCGCCGGGTATTTTGTACTGGCGCTGCTCGGCGCGGTCGCGCTTCAGATCGCGTCGAAGATGGCGCCGTCGACGATGCTGACCTGGATGGTTGTGGTCCCCGCCGCGGGCTCCCTGATCGTTGCGTTCGGCAGTCTCGCACGCAGTGACACGATCAAGTCGCTCGGCGCATGGGGCGTCGAGTTGGTGGACGCCCTGAATGTGCGTTTACGCTATCAGTCCGGCGGGCAAGTGGTGGTCTCGGCATCAGTCGATGCACGGGTCGCAGGCACCGCTGTCGAAACGGCCGCGCGCTCCTCGGTGCGAGCTGATCGGGCGACCCGTAATTCAGATTGACGGGCTTCGTCAGCGGGCCGCGCGGATCGCGGTCAACACACTGGCGCCGTCCGCCTGCTTGAACTCGAAGTCGACCCGCTCCCCCTGTTGCACCGTGCCCAGCTGGTCCGCCGTGGCGTGGAACGCCATCGTCATCGGCGGCCACTTAAGCGAGGCGATTGCCCCGTGCGCGATCGTGATGCGCCCGCCGTCGCGGTCGATTGACTTGACCACGCCCGTTGCTGACGCGGTGCCACCGGCGACCGCGTCGTCGCCCGCCTGCATGGCCGCATGCTCGGCCGGGGGCATGTCCATCGTGTCGGCGGCCGTCGGCTTGTGCTCCCCGGCGCGCACGTCAACTGCATCGGTCGCGTCGGAGGCGGCGGGCATCGCGCCCGCGCTGGCGGCGGCTCCGCGGCTCCGTGTGCCCTCGCCGGCGCTGGACGGCTCGGCGCTGCTGCCCCGCCTGGCACAGCCAACAAGCAGGAGTGCAGCGACAACAGCAGTTTGGATCTTCATGACTAATTTCCGTGATGGAAGGGGAACGGGGCGGAATGACGAACGAGAAGAAAGCGCTGACGACCCGGCGGTAGGCAGCTGCGTGGACAGCCGGGGATCGCGCGGCAGGCGTTCATGCGCCCGCTGAGCGCGCGTGCGTGGACGCGGCGTCGCGCTCGCGGGTGATGCGACGTCGTTGAAGGAGTCGGTACGCCGCGGGGATCACCAGCATCGACAGCAGCGGTGCGCTGAGCATCCCGCCGACCATGTGGGCAGCAATGCGCTGCATGACCTCCGAGCCGGCACCGCTTCCCACTAGGATCGGAAACAGGCCGGCGAGGATGACGGCAACGGTCATCGCCTTCGGCCGCACGCGCTGGACGGCGCCTTCGCGGATCGCATCATCCAGCTCGGCGAAGCCCGACGCCGGATTGCGCGCCACCTGCGCCTCCCACGCATGACGCAAGTAGAGCAGCATGATGATTCCGAATTCCGCGGCGACGCCCGCGAGCGCTATGAAGCCAATCAGCGTCGCGATCGACACGGCGTGGCCGAGCAGCCACACCAGCCAGAGCCCGCCGACAAGTGCGAACGGCAGGCTCAGCATGATGATCAATGCTTCGGGCAGCTTGCGGAAAACCAGGAAGATCAGGCCGAAGATGATCAGCAGCGTCGTGGGCACGACGACGCGCAACCGCTCGCTTGCGCGCTTGAGGAACTCGTACTGACCCGACCAGCCAACCGCGTAGCCCGCAGGCAGTTGCACCTGCTCGCCCACCGCCTTCTGCAGATCCGCGACCACCGAGCCCAGGTCCCGATCGGCCACGTCCACATAGACGTAGTTTGTGAGGCGTGCATTGTCACTGCGCAGCATGGGCGGACCGTCGGAGAAGCCGATCTCGGCTACCTGCCCCAGCGTCAACTGCACGCCCCCGGGCGCGACGATCGGCAAGTTCGCAAGCGCCTGCGGCGAGTCGCGAAGCTCGCGCGGGTAGCGAACGACGACCGGATATCGCTCGCGACCCTGGATCGTCTCCGCCACCGGGTCGCCGCCGATCACGGTCGCGATCAGGCGCTGGATGTCCGCCTGTGTCAGACCGTACCGCGCTGCCGTCTCCGGTCGTCCCGTGATGTCGAGATAGCGCCCACCAGCGATGCGCTCGGCGAGCGCCGAGCTGACACCGGGCACCGTCTTGGCCACTTGCTCGATGCGATCGCCCAGCCGCGCGAGCACCTCGGTATCCGGCCCCGACACCTTGATGCCGATCGGGCTCTTGATCCCCGTGGCGAGCATGTCGATGCGGTTGCGGATTGGCGGCACGAACAGGTTCGTGAGCCCCGGCACCTTGACTGCGGCATCGAGCTCCTTGCGAAGCTTTTCGGGCGTCATGCCCGCGCGCCATTGCGCGCGCGGTTTGAAGGTGATCGTCGTCTCGAACATCTCCAGCGGCGCCGGGTCGGTTGCGGTATCGGCCCGGCCGGCCTTGCCGAACACGTGTGCCACCTCGGGCACCGTCTTGATCATGCGGTCGGTGATCTGCAACAGCTCAGAAGCCTTTCCTGCCGACAGCCCGGGCAGCGCTGTGGGCATGTACAGCAGCGTGCCTTCCTCCAGCGGCGGCATGAACTCGCTGCCCAGCTTGGAGTATGGGATTACCGAAAACATGAGCACGATCGCGGCGGCAGCAAATGTCGAGCGCGGATGCCGGAGAACCGCTTCCAGTAGCGGCTTGTAGCCGGCGATGAGGACCCGGTTCAGCGGGTTCTGCGCTTCGGGGCGGATCTTGCCGCGGATGAGGTAGCCCATCAGGACCGGCACGAGCGTGATCGAAAGGCCCGCGCCGGCGGCCATCGCATAGCTCTTGGTGAATGCCAGCGGCGAAAACAGCCGCCCTTCCTGCGCCTGCAGGGCAAACACGGGTACGAACGATAGCGTGATCACGAGGAGGCTGACGAACAACGCGGGCCCGACCTCGATCGAAGCCTCGCCCATCAATGTCCATCGTTCCTCGTTATCGGGATCGCGCCCGGTCCGCTCCTTGAAGTGCTCCAGGTGTTTGTGCGCGTTCTCGATCATGACCACCGCCGCATCGACCATGGCGCCGATCGCGATCGCGATGCCGCCGAGCGATAGCAGGTTTGCGCTCAACCCCTGCTGGTGCATCACGACGAAGGCAGCGAGCACCCCCAACGGCAGGCTGATCACCGCGACCAGGGCCGAGCGCACGTGCCACAGGAACAGCGCGCAGACGAGCGCGACGACGAGGAATTCCTCGCCCAGTTTGTGGGTCAGGTTGCGCGCGGCCTCCTTGATCAGCTCGGAGCGGTCGTAGACCGGGACAATCTCGACACCCTTGGGCAGGCTCCCCTTGAGCTCCTCGAGCTTTTTCTTGACGGCCGCGATCGCGGCCAGCGCATTTTTGCCCGAGCGCAGGATGACGACGCCGCCGGCTACCTCCCCTTCCCCGTCGAGTTCGCTGATACCGCGGCGCAAGGCAGGGCCGCGTTGCACGATGGCGACGTCGCGCAGCAGCACGGGCACGCCATCGCCGCCGGTCATGACGGGCACCTGCTCGAAGTCCTCGCGTTTTTGGAGGTAGCCCTCGCTGCGCACCATCAGCTCGGCCTCACCCTGTTCGATCACGGAACCGCCGGTCGCGCCGTTGGCGTCTTCGATCGACTCCACCAGCGCGGCGACGGTGATGCCGCGCGCGGACAACGCCTGCGGATCGGGCACGATCTGCCACGCCTGCACCATGCCGCCGATGCTCGCGACCTCCGCCACATCGGGGATCGTCTTGAGGTCGTAGCGCAGGAACCAGTCCTGCATCGCACGCAGCTGGCCGAGATCGTGCGTACCGCTGCGATCGACGAGCGCGTACTCGTAGATCCAGCCCAGGCCCGTTGCATCCGGTCCCAATGCCGGGCTGACCTGCGCGGGGAGCCGGTCGCGCACCTGGCTCAGGTACTCGAGCACGCGGGAGCGCGCCCAGTACAGGTCGGTGTCGTCGTCGAAGAGGACGTAGACGAACGAATCGCCAAAGAACGAAAAGCCGCGTACCGCCTTGACACCCGGCACCGACAACATCGTCGTGGTCAGCGGATAGGTGACCTGGTCCTCGACGATGCGCGGGGTCTGTCCGGGCCACTCGGTGCGGATGATCACCTGCGTGTCCGACAGGTCGGGCAGCGCATCGAGCGGCGTGTGCTTCACCGACCAGATGCCGACCGCGGCCAGCGCCAGCGCCGCGACGAGGACGAAGATGCGATTGCGGATCGCGGCCAGGATGATGCGGGCGATCATCGACGCGCCTCCGTCGCTGCCGGGGACTTCGGCGGCGCTGCAGGCGCCGCGTTGGGCATCGCGCTGCCGGACTGTTTCGGCGCCGCCGGCTCGTTCGGCGCGCCAACGCCGAGGCGAGTCAGCGCGCCCGACAGGTTGGCTTCGGAGTCGATCAGGAACTGGCCTGATACCACCACACGCTCGCCGCCGCGCAGACCTTCGAGGATCTCGGTCTTGCCGCCACTACTGCGCCCGGTGCGCACAAGCACGGGCTTGAACCGCTCACCGGTGCCGAGGACGATCACCCGCGCATTGGTGCCGTTACCCACCAGCGCATCGGTCGGAACCAGGGGCACCTCAACGCCATCGACAGGCCGGATTGTGACCTGCGCGAACATGCCCGGCGAAAGCAGCGCGCCCGGGTTGTCGAGCACGATGCGGGCTTTCTGCGTACGGCTGGTGGCATCGAGTTGCGGAAGCAGCGCCTCGACACGGCCGTTGAATGTCTTGCCTGGCATTGACGTCACCATCGCCGTGACCGGCGTGCCGCGAACGATGTCGCCCACGCTCGCCTGCGGCACCGATGCCTCGAGCCACACGGTGTCGGTCCCGTTCACGCGGAAGAGCAGCGCGCCCATGCCGGCGAACTGGCCTTCGCGGACGCCGATCTCGCTAACGACGCCGGAGACCGGGGACGTCAACGTCACGGTCCCGCCCGCACCCGCACGCGCGCCGGCCGGCATGCCCAGCACCCGTAGCCGCTCACTGGCGGCCCCGCCCATGCTGCGCGCCGCGGCGGTGCGTGCACCGCGCAGCGCACGCGCCTCGGCGATCGCCGTGCTCCATTCGCGCGCGATCACGCTCGCAAGCGGTTGCCCCGCGCGCACCGTGTCAAACGGCGCGCGCACGTAGAGGCGATCGACGATGGAGTCGACGCGGGCGCTGACTACGCGCTCCTTGCGAAGATCCCAGGTCACCGTGCCCGGGGCCTGCACCGTGCCTGCAAGGCTTCCCAGCTCGACCGTTTCGGTGCGCATGCCGAGGTTCTGGCGCACGCCAGGGGTGATGCGGATGCCGCTGTCGGCGCCGGCGTCGCCGTCGGCGTGCTTGGGCACCAGCGCCATATCCATGAAGGGCGACTTGCCGGGCTTGTCGAAGTGCTGGTCTGGCACCATCGGGTCGTACCAGTACAGCACCTCGCGCTCCCCGCCACCGCTGGCTGGGTCGGCGTACTTCGGGATCAGCGTCATGCCCATGGACGACTTGCCGGGTTTCTCGTAGCGCTCCTGCGGCACCATGGGGTCGTACCAGTAGAGGATCCGCCGCTCGCCGGACGCATCGCCCATCGCGCCAGCGGTGTCGTTCGAATGGCCCCACCAGTAGCCGGCGCCCACGGCGGCGGCGACGAGAGCGAATGCCGCGACGGCAAGCGCGAGCGGCTTGATGCGAGGGTTCATCGGGCGCCCTCCTCGGGCAGGAGAAATGCAAGGGCGGCCCAGGCCTGGCCCAGCTCGGCCAGGTGCTCAGCGTGCGAAAGGTGGGCTTCGATCTCGGCGCGGCGCGCGTCGATCCACGGCTGCAGATCGCCCCCGGCGCGGTAGCCGGCCAACGCAACGGCGCTGCGGTCGCGCGCCAGCGGCAACAGCGAGTCGACATGAATCGCGACCTGGCGCTTGAGTCCCTGCCATCGCGCTAGATCGGCGCGGATCTTCGCCGACAGCTGGCGCCGAAGATCCTCCCGCTCCTCAACGGTCGCCTCGTACTCCGCCTGCCGTGCGGTGATCCCGCGGTTCTGGCGATTGCGCGGAAACAGCGGAAGACCCACGCCGACCTCGAGCATGACCATGTCGCTGCGGCCGCCGTCGCGCTGGGCGAAGGCCGCGGCCACGCTCCAGTCGGGTCGCTTCTCGGCGCGTGCGGCGTCGACTTCGGCCGCCGCGGTCTCGACCAGCGCGTTGGATTGCAGCACCGGGCCGAGGCGATCCACCGACGCGAGCAGCTGCGCGGCTGGAAGCGGAAGCGAGCCAAAGTCGGGCGCGTCATCCGCGGTGGGCGCCAGCTCGACCCCGGTCCAGCGGCTGAGGTCGGCCAGGGCGGCGCTGCGGTCGGCCTCCACGCCGGCAATGCGATTGTCGAGCTCGAGGATCTCGGCTTGGGTCGCCAACGCATCCGAAGGCGATTGCGCGCCCGTGCTGACGCGCGCGGTCGCGATCCTCGAAGCGAGCTGCGCCTGCTCGCGAAGCAGCCCCAGCGCGTGCAGCTCCCGTGCGGCAGCCCAGGCGTCGATCCACGCCTGGGCCGTGGCGCGCCGGACTTCGATCGCCTGCGCGGCGCTGTTCGCGACGGCTTCATCAACCCGGCGTGCGGCGACGGCGCGCGCGGCAGCGCGCTTGGCGCGTGCCGGCAGCACCTGGCGCAGGCCGATGCGCTTTTGCGTCATCTCGTCGGCGCTGAAATCCAGCGCGTCGGGGCCAGTGATCGGCAGGTTGTCGATGCCAAGCATCAATTCCGGGTCCGGCAGTTGCCCTGCCCGTCCCGCTTCCTGGCGCGCGGCTTCAACGCGTGCCTGCCGAGCCGACAGCAGCGGGGCACGCGACAACGCCATCGTGATCGCCTGCTCGAGGCGCAGCGATCCGCCGCGGGCGGCTTGAAGGCGCGTGTCGCTGGACGTCACGGTCCCTGGCGGGACGCCGACCGGCGGCGCGGCAAATACGTGGAACGCAGCCAATAGAAGGCTGACCGCACCGGCGCTAACGCGACGGCGAACCGCGCGCGAAGGGCGCGGAGTGCAAAGCGCAGACATGACAAAACTCCAATCACGACGTCGGGCCGTCACCCTTAGTGACGGAACCTGTTATCAGCGATCGGAGCTTCTCAGATGAGCCAGCAGCAGAGCCGGGATCGAGGGGGGCCTCGGCCTTGCGGCACCCGGTAACGGACCAGTTCAACGGGTCCGCGCTCGACGGCATAGACCAACGCGAACGGCAGCGCCGGCGGCAGGGCGGCGATGACCGGCACCTTCGCGTGGTCGGAGGTCGCGTGGTCAGACGCGCAATGCGACGTGGAAAGGCCCTGCTCATCGGACGCGCCCTGGCATCCGACCATCCCGGCCATGTCGGCCGCCTTCGTGACGGTGGCCGCGCTAACCACTCCCGCGCCGTCCAGGCGGAAAAACGCGCCAGGCTGCGCGGAGGCCGCAATCTGGCACCAGACCAGCACGAGCATGGCCAATAGCGCCAAAGCGTGGCGCCGGGTCAGCATGCGGACGGTGTGCCGGGACATTTCGGAAGGTTACCCCGTTCTTTGGAGCAAACGTTAAGACCGAGAGAAGTACCTCGGCCTCGCCTACACGATTGCCCGATCACTGATCACTGCCGCAGACTCGGCGATGACCACTTGGACGTTGAAGCATGAGTCTGATCCTCGTCATCGCCGTGCTGGCGGCCATCGTGGGCGCCATCGCCGCTGCGTGGCGGCCGCCGGGCCCCAAGCTGACTGCTGCGCTCCAGCATTTCGCTGCCGGGCTCGTGTTCGCGGCCGCGGCCGCGGAAGTGCTTCCGACGATCCTCCATGACGGCGCGATCGCGCCCGTCGTCGTCGGTGGCGCCGCGGGAATCGCCGCCATGCTCGGTCTGCGTGCCCTGAGCGAACGCCTGAAAGGCCCAGTCGGGCTTATCACGCTCGTGGCGATCGACATCCTCATCGACGGGCTGGTTCTGGGCTTGGCCTTCGCAGCCGGCGAGCGGGAAGGCCTCGTGCTCGGCATCGCGCTGAGCGTCGAGGTCCTGTTTCTGGGCCTGGCGGTGACGACGGCTTTTGAGAAAGAAGTTCCTCGCTGGAAGGCCGTCGCGGCAACGTCTGCTGTTGCACTGCTGCTCCCCCTCGGTGCCCTTCTCGGCGCGCCGGCGCATGCGTTGCCGCCGCATCTGCTCAGCGGGCTGTTTTCGTTCGCCCTGATCGCGCTGCTCTACCTGGTGACCGAAGAACTTCTGGTTGAGGCGCACGAAGTAAAGGACGGACCCATCACCACCGCCCTGTTCTTCGTTGGTTTCCTCCTACTCATCGTTCTCGAGGAAGGTTTACGCTGACAAGGCACAGCACTTTTCAGCGACCCGCGTTACTCCGCTTCGACAGCAGTGAAACATCATGAATCGATATTGCCTCCTCGCTTTGTCGGTCGCTGCCCTCGTGGCTTGCGGTACGCGGCAGCAATCCGGCGGGGCCGCAGAATCCGGGGCGTCGGCGCCCCTGCACGCGCACAGCGCCGCCGAGGAGACTACGCGCACCGCTATCGGCCAGGTCCAATCTATCGATAAAGCGGCGGGCACCGTGTCGATACTTCTCGGCAAGGACTCCGCGGGTACCGCCGTTCGGCGGGCTCACGTCGTCACCCTGTCGGCAACGCCCGAACTCCGGGCGCAGATCCAGATTGGAGAAGTCGTCGAGTTCAGGTCGATTGCCAGTGCCACGGGTTCCCGCATGCTTTCGATCAATGCACACGCGCATCGGCAGCCCGCAGGGCTGCCGGACGAGATTGCACCGCGCTGACATTCGCCGACGACGCTGCGCCGAACTACCGGGCAGTGGTGCTCAGCGATTAGGCAGAGCGGTCGCGATAAGCGAGAAGCCGCAATGCGTTGACTACGACGAGTAGTGTCGAACCCTCGTGGAACGCGACGGCGGCGCCAATCCCCAGTCCGAAGATGGTGGCCGGCACCAGTACGGCGACCACCCCGAGGCTGACAAACACGTTCTGCAGAATGATCCGGCGCGTGCTGCGGCTGAGCCCAACTGCGAACGGAAGGTGCGAGAGGTCATCCGCCATCAGTGCGACGTCCGCGGTCTCCATTGCCACGTCGGAGCCGGCTGCGCCCATGACGATGCCGACGGTCGCGCTTGCCATGGCCGGTGCATCGTTGACGCCGTCGCCCACCATCGCCACCTTTTCCTGCGCTCGCAGCTTCTTGATCGCCTCGACCTTGTCCTCGGGCATCAGGTCGCCCCAAGCTTCGTCGAGCCCGACCTCCTTCGCGATCGCCTCGGCGACCTTCTGGTGATCGCCCGAAATCATGATCATGCGGCGAATGCCGAGCGACTTCAGGCGCAGAAGCGCAGCCTTAGCCGCCTCACGCGGCGTGTCCATCAGGCCGATCGCCCCGAGGTCGCGATCACCGAGGCGCACGATCATGCTCGTGCGCCCCTGCTCGCGCAGCGCGGCGATGGCTGCCGTCATCCCCGGGGAAAGGGGTGCGACGCCGTCCACGCCGAACATTTCAGCCTTGCCGATCAATACCGTCTCGCCATCGAGCGTGGCCCGCACGCCGCGGCCGATCAGGTTCTCGAGATCCGAGGCCTGCGCAAGCTCCGCGCCCTGGAGGCGCTCGCGGCCATCCGCTGCGATGGCGCGTGCCAAGGGGTGGTCGCTAAGGCTTTCGACGGCCACCGCCACGCGAAGCAGCTCGGCTTCCTCCACGCCTTCCACAGGCACCACATCGGTGATGCGCGGCTTGCCTTCGGTCAACGTGCCGGTCTTGTCGAAGGCGATTGCCGACAGTGAGCCCAAGTTCTCGAGGGGGCCGCCGCCCTTGATGAGCACCCCGCCGCGCGCGGCACGCGCCACGCCCGACAGAACCGCGCTCGGCGTAGCGATCGCCAGTGCACAGGGGCTTGCGGCGACGAGCACCGCCATGGCGCGGTAGAAGCTGTCCCGGAACGGTTCGTCAACGACCACTCCGGCAAACAGCAGCACCACGACCAGCGCAAGCACCGCGGGCACGAAAATCCGTTCGAAACGATCGGTGAAGCGTTGTGTGGGTGACTTCTCGGTCTCGGCCTCGCTCACCATGCGGACCACCTTGGAGAGCACGCTGTCCGTGGACTTGCGTGTGACCTCAATCTCGATCAGACCGTTGCCGTTGATGGTGCCGGCGAAAGCCTTATGCATGGCCACCACTTCGCCGGGATTGGCGCGCGCGCTCGCGACGTCTGACACCGCACGCTTGTCGACCGGCATGCTCTCGCCGGTGATCGGCGCCTGGTCAATGCTGCTCTCACCCTCGACGATGAAGCCATCGGCGGCCAGGCGCGAGTTGGGCTTCACGACAACGATGTCCCCGAGCGCCAGCTCCTCAACCGGGATCTCCACCATGTCCCCACCGCGGCGCACCGTGGCGACGCGCGGGGCCAGTTCGGCAAGGGCTTCAATGGCCTTCTTCGCGCGGCCCATCGCGTAATGCTCGAGTGCGTGGCCGAAGCTGAAAAGGAACAACAGCAGCGCCCCCTCCGCCCATGCGCCGAGTGCTGCGGCACCGGCCGCAGCCACCAGCATGAGCGTGTCGATTTCGAACCGCTTCATGCGCAGGTTTTCGATCGCCTCCCGCAGCGTGAACCAGCCGCCGAACCCATAAGCTCCAACGTAGGCTGCGATGGGCACCCACGTCGGCACATGGAGAAAGCGCTCCGCCAGGAAGCCGGCGAGCAACAACACGCCGCAAGCCAGGGCGAAGCGCACTTCGCTGCCCGACCAGAAACCGCCGTGGCCGTGGGCATGACCATGTTCACCGTGGTTGGCGTCGTCGTGTTTGGCGGCGCTTTTGGCGTGGTCGTGTGCGTCGGGGGCAACCTTGCCGGGGTCGTCGGCGCGCCCCGGCGGGGCCGCCGCACGAGCATGTCCCCCGTCGACGTGCGCGTTGCCAGCGTGGTCGCAGTGGGCATGCGCCTGTGCGCCGCCGCGTCCGACATCACTCTCCTTAGGCGTCCGAGGTGCGAGCGCGACTACAGGCGTGTCGACCGCTCGCGCGTGTTCACCCGCAGTGTGGCTGTGCCGATCATCTGCAGAGCTTGGCCGCGGTCGCGCTTCGCCGCTGCGGCGCTCCAGTTCACGCTGGATCGCCTCTTGTGAAGTGACCGCTCGGTCGAACTCGACGCTCACTGCGCCGGAGGCGCCCACGTGTGCATCAAGGACGCCGGGGATCGCCAGCAGCGCATCGCCGACGGTCCGGGCGCGACGCGCATGCGGCATGTCGAATGTCCACGCGGCGTGGCCAAACTGCCCGGCGATCTTTGCCCCTGTGGCGTGCACCACCTCGCGAATCCGCGTCAGCGACAGAACCGCGCCGTCGAAATGGATGCACAGCTGCGGCGGCTTGGTGTCCGTGGCCGGAACAACGTGCACCTTCTCCACGCCCTCGCGGGTTTCCAATGCGGCGAGCACGCGCTGCACACAGCGGTCGGCCGCGTCTCGTACTTCCGGAAGCAGGAGGGGAATGTCGAAGCGCAGTTTGTCGCTCATGGGGTGGGAATTCTCAAAGATTGGCGGATCGCGGAAATCAGGTGCGACAGAACGTGCGGGACGATTGAATTGCCGGCGCGCTTCCCGGCCGGGCGTGGCCATGCTTGGTGCAGCACAGTGCCCTCGCATCTGCGCGCAGCTCCGTCAGCTGTGCGGACCTCAATACCTTTGGTCGTCAGCCGTGCGGCATTGATCACACGGCACCCGGGTCTTCGCTGATCCGGTGGGCTGCTTCGACGGGCAGGACGTATATCCAACCGGCGTCGGTCTGGCCGGTGCGTCCGTACAGCCGGAAGAGTTCCACGGCTCGGGGGACGTCCCCGTCGGCGCAGAACATCTCGATCTGCAGTTCGTTGACGATGGGCTCCCCGAACTCGACCGAATACTGCTGTTCACGGCGATTGAGGGCCGTCAGCAGCCCCTTGACGTCGAACACGCTGATCCGGTCGAACCCGCCCGCACCGAGTCGGTGCAGGAGGTCCGCGGCGCGGTGTCGATGGATGTAGGCCTTGATCTGCTTCACGGGGTGACCTCCTGGCGGCGGCGTTCGGCCCGGTCCTCGAGCCACTCGTAGAGCACGGGCAACAGGATCAACGTCAGAAGCGTCGAGCTGATGAGGCCACCGACAACGACCGTCGCGAGCGGTCGCTGTGTCTCCGCGCCAACGCCGGATGACAGCAGCATCGGAACCAGCCCGAGGATCGCGACGCTCGCAGTCATCAGAACCGGTCGCAACCGCATGGCGGTGCCTTGCACCACGGCCTCACGCACCGACAAGCCCTTCTCGCGCAACTCGTTAAGGAAGCTCACCAGCACGATGCCGTTGAGCATCGCCACGCCGAACACCGCGATGAATCCGATGGCCGAGGGCACCGAGAGGTACTGACCGGTGACGAACAGCGCGATCAGTCCGCCGATCGTTGCGAACGGCACGTTCGCCAGGATCAGCGCTGCGTATTTAAGTGAGTTGAACGCGGTGTAGAGCAGCACGAAGATGAAGAAGATCGTGATCGGCACGATCAGCGCCAGCTTTGCAAGGGCGCGCTGCTGGTTCTCGAACGCCCCGCCCCACTCCACCCAGTAGCCCGGCGGCAGCTTCACGCTTTTCGCGAGCGCGGCATTGGCGTCCGTGACAAAGCTGTCGACGTCGCGTCCGCGGACATCCATCTGGATCACGGCATAGCGCTGCAGCTGCTCCCGACGAACGAAGGAATAGCCTTCGGCGACCTCGATCGTCGCTACCTCCGACAAGGGCACCAAGGCCCCCGCTGCCGTGCGCATGGGGATCCGGCGCAGATCTTCGACGGTCGCCCGGCTCTCGTCGCCGAGCCGGACTGCGATGTCGAACCGTTTCACGCCGTCGAGCAGGACGCTTACGGGTTCGCCGCCCAAGCCGTTGCGAACGATCGTGAGCACGTCTTCCGCATTCATGCCGTGCCGGGCCATCTCGTCGCGATTGACGCGGATGCGGATCTGCGGCTTGCCGATGTTGGCCTCGAGCGCGAGGTCCGCGACGCCCGGCACCTTCTCGAGCGCCGTCTTGACGCGCCCGCTGAGTCGATCGAGCTCGCCTAGGTTCTCGCCATAGAGTTTGAGCGCGAGCGTTGCGCGCACGCCCGACATAAGCTCTTCGACGCGCATCTGGATGGGCTGGGTGTACCCGGGTACGACATTGGGTACGACCTCTTCCAGCGTCTTCTGCATGTCCGCTTCGAGTTGCTTGATGTCACGCCCGGACGTCCACTCGTCCTCGGGCCGCAGGGCCGTGTAGATCTCCATGTAATTGACGTCGGCCGTCTCGCCCTTCTCGGCGCGGCCAATCATGGCGAGCGTGGTTTCCACCTCCGGAAACCTCTTGAAGGCCGCGGCGATCGTGTTGCTGGTGCGGATCGATTCGTCGAGCGACGTCGACGGAATACCCGTAACGCGCCACATGATCGAGCCTTCCTGCAACTGCGGCATGAACTCCTTGCCCAGGAACGGGAAGATCGCAAGACTGCCGACCAGCGCGGCGATCGCACTGATGACGACGACCTTTTTCCGCGCCAGCGCCTTGCCAAGCAGTGGCCCGTACACGCGCTTGATCCTGGCGACGAGCCATGTGTCGCGCTCGGGCTTGGGCTTGAGGATCAGGGCCGCGAGCACAGGGATCAGCGTGAGGCTCAGGATCAGCGAGCCCGCCATCGCGAACGCGATGTTGAAGGCCATCGGCTTGAACATCTTGCCCTCGAGGCCCTCCAGCGAGAACAGCGGCAGGAACACCACGATGATGATGATGATCGCGAAGGCAATTGGGTTGGCAACCTCCTTCGCTGCCGCCAGCACTGCCGAAGTGCGGTCCACTTTCTCGCCATGCTCGAGCCGCTCGGCCATGATCCGGAAGGCGTTCTCGACCATGACGACCGCGCCATCGACCATCATGCCGATGCCGATCGCGAGGCCGGCGAGCGACATCAGGTTCGCCGACAGGCCAACCTGTCCCATGCCGATGAAGGCGATGAGCATCGCGAGTGGCAGCGTGATCACGACCACCAGCGCCGACCGCACCTCGCCCAGGAACAGGAAGAGGATCACGGCAACCAGCAGCGAGCCCTCGACCAGGGCGCGCACTGCCGTTTCGACCGCCTTGTTCACTAGGTCGGTGCGCTCGTAAATGGGCCGCAGCACCATCGTCTTGGGTAGGGCCGCACGCGCGGTGTCGACCTTCGCCTTGACGGCCTCGACCACGTCCTTGGCGTTTTCGCCAATACGCGCGAGCGCCTGCCCCATCACGACTTCCTGGCCGTCGCGGGTGACGGCGCCGAACCGCGGCGCAGGCGCCTCGACCACGGCCGCGACGTCGCGCAGGAATACCGGCACGCCATCCTCGGCCTTGAGCACGATCGCGCCGATGTCCTCCTTACTCTTAAGCAGCCCCAGACCGCGCACCAGGAATTGTTCCCGGCCCACGTCCATGACGTTGCCGCCAACCTGCCCGTTGTTCGCCGGCAGCGCGTCTATGACGTCTTTGAAGCCAAGCCCGCGCGCGTAGAGCCGTTGCGGATCGATCTGTACCTGGTACTGGCGCTCGCCGCCGCCCCAGGAGCTCACATCATCGACGCCGGGCGCCGTGCGCAGGATCAGCCGCACGGTCCACTCCTGCCATGTGCGCAGGTCCATGTCAGTGACCTGCTCTTTGGAAACGCCCTTGGCACGCTCGACCGTGTACCAGTAAACCTGGCCGAGGCCCGAGGTGTTCGGCCCCATGGAAGGCTTGCCGTAGCCTTCGGGCAGACGGTCGCCGATTTCCTGCAGGCGCTCGCCGACCAGCTGGCGGGCGAAGTAGATGTCCATGTCGTCCTGGAAATAGACCGACACGAACGACAGGCCGAACAGCGAGACCGAGCGGATTTCCTGGACCTTCGGCAGCCCCGCGAGCGCCGACTCCACCGGCGTGGTGAGCAGCTCTTCGATGTCTTCGGCGGCCAGGCCCGGGGACTCGGTGTAGACGTTCACCTGCACGGGCGTCACGTCCGGGAACGCATCGATGGGCACGTTGCGCACGGCGTTCATGCCGAGGAACGCGACCACGGCGAAGATGATGATGACCAGGAACTTGTACCGAAGCGAAGCTTCGACGAGGCGGTTCAGCATGAGCTGCCTCCCGTTCCACGCAGCAGGGGCAGACGGCTCATTCGTCCTCTCCCAGTTGCGACTTCAGCATCTGCGACTTCAGCGTGAATGCGCCCGTGGCGACGACGACGTCGCCGGCTTTGAGGCCCTCGCGCACGATCGTTCGATCACCGATCGCCTCGCCGACGCGCACGGGCACCGGCTCGAGCGCGCCCGTGGCGTTGCGTCGGAACACCACCGTTTCGCCCTGCAGCTGCACGAGCGCGTCGCTCGGTACGGTCAGTTCGGTGACGCTGCGGTTGCCAACGCTCGCATTGGAGCCGGCGTCGAAGAAGACTTCGACGAAGTCACCGCCGTGCAGGGTGTCGCCCTTGTTGGCCACTTCCACGCGCACGGTGGCATTGCGCGTTGCATCCGACGTGCGGTGCGCGCTCAGCAACACGGTACCCGGCAGACGCTGGCCATTGAACAGGACCGTCGCCGCGCGACCGGACTCGATGCGCGCGACGCTTCCTGCCGGCAAGCGTGCATCGACCCAGACCGTCGATTCTTCGACAAGGCGATACAACGCCTTGCCCGGCTCGACGCGCTCGCCCACAACGAAACTGTCTTCGGTAATACGCCCGGCGTGCGGTGCGGTCAGGGTGAACTGCCCGTTGACCGTGCCCGTCGCCGTGCCGGGCAACCCATACGCCTGCGCCTTGGCGCGTGCGCGGTCGAGGGCGACGCGCGCTTCCATGATGCGGCGGCCCGCCACGGCTTCGGGTCCGAGGGCGGCCATGCGGCGATATTCCTGCTCCGCGATGCGAAGGTCGGCTTGTGCATCCGAAACATCAACGCTGGCAAGCGTCACCAGTGGCGCACCGGCCCGCACTTCATCGCCGAGCTTGGCGTGGCGGCGCACGATCAACGACTCGACGCGCGGCGTGATCAGCGTGGTGTTGTAGGAGTTGTCGATCACCTCGCCCGGTGCGCGCAGCTGTTCGCTGAGCGAGGACGGTCGCAACGTTTCGAGTTTGATGCCGGCGGACTGTAATGCAGCCGGGTCGAGCTTGATCGCTGAAGGCGCGGCCTCCTCGGCCTGCGCAGGGGTTGCCTCGGCTGGGGCAACCTCGGACTCTTTCTTGCAACCGGGCAATGCCAAGCTCAGAGCGAGCGCCACGGCCAGGGTTGAAAATCGAAGCATGGGATTCGTTCTCATGGGGTGGCCTCCAGCCCGGCCCAGCGTTCGAGCTGTCCGGTGGCGGCGAGGTAATCGGTCCAGGCGCGCCAGACGCGCGCTTCGAGTTCGGCGCCCGCGAGCTGGGTGTCCAGCGTTTGCCGCAGTTGCACCAGGTAGTCGGACGGCGAGAGCTCGCCTTCGCGCAGAAGGCGCTCGAGAAGGCCGGTGCGGCGCTCGACATCGGTCCCGCGGCTGGCTTCCCACCGCGCCCACGCCTCCCGGGTCGCCGCGTAGGTCGACACCGCACGCAGGCGCTCGGACTCCAGTTCGAGGCGGATACGCGCGGCGTCGGCGCCCGCCACCTGCGCGTCGGCCTGCGCCGCGGTGACTTCCGCGCGGTAGCTGTTGCGCACGAACAGCGGGATGCTCACCGATGCGCCGAGCACGTTGTCCTGCAGCCCGTCCACGTCGATGCGGCCCGCCCGGACGGCGACGGTGGGATCGCCCCGCCGGTTTCGCTGGGCGACCGTGATGTCGCGCTCGGCGGCCAACGCGGCGGCTTCGGCGATCTGAAGGTCGGGCAGTTGCCCCACATCGCCCATTGCTGGAGCCTGCCGCGGCAACCGGTCGGTGGGAAGCGTGTCCACCGCGACGGTGGCCGGATCGCCACCGACACTGCGAAACCGCGCTTCGGCGTCAGCGACCTCGGCGAGCAGCCGGGATTGCTCGGCACGCGCCTCGTCAAGAGCGAGCTGGGCAAAGTCACGCTCAAGGCCCGAGATGTCCTGCGCCACGAACTGCCGGCGGGCCACTTCGACGAACCGCGTGACCAGCGCCAGACGCCGTTCTCCGGTCGCGACGCGCTGGCGCGCGGTCTGCAAATCCGCCCAGCTGGCGAACCACTGGCGCACGAAGTCGCGCTGGATGCGGCGCGCCGTCATTTCGGCCTGCGTCAACCGCGCCGCCGCGGCATCACGGCGGGCGCCGCGCTTGTCGTGCCAGTCGAGTGTCAGGCTCAGGCCGCCGGTGACACTGGTGTCCGGGCCCTCCTTGTCGACCGCGACCTCAACCTCGGGGTTGTACAGCGGCCTGCCTGCAGCATCGAGGCGGGCACGCGCAGCGGCCTGTTGCGCCCTTGCCGACGTGGCCGCCGGATGGTGCTCCCATGCCGCGCGCATCGCCTCGCGCAGGGATAGTGGCGCCAGCGTCGTCGCCAACGCCGGCACAGCGGGCGGCACAGGTGCGGCGGGAATGGCTGATAGGTCGGGCGGCGCGGCGTGCAGGGCGCAGGGCGCACACAGCACGGCGACGCACGCAGCAGACGCTGCGAGTCGCAAGAACATGGATGATCACTCCGAAGAAGACGGCAAACCGGGTGGCCCCGCACGGGGGCGCGCAGTGGTCAGGCCGTAATCGGAGGTCGGAAGGGACTGATCAGAGGGGCGACGCGGTGCGCCCGCGGCAAAGCGCCCGCCGGGGCATCGGCCTGCAGTTCGGAAAGCGGCTGGAAACCGACCGCCGGCAGCGCGGCCAAGGTTGTGCCGCAGCAATGCACAAAGCTCAGCAGACTGTGAAGCGACGCGGCCTGCCTGCCCTCGCCGGCGGCGGGCCCGGACGTGGACATTCCCCTCGTGTCGGCCGAGCTGTACTCAACGCTGCCGTGCCCGCCATGTGCAAACTCGTGCAACTCGCTGACGGAGTCGACAACCGGGCGCAGCAGCAACGCCAACGCGAACAGCACGATCGCCAGAAGGCGAATCGTAGATGCGCAGCGGCGGCGGATTCGGGACGTCATCGGGGGCAGATTACCGGTGAACTCGCAGGGATACTATTTCAACCACCGTTTTCACCGGGAGTCGGCGCCGCAGCAGTGCTCGTGGCCTGGCGAAGGATTTCGATGGCCTCCTTCAGGATGTACAGACCGATCACCGCGCCAATGACGAGGTCCGGGGTGGCCGATCCGGTCAGTGTCACCAGCACGCCCGCCAGCAGTACGCCGACGTTGGCGACCACATCGGCGCGCGTGAAGATCCAGCTCGCTCGAAGATGGACTTCGCCGGTGCGGAACGCGGCGAGCGAGCGCAGGACGTACAGGTTGACGGCGAGCGAAAGGCACGCGGTCGCGATCATCCAACCGCCGACGGGCTCGGCACCGTCTACGTATCGACGGCCGACTTCGACCAGCACGCCCAAGCCCAGGGCGCCAAGCACCGCGCCACTTAGTCCAGCGGCACGCCGCTTGAACATCCCGCTGCGGCCCAACGCCGCCAGCCCGATCGCGTAGGCGGTGGCGTCCGACAGCATGTCGAGCGCGTCGGCGAGCAATCCCGAGGAGTGCGCCCACCAGGCGGCCAGCGCGCCCAGCACGGCCATGGTCGCGTTCAGGACGAGCGCCACCCTGAGCGTGCGGCGCTCGGCCGCCGTCTGCGCCTCGAGATGGCAGCCGCAGTCGGACATGCTCAGCGCCCCTTCCCGGTGGCCTGCGGCGCGCGCGCCGCCCAGAGGTAGCCGAGACCGGCGATTACCGCGACGGCGAGCTGGGCGACGAGCGATTGTGCGGTGGGATACAGGCCCAGCCAATCAACGCGCGGTGCATGCAGCACGGTCTGGGAAATCCATCCGGCTTCCTGGAGTGCCGCGGTGCCCTTGCCGGCCAGCACGACCGCGAGGATCGCGATGAGCACGGCGCTCACCGAGAAGAACGTGCCGACCGGCAGGCGCATGCCGGCGCGCAGCAGCGCCCAGGCGATCACGGCCAGCAAGCCGATGCCCGCAGCGAGGCCCCCGACGATCGCGGCGCTGTCCTGCGGGGTCCACATCGCGGCGTAGAACAGGATGGTCTCGAAGACTTCGCGATACACGGCGATGAAGGACAGTCCAAACAGGAACATCGCCGAGCGCCCGGTGAGCACCGCGGACATCCGCTCGCTGAGGTATTGCTGCCAACGCCCCGCGGCGCTCTTGCCGTGCATCCAGATCCCGACGCTCAGGAGGACGAGCGCCGCGAACAGCGATGAAAGTCCCTCGGTCACTTCGCGGTTCGCGCCGCTGATGCCGACGAGGTACGTGGCGGCCGCCCAGGTGACGCCGCCGGCGAGCAACGCACCCACCCATCCGGCATGCACGTAGCGGATGGCATCCGCGCGCTGGGCCTTGCGCAGGAAGGCCAGCATGCCGACCACGATCAGCAGCGCTTCCAGGCCTTCGCGCACGAGGATGGTGAAACTGCCCGCGAACGCGGCGGCCGATGACGTCGTCTTGTCGGCCAGAGCGACTTCGATGCGATCAAACACGCCCCGAACCGCATCGGCTTGCGCACGTACCTCGCGCACCGGCGCGCGCGCCTGGATGCGGGTGCGCAGCTCGGACATGGCGGCCTCGATTTCGCGCAACAGCGCGGGATCGCGCGTGGCGAGCGTGGGTTCGATCGGCTCGATGCCGTCGAGGTAGGCCGAAAGCGCGCGCTGCGCCGCCTGCGCGGGCTGCGCCGGGTCGTAGCTCTCGACGGCCTCGGCCAGGCGCTGGCGTGCCACGGCGAGCGTCGGGCCCGGCGAGGACGCGCGCGGCGACGCCGCCGGGGCCAGGGCGCCAGGGTTGGCCCGCAGGTAGGCGGTGATGGCGCGCGCGTTTTCGGCGCCCAAGCGCAGGGCCAGATCGTCCTCGCGCGACTGCGCCAGGCTCGCGAGGTCGGGCACGGCTGCGCGTGCGGCCGCGTTCGCCGCCCAGAGCTGTTGCCCGCGAGTGCGCAACGCATCATCGGCGGACAGGCCGCCGACGTAGAACGCGAGGTCCCAGCGTTGCTGCGCCGGCAACCCGGCAAAACTGGGCATCGCCGTCCCGCTCAAGCCTTGGGAAATGACCTGGTAAAGCGCGAGCGGCGAACGCTGGATCGCGCGGCCGTGGTCGGTGAACGCCACCGGTCGCGGATCCAGCGAGGCGGCCGCCGGGCCGTCGCCCGCACCGGTACCGCCGTGACACGCGCTGCACTGCGCGGCGTACAGCGCCGCGCCGCGTGCACGGTCGGGCGCGGATTCGGGAACCGCGTCGATCGGATACGCCTCCAGGACCTGGCGGGCGAGCGCGTGGGCGGCGCTCGCGACGGCAGCGGGCGCGGCGCGTTCGGCAACGAGTCGTTGCAGCTGCCCTGCCCCGGCGATGCGCTCGGCCTTCCCCGGCGCAGCGGGCAGCGCCGCCAGCTTCTGGCCGATCGTCGATGCGAATTCCTGCATCTCCGCGTATTCACCGGCGTTGGCCACGTCGCCACGTGCATCGACGGCGCCACCGTAGTCGACGGCGATGTATTCCAGCAGCTGCCACGCCTGCCGGGCCTCGGTCGCGGCGTCCGTCGCCCAAAGCGCAGGGGCGGCGAGCAAGGCCAGGATCAGGAGGAGGACGCGGGCAACAGGGCGCATCAGCGCTTCACGTGACGGGTTGGCGCGCAGTTTAAAGTCCGTAGCTCCTACAGAGTCAACAGATGCGAATGAAAATCAGTGACGCCGCCCGGGTGTCCGGCTGCCACCTCGAGACCGTGCGGTATTACGAACGCATCGGCCTGCTGCCGCCGCCGGCCCGGACGGAATCCGGCTACCGCGACTACGCCGAGGCCGACGTGGAGCGGATCCGCTTCATTACCCGCAGCCGGGATCTGGGCTTCAGCCTGGACGAGATCCGCAGCCTGCTGCAGCTCGATCAGGACCCCTCGCTCACCTGCGAGCAGGTCACTGCGCTGGCGCAGACGCATCTGGCGGCCGTGTATGCGCGCATGGAGGATCTCAAGCGCGTCGCGCAGGAGCTGGAGCGCGCGATCAGCGGCTGTCGGGGTGGCGACCGCGCCCACTGCACGGTGCTGAGCGCGCTGAAAGACGCCGCGCCCCGTCGCGCGTTGGCGAAGGCGCGATGACGCTGCGCATCGCGCTCGCGCAGTTCGATTTTCCCGTGGGCGCGATCGCGTCGAACGCCGAGCAGATCGGCTCGCTGATCGCGCGCGCGCGCGACGTGCACGGTGCGCAGCTGGTCGTCTTCCCCGAGTTGTGCGTCAGCGGTTACTCGCCCGAGGACCTGCTGCTGCGACCGCAGTTCCTGGCCGACTGCACCGCCGCCGTGACGCGGCTGGCCGCGCAGGTCCACGGCATCACCGCGGTGGTCGGCTGGCCCGAGGCCGCCGGCGCGGTGGTTTACAACGCGGCGAGCGTGCTCCGGGACGGGCGCATCGAGGCCACGTATCGCAAGCGTGACCTGCCCAACCACGCGGTGTTCGATGAGCGCCGCTATTTCGAGGTGGATCCCGACGGTGGCGTGTGCGTGTTCGACGTCGACGGCGTGCCGATCGGTCTTTTGATCTGCCAGGACCTGTGGGGCCTGGAGCCCATGCTCGAGACCGCAGCAGCCGGCGCGGCGCTGGTCGTGGTGCCCAATGCTTCGCCGTTCGAGCGCGACAAGCACGCCGAGCGCGATGCCTTGCTGGCCGAGCGGGCCGCCGGCGCGGGCTGCGCGATCGCCTACGTCAATGTCGTGGGTGGGCAGGACGACACGGTGTTCGATGGCGCGAGCCTGCTGGCCGACGCGGACGGCAGCGTGCATCCGGCTGCGACCAGCTTTACTGCGCAGTTGCTGGTGGCGGACTTCCACGCGAACACCGGGCGGTTTGACCGGGCGTCCTGGCCGACCGACGCCGACGAAAGCACGATCGGCTTGATGTACCGCGCGATGGTGCGCGGCACGCGCGACTACTGCCGCAAGAACGGTTTCGACAAGGTCTGGCTCGGGCTGTCGGGCGGCATCGACTCGTCGCTGGTGCTTGCAGTCGCGGTCGATGCGCTGGGCCCGGAGAACGTCACAGCGGTGCGGCTGCCGTCGCGCTATACCGCCGGGCTGTCGAACGACCTCGCCGCCGACCAGTGCGAACGGCAGGGCGTCACCATGCTGACGCTCCCGATCGCCAAGCCGTTCGAGGGTTATCTCGACACGCTCGCCCATACGTTCGAGGGTCGCGACGTCGACACGACCGAGGAAAATCTTCAGTCGCGCATTCGCGGCGCGATGTTGATGGCGCTGTCGAACAAGTTTGGCGGCTTGTTGCTCACCACCGGCAACAAGAGCGAATACGCCGTGGGCTACGCGACGATCTACGGCGACATGGCCGGCGGCTATGCGCCGATCAAGGACGTCTACAAGACGGACGTGTTCCGCCTCGCCCGTTGGCGCAATACCGTCGGCGACGCGGTGATTCCCGAAGGGGCGATCGAACGGCCGCCTTCGGCCGAGCTGCGCGAAAACCAGAAGGACGAGGATTCGCTGCCGCCCTACCACGTGCTCGACGCCATTCTCCAGCGCCATGTCGATGGCGAGCAGTCGCGCGATGAGATCGTGGCGGCGGGGTTCGATGCGGGCACCGTCGAGAACGTGCTCAAGCTGGTGCGCACGTCCGAATGGAAGCGACATCAAGCCGCCCCCGGGCCGAAGCTCACGCGACGCGCGTTCGGTCGTGAGCGTCGTTATCCGATCAGCAACGGCTACCGCGACCCGCCCTAGATGTGCCGTGCCCAGCCGTTGACGGCCATGGCGGCTTCCTTGAGCGCTTCGGGCAGGGTCGGGTGCGCGTGGCAACTGCGCGCGACGTCGTCCGCCGAGCCGTTGAACTCCATCGCCACCACGGCCTCGTGGATCAATGATCCCGCCTCCGGTCCGACGATATGCACGCCAAGGATGCGGTCGGTCGTCGCGTCCGCAAGCACCTTGGCGAGCCCGTCCGTCTGCGCCTTGGCACGCGCGCGGGCATTGGCGGCGAAGGGAAATCGGCCCACCCGGTAGGCGATGCCGGCGTCGCGCAATTGCTCCTCGGTCTGGCCCACTGATCCAACTTCCGGCGCGGTGTAGATCACCGCCGGGATCGCAGCGTAGTTCACGTGGCCCGGAAGGCCGGCCAGCTGTTCGGCGAGGGCGACGCCCTCTTCGCTCGCCTTGTGGGCCAGCATCGGGCCGCCGATGACGTCCCCAATCGCATAGACCCCCGCCGCGTTGGTCTTAAAACGCGAATCGACGCGGATGAAGCCGCGTGCATCGCGCTCGATCCCAAGTGCTTCGAGATCGAGACCCGCCGTGTGGGGACGTCGTCCGATGGCGACCAGCACACGGTCGGCCTGCAGCGCCTCAAGCGCCCCGCCAGCCGCCGGCTCGACGGTCAGAGTGACGCCGCTCCCCTCGACGGTGGCACCGGTCACTTTCTGTCCGAGCCGGAACTCGATGCCCTGATCCGCCAGCGCCTTGTACAGCACGCCCGCGATCTCGGTGTCCATGCCGGGGGTGATGCGGTCCAGGTATTCCACGACCGTGACGCGCGCGCCGAGGCGGCGCCAGACCGAGCCCAGTTCGAGGCCGACGTAACCCGCGCCCACGACGACCAGGTGCTGCGGCACTTCGGGAAATGACAATGCACCGGTCGACGACACGATGCGGTCCTCGTCGACCGCGACGTTCGCAAGCGGCGCGCTTTCGGAACCGGTGGCGGTCACCACCGAGCGGGCGGTGATGATGTCCTTGCTGCCGTCCTCGCCGGTGATCTCGATGCGACCGGGCTCGAGCAGCCGGCCCGTGCCGATCCGACGCTCAACGCCCTGCTTGCGCAGCAAGCCGTCGATCCCGCGGCCGAGCCCGGCGACGACCTCGTCCTTGTGCGCGAGCATCCGCGCCAGGTTCAGTCGCAGCCCCTCGAATTCGACGCCATGTGCCGCGAATTCGTGCGATGCGGCGGCGAATCGCTCGGACGATTCCAGCAGCGCCTTCGACGGGATGCACCCGACATTGAGGCAGGTTCCGCCGAGGCGGCGGCGTTGCTCGATACACACCACCTTGAGTCCGAGCTGTCCTGCCCGCAACGCGAGTGGGTAGCCGGCGGGGCCGCCGCCGATCACGGCAACGTCGAAATCGCTGGGCATGGTCGTGCTCCTGGACCGGAAGCGCCGACGGTACGGTCCGTAGCCGCTACGGGGTCAAGCGACGGGCGAATCCGCGGCAGCGCCGCCGGGCTCGGGACGCAGCCCGGCGTGCACGAGGCCGGGAAGTCGTCGCACCTGGGCCAGGAACAGAAGCGCGGCGAGGCCGAGGTAGATGTAGGCGGCATAGGTCAGCATCGCGACTTCCCGCACCGGATCGGCGCGGTAGAAGAACGCCACGAGCACCTGCACGACGAACAGGGTCGCCAAGATCGCCGCGCTGGCCATGCTCAGGCGCAGGCGCATCAAAAGCGTGAGCGCGAACAGCGACTGTGCGGCCGTCAGCAGGAACTCTTCGTGCTGTCGCGCATCCAGGGGTAACGCGACGAGATGGCCCGCGCCCACGCTCATCGCAATGGGCAACATGCCCACCAGCAGGGTCCACTGGTTGATCTTGTCGCTGATCATTGTCGACAGCGCCGCCCGCGCGCGGCCGTCCAGAACGAAAAGCACCGCGATCGCCACCGCCGGCGCTTCGCTGGCCAGCGGCGCGAGCCATTGGATCAGCAGGAACTCGTCCATCCCCAAACGTCGGCCGGATGCCACGAGCGCCTCGGCAAACGGCTCCGCCGAGAGCAGGATGATGGCCGCCGAGAGCACCGTCATCGCGCCCATGGTGGCCCACCGCGCGCCCGGTCGCAGCTTGGCGATCACAGCGCCGGGCCCGGGTTCCTCACTCTCCGGCTCATCGTCTTCGTTGGAGGCGCGCGACGTGCGCCACAAATACGCGCCGAACAACGTAGCGAGCACAACGAAATCAACCACGCTGATCGTGTTCTTCCACACGATCACGAAGGCATAGAGGCTTGCGATCGCCAGGAACATGAACTCCACCGCGTTTTCGCGCAGCAGCGCGATCCCGCGCTCGTGCGAGCGCCAGGCATGCAGGCCCACCATCAGTGGCCATGCGAGCCCGATGAGCATGCGATTGGCGCCGGTCATGTTGGCCGCCGCGTAGGCCACGTAGCCCGACGCGGGGTCCTGTCCGGCGCGAAGGGCGTAGTAGAAGTCGACCGCGTATTCGGGCAGGACCGTGACCAGCGCCACCAGCGCCACGATGAAGCCGGTGGCGAGGTAGCGCTCGGCGGCCTCCGCACCCCAGGACAGGAGAAAGCCGGCGGCGAGAATTGCCACGCCGAACAGGGCGGCACCAAGCAGCGGCGCCAGCGCCAGCCCGCCCAAGCGGACCACCACAGCGGGCGTGGCAGTGGCCAGCGCCATGCCCACGGGAACCGCGAATTGCCCAAAACCCGCGCTCTTTTGCATGGTGCCTCCTGGAATTCAAAGGGTTAGAGCGCGACGCGTAGGCGTCGGTGATCGCCACGCCGCCGCGGCGCCGCTCGCAGAAACCGTCCCGGTGACCGTCGGACTGCGTGGGGAGCACGCTCCATCGGTCGCGAGCCCGGCCGGATTGCCGCACGGAGCACATAGCGGCGGTGCCCGCCACGGCCGGGAGGTTGCTGCACGCGGTTGCGCTCGCCCGGCATTCGCGACTTGACGCCAAGGCAGCGTCAGCCGAAGTCGTCATAGGCGATGCGTGCGGGCTCCACGCCGATGTCCGCCAGCAGGGACCGTGCCGCGTCCAGCATGGCGGGCGGACCACACAGGTAGAACTCGCACTCGGCGAGGGCGCCGTGCGAATGCAGCAACCCGTCGTATACCGCCTCGTGGATCCAGCGTGGCCCGCCGGTGGCGTTGCCCCACTCGGAGTACACGACGTGCACGTCCACATGCGGATGCGCGGCGTCGAGCGCCAGCAGCTCCTCGTGATACGGCACCTCATCGGGGGTGCGCGCGCCGATCCACAGGTGCATGCGCTCGCGGCCGCCGGCCTCAAGACGCTCCCAGAGCATCGCGCGAAGCGGCGCGACGCCCGCGCCCCCGCCGATGAAAATCTTCTCGCGCGTCCCCGGCTTGAGCCGGAACGCGCCGAACGGCCCACGGAACTGCATTCGATCCCCGACTCGACGGCTGAAGAGATAACCCGACCCGCGTCCGATCCAGCCGGCGTCGGGCAGGCCGTGCTCCAGGCGCACAAGAAGGGGCAACGCGCCGTCACTCAGGCTCGGGGTCAGGCTGGGCGAGTACGCGCGCACCAGGCTGCGCGCGAACGCGATTGGACGCGCATGCGCGAGCAGTGACGCCGGCAACGGCGCGCGCGGGTCGGAGACCGCCTCCGCGTCGACCTCGAAGGCCGGGATGTCGAGCTCGATGAACTGGCCGGCCGCCAGCGGCGGCAGCGCGGACGCCGGTCGCAGCACGATCTCGCGCAGCGTCGGGCTGATCGGGGTGATGCGCTCGATGCGCGCCACATGCAAGGCCATGGCGTCGCGCGTCGGCACGTGCACCGACAGGCCCTCGCGCACGGGCAACGCGCATGCGAGGCGTTCGCCATGGATCAGGCGCTCGCGCGGCAGCCGCGCCCGATCGCCCGCACCCGGCCGCGGCACGCGGCCGTCGACCTTGACCGCGCATTGGCCGCAGGTCTGCCCGCCCCCGCACTGCGACGGCAGGTGCAGCCCGGCACGGGCGAGCGCCGCAAGGACCGTTTCACCTTCGCGCGCCGGCACCGTAACGCCGAGTGCATCGTCGGCGTGCAGCACGCGCAGCCCACCGCGGCGGCGCCATGCGCGCGGCCGCAGCTCGCCCTGCGCGACGCTGAAACCCAGCAGCCACAGGCCGCTGATCGCCAGCAGCACACCCCCGCCCGCGGTGGCCACCACCAGCGGGTGGTTGAAGTCGGCGCGCCCGGTGTAATCCATGATGTGCAGCATCCAGGCGATGTCGAACCACCGGAACGCGTCGGTGCGGCGCTCGAGAATCCGGCCGTCCTGCGCGCTGACGTAGAGCGTGGTGTGGGCGTCGTCGGCGAACGGAACTCGCCAGAGCGGGCCGGCGTGGCCGCGCGCCTCGAGCGGCGCGCGCTCCAGTCGCTCCGGCGTGCCGGGCCCTACGGCGCCGCTGTAGTCGCGACTGGCGATCGTGCGCGCGGTCGCGGGGTCGATCTCGATCGTCGCGCCGGTATAGGCATCGCGCAGCACGCTGGTCTCGCCGTGGCTCACGCGCCAGACCGGCGTGTCCAGCAGCCATGCGGACTCGATGCGCTCGGCGGATCGTCCATGCGCGGCCAGGATCTCTCCGGGCGTGCGGGTGCCTTGAGGCCACGTGCGCGTCGCCGGCGCCGGCGCGCGCGTCGCGGCGCCTTCGACCGCGGCCGGATCGAGCAGGCTCATCGTCAACCCACTGGCGAGCCACAGCACGACCTGCAGGCCGATGACGAGGCCCAGCCAGCGATGCACGCGCGCGAGCCACGGCTTCATCGACGCCGCCCGACGGTGAAACGCAACAGGCCCACGCCCGCGAGTGCGAAGGCAAGGCCGAGGGCGGCCAGCACGCGAAGCCACGGCGTGCCGATGTCCTCGCGCTCGCGGTAATCCATGATGTGCAGCATCCACAGCACGTCGAACGCGCGCCACAGATCGTGGCGCGTGGCCAGCCGTTCGTGCGTGTCCGGCGCGAGGTACAGCGTCGTGGCGATCGCATCGTCGAAGGTGACCTGCCACATCGGCGCCGGGCGCGAGCCCACCTCGCGCGGAGCGTGCGTCAGCCAGCGCACATCGGCGATCGCGCCTTGGCCGGTGTAGAGCTGTTGGGCGAGTGCACGCGCGCCGGCCGCGTCGAGCGGGGCGATCGATGCGCCGGTGCGTGCGTCCTGCAACTGCGTGCGGCCGGCCCCGCGGATCTCGTAGACGGCGCGTCCGTCGGCGAGCGCCTTGAGCCGCACGGCCTCGACCGCGTCATCGGTGGCGGGCGGGACGAAGGGCCCGGCGGGCAGCAGTGCGGGCCGATGACGGGTCACGTGGTCGCCGTGGATGACGTCGATGGAGATCGCCGTCATGTACAGGCCGCTGGCCATCCACAACAGCGCCTGCAGCCCCACCACCAGCGCAAGCACGCGGTGGAGCTGGCGCCAGGCGCGCCCGTTGCGGGGTGGCGTCGTCGACCCCGCCTCCGTGCCCCGCCCCGCCTCAGGCATCGGCATCCGGCGGCACGGGCCGCAACCGGGGGCGCTCGCCCAGCGCGCGGTGCGCACCCGCGAGCGCCTCGCGCAGCGCGTCGCGGTGGCCTTGCGCCGCCTCGACGATGGCCGGCTCCTGCGCGATGCGCAGCAGCACCGTGCGGAATTCCGGGCTCATGTCCGCCATCGCGCGCACGGCCAGGTACGCCATGTCGTAGGCACCGGCCGCGAGCTGGATCTGCTGCGTCGCCGCCGCCCCGCTCGCGGTCAGCGCCGACTGCACGCCGCCGAGCGTGTCGTTGAGCTGGCCGACCCGCCCATGCAGCTGGCCGATCATCTGCTGCGTGGCCTGCACGTACTGCCGGAACTCGGCGTCCTCCATCAGCGCGCGCCTTCGGCCAGCAGGGCCTTCATCTGGTCGATTTCGCGGCGCTGGCCGACCATGATGTCGGCGCACAGCGCCTTGATGCGCGGGTCGGTGATCTTCGCCTTGCCGCACATCAGGATCGCGCCGGAGTGGTGCGGGATCATCGAGCGTAGGAACTGCCGATCGCCGATGCCCGCCTGCGTGCGGATCAACATCCAGAGCACGGCGGTCAGCAGAAGGCTTGCGCCGATCAGGATCGCGTTGAGCCGGCGGTCGCGATACATCATGCCCATCAGCGCGAGCTCGATCGCCACCATCGGCGCGGCCATCAGGCCCGCCATGTAGACCTGGTTCGAACTCATGTACACGCTGCCGATCGAGTCGACCATCGCGTACATCAGCACGTACATCACCGCGAACGAGACCAGCGCCATCAGCGCCAGGCGCCGGTAGTGCGACGGTGCTTTCGCGCCGCCGGCGGTGGTCGACGGTGCGCCATGCGCGGCGTGCGGATCCATGTTCATCGCCATTCTCCGTTGAAGGGCGGCGCCCGGTGCGGGCGCCGCCGCAGGCTCAGCCGCCGGTCTGCGTCGTGGTGCCCGTCATCGGGCAGTCGCGTACCGGCGTCTTGGAGCCGACCTGCACCACGCGTGTGAGCATGTAGCTCTGGCCCATCGGCATGCCTTCGACCTGCACGTAGACCGGATCGCCAGCATTCATGCCGCCCTTCTTGATCTGCGCGTCGATCTCGGCCGTGTTGTCGACCTTCATCGCCTGCGCACTGCCGCAGGCGCGGAACGTGCCGGCGGTGTACCAGCCGGCCTGCGTGCTGGTGCTCATGCCGGTCGCGCCCTTGGCGGCGTCCGCCGCGGCATGTCCGTCGCCGTGGGCCTTGGTGGCCGCGTCCATCGCCGCGTGCTCCTGCGCGCTCATGCCCGCCATCGGGTCGGCGGCGCCCGGTGCCGCGTCGGCGGTTGTGCTCGCGGTCGCATCGGTCGTGGCCGGCGTGGCCGCCGGTGCGGCGGCGGCCGCATCCGTTGTGGGCGTCGCCGACGCGGTGTCCGCGTTGGTATCGGCGTTGTTGGCGCACGCGCCGAGCGCGAGCGTGGTGCCGAGCAGCAGGGGGACTAGCAGGATCGTCTTCATGGGGTGACTCCTTGGGGGAAAGACCGGGTCGGTCGGGAACAGGTGCAGCGCGGCATGCCATCGGGAACGAGGGTCAATGGCATGACGCGCGCTGCGAGGGGGGCGGCGACGGCGGCGCCGGCGTCGCGGGTTCGGTAATGCGGTTGAGCCGTAGCGCATTGGCCACGACCGAGAACGAGGACAGGCTCATGGCGAGCGCGGCGATCATCGGGCTCAACAGCCAGCCGGTGACCGGGTAAAGCACGCCCGCGGCCAGCGGCACGCCGAGCGCGTTGTAGACCAGCGCAAACGCGAGGTTCTGTCGCATGTTGGAGACCGTCGCCTGCGAAATGTGCCGCGCACGCGCAATGGCCCGCAGGTCACCGCGCACCAGCGTCACGTGCGCCGTCGACATGGCCACGTCCGTGCCGGTGCCCATCGCAATGCCGACGTCGCTTGCGGCAAGCGCGGGTGCATCGTTGATGCCGTCGCCGGCCATCGCGACCACGCGGCCCTGCGCCTTGAGCTCGGCCACCAGCGCGGCCTTGTCCTCGGGCCGGACCTCGCCGTGCACCTCCTCGATGCCGAGCGTGCGCGCGACGGCCTGCGCGGTGGTGACGCCGTCGCCGGTCGCCATCACGACCCGGATCCCGACCTGGAGCAGCTCACGCAGGGCGACACCGGCACTGTCCTTGATCGGGTCGGCGACCGCGATCAGCCCCGCCGCTTGCCCGTCCACGGCCAGGAACATAACGCTGGCGCCCTGCCCGCGCAGGCGCTCGGCGTCCTCGCGCAGCGGCGTGACATCGATCGCAGCATCGACCATCAGCTGCGTGTTGCCCAAGCGCAACGCCTGGCCCTCGACCTGCCCGCGCACCCCGAGCCCGGTAACCGACTCGAACCCGGCCGCCGGCGACAGCGGCAGGTGCCGCGCGTGGGCCTCGGCGACGATGGCCGCGGCGAGGGGATGCTCGCTGCCGGCATCCAGCGAGGCTGCCAGGCGCAGCACGTCGGTCGCAACAAAGCCGTTGGTGGCCAGCAGGTCGAAAAAGCGGGCCCGGCCCTCAGTTAGCGTGCCGGTCTTGTCCACAATCAGCGTGTCGACCTCGCGCAGGCGCTCGAGCGCCTCCGCGTCGCGGAACAGCACGCCGGCGTGGGCGGCGCGGCCCGTCGCGACCATCACCGACATCGGCGTGGCGAGGCCCAGCGCGCACGGGCACGCAATGATCAGCACCGCCACCGCGTTGAGTAGCCCGTAGGTCCACGATGGCTCGGGGCCGAACAAACCCCACACCAGCAGCGTGGCCACCGCGATGGCGAGCACGGCCAGCACGAACCAGTAGGCGGCCCGATCGGCCAGGCGCTGCAGCGGCGCACGCGAACGCTGCGCAGTGGCCACCAGCTGCACGATCTGCGCTAGCACGCTGCCCTCGCCCACCGCACGCGCCTCGATGACCAGGCTGCCGGTGGTGTTCAAGGTCGCGCCGATCACGCTCGCGCCCGGCGCCTTCGAAACCGGAACCGGTTCGCCGGTGAGCATCGACTCATCCACGTTCGACTGCCCCTCCAGGACGACGCCATCGACCGGCACCTTCTCGCCGGGGCGTACGCGCAAGCAGTCGCCGACCTGCACGGCCTCGAGCGCCACGTCTTCTTCGGTCCCATCCGCGCCCAGCCGACGCGCCGTCTTGGGCGCGAGGCCCAGCAGCGCGCGGATCGCGCCCGAGGTCTGCGAGCGCGCGCGAAGCTCGAGCACCTGGCCGAGCAGCGTGAGCGATACGATCGCGGCGGCCGCCTCGAAGTACACACCGACGCGGCCATGCGCATAGAACGCTGCGGGGACCAGCCCGGGCGCGACGGTGGCCACGACGCTGTAGAGGTACGCCGCGCCCACGCCGGTGCCGATCAGCGTCCACATGTTCGGACTGCGGTTCGCGATCGAGTGCGCCCAGCGCACGAAGAAAGGCGCGCCGGCCCACAGCACGACCGGCGTGGACAGCACCAACTCAATCCAGCTGCGCGCGGCCGCGGACAACCCCGGAATCCGGTGCCCCGCCATTGCGAGCACCAGCACGACGAGGGTCAGCGGCAGCGTCCGCCAGAACCGGCGCGTGAAGTCGACGAGTTCAGGCACCGGACCTTCGTCGGCCGTCGGCATCAACGGCTCAAGCGCCATGCCGCAGATCGGACAGCTGCCCGGCACGTCCTGCCGGATCTGCGGATGCATCGGGCACGTGTACACCGTGCCGGCCCTCACCGTTTCAACCGGCGTAGCGGCAGAGGCGTCCGTGTGCGCGTGCCTGTGCGGCTGGGCGTGCACGTAGGGCTCGGCGTGCGGGTGCGCAGCCACCGCAGGGAACGCAACGGGCGGTGAGGCGGCCGCAACGTCGGCCGACGCCGACACAAGGTAGCGATCCGGTGTCTGCGCAAAGCGCTCGCGACACGACTCGGAGCAGAACACGAATAGACCGCCGCCATAGGAGAAGCGATGCGGCGAGTCGGGCGGCACGTGCATGCCGCAAACCGGGTCCGTCGCGGTGCGCGCCTGGCTCATGCGCGGGGCCTTTCATCGTCGAGCAACGCCGAACGGATCGGGCACTCGGTCACGGGACCGTGTCCGGGGCACGCCTGGATCATCGTGCGCAGCGCGTCGCGGATGCGGGTGAGCTGGCCGATGCGATCCTCGATCTCGCCGAGCTTCGCGCTTGCCGCCGCTTTGAGGTTGCCGACGTTGCCGACGTGTTCGTCGGACAGCTCGAGCAGCTCGCGGATTTCGATGAGCGAGAACCCGAGCTGCTTTGCACGCAGCACGAAGCGCAGGCGCGGAATGTCGGCCTCCTCGTACTCGCGATAGCCGGACGCACGCCGCGCCGGCGGTGGCAGCAGGCCGTTGCGTTCGTAGTAGCGGACGGTGTCGATCGGAATCCCGACGCGCCGCGCAAGTTCGCCGATCTTCATGATCGTGTGCTCCCCGATCCATCGTGTTGAGTGCGCACTCGGGACACGAGTCCAGAGTCCGGTGTTTGACGCGTGCGGTTCACTGCACTTGCACCGCGCGGATGCGAAACAACGCCCACCGCTACCCCCGGCGGATCGGCAAGGAGATCACCATGAGCACCAAGAACCGACTGACCGTCCTCGCGCTCGTACTGGCCACCACGCTCGGCGGCGCGGCGATCGCGGTCGCGCACGAGACCGACAAGAAGCCCGCAGCGCAGAGTCATTCGATGGCGGGCATGAACCACGACATGGCCGGGATGGCCAACATGAGCGAGGGCAGCAAGCAGCTGCACGAGGTCATGATGAAGGGCATGAAGATGCACATGCAGGGACCCATGCCCATGACCGGCAACGTCGACACCGACTTCGCCACGATGATGACGATGCATCACCAGCAGGCGATCCAGATGTCGGACGTGCTGCTCAAGTACGGCAAGAACGCCGAGCTTCGTGCCCTGGCGCAGAAGATGAAGGCGGCGCAGGCCGAGGAAATCCGGATCATGGCCAAGTACAAGGCGCCGGCGAAGAAGTAACCGCCGGTGCGACACGCACGTGGAACGGCCCCGCCTCGGCGGGGCCGTTCGCATGGGGCGGTTACATGCCACCGGACATCGCACGGCAGCTCTCCGCGCAGCGGCGACAGGCTTCGGCGCAGCGCTGCATCGCCGCGTCATCGCCCATCGACTCGCACGCCTGCGCGCACATGCGGCAGACCTCCGCGCAGGCGCCGCACGTGGCGGTGTGCGCCTGCACGCCGCGCAGCATGGCGTTGGCCGACACGGTGCAGATCTCCGCGCAGGTCTGCATCAGCCCGATGTGCTCGGGCTTGGCGTGCTCGCCGCCCATCTGGAGGCAGTGGCTGATGGTCTCGATGCAGATCGCGGCGCAGTTGAAGCAGTTGGTGATGCACTGGTTCATCTCGGTGCTGCGGTGCTCGGCGGTGTGATGGCTCATGGTGGTAACTCCTTGTGGGTGCGGGCGTGGATCGGCGCGCCCGCCACGCCGCCCCGGGTGCTACTCCCCATGCGTGGCGAACGGGGTCGTGCCACCGTCCGCATTGATCATCTCCACCGTGTAGCGCTGCACGCGCCCGTCGGGGGCCTCCATGCCGGGCGAGCCCATCGGCATGCCGGGCAGGACCAGGCCGCGCGCGCTGCCGCGGTTCGCGAGCAGGCGCTTGATGTCCTCGGCCGGCACGTGGCCCTCGACGATGAGCCCGCCGATCTCGGCGGTGTGGCACGAGCCCTTGCCCAGCGGCACGCCCAGGCGCTTTTTCAACGGCTCCAGGTCCTCGCGCTGGTCGACCTCGACGGTGAAGCCTGCCTTGCGCAAGTGCTCGACCCATGCCGTGCAGCAGCCGCAGGTCGGGCTCTTGTGCACGAGCGCGATGGGAAGGCCGGACGCGCTCGCCGTGTTCGCGGCGATCGCTGAACTGGTTGGCGTTTTCACAGGGCCTGTCACATCCGGCGTGCGCTCTGCGGCAGCGACCGGCGTGACCGGAGCGGCATCTGTGGCGGTCTCCGGCGCCGGCGTGCACGCGCCCAGCACCGGCAACGCGAGCGCGGCCATGAGCACGAGCCGGCTCATGGCGTGGCCGCCTTGTTCGTGCGGGACGACCAGTGCACGTGCACGATGCGCCAGGCATTGCCGGCCTTGCGCATCACCAGCGTTTCCGTGCTCAGCAGCGGTTTTGCATCGCTGCCGGCCGCAGGCGTGATCTCGCTCTCGGTCGCGAGCCAGGCGGTGGTGCCCTGCATCTCACCCGCGCGGTGGGTCACCTTGACCGTGGCGCCCGCGAGGAACGCCGCATCGGCGATCGCGTGGTGACCCAGGTATTCCTCAAGCGAGCGTTCGGCGCCGCCACTTTCCAGGATCAGCACCTTTTCGTCGAGCAGCGTGCGGACGGTGTCGAAGTCGGCGCCCTTGATAGCAGCGCCGAAGCGCTCGGCGGTGGCGATCACGGGCGCGAGCGCGTCATTGTTGGACGGCGTCGACGCGGGCGCGGCATGTGCCTTTCCCTCGTGCGCAAGCGCGGTCGGCGCAGCGAGCAGGAGCGCGGTCAACAAGAGCGTGGTCTTCATGGCGGTTCCCCTTGGGTCAATGCGAATGCGGCGGCGTGCCGGGCGGATCGACGTGCCTGGGTGCGTCGGTGTGCGGCGGCGTGCCGGGTGCGTGCGTGTGGGCGGGCGCGGAACCGGCCGGCGGCGCGTCGTCATGCGGCGGCGTGCCCGGGGCATGCGTGTGCGTCGGCGCCGGGTCGTCATGCGCCGGCGCGCCGGGCGCATGCATGTGGCCGCCGGGCATCGGCATGTCCATCGCCATGTCCTCGTGCGACGGCTCGCCTTCGCCGTGATGGGGTTCGGCGCCCTCACCCGTCTCCCCGCCACCGTGCGAATGGCCGCCGCTGGTCGCCACCAGCGCGTCGTAGCCGGCCTTGTCGAGCTTGGGCAGGCGCTGCAGGAACGCGGCCATGTTCCAGAGGTACTCATCGCCCATGCTGGTGCCCCAGGCCGGCATGCCCGACGCCTTGATGCCGTGCTTGATCGTCCAGAACGCCTCGGCCGCATCGACCGTTTCGCGGGTCAGGTTGGGTGGCGTGGGATACAGCCCCTTGGACAGTTCCGTCGCCGCCATACCCGGCGCGAGATGGCACTGCGTGCACATCGCGTTGTAGTTGCCAGCGCCCTGCCGGATGCGCGCCTCGCTCATCAGGTCCTTCGGCGGCGTGAGCTGCGAGGCGCGCTTCTTGATCGATGCATCGCGCAGTTGCTCGAGCATCGCGTAGGTCATCGGGTAGTGCGGATCGTCGGCGGCGATGTTGTAGACGCCGGCGCGCACGAAGCCGAGCGCGGCGCCCGTGGCAAGTGCCAGCGCGGCGACGGCGAACACGGCGGACGTGGCCCATTTGCGGTGGTGCGGTCTCATGGAAGGTCCTCCCCTAGAACCAGAAACGGATGCCCGCGACGACGCGGGTGTCGGTGGCATCGAAGCCGTCATCGCGCCGCAGACGCGCGGTCTCGCCGAACGCGCGCTCGACCTCGACGCCGATGTAGGGCGCAAACCGACGCGTGATCTCGTAGCGCAGACGTGCGCCGGCCTCGACGGTGGACAGACCGGACCCCAGGCCGCGCGCGGGATCGCTCTTGCCGTAGAGATTCGCTTCGCCCTGCCACTGCAGGATCAAGCGGTTGGTCAGCAACGTGTCGTACTCGGCTTCAAGCGTCGCCGCGGTGCGGCCGCTGCCGCCGATGTAGGCGGTGGCCTCGACTTCGAACTTGTAGGGCGCCAGGCCCTGGACGCCGAAGGCGGCCCAGGTGCGATCCGGGCCCTCGCCGACGTCCTGGCGAACGCCGGCCACGAGGTCCCACCACGGGGTGACGCTGCGGCCGTAAAGCACTTCCAGGTTGCCCTGCTCCACCCGGCCGTCCTCGACGTCGCCTTCGGTGCGCAGCCACGTGCGATGGACGTCGCCGCCGATCCACGCAAGCCCTTCCCAGCCACCGGACTTCGCCGTGTCGGCAACCTCGAGCCGATCGACGAGCCAGAACGAGTTGCTGCGCTTGTCGTGGGCGGGGTGACCGGCACCGAGCGGCATGAACGCGGCCGCGCGATCGGCCTCGGTCACGGCCGGGATCGGCGTGCGCGGGGCCGCATCGGCGGGGAGGTCGGCGGGTGCCTGCATCCCCGGCATCGCCATGGCGCGGTGGTCCATGCCGGACATGTCCATGCCGCTGTGGTCCATGCCCGACATGTCCATCGTCGAGTGATCCATCCCCGACATGTCTGCATCAGCCTTGGCAGGTTCAGTCTGGCCCGGTGGCATCGCCATCGCGCCGTGGTCCATGCCCGACATGTCCATGGCGCTGTGGTCCATGCCCGACATCGCCGCCTCGCCCTTCGCGGGTGTTGCAGGCGTTGCCGGGGGCGCCGGTTTCGTCGCGGCGCCGTGGTCCATGCCGGACATGTCCATGCCGCTGTGGTCCATGCCCGACATGTCCATCGTCGAGTGATCCATCCCCGACATGTCTGCATCAGCCTTGGCAGGTTCAGTCTGGCCCGGTGGCATCGCCATCGCGCCGTGGTCCATGCCCGACATGTCCATGGCGCTGTGGTCCATGCCCGACATCGCCGCCTCGCCCTTCGCGGGTGTTGCAGGCGTTGCCGGGGGCGCCGGTTTCGTCGCGGCGCCGTGGTCCATGCCGGACATGTCCATGCCGCTGTGGTCCATGCCCGACATGTCCATCGTCGAGTGATCCATCCCCGACATGTCTGCATCAGCCTTGGCAGGTTCAGTCTGGCCCG